>CAYSJM010000028.1:0-2638 GCA_964431385.1 uncultured Ignavibacteriaceae bacterium | reverse complement strand
GATTAACACAGATTTCCGCAGAGTGGCAACCTCAAACATCGGAAAAGGAGCGACAATCGTCCCGATTGTCCAACCGACAACCTCCAACATATCTCCTCCCCCCCCCACCTTTACAAGGAGGGGGGTAGGGGGGCGGTGCAAGGGGGGCAGGGGTGGCGGTGGGAAACACCACCATTATTTAAAAAATTTATTAAATTGATTTAGGGAATTTACTTTTTAATCATCATCAATATCATGAGGTCTCTTATGAGAAAATATCTTTTGCTGTTCATCTTCGTAGTTGCCACCACATCATTTGCACAGACACTTACATTCTGTGAAAAAGTATCGGAAAAAGGTTCACCGATCAACGAGGCAACCGTTTTTAATATCCCAAAAGGGGGTGGTTACTTCTACTTTTTAGTTAATTTACCTTACACTGTTGGATGTGAAGAGGCATATTTTGATATTTACCGCCTCGATAATTACGACCCCAACTATCCATCGATGGAGGGTGAAGGCGAATCTTTTGAAACCACCATTTCCACTGCGACAAAACCTGACTGGGTTTGGTTCTACAAACAGGTAACATTCTACAAAACAGGATATTACAGAGTTTATGTGCGTGACTGTGGCGACAGCTTCCTCGCCTCCGGCGTTGTACAAATAAAATTGAAATAATCTGATGCAGGGGCACCACCCCTGCACCCTTTTTTGGGGTCTCTTTTCACCCCAAAAAACTATATTTTGGTACATATTTTATAGAATCTGCACCAATTCCAAACAAAAAATTAATACCTAATACCTAATACCTAAAAAAGATGTCTGAAGATCAAAAAAAACAACTTGAGTCCCGCCTGTGGGATATCGCAAATACACTTCGCGGTAAAATGGATGCCGATGAATTTAAAGATTATGTCCTGGGATTCATCTTCTACAAATACCTCTCCGAACGGATGCACCTCTTTGCGGACGAAATACTCGAACCCGATGGAATAAAATATTCAGATATCAACGAATTCTCTACAAAAGGGAAGGAATACCTTGAGGCAATTAAGGATAATGCCCTCGAGGAGCTCGGCTTTTTCCTCAAACCATCGGAACTCTTTAGCGACCTCGCTAAAAAAGGAAGTGCAATCTTCACCGATAATGCCTCCTCGTTTATTCTCGAAGACCTCCAGCGAATCCTGAAGCATATCGAAGAATCGACTATGGGGACGGAAAGCGAAGACGATTTTAACAGCCTCTTCGAAGATATGGACCTTAACTCCACCAAACTTGGTAAATCTCCCGACGACCGCAACAAGGTTATCGCAAAAATCATGGCTTCTCTCGATCAAATCGATTTTAAACTCCGCGAGATCGACGCTGATGTTCTCGGTGATGCCTACGAATATCTTATCGGTCAGTTCGCAAGTGGTGCCGGCAAAAAAGCGGGCGAATTTTACACTCCGCAACAGGTATCGAAAATCCTTGCAAAAATTGTAACAGGCGGTAAAACACAACTCAAATCGGTTTACGATCCCGCTTGTGGTTCGGGTTCACTCCTGCTCCGTGTGGCAAGGGAAGTGGAGGTAGCAAACTTTTTTGGACAGGAACTAAACAGAACCACCTACAACCTCGCACGAATGAATATGCTGCTCCACGGGGTTCACTACAGAAATTTTGATATCCGACTCGAAGATACTCTCGAACGCCCGCAGCATAATGATCTGAAATTTGAAGCCGTTGTGGCAAATCCACCGTTTTCTGCCAACTGGAGTGCCGATCCACATTTTATGTCGGATGACAGATTCAGCCAGGCAGGCAAACTTCCCCCATCATCTAAGGCTGACTACGCTTTTGTGGAACACATGATTCATCATCTCGACGAAAACGGTACGATGGCTGTGGTTCTGCCGCACGGGGCTCTTTTTAGAGGTGCCGCCGAAGGACACATCCGCCGCTACCTCATCGAAACTAAAAACTACCTCGATGCAGTTATCGGGCTCCCCGCAAATATCTTTTACGGCACGGGAATACCAACATGTATCCTCGTTTTTAAGAAGTGTCGTGAAAATCCGGAAAATATCCTCTTCATCGATGCAAGCCGCCACTTCGAAAAGGTGAAAACTCAAAATTACCTCCGCGATGAGGATGTGAACAGAATTATCGAGACTTTCCGTGAGAGAAAAACGGTGGAGAAATTCAGCTTTGTCGCCCCCATGGATCAAATCCGCGAAAATGACTTTAACCTCAATATCCCCCGCTATGTTAATACCGCCGAAGAAGAGGAAGAAATTGATATAAACGCCATTGCTGATGAACTGGCTTCTCTCGACCTGGAGTTGAAGAAGGAACTTGAAACTGTCGCTCGCTTCTGTGTTGAACTGAATATAAAAAAACCTTTCTGATGGATAATAAAATGAATAACGGACAGGAAATAATTATCTACAACTCCCCCGACGGTAAAGGCTCTGTCTCCCTTCTGGCTAAAGACGGCTCCGTTTGGCTTAATCAAAATCAGCTCGCAGAACTTTTTGACACCTCTAAGCAAAATATCGGTGATCATATCCGTAAGATATTTAATAGCAATGAGTTACAAGAAAATTCAGTTGTAAAGTATTACTTTACAACTGCCGCAGACGGGAAGAATTATAACGGGGCTAAACTATGAATG
>CAYSJM010000027.1:12831-40340 GCA_964431385.1 uncultured Ignavibacteriaceae bacterium | reverse complement strand
ACAGCAAAAAGCGTGAAAATTATTCGCATTTAGTGGAGATTATCTTAAATTTGATACAGAATTTAATTTTTCTTTGCTTTACGGGCAACGGGCTCTCAAATATTAATAAATATAATCAGTAAAAATAAACAGTTTTGAAAAATTTGAACAAAGTATTCTGCTTTCTTTTTATTTATTTCTCGATAAATTGCATGGCTCAATCCGGTTTAAGGGTGCAAGGCTCTGCTGCCATACCCTCGGGACAACTCGAAAACCATGTTGACGCCGGTTTTGGAGGTAATATAAGTTTTAATCTTCCTGCATTTTTACCCGGATTTGAATTTTCTTTAACCACCGGCTACTATTATTGTGGCTTAAAAGAAAATCTCCCCGACTACGATTTTAACTTTAAGTCGATTCCTCTCACTGCAGGTGTTCGCTACCTCTTTGGCGAAGGAAATGAAATAACACCCTATATAGGTGTGGAAGGTGGTCTCTATTTCACAGAATATTTTTTGGAAGTTGACTATGGCCTGCTCGGAAAACCGGTTGAAATTACCAAAGAGGTTACCCCCGGATTTGCCCCCGAAGCAGGATTTAGAATATATATCGCTCCCGGACTCGATCTCGATGTAAACGCCCGCTACAACAGAATTAAAACAAAGTATGTCTCCCGTGCATACATTGCCCTTCAATCCGGTTTCAGAATTAAGTTTTAAGGGAGAAAAATGAAAAAACTCCTCTTATTACTAATCACATTAAGCACTCTTTCTTTTAGCCAAACTAACTGGATCTGGCAAAATCCACTTCCTGTTGGAAAATCACTGAATGCCGGGCAGGCGTTTGATTCACTCGTCTGTTATGCAGCAGGAAATGCAGGTGCTTTTTTAAGAACCACGGACGGTGGAAACAACTGGCAGTTGGTGAATACCGGAACTGATCACGACATACTCTCGATTTCATTTAAAGACAGATTGAACGGTGTTCTGGGTTGCGGGCAGGGTTTGATAATGAAAACCACCGACGGCGGTAACAGTTTTACTAAAATTATGGTCGATTCCGTAAGAGATATAAAGGCTGTGCAATTTCTCCCATCTGGTAAGGTATGGGCTGCCGGCGATAAAGGACTCTTCCTCACTTCCCAGGATAATGGTTCCTCGTGGGCGAGAAAATCATTCGATACTGTCTCTATTGCAACCATCTTCTTCTTTGAGAGTGGAAAAGGTTTTATTGCCGGTGAGTCGGGCACAATCTTCCGTACTCTCGATGGCGGAAACAATTGGTCAAAAATAAGAGAAGACCTTAACCAGACTATTTCGTCTATCTCATTTTCATCAGAGCTTAACGGTCTCGCTTTTGGAAGAAATGGATTGTCACTAAAAACCACCGACGGTGGTGCCTCTTGGCAGCAATTTAACTCGGGTTTATTTGGTTGGATTAAATCATTCTCCCAACTCCCGGGGAATAATTTAATCGCCGCAGGTTCTCCCGGTTTAATTTTCCGCAGCTCCGATAGTGGAAATTCATGGAGAAAAACGAACGACAGTTCAAAATTTTATTTCAATTTTTCAACCTTTACAGGAAATGTCGGTTGGCTTTTTGGCAACAATGGTTTGATAATGCACTCAACCGATGGAGGTGAAAATTGGGAATTTCAGTCCGAAGGTTCTGAAAACACAATAAATTCGATTGAGTTCCTCGACGCCATGATCGGTACTGCCGTGGGCGACAGTGGCTTGATTCTGAGAACCGAGGATGGCGGGGATACCTGGGTAAGGCAATTTACGCAATATACAACCAACCTAAACGATCTTTTCTTCCTCGATACTATCCGTGGATGGATTGTGGGAGATGACGGAACAATTCTGCAGACACTTGATGCGGGACAATCATGGCAAAAACACGACCTCGCCAACATCACTTCTGATGATATCTATGCAATTGAAGGAACAAAATTTTCGAATAAGGCTGCAGGGCAGAATGGTGCTTATCTTGTCTCTCAAAACTCCCCTTCCGGTGCAGTTTGGGGAAGAGGTGGTGCCCCGCTAAAAACCTACAGAGGAATTATCACACTCTCTTCGAGGTCGGCAACCCTCGTTGGTGACCAGGGAGCAATTATAAGGTTTGTAACAGTACCTGGTGGAGGTGGTGTGGTTGACCAATCAATCGATTCAAGGTTCGACCTGCGGGATATCTACTTTACTCCGGCAGGAAAAGGGTGGATAGTTGGTAAATACGGTATCGTGCTGAGATCATCAAACTCGGGCGGGAGTTGGAGCATAATAGATACACTTCCCGTAACATGGCTAAATTCTGTCTATTTCTACGATACACTCAACGGTTACACAGTCGGCTCATTTGGTAGTTTGTATAAAACAGGAAATGGTGGTTACGACTGGAATAAAGTTTACACCGGGGTTACCAACACCTTCAAAAAGTCGTTCTTTTTTGATAAAGATAACGGCTGGATTGTTGGCACATACGGCCTCTTGATGAAAACCACTAATGGTGGAGGTTCAGGAACACCAACCGGAATTGATGAGGAAATTGTGACCCCAAAAAGCCCGATTCTCCATCAAAACTATCCAAATCCGTTTAATCCATCAACAGCGATTACATTTGATGTCCCCTCGGCAGGTCACTACAAACTTGCGATATATGACATCCTCGGTAAAGAAATTGATGTGCCGCTTGATGGAGTTGTTCAACCCGGAAGCCATTTTGTCTTTTTCAATGGAGCAAGCCTCAGCTCAGGCATCTATTTTTACCGACTCACCGGGAACGGGATTCAGATCAGCCGCAAAATGATTCTGATAAAATAGAACTTCAGAACTTCTGTACTTCAGAACTTCGGGAATTCTATGATAAAAAAGTGAGAATTTGAGAACTTACATACTCGAGTACTCTTGTACTCAGGTACTCCTGACCTCTCCCTCAAACAAACTTTTTTTAGGAGTGTTTTTTTCCTTAAGTTACACTTAGATAAATTGCATTTTATTTGATTCATTTATAGCCTGTACTGTATGCCAAATATTTTATTAGTTGAAGACAACAAGGAAAACAGAGATGTGATGGCACATTTTCTTAAGAAAATTGGCGTCGTCTCCACTGCCTCTGACGGTCCCTCTTCTGTTGAAATATGTCACAATCAGAAGTTTGATCTGATTCCGATGGATATTAATCTTGGTTTGGGAATGAATGGGATCGAAGCAACAAAGCGAATCAGACAAATCGATGGATATGCCGACACTCCAATTATAGCAGTGACAGCTTATGCGATGGCAGGCGACAGGGAAACTTTCATGAAAATAGGTTGCACTCACTACATTTCAAAACCCTTCACAAAAAAAGAATTTGTTTCCCTTGTGGAAGAAGTTTTGGGATCCGTTAACCCCGGTCAGGGATAAACTTCATAGCCTCTTTATAAACCATCTCCACAGTTAACTCCTTAATACATTTGTATTTAAGGTCTTCCCTTTTACATTCCAATGGCTTCGGCGAATAAAAAAAGCAAGGTGCACACTCAAGGTTGAGGGTGACAATTTTGTGTTCTGTCTTCCACGGATGGATATAATTTATGTTCGTTGGTCCTATAAGAGCAAGAACTTTTACCCCCATAGCCGATGAAACATGCATTAAACTTGAGTCATTGGTAATAAACAAGTCACATTTTTTTATGAGTGCCGCCGATTGGCTGAGATTTTTTGTCTGTGGTTCGTGAAAAACACCCTCTCCGGCGAGCTGTTTAATCTTTTCTCTTAACTCCTTCTCTTCCGGTCCACCAAAAAGAATCAACTCAAAACCATTTTGCTCTTTCATTAATTTACCGAGAGCGGCAAATTTTTCAGGCTCCCATCTTCTGTTGATGTGGTTTTTGAAAGTTGCACATCCGGGGTGAAATCCGACCTTTTTAACCCCGGCTTTTAATGAGGATGCACAAAAATCATCAGCAAAACGGTGATCTTCTTCATTCAAAGGAAACAAGAGTGGGTACAACGGTGCTTCTTCGAGCGAAAACATCTCTTTTACAAGATTTACATTCTCCTCAACATTGTGAAGTGTGTCTATCTCTCTGATTCTCACATTGTTCAGCCACCCAAGGTTTGAAGTGTCAGCTCTGAGGTACTCAACCTGACCCCTCCTCTTTGCTCCAAACAACCACTGAATACCGTTGTATTCTTTCCGATTGGATGGATAAACACTAATTGAGTGGGTATATTTCCCTCTTCTCCCCAAAACAAATTTTAATGACTTTACCGCTCCCTCCGCCATAAAGTCGAAGTGGATTACTTCGTCAAAAAGACCAGTTCTGTCATAAATGTTTTTTACACCACTGAACATGACAAGAGCATCAATTTTTGCCTGTGGGAAGTTTTCGCGGAGCAGTTTTGCTGCGGGGGTAAACATGAGGGCATCACCGATTCCGGAGAGTGCCAGGATAAGTATTTGCATCGAATTGGGGCGTTTATTAATCCACAGGAAGAATGAAAGGTAAAGTCCCTTCCATTCTTCCCGCGGGAAACTTATTTTTTAACTACAGAGTCTTTTTTAACAGTGTCCTTCTCGAGCGGTTTACCCGTAAGAATTGCGTTAAATTTATCTCTCTGAGCTTTAACATCGGGATTGTTTGGATAATATCTATCGAGTAAGTCAACAAGTTTCAGAGCTTTATCTGCCTGTTTTGTTGTCTCGTAATAATCGAGCAAAATGGTCACTATGGATACATCCATAGTAAGTATTTGTGGATTATTATTGATCATCGAAAGAGCTTCGGGTTCAAGTTCTTTCATCATTTTTGAATATGTTTCCAGATCACCGAGTCTTCTGTAAAGATTTGCAAGATCAGCACGGTAACGATAATCAAGTCCTGTTCTTGCGAGTGGCATTTTCTTTTCCATCGCATCGAGAACTTTTAGTGCGGTTGCATTGTCTTTCTTTTCAATCATGTAGAAATTTGAAAGTCTAAGGAATGCATTTCTGTAGTTCAAAGTCATTCTTTTGTGGTTTTCATCGAGGAAAACTGCAGGATCGGCAATACCTCTGAATTTAAACCCGGCTTTGTATGACTTGCTATAATCATTAGGCTCTTCCATCACCTGTTTCCAGAGAACTTTTTCGTTCACACCGTCTCTACCTTGCGGAATTTCGAAAGGCATAAGTCTGAATGCCATTCCTTCAAGATAAAGGAATCTCTGAAGTCCAATTTTTGTATCATCACTACAAGTTGTAGAGTAATAAACCGGTCTGTCCCAATTGTTGTTTTGTATGATTTGCATTACAACAAAATCCTGAACACGGGCGTAAGTTTGTCCATCCCCTGTTTTTGGAAGGTCAGGGCTCCACTTCAAAGTTGGATTGTAAGAAGTCGAATCAACAAGACCTGTACTCAATTTGTTAAACACATCCCTCGGTACACTCATGGTGTATTGGGGAGCTGTAAAAAGAGTTGGCTTAAGATTTGTAACCTGTTCATCAGAGAAACTCATCGTTACCTTGGCAGTGCCGTAAGGCTCCTGGTTTTTCAACTGCTTGATATACCATTCGGTGTTTGCAAGGCTGAGATTAACAATTCTGACATCGCGTCTTACACCCTCAACATCCTGTAGATACCAGAGAGGGAATGTATCGTTGTCACCATTGGTAAAAAGTATGGAATTTGGAGCACAACTCTGGAGCAGATTGTAAGCATAATCCCATGGAATCCAGTTGTTCGATCTGTCGTGTGTATAAAGATTTGCTGAATACATCCTTACTGGTACAAAGAAGATACCAAGCACAAGAACTGTGTAGCCGAGTGCCACTCCGAGGGTGTTTTCTTTAAGTTTGTTGTAAACAAGCAGTGCAAGTTCTTTCACACCTACACCAATCCAGAGTGAAAAGACGAGGAATGCCCCTACATAAAAGTAGTCTCTTTCCCTCGGTTGCGGTTGTTGCTGATTCTGGTAATATGCGGTTAAATAACCCATAAAAAGGAACAAAATCAGATACACCATCGCCATTTTTTTGTCACGCCGGAAATGGAAAAATATTCCGACAAGACCCAATATGAAAGGAATACCAAAGAGTGAATCTTTCACATCACCTTTAAATTCGATTCCGAGAGGTTTACCGAGTATTTCACCAACCCCGTTAAATGGAGCGATGTTGCTACCGGCATCCTGATCCCATGATTCTCTTCCGGCATAATTCCAGAGCAGATAACGGGTCATCATGTGATTCATCTGATAGCTGTAGAGGAACGCCAGGTCAGAGGAATAATTTGTGAAGACACCCTGTTGGTGTGGTTCGTTCGAAAATCTTCTTTTGAATGTAGGGAAATCGCCGTACTGTTCACGATTAAGATATTTCACCAATTCAGGGAAAGTATCTGGCTCATTCTCGTTCATTGGAGGAGTCGCATTCGATCTGATAATCACCTGAGTATAGGTGGTAAAACCGAGGAATACGAAGATGGCTGCAAGTCCTACGAGGTGAAGTGTCGGTTTTCTGTTTTTGTGTGCGTAATAAACAATACCGCCAAAAATACCGAGAAATACTGCCACAAAAAGAAGTTCACCCGCTAACGATTGTCCACCAATATTGGACATCACAGAAGGTAATATTTTAACTACACCGGGATATGTTAACCCGAGAGCTATTCCACCAATAATGAGTGAAAAATAAATGGAATTTCTTGTGAGCAGTTTTTTGTAGAATCCGGCTACAATTCCGAGTGAGATTATTCCGATAAGGAATTTAAAGGTACCATCAAACGATTTATATTCTTCAGGGGTTGGAGCAGTGGTAGAAGTTTGATTTAACCAAAGCCCGGCTGCCACAATCAAGATAACACCAACATGTATCATGAAATATTTTACCGAAGTGTCATATTCCTCTTCGTTTTTCAGATATTTTTTGAAGGCAACTATCATCACTACAGGTATCATCGCCAGAACACTCATCAGGTGAATACCTGTTGAAAGTCCGATTATATAACAGATGAGAAGGAGGTATTTTTCATTGCCCGGTTCTTCCGCTTTTTCGTTCCAAAGCATTATCAGGTACATAATAGCTGCGTAGGTAACTGTACTCGCTGCGTAAACTTCTGCTTCAACACCGTTGAACCAAAAAGTGTCGCTGAATGAGAATGAAAGTGCTCCGATTGCCGCCGCAATTACAGTTGAAAGGGTTTCGAAAAGTGTTTTTGCGATTTTTCCTCTGTAATTTTCAACCACTTTAACTATTATAAGGTAGAGAAACAGAATTGAAAGTGCACTCGAGAGCACGGATACCATGTTTACCCTGAATCCGACATTCTCGGCAAAAGGGATCATGGAGAAAACTCTTCCTATCAGAAGGAATAAGGGGGCTCCCGGCGGGTGGGGCACCTGCAGAGAGAAAGAAGCCGCTATGAACTCACCACAGTCCCAAAATGAAACTGACGGCTGCACTGTTGAGAGCAGTACAAAAAACGAAATTAAAAAAACTATCGCCGCTGTTATGCGGTTAATTAACTTAAAATCCATTCATTCCTCTATTAATCGTTCACTTCTTTGTTGTCTTCCTGTCGTGGTTTGAACAGGTTGTTAAATGCACTTTTGTCCCTTTTGACTTCATATTTCGCGATAAGTTCCCTGAGCCGTTTCATGGAGAGAGTATCAAACTCTTCTTCGTCTTTGTGTCTCTTTTCGAACATCTTCACTTCTTCAAGCTCTCGGGGCAAAAGTTTCACCTTGAGCTTGCGAATCTGTTCCATCAGGTTTTTTTGTTCACGGAATAGCGACATGTGCCTTTAAAAAATTGTTTAAGCTCTAAATATAACGATTTTTCAAGTGTTAACGAGGCGGAAAATTTATTCCCGTTCCCTCATTCTTACTGCTTTTGCAAAAATTTTATATGGTGAGATGTTTGAAATGGCGGTTAGAATTGCAGTTGCCTTCGGAAATTTGATCATTCGCTTACCCTGAGCAATTCCTTCAAGAATTATCAAAGCAGCCTTTTCAGCGGAAATCATGAACGGCATTGGAAACTTGTTTTTATCTGTCATCGGTGTTTTCACAAAACCGGGTTTAACAGTTATCACCTTTAAGCCGAGTGGTTCAGTTTTAATCGCGAGACTTTCAGCAAAGATGGTGGCTGCTGCCTTCGATGCAGAGTATGCAGCACTTTGAGGATATCCCCTGCCATCGGCGAGAGATGAGACTACAACAAATGTCCCGGAACCCCTCTTCAAAAATGGAGCCAATAGCGGATGAACAAAATTAACTACCCCGAAAAAATTAATCTCCATCGTCGCCCTCGTAGCCTCTTCATTCAGAATTGTATATTTTTCGCCTAAACTGACACCGGCATTTAATAACACGATGTCGGGGAGTCCAAAATTCTCTTCCACCTCTTTTAATAAAGAGTTTACCTCTTCTTTCACTGAGACATCACAGGAAGAAACAAGCACATTCTCCCTCTTCTGAAAATTTACTGCAAACTCTTCTACAAGTTCTTTCCTCCTCGCAACGAGTACGAGGGAGCATTCAATCTTAAGTAGTTGAAGTGCGATCTCTTTCCCGATTCCCGTTGAAGCACCGGTCAAAATTATCGTCTTTTTTCTGTAAAAACTTTCGAAATTCATTGTTTTACGCAATTTATTTAATAACTAATCACTAAAATAACTACAATTCAAAAATTCTATCCCCCACAAATTGATTAACTATTTTTTTTGGTACGAAATTTGTTATATCTTTGGGAAATTTTCAGAAAGTTTTTCGTAATGTTTTATCAGATCGACAATGTTTTAATAAATAAAGAGATAACCACCACCCACTTTGCTTGTGATCTTGCAAAATGCAAAGGGGGGTGCTGCACTTTCGAAGGTGACTACGGGGCACCACTTCTTCACTCCGAACTTGAGTTATTACGACAAAATGTCCCCCTGATAATCGATATTATCCCTGAAGAACACCGAAAAGTGATTGAATCAGCGGGCTTCTTCGACGATATTGATGATGAATATTTTACAAAAAGTTTCAACCGAAAAGCTTGTGTCTTTGTCTATTACGACGGCGATATTGCAAAGTGTTCCCTCGAAAAAGTTTTCTACGAAGGGAAAACCGAGTTCAAAAAACCGATCTCATGCCACCTCTTTCCCATAAGAATTTCCTCTTTTGGCGGCGATATCCTCCGGTATGAAAGATTTGGCGACTGTGAACCAGCAGTAGAAAAAGGAAATAGTGAAAAAACCAGAATGGTTACATTTCTCGAAGAACCCCTTACCAGGAAGTATGGACAAAAATGGTATAACGCATTAGAAAGAATCACAGAATAATATGTTATCTATTCAACAAAAACTCACTCAGAGTCAAAAACTTACCCCGCAGCAAATCCAATATCAAAAATTGTTGCAACTGAATAATCTCGCCCTCGAACAGCGAATTAAAGAAGAACTTGAACTGAATCCTCTGCTCGAAGAAGATCTTGATCTTAAAACGGTTGAAGATGAAGGCGATTCGTTTGATGAAGATGAATCATTTGATGAGGATAATGAGTTTACCGTTGAAGATTACATGAATGATGAAGATTATTTTGATGATCCTTCATACCAGGACGACAGAGAAGAAACCTTCCGTCCGATTGCAAAAGCGAGAGAGTCGTTCTCAGAACACCTCCTGCAACAACTCTATCTGCTCGATATACCTGAAGACCTAACTATTCTTGGTGAGGAAATAATCGGTAACCTCGATACCGATGGATACCTCGGCAGAGGTCTCGATGAAATATTGAACGACCTGGAAACATTTCAACATGTTAAAGTCTCTCCTGAAGATGCTGAATCACTTATTAAAACAATACAAACATTTGATCCGGCAGGAATTGCCTCAAGAGACCTTAAAGAGTGCCTTTTAGCTCAATTACACACCCTTTCTTACGATCCATATTATTCGTATCTGGCTGAAATTCTTCTTAAAGACCACTATGACAACTTTTTGAAGAAACATTATCACAAAATTCGCGATGCAATGAGCCTGAGCGAAGAGACATTTCACTCTGTAATTCAACTTATTACCCGACTTAATCCTAAACCGGGATTTGGGAAAATTGAAAATTACGAGTTGAACCAAATCACACCTGATTTTATTCTTGAGGAAGTGGATGGCGGATTCAGAATTACTTTTAACGACAAATCTCTTCCAACTATAACTTTAAGCAAAACATACCTCGACATGTTCGCCGAAAATAAGGCAAAACGCAATTCCACCGAGAGAGAAAAACATACTTATAAATTCCTGAAGGAAAAATTTGAATCGGCACGATGGTTTCTCGCCTGCATTGAACAAAGAAGGGAAACCATGCTAAAGGTTATGCAATCGATTGTTGAACGACAACAAGATTTTTTCCGAAAAGCTTCTCTTAAACCACTTCGTTACAAAGAAGTGGCAGCCGATATCGGTATGGATATTTCTACCATAAGTAGAGTTGTCAACGGGAAATTTGTTCAGAGCCGCCAGGGGATCCATGAACTAAAATATTTCTTTTCCGAAGGAATTATGGATGATAGTGGCGAGGAAATATCAAATAAAGAGATAAAAGAACGAATTAGACACATGATCGAAGAGGAAGATAAGTCAACTCCTCTAAGCGATGACAGTTTAGCCGACAGATTAAAAACGGACGGACTAAAAGTTGCACGCAGAACTGTGACCAAATATCGTGAGTCGATGAAAATTCCTATTGCCCGTCTCAGAAAACAGGCATGACCCTCCTCGTCGATATTTTTGTCACTATATTGTACTTTTTGCTGTTTGCACTTATTCACTCTTTTACAGCATCTAAATCGCTAAAATACGCTGTTGCACTCTCCTTCCCCGGATTTATGCCCTGGTACCGACTTGCGTACAACGCCCTCTCATTGATTACGCTTTACATCTTCTACTCGAACTCACCCAAAAACGGATATACTCTCTACGATTTACCTACACCTGTTGATCTTATCTTTGCATCAATTCAGTTTGGAAGTGTAATTGGTCTATCCTGGACATTCAAATCAATCTCCGGTAAAGAATTCATGGGAATTTCGCAAGCCCTCCGTGGAATAAAAAACGACTATAAACCCCTCGAAGACCTTGATGAAAAATATTCCCTCAGAATAGAAGGACCTTATAAATTCAGCAGGCATCCAATCTATCTTTTCTCCACAATTTTCCTTCTTTTTCGCCCGCAAATGCACCTTGACTACCTCATAATGACGATCCTTTTTATAGCTTATTTCTACATCGGCTCAATCTTCGAAGAGAAAAAACTCATTCAACAATTTGGTGACGAATACCTCCAATACCAAAAATCCACGGGCCGCATATTTCCCAGGCTTCGAAAGCGGGTACAAGCAGATAGAAACTCTATACCTCGGAAAAGGAGCGACAATCGTCCCGATTGTCCTGCCTGAAATTCTTTGTGGTATATTTTTATTTTCATGAGGTTGATACCCCATGCTATTGGCTATGCACTTAATCAGGGGACAATTTCCCTCGAAGATAAATCAAAAGAGACGATTGTCGCTCCTTTTCCAAAGTTTTAAACCGGTCACTCTTAAATTCGATTCATCCTTCATCCCCCCCTCCCCCCTCTCATTTATTTCTAAGATACTCTTATATTTAAGGTTACCTTTTTAATTAATTATCGAGTGTCAAGTGTTGAAAAAAATCGTTTATCTGTCGTTGTTTTCCTTTTTGCTGGTTTCTGCATCACATGCACAGTTGAGTGCATCTACACAGGAGTTAGTGTTCCCACTAACCGTGCTTAAAAGCAGTGCAACAAACTCGTTTTACATAGTTAACCACTTCGGTTCGGCAAAAACCGTAAAAAGTGTTTCACTTCTAGATGTATTCTCAACGAGTGATACAATAATAACTATAAACGGCAACGATAGTGCATTGGTAACTGTCAAATATAAACCGGTGCAGAATGTAACAAACAGATCATTTTTTTCATTTTATGCTGTCGACAGTTCTGCTTCTTATACCATCAAACTCACAGGTTCCGGTTCAACAGGCGATACATATCAAAGCACAACTTTCGACAAATATGACGCCGAACTCAAAACGGCTCTCAATTCTTTGGTTATAAACCACACTTCCCTCGGTTACAATTCCGGTAGAGACCGTATGTTTGAAAATATCGATAAACAACCCGGCGATACGATTGAATGTGTTTACACAGGTATAAAAATTAAAGCTGCCACACGAACCATTGCTCAGGGTCTGGGTTTTGATACCGAACATACCTGGCCGCAAGGGACTTTTTCACAGGCGGAGCCAATGAGATCAGACATCTACCACCTCTACCCGACCAATTCGACAGCAAACAACACGCGAAGCAATTATCCTTTTGGGGTAGTCACAGGTGGTGTTTCCTGGACAGGTGGCGGAAGCAAACTCGGTTTGAACGGTGCAACAACGGTCTTTGAACCGAGGGATGTTCACAAAGGAAATGTAGCCCGGTCGATGTTATACTTCATTCTTAGATATCCAACCAATTACCAAAGTTACCTGACAACCGCCCAGGAATCAACTTTTAGAATTTGGAATAAAAGCGATACGGTGGATACAAAAGAGATGCTTCGAAACACTGCGGTTGCTTTTTATCAGGGAAAAAGAAATCCTTTGATCGATCATCCTGAATTTGTGGACAGGGTCTTCAGTTTTATTAACAATACCTCTGCAACCCCCGTGGCTAAATTGAATGTCTTCCCAAAAGGTGTTGTTTTTGACACGGTTTATGTGAATGATTCTGCTTTCGTATCAATGTGGTTAATCAATTCGGGCAACAAAAACCTGACTATAGCTTTGGGATCAGTCAGCAATCCCGCTTTCAAATTTGTAAATCTACCACTCCAGATTGCTGCAAATTCTGCTGTTGAAGTGCTGGTCGCATTCAAACCAACCGCAACCGGAAACTTTGCAGGACTGATGGACATCAACAGCGATGGTGGAAATTTTTCCGGAATGATAAGGGGAGTTAGCGATATCGGAACGGGAATTGACGATAACAAAACTCCGGCGGTCGTGAATAACAGCTTTGCACTAATGCAGAATTATCCAAATCCATTTAATCCTGAAACCAGAATCGGCTTCACCGTGCCAAACATAACGGGTGGACTTTCTTTCGTAAAACTCGCCGTATATGATGTCACCGGAAATGAAATCGCTGTTTTGGTGAATGAAGAAAGAGCCCCGGGCGACCATTTTATCTCTTTCGATGCTTCAAACCTCCCGGGTGGAGTTTATTTTTACAGAATGCAGGCAGAGGGCTACACTTCAACTAAAAAACTTGTATTATTGAAGTAGTCCTTCAGAGATTTGAGGAGATTATTGTAAAATGTATGGAACAGAAACTAAAAGATCGGCGGGTTACTTGAGAGACTTGCAAAAATTTATTGTGGTTGGCGATAAAGTTCTCGTCAAACCTGTTGATGATGAAGGTAGAACGCACGGCGGGCTTTACCTCCCACCCGGAGTTACTGAAAGGGAAAAAGTGCAAAGTGGTTATGTCCTTAAAACGGGTCCGGGATACCCTATCGCCATGCCGGGAGACGATGAACCTTGGAAAGAAAAAGATTCCACAAGATATATCGGACTTCAGGCACGAGAAGGAGATATGGCAATTTACCTGAAAAAAGATGCCATCGAAATCGAATACGACCGGGAAAGACTCGTTATCGTCCCACAGACTGCAATTCTTCTGCTGATCCGTGATGACTTTTTAGTGTAATCCGATAAAAACCGAGTTAAAATTTTATGAAAAAAGATATCAACCAGTTATTGTATAAGCTTAAAGAATTAATGCCCGTGCTTACAGACCGTTTTGCAGTTAAGAGCATTGAGGTTTTTGGCTCGTATGCAAAAGGTGAGGAAAACCGACAAAGTGACCTGGATTTACTTGTTTCGTTTGAAAACACACCCGGTCTATTCAAGTATATGGAATTGGAAAATTTTCTCTCGGATTCTCTCGGTATCAAAGTTGACCTGGTCATGAGGGACTCAATAAAACCTCAACTGGCAAGTTCAATTTTTGAGACAATATTAACTGTATGAAAAAGAACAGAAGCGTTACTGTTTATATCTCAGACATGATTGAGGCTTCAGCGAAGGGAATTTCATTTGTCGATGGGATGCAGTTCGGTGATTTTATTCATGATGAAAAGACTCAGTTTGCAGTAATAAGATGTATCGAAATTATCGGTGAAGCCGGCAAGAAGGTGCCTTCAAGTATTAAGAAAAGGTATCCCGACATTCCATGGAGAGCAATAAGTGGGATGAGAGACAAATTAATTCATGACTACTTTGGTGTGAATCAAAATGTGGTTTGGATTACAGTTATGGAAGATATTCCCCAGCTCAAATCAAAATTAGAGATAATTCTGACCGATTTAGGAACACAAGAATTATTTGGACAGAATGAAACAGGCTGAGAGGAATTAAACAACCATGCTTAAACACTATACACATGTAATATGGGACTGGAACGGCACACTCTTCAACGATGTCCATATCTGTCTTGATATCATAAACAACATCCTGGAGGCAAACGGCTATAACCGCCTCACATTCGACAAATACAGAGAAATATTTACCTTCCCTGTAAAGGAATATTACAGAGCCGCCGGCGTTGATTTTAACAAGCATCCATTCGAAATAATCGGAAAGGAATGGGCGGACACTTACGAGATTCGCCGCCACGAAATGGATCTTTTTCAGCAGGTGGAGACAGTGCTTTCAAAAGTTGCTCAACATGGTATTAAACAATACATCCTTTCGGCTTATGTGAAAAAAGAACTGCTCGATGTGGTGGAGAAACACGGTCTTACCGGCTATTTTGAAGAAATTCACGGGCTCGGCGATGTGTATGCCCACAGTAAGTTGGAATTGGGGCTCGATCTGATAAAAAGACTTGGTGATGCCAACAAATCAACTGTTCTCGTAGGCGACACCCTCCACGACTTTGAAGTGGCAAAGGAAATGGGTATCGATTGCATCCTGACTGCCTCCGGTCACCAGACAAAAGAACGATTACTCGCTGCAGGTGTACCTGTTTTTGACAGTATAAATGATTTTGTCGATCATTTGAGTTAAATTGCACTGCTAAACAAATAAAACCAACCAGATGAAAAAAAGAATTTATCTTTCAGCTAACTTCGAGACCTTGGTAAAGTACAATGGTTATTTTGTTGATAAAACAAACTATTTGCAAAAGTTGGAAGAATCTATCAACCCAAATGTTTTCTTTCTTCGTCCAAGAAGATTTGGGAAATCTCTGTTCCTTTCTGTACTCGAACATTACTACGGAGTTCAGCACAAAGACAAATTTATATCATTGTTTGGTGATTATTACATTGGTCAACCGGAAAACACTACTCCTTTAAAAAACAGCTATTTCATTCTTCGTTTTGACTTTTCAGGGATCGATACACAGGCACAGACTGATATAATGAGGCTATTCAACGAAAAACTTTTTATAGGTTTTCTTGAATTTAATGCCAATTATAAGCTCATTAGTGGTGAACAAATAAGCGAAATTAGAAATAAAAGTTATCCAAGTGAAGTTTTAGGCTCTTTTTTATCAACTCTCATTGCGAACGGCTTTGACTCCAAAATATATATTCTTATCGATGAGTATGATCATTTCGCTAACGATTTATTTTCCTTCAACCCAAATCACTTTCAAGAAATTGTTTCAAGAAACGGATGGGTCAGGAAGTTTTATGAAGTAATCAAGCAGTTTACGGGTTCAGGTTTAATAGAACGATTTTTTGCAACAGGGGTTACCCCTTTAACCCTTGACAGTATGACAAGCGGATTTAATATAGCAAAAAATATCACTCTCGACCTTGAATACAATAATGTGGCAGGCTTTACAGAGTCAGAATTAAAAGAATTAATTATTGGCACTATCTACGAGCAAAACAAATTTGATCTTGAGAAATTGCTAACCGACATGCGAGACTGGTTTAATGGCAGTAAGTTTTCGATTAGAGGTCAGGATAAATTGTATAACCCGCAATTGGTTTTGTCATTTTTATCTCTGTTCCAATCAACTTTTGAATACCCCCGTGAAATTACTGATAACAATGTGACGAGCGATTGGAAAAAAATCAGCAATATCTTGATGAAACTGCCTCAAAAAGAGAGAGACTCTATAATTGAGGAAGTTTACAACAATGAAACGATTAAAAGTGGTATCTCCACTCAATTTAACTTGGAAACTCATTATCGGCGAACAGACGCCATTTCAATTTTGTTTTATAACGGTCTGTTGACCATTGATAAAGAAGAGTATGGTATAATGCATTATGTTATTCCCAATTATGTAATAAAAAATCTTTTTGGGGAGTATTTGAGAACATGATTCTATAAAATCTCTCGAAAACCTCAAAGCTTACCTGATAATCTTCCGCGAAAAACGAAAAAGCGAAGTGATTGAGGTATAAAACAGCCAATGGTCTGGCATGAAGAAGACCGTAAAAGTATAGCCCGAAAACGAATCTTCCAAATTAATCGAATTTAACCAATAAAAATACATCCCATGATAAAACTCACGACCCTTATGGTCGCAGTTCTGCTGTGCACAAATATCTCCGCACAAGTGAATAAAAGTGACAACCTGATAACATATTTTGATAACTTGATCTCGGCAATTCCCGATTCAACTCCTCGCGGACTCTATGTTGAACCAACTGCTGAACAGATGAATATCTGGGAGAGGGCTCTGAATGCAATGTTTGCCGGGAATTACGGAAACGCACATTCAATTGCCGATTCTATCGATTACAAAGTGGTCTCCTTTATGGATACTGTACCCAACCCCGACAAACAATATTATTTTCTCGAAAAAAAAGCTTCAGGATCGAACTACTGGGGGACAGTGGTTCTGAATCCCAATCCTCTCAGACAAAAACTTTTTATTCAATCACCACATCCCAAATACGATTTCAACACAGGGAAACAGGGAATTCATGTTTTCAAGCAAGCGGGTGCGAGAGGGTTTTATATCTCAGGTACTCACAGATGCAACTCATTAACAGCTTCTGAGTGTGCAGGCACAACTACGGTTTGTAGCGATGTTGATGAGGCATTCCGCAAATCTGACCAACCTCATAATCTGGTCTCAGCTCTCCAACGATCAACAGAAGTTTTTGATGAACAAATTTCCGGTTTGATCGTAATTCAACTTCACGGTTTCACAAAAGGCACGGGTGATCCATTCGTAATTATGAGTAACGGAACAAGAAACACCCCCTCTTCTGACTGGATTACGGAACTAATGAATAACCTCGAGGTTCAGGATACATCTTTAACCTACGAGTTGATGCATGTAAATACCTCATGGACAAAACTCGCAGGTCTCACAAATGTTCAAGGAAGATATCTGAACAACAGTGGCAGTCCATGCAGCTCTTCCGCATCCACAGCTTCAGGAAGGTTTCTGCACCTTGAACAGGAAAAAACAAAACTCCGGGACAACATTACCGGCTGGGATAAAATGGCGAATGCCATAATTGCCACTTTTGGCGAAGACCCTCTCCCTGTCGAACTGAATTACTTCCGGATCAGGGAGGAAAAAGGTGATGTTAAACTATTCTGGGGGACGGCAACTGAGGTAAACTCTTATGCGTTTTTTATCGAGAGAAGAAAACCACAAAACGAGTGGGTCCAGATTGGCTCAGTTGAAGCAGCAGGACAGAGCAACTCTTACAAATATTACTCTTTCACCGATGTAAAACCACAACCATCAAGCTACGAATACAGACTAAAAATGGTTGACAATGATGGTACTTATGAATATTCAAGTGTGAATGGAATAGAAATTCTCCTGCCAAATGGTTTTGTCGTGAGCCAAAACTACCCAAATCCTTTTAATTCAGATACAGTTCTTGAAGTAGTGCTTCCAATGGATTGTGAGTTGGATATCGAACTTTATAATGTCGCAGGAGAGCATATTGAAACAATCTACTCAGGAGTAAAAGAAAAAGGCGTCAGAAAGATCAATTTCTCTTCTAACGCCTTAAATTCGGGGGTCTATTTTTACAGAGCAACTGCAAAAGAAACCGATGGTAAAATTTTGTTTAGTCACACAAAAGCGATGACACTTCTTAAATAAGTATTAGAGAATTGCTGCATATTTTTTAACCATGAATGAACCATTTGCTCCAAGTCTCGCATATAACCATGCTTTTTGCCCGAGAATATTCTTCGAAACTTTGCTGTCACTTCCAAGTTTATCGAGAGTTACGATTGCATCCGAGTAACACTTAAAATCTTTCAGGATAAGTCCCTTTAGAAAAAGCCTGCTCTGTTCATCGATTTTTTCATTTTTATCGATATCAGAGAGTGCGGCACTCACATCTGCCGTAAATTTTTTGTCAGCTACAATAATTACACCTGCAAGGTCGTAACTTGCACCAAGCTTTGGTTCTTTTCCAAGCGGATACACATCCCATTTAAATCTCTGTTTTGAATCTGTTTGAGTGAACTTTACCCCCGGAATGGTAAATTTTACAAGAGTGTTGGTCATCCCTTTTACCGTCCCACGGAAGATTTCCTTGTTCTTCGAATCCATTACTAACAAAACATACTGTTTTTCAACCGGTGTAGCTTCGGTGTAGGCAGAGTCGTACCAGGTAAATTCAGGTGATTCAGATATTATCAAACCAGCGGGAGCTATCGGAATTACTCCTTCAGCCCTAAAACTTGCAGGTGACGAAAGTTCTTTATCAATATCATTTTTCGCCGTCAGATTAACATTTTTTCTCGAGATGGCATTAATTCCTGACTGAAGTGCTGTTGTCTGACCGGTTCCGTCTTCAAGTCGCGATGTTCCTGATTCCTTCCCTACAAATAGTTTTTGTTTCGGCATCAGATTAACTATTTCACCATCCATAAAATAGATTGTCACTTTTGAATCAGAGTTAAGAGAAACTATGTCACCCTCTTCCAGCATGGCACCCTGGTCTAATGTAACTTCAGTTCCCGTGGCTGGCTTTATAACCACAGGAGCTCCCTCGGTTCCTGTGATGAGGGCTACAGGGGTGCCGGGTGCATCAGATGCGAACGCAATTGCAAACAAGAGCAGAAGCGGTAATGTGTAAAGAAGCTTTTTCATTCTATCTTTCTTAAGGTTATTAAATCTGATTATTAAACCTTTGCACCACCACTTTTGTTTCTCGATGGTGTATATTGTTGTGATTCTAATCATATTGGGTAACAATATTGGCAAATTTTTCAAAGTGTTATTCGCAAACCACAATTTAATAAATTTACGAGAAAATAAAAAGGAGCAATATGGGCAAGACGGTTCTTGTCTCAGGCAGTTCATCAGGCATCGGGCTGGAAGTAGCCAAACTTTTTGCGGCGGCGGGTTGGACCGTGGTAGCAGGAATGCGAAATGCTGCCAACAGAACCACTCCGTTGCACGACGAGCGGAAGGTTACGATTATTGATCTGGATGTAACTGATGTCGATTCAGTTAAAAAAGCGGTCGAATATACTGTCACCAATTTTGGAGGTATCGATGTGTTGGTTAATAATGCGGGTTACGCGCTCACCGGAGTTTTTGAGTATTACAATGAAGAGTCCGTAAAAAAACAATTTGACACAAATTTTATGGGAATTGTAAGGCTTACAGGCGAAGTGCTGCCTCACATGAAAAGGCAAAAAAGAGGGACGATTGTTAATATCTCATCTGTGGGCGGAAAAGTAACTTTCCCCCTCTACAGTTTTTATAATGCCACAAAGTGGGCAGTCGAGGGTTTTTCAGAATCGCTTCAACATGAGCTTGTCCCTTTCAACATTAAAATAAAAATCGTGGAACCGGGTCCCGTTAAAACCGATTTTTTCGCCCGATCCATGGATATCCTTACCCCTAAACCGGGTGACGAATATGAAGAGTATTTTAATGTAGCATTTAAGAACATGGGAGAGTCTGCTAAAAACGGAATTTCAGCTCAAAAAGCCGCAAAAAAGGTTGTTAAAGCTGCCACTGACACCGGGTGGAGATTGAGATATCCCGTTGGTTCAAAGGGAATTTTATATCTAAGAAAATTGCTGCCTGTCGTAATCTTTAATGGAATAATCCGTGGGATAATTTTAAGAGGTTTTAAAAAATCAAATAAATAATCTATATTTAGAGTCACCTTAAATATTTCCTTTCACCGTTTGGACTTTTCATCAGAATGCAGGTTAGACTTTCCCTTGTATTGGCAATTATTTTGCTCTTTCAGGTGCATCCGCAGAAGTTGGATGCCACCCGACTCGGAGGTCTGTACTTTTCCGGAAATAGCAGGTTCACTACTTCCCCGCCTTATAAGAGGATACCGCTTAAAACCCAAGAAAAGTCGCTATTTCATGTAACCAAAGATAAAAAATTATATCCCGGTGAAAGATATTCACTTGGATTCGAATTCTGTTTTTATGAAAACACTGTGAGTGGAGAGGTATTTTCACTCCGAGCTGATCATTATTTAATTTCACTCTTTTATTCTGTAAGCTCCACATCCACAGATGCCACTTTTGAATTGCTGCTCGATGGTAAAAAGTCCGGTATCTCTTTTCTAATGCCCAAAGACCTTATTTATGAAGGGAATAAATTTACTTTCTCCCTCAAGGTTGACGAAGTGCAGGGCAAACTCGCTGCAACACTCTTTGGTTCAACCAAACAAACCGCAAGCAATTTGATAAAACAGAGCAACGGAATCGATCTAAGATTTGGAAGAGAGGAGAAATCCGGCAATTGCCTCCCCCTTATTCTGCGGAATCTGTCCATCAGCTCTTCAAATACACTTCTTCACCACTGGAAATTTACAGAACTTTCCGGCGACATTGCCTATGAAAGTGAAGGAGGGCTCGATGCCAAAACAGAAAATTGTGAATGGTTAATTAATAAGCACTTCTATTGGGAACCCGCCATTTCTGACGAATTTAGGGAGCCGAATCGGTATCCTCGAGCCTTTCCTGCACCGGAACACCTAATAGCCATCGATTCAGGAATCTACATCTACAACTTGAGGAACAAAACCCGAACAAAAATAAACTACGCAAGAAGTGATTACAAATATTTTGCGAGCAATAATATCAAAGAAAATGACAGCCTCGTCGCTTTTCAGTCTGGTTACCCCGACAAACCCGGAATTTTAAACTTCAGGACTGGCTTTTTTATTCAAGAAATGGATAAGTTTACACCGGACGGTCATTATTATGGGGGACAGGTGATCCTCGACCCATCAGATACTACCGCTTACTTGTTCGGCGGGTATGGCTGGTACCTTTTTAAAAACACATTGCTCAGATATAACAAGCAACTCCAAAAATGGGATACAACTCTTACAAAGGGAGAAAAGCCCATTCCCTCAACTTATTATTCCTTGCTTAAAAGTATAAAAAACGATTCATACTTCATTTTTGGTGGATTAGGTGTCGAATCCGGAAGACACGAAGACGGGCAACATCCTGTATGGGATCTTTTTGAGCTCGATTTAAAAACTTTAACATGGAAAAAAACATGGGAGTGGAATAACCCTGAGAATCTTTTGACCTCTGACTACCCTGTTTGGACTGATAGAAATCAGAGTGCCATTTATGCAATTGCAGGTATATATGGGAAAGAGAAAAAAAGGTTATATCGGTTATCATTAACAGACAGCAGTATCTCTCTGATCGGCGGTGAATTTCCCGAACCACAAAAAGAAACTTCTAACTATGGATTGTATATAGATTATGAAACAAATCTTCTCTATCTCTTTAATCTCACTCTTGAATCTAAGTATTCGTCCCATGTATATTTAAAAATCAGAACTCCTGTCCTTAGCGAAGCCGATCGTCTTGAACTGCTTGAGTCCTCCACCCCTTTCAAGATTGAAAAAAGAAATAAGATATTAAAGTATTCTGCTATTACTCTGGTGTCACTGGGCATTCCGGCTCTATTTTTCTTCTGGTTTATTCGAATCAGAAAGAAAAAAAGAATCGAATCAGAGGCGATAAATAATGAAAATGGATACGACCCCAAATCAAAATTCATTTCTTTGTTCGGTGGTTTGACTATAGTAAACGATAAAAGTGAAAAAATTGATGAAGCCTTTTCCCCAAAACTGGCTGAATTATTCTCTATTATCCTTTATTATTCGACGATAAACTCAGAACACGGGATTCTTCTAAGCCGACTTGAGCAGATCTTATGGGTGGATATCCCCCCTGAGAATGTAAAAAACAACAGAAATGTAGCCTTTTCAAAACTCCGTTCCCTTGTAACCGATTCCTGTAAAATGACCGTGGTAACTGAAAATGATTCTGTTAAAATTATACTCCCGACCGGTATGATAAATGAGCAGAGACTTATCACAGACCTGCTAAACAAAGAATTAAAAAACTGGTCAGATTCCGATTTGAACAAATTTTTGAAAATTGTGTCAAGAGGAGAATATCTCGCAGATTTTCACTCTGATTGGGCTACCGGCGTGAGAACAGAAATGGTTTCTTCAGTCATCAAAAAGTCGGTCGAAATCCTTAATTCCTTCTTCGAGCAGAGTGACTATGAAACTTGCATCCAAATAGCGAATATCATCCTGGTTCAGGATTCTCTGGGTGAGGAAATACTGAAATTTAAACTGCGGTCATTAAACAATCTCGAAAGAACTCAAGAAGCTAAAAAAGAGTTTACGACTTTCAAACGAGGGTTTAAACGCCGTTATAAGGAAGATTACAGACAAAATTTTGACGAGTTCACGGGGTCAGGGAATGAATAACCGTTTCTTAATTTTTATTTTACTCTGTCTATTGCTCGGAACTCCACTGATTTCAGCCGGAGATTCCACTCACATAAGGAAAGCCGGGCTCTTTTTTCATGGCAATCACAGTAAAATTCATACGGATGCCGGTAAAACTATTAGAAATACTCTCGCTGAACGAACACGATTCACAATCTCACCAAAAGATTTTTCAACCTCTGGAGAAAAGTACTCCCTTGAATTTTCTTTTGCTGTCTGGTACAATAAAGTGTTTGCCAACTTTTTTGAGTTTTCTAACACAGGTTATCAACTTTCGCTTCGATATCTGTATCATCCCGATTCGTCGATCGTTCACCTGCAACTCAGAGTGAACAACAAACATGTTCTGCTCAACTTCCCGGTTCCATTAGAGGAGTTTGTAGAGAAAAATGTTTTTCATTTTAAACTTTCTGTTGATGAAACAACCGGTAGTGTTGTCGCATCACTGAACAACTCTAAGAAAAAAGCCACCAGTAAATATCTAAAACCCGGAGCAAACCCAAAGATTGAGTTTGGTGTTATGTATCGCGATGGCGATTGTATGAATATTTTGATTAGAGATTTGAAGCTGTTCACCGATAACGAACTTAAACATCTCTGGAAGTTTGCCGAAGTTTCCGGGAATATTGCCTACGACAGTGAGGGTGATCTGGATATTGAAGTGGTTAATCCGGGCTGGCAGATGAACTACTATTTCAACTGGCAAAAAGCCTTTCTTCCTAACCACTCACACCTGAAAAATGTTACCTCTTTCTACAGGTTAAACACGAATAACAGAAAAGCGGCTATCGAGGAAAAACCTGACAACAAACTGACGGGGAATCTCCTGCCAATAGAAAAAGAAAATCTGCAACTTAAAGAGGTGTTCCTCGATACGGTGTACAACAGACTTTATGCTGTTTTACTGGAAACGGGAAGCAAGCGAACAAACAGTCACACATTTTCCCTTTTTGTCCCCGCTATGTCTGAAGAAGAGTATCGGGAAAGATTGAATTTAACACCTGAAGCTGGAAGAAAACAGTACCCCGGTTGGATGGCATTTACCGGTGCAGGTATAATAGCAATGTTGATCCCGCTTTTCATAATCATTCGTCGTTACAAACAAAAAAGGATATTGGAACCCGGGACTTCAGAAGCGGAAGTGGTTTACCCTCCCGCAGAGATCAAAATAGCTAAAAATGTAATCACTCTCTTTGGTGGATTAAAACTTATCGACGAAAATGGATCCGAAATTCAGATTGAACTCACACCAAAACTTCAGGAAATTTTTTCTGCCATTCTCTATTATACAACTTTTGCACCATCCGCTTCCGTTTCCATTCGGAAACTCGAAAAAATTATCTGGGCTGATATCCCCAAAGAAAAACTCAAGAATAACAGAAATGTCGCTTTCTCAAAATTGCGGAAAACACTAAACAAACTCCAAAGCGTTAAGCTTGAAGTTGATGACGACATCATCAGTCTTAAGGTTGAAGCTCCGCTCAAAAATGAGATGGCAGAACTCCGGAATCTGCTTCAGTTATTTGAGGTAAAAGGTAAAATTTCTATCGACTCTGTAATGGAGCGATTTACTGATATCATTAAAGGAGGAACGGTACTCGAAGGTATAAAATCAGATTGGGCTGAGAAAGAACGGTTCACCCTCTCAAATAGAATAATCGAAATTCTCCTCCTCAGATGTGCATTCCAATATGACTCAAAAGAATTTCACGGTTGTAACAAAACAGCCGGACTTGTTGACCTCTTTGACCCCGCAAACGAAGAGGCGTTTAAGTTTAAAATGCGTTCACTTTTCCACCTTGGCAGGCATTCATTAGTCGAAGAAGCCTGGGAATCCTTCCAAAAAGAATATGAAACGGTTTATGGGAAAAAATACCCACAAACCATTCAATCTATACTCAAAAACTAAAAATTCGAAAAAATATCTCTAAAAATCAATAGATTTACTAAAAAAGTTGAACATTTTATCAACTTTTTTCAGAAATTGCCGTTTCAGTAATCGTTTCAGTAACCCCCCCCGCATATATTTGTCTCAGAAATTATCATTATTTCCCTTCAGGATAAACAACCTATAGTCTTTTGGGATGTGTAATTACACAAACAAATAATTAGCAGGTATTTGTTGATTCGGGTAAAATGAAAGAGACCATCTTCATGGGATGTCGGGGGCGACATCCCGGATTTTTTGAAAAATGATAATAAGTGATACTTGGGATTCGAAGGGTTTTTTAGATAGTGAGACGCATCGGGGTGCAACAGAGAAGCACCCCGGGCGACTTACAAAAGATTGTTATCTCGCATTAAGTGCCGAGTTAAAATCGGCATTCACCATTATCTTCACCAATTCATCCAACTGTGTTTTTGCTTCCCATCCAAGTTCGTTTTTAGCCTTGGCAGGATTACCGATTAGCAGGTCCACTTCAGTTGGTCTGAAATATTTTGGACTGACTTCAATCAATACTCTTCCGGGTTTCAACTGCGACAAGTCACAAGTACCGGAGTACTTTGTGTTATATTTTTGGATGAGTGAGCGAAGGAATTCTTCGTTGACTGATTTTATCACGCCTTTTTCTTCAACGCCTTCACCGATAAATTCAACTTCAATTCCGAGAGCGGAAAAGGTCATTTTGCAGAAATCTCTTACTGTGTTTGTAACACCGGTTGCGAGCACAAAATCGTCAGCTTTGTCGGCTTGAAGTATTCTCCACATCCCCTCGCAATATTCAGGTGCAAATCCCCAATCTCTTTTTGAAGACAAGTTACCGAGTACCAGTTTTTTCTCTCTACCCGTTACAATCGCTGAAGCAGCCATTGTAATTTTTCTCGTAACAAATGTTTCACCTCTTCTCGGCGATTCATGGTTAAATAAAATACCATTTGATGCAAAAAGATCGTACGCTTCACGGTAGTTCACTATTATCCAATAAGCGTAAATTTTTGCTACAGCGTATGGTGATCTTGGGTAAAACGGAGTTTTTTCATCCTGTGGAATGGCTTGAACTTTACCATAAAGTTCGCTGGTTGAAGCCTGATAAAATTTTGTCTTGGCATTCAGACCGGTTTCTCTCATTGCATCAAGGAATCTAAGGGTCCCGAGTGCATCCACTTGAGCAGTATAGTCAGGTACATCAAATGAAACTTTTACATGGCTCTGAGCCGCGAGATTATATATTTCATCGGGAGCGATTTTTTCGAGGAGGCGATTCAGGTTGCTGGTATCGACTACATCTCCATGATGAAGAAAAAATCGTTTATTTCTTACCTCATCATTGTTGTAAATATGGTCGATCCTTCCGGTATTGAAGGAACTGCTACGGCGGATAATTCCATGAACCGTGTAACCTTTTTCGAGGAGCAATTCAGTTAGATAACTTCCATCTTGCCCTGTTATGCCTGTAATAAGAGCTGTTTTCATCAGATATTTCCTTGTATTATTAAAAAAATCATTCTTTCCATATAAAATCGAAGAGCATGTAACTTGCTGCAGCGATTACAACATTGTAACTGACCAGAGCAAAAAACTCTGGTGAAATTTCTTCAAAAGTAACTCCATCTGAACACCGTTTTGTTATCTCCACTAACATAAGGAGCAAGGGGAGAAGTATCGGAAACGAAAGAACCGGATAAAGTGTCCCTTTCGAGTTTGCTTTCGCAATTATTGAGGCTATTATTGTTGATGCGAATGCAAGTCCTGTATTCCCCAAAACGAATGAGAAAAAGAAGATAAAGACATTTTTGAGAACAAAAGCATCAAATAAAGCTGAATATAGTACAAGTATTACCATATTCATGGCAAAAACGAGTATCAAATTATAAAAAAGTTTTCCTGTGAGAATAACCGTAGGGTTTGCAATCAGTTGCAGAAGCAATGCTGTTCCTCTCTCTTCTTCAGAAACAAACGCTCTTGAAAGCCCGGACATCGCAGTAAAAAATATCACAACCCAAAGAAGACCCCCGGCTAATGCTGAACTGATTTTCTCCTGTCCGATGGCAAAGAGAATAACACTAATTGTCACAATTATGAACATCCCCAACGCATTGATCGCATATCTGGTCCTCAGTTCGGATGTCAGGTCTTTATTAAAGAGCCACAGAGCTTGTTTAAACATAATTAATCTCTCCCCGCGGGTTTAAAATCCATTATTTTTACAGTTTCTTTGCACATTTCAAGCTCTTCTTCCTCATTTGTGGCGAAGATAACTATTTTCTCTTTTGCAATCTTTTTGGCAAGATCATAAACTTTTCCTTTTCCTTCGGAGTCAAGGTTTGCGGTTGGTTCATCAAGAATAATCAGTTCCGGATTGTGAATAAACGCAAAAATAATTTTTAGCCGTTGTTTCATTCCGGAAGAATATGCTCTCACAAGGTCATTTTTTCTCTTAAGAAGCGAAAAATGGTCAAGAAAAAAGTCCATTTTCTCCTCATCAAGTTTTTTACCTCTGATATTCATGGTAAATTCGAGATTTTCTTTTGCAGTAAATTCATCATACAGCACAAGGTAGGGGGAAGCAAAACCAAAATGATCGGTTGAATTTGCGGGTGAGAACTTCTTTCCTTCTGATTCGAGATAAACCTCCCCGGATGTGGCAGATATAAGCCCGGTAACAACCTTTACAAGGGTCGATTTACCTGAACCATTTGGACCGGCTACGCCAAACAGGCCGGGAGCAGTCCACTCCAGACTAACATTTTTAAAGATTACTCTTCTTTCGAAGGTTTTGGTAAGTTTATTTAAGACTAATTTAGTCAT
>CAYSJM010000027.1:0-12731 GCA_964431385.1 uncultured Ignavibacteriaceae bacterium | reverse complement strand
CCAAAAAGAAGTGAAGAGCCATCGGCTTGAAAGTTGTAGAAACCATAAGAATAGTCGAGGTAAGCATCTGGTGAGTCTCCCCATTTGTCCAACGAATAATCGGTAACAATGGTAACAATCGTGTCCTTGATCCCGTTTTGTGAATTGGTTATCATCAGTGAATTGTTGGTGAGGGGATGTGCTCTAAGAGAGATATCAACCTTGTTTCCTGCCATTTCTGATTTCATACTGTTTAACATGAGCGGGAAATTCCTTGAATCGGTATAATATTTCCCCGAAACAGCCCTGTATGAAGTGAAGTAATTCCAGATTCCAAAATTATTAAACTCCTCTACCGCCGACGAACCAACTTCGATCAGCGAATTTGCAATCGCCTTTACTGCCCGGTCTTTAATTGTGAGCTCCCACTGCCTTTTAATTATGTCATATCCAAACCTTTCCTTTAACATGAGCGAAAAAGGAGCAAGTTCGTACCCGGAATACTTCGAGAAAGAGAGTTCCGGATTTTCGAAATAATCGGGAAGATATGCTATATAATCATTGACTTGTGGGAAAACAAACTCTTCCATGGAAGTGGAAACAAGTTCGTGAAAGAATAAATCGGAGTATCGGAGAATGTAATTCCCCATCTGAATAGCGTGATGAAACTCGTGTGCGGCAGTAACTTTTGCTGCGGCGAGTCCGGTTGTATAAAAACCCGAAAAATCGTTGTCGATTTTAATGTACGATGAATACTGTTCAAGGAATGGGGAAACTTTCGTTTCGGGAATTGTCTCACCATAAAAATATTGAAACGAAACAATATAGATATCGTAAAGACTGTCACCACCTGCGTTATCATCAGAGGGTGGCGGTGGATACTTAAGAAATGTTATCTCAAATTCGTAAGCAGAATCGAGTGCTATTGCGAGGCTGTCCACACTGTACGCCGGCTTTTGAACTCCGGATTTGTTATAGTGAATTCGGAACAGCTTCCTGGGTGAAACTATGCTGGTATCAAGGACGGGACGGGCAGTAATATTCTGAACAAACGATCTCTGCTCAGGCTTCAACTCACTTTTGAAATTTATAAGTGGAGCGAGGGAAGGAAGTCCACATTTATGATCTTTTAGCGGTTTGGGACCTAAGACCTCTGAAGTGGTTCTAAGAGAAGCATAGACAGTAAAGATTGAATCGAGATTTGGTCTATCCTGAGAAAAGAGGAGAAACGGCGAAAAAACTACTATTAAAAAGATATTCCGCATCAATGTCGTTATTGGCTGTCTGGAGGCTCCGGTCACTTGATCCGGTTACGAAGCCGTTGTTCCCGTCTGATTCCTGCTTGTTCAAAACGACGAATTTCCTCCTCGGTTTCGGGAATTACTTTTGGTGCAGGCACAGGTTTACCCTCTTTATCGATGCTGACGAAGGTAAGATATGCACTGTTGGTATGTTCTCTGTTACCCGAATAAAAAGATTCAGAATGAATTTTTACCCCCACTTCGAGCGAAGAATTAAAAACTCTGTTCACAGAAGCCTGAAGTGTAACCACCTCCCCGAGTTTTATCGGGTGATGGAAATCTATTTTGTCAACCGATGCCGTTACGCAAACTGCCTGAGCATGTTTCGCCGCACAAAGAGCCGCACAAATATCGATCCACAACATCAACTGTCCACCCAGAAGATGAGAATGTGGATTTGTGTGGTTCGGTAGAACCAGCTCCGTCATTACAACCTGGGATACCTTGACTTTTTTGTCCATCTATTTTGCCGAAAGAACAGGCATTTTTAACAAATTAGCTCTAATCGCTTCAACTTTACCTGTATTTGGATCATTTTTGTAGCGTTCGAGGAAAAGTTCAGATTCTTTAAGAGCTTCTTTATATCTTTTTCTGTCAACAAGAAGTGTAATCTTGTTATAAGCAGCTTCACCACAATATTTTGAGTCGTGATATTTCTCGATCAGGAATCCATAATACTCTATTGCGGCACCATACATTCCCATTTTTTCGTAGGTAGATGCGTTTGAAAACACTTTTTGAGCGAGTTTATCGTTCATTTCGGCTATTTTTCTTTCTGCTTCCTCAACTTTGGGGTCGGTAGGGAAAAAATTGATAAAAGCCTGAAACTCTTCAATCGCCTTTTCTGAATATTTTTGGTCCAGAGCGTAATTCGGCGACAATTCATAATAGCAGTCTGCCAACATAAACTGAGCATCTTTTATATATTTGCTCGCACGCATGGTATTTATCAGTTTGCTGAACTCATAGGCACCCATCAGGTATTCATCTCTTTTGAAGCGGGACATCGCCAGAAAATATTGTGCGTCTGCCGCTACTGTGCTTCCCGGATACTGAATGAGAATACCTTCAAATTCCGTTATTGCTTCCAGGTACGATTCATCTTCGTATAAAGAAAGTGCATACTTGAATCTCTCTTCTGGGGACATGGCACTGCGATCAACATCAAGGGAACAACCTGTTAAGAAAATCACAGCCAAAAGTGCCGGAAATAATACTTTTTTCATCGCTACTTATTTTTTTGTACAATCTGCAAATTTAACAAATAAAGAGAAGGTGCGAAAGGGATTAATTTAGATATGATCTATGAACTGTGAGCAGATTGAAATCTCTGGTTTCAGAAAAGGAGCGACAATCGTCTCGATTGTCCTGCCGACCAAACTCCGCTTCACCAAAATAATGCCATATACCTGAAAATAAGCCCACGGGCGACATGTGGGTAGCAGCTCCAAACTTTTTACCTGATCCTCCTGTCACTAAATTCCCAAATGAATAAAATCCTCAATCCCTTATTTTCCTTTTTGCCACAAAAGTAAAATATAAATATTTATATTTTCCATTTTGGCGTTTTTGGAAAATATGGTAATTTATATTTTCCATTTTGGCGTTTTTGGAAAATATGAATATCAAACTCACATAAAAAGTGTAACCATGGACAATTTTCATCCCGGAACCTGGAGACAAGGTTACCAATACAAATACTTCGTTCCAACGGAAATTAACCGTTCCTGGAACTTCAGCAACAACAGAATTCTCGAACTACTCGAACAAGTTTCCTTGAGATTGGGTGAATTAAACTCGTATGCGAAATTTGTTCCTGACATAGACCTGTTTATCCAATCTTATGTAACCAAAGAGGCTGTTACTTCGAGTCGAATTGAGGGTACGAGAACCAACATTGAAGAAGCGTTTTTCGATGAGTTGGATATCAACCCGGAGTATAGAAATGATTGGATAGAAACAAAAAAATATCTGGAGGCAATGAATTTTTCATTGGATGAGTTAAATCGAATTCCCCTTTCGAGTCGCTTGTTGAAAGAAGCTCATCGGGTATTGCTTTCTCATGTCAGAGGAAGAACAAAAAATCCGGGTGAGTTCAGGACTTCACAGAACTGGATAGGTGGGGCATCCATCAAAGATGCCGTTTTTATTCCACCGGTTGCAGACCTTGTTCACGGGCTTATGTCTGACATGGAAAAATTCCTTCATAACGATGATCTTTCCGTACCTAAAATAATTAGAATCGCCATAGCTCATTATCAATTTGAAACCATTCATCCCTTTCTTGACGGAAATGGAAGAGTTGGAAGACTTCTGATCACCCTCTATCTGATTTCCGCAGGTTTGTTGGATAAGCCCCTCCTTTATACATCAGATTTTTTTGAAAAGAACAAAAGTTTATACTATGATAAATTAACTTTTGTGAGGGAAAAGGGGGATATAGAAGGATGGATTATATTCTTTCTAAACGCCGTGGAGACAACAGCGAAGGAAGCTGTTTACTCGTTGAGCGGAATTGTTGAACTCAAAAATCGCTTAGCAAAAGAAAAAATAATTCGATTGGGTAAAAAAGCTCAAAAAGCTCAACTCTTGCTCGATCAACTTTTTAGAAAGCCAATCATAAACACGAATGAAGTCGAGCAACTCCTTTCAATCTCTCAAAAAACAGTTAATGAAATGCTTAGATCTTTTGAAGAAATGGGGATTCTCAAAGAAATTACCGGCTTTAAGCGAAACAGGATTTTTCTGTTCAAGGAGTACCTTGACATTCTGAAAAAATAATCATCCGGACACATTTATATTTTCCATTTTGCCGTTTTTGGAAAATATGGAAACTTATATTTTCCTTTTTGCCGTTTTTGGAAAATATGGGTTTTTCGATTGCCTAAAATTTGAAGGGTGCCGTCGAAATAACATATCCCCCAAAAATATCCCCTCAGCGATAAGATTGAGTGTAAGAATTTGCACTAAAACAACCCTTTAACAGACCAATCCACAAAAAACCACTAACTACTGTTGATTTTCTTCTTAGAACCCCTTGCAAGTTGAAAAAATTGCATGTTTATTATTAGTGACTACTACACTTAATTCCCCAAAATTTTGTATTTTTGAAGTTCGGAAAAACAGGATATCATAATGCAATTTACCATTAACAGTATAGCTTTCGACAAGCTGATAACTAAAGTCCTCCCGGCTGTGCCACTGCGTACTCCAATGCCAATTCTCGAGAACATCCTTGTTGAGTTTGGGGATGGCGAACTTACCCTCACCGCGAACGATCATGAAGTTGCGATCAGCGTTAAAGATCTGGTTACTTGCGATGGATCTGCAAGATTCATCGTAAAGGGTAAACTACTTAGCGATTTTGTAAAGTCTCTCGGTGATACGCTTATCAGAGTGGTAATCGAAGAGCAAAAAATAGTGATGCAGACTGATCTCGGTCACTATAATTTCAACTATGCATCCCCCGATAACTTCCCCGGTTTTAAAAGTATCGAAACTGAAAACACCCTCGAGATTGATGCCAAACTTTTGAAGAAGGCTCTTCAGGCTGCTTCTTTTGCAGTAAGCAAAGACTCGGCAAGAGTTTCGATGACCGGAGTGCTTATCGATATGAAAGAGGATGGAACTCATTTTGTAGCAACTGATGCTCATAAACTTGTAAGGTTTTCAGCTCTTTTTCTTAAACACGATGAACCTGTCTCAATTGTTATTCCCGGTAAAACGGTTAATATTCTTACCAAACTTCTTGAAGACGGTCTCGTTTCTTTAAAATATACCACCGGTGGAATGTACTTCGAATCGGGAAGCACTAAACTTGTTTCAAGGCTGATCGAACACAGATTCCCAGAGTATAGTGCGGTTATCCCTGTTGACAGTCCGAATAAACTTTCGATTAGCAAGGCACCTTTTATCTCAGCAACGAGAAGAATGGTTCTTCTTAGCAACAAAAATTTTCAGTTGGTGAAAGTCACTCTTGAAAAAGAGAGTATTCAGATGAATACCGAGGATCAAGAGAGTGGATCAAGAGCCGATGAATCCATTCCGGCAAATTATATCGGCGAGTCGTTTACAATTGGATTTAAGACCGAGTCACTACTCGAAATCCTAAACAATCTAAACTGTGACGATCTCGTGGTCGAGTTGGTTTCCCCATCCAAAGCTGCAATTTTCAAGCCGCTAAAACAGGATGAAAGTGAGGATCTCTTGATGCTCCTCATGCCCACGCGCCTAAACACAATATGATATTAAAGTCGCTGGAATTAAAAAATTTCCGGTTACATAAAGATTCGCATTTTGATTTTTCGCCGGGGCTCAATTATCTGATTGGGGGTAACGGAAGAGGGAAGACTACAATACTTGAGGCAATTTACCTCATTTGTACGACAAAAAGTTTTAGGTCGAGCCCCGACTCGGAGATAGTTAACTTTGATTCCGACTCGTATGAAGTTACCTCCGCAATAGACAGTTTCACTTCACATAAAGTGAGGATAAGATATGGCAGGGAAGAGAACAAGAGGATATATTTTAAAGACGGGAAACAACTAAACCGGGCAGCCGAAGTAATCGGAAAATTCCCCGTTGTGGTGTTAACCCCCGCTGATTTAGAATTGACTCACGGATATCCTGCGGACAGGCGGAAATTTGTAGATTCAGTTATTTCTCAATCGAGCGAAGTGTATCTCGATACACTGCTTGATTACAACAGAACATTAAAACAAAGGTCATCTCTCTTAAATAAGTTGAAAGAGTTCAGGTCGAAAACCCTCTTTGATCAATTGGGAGCCTGGGATGAAAAATTAGTTAATTCAGGCATCCAACTCATCGTGATGAGACGAAAGTTCATCAACGAATTCAAGGACTACCTCTCCGAATCATACTCTCACATTATGAATAACCAAGAGATTCCGGCAATCGAATACGATTCGTTTGCTGTGGATGATAATGATCTTGAGAGGGTGTTTCACGAAGCGATTTTGGCTAACAGAGATAACGAATTGAGGCGAGGGACAAATCTTGTTGGACCTCATAAAGATGATTTTATTTTCAGCATAAACGGAAATTCCGTCAGAACTTACGGTTCACAGGGGCAACACAAGACTTTTCAGGTGGCGTTAAAGTTTGCACAGTTCTTTTTTCTTAAAAAGGTTCTCAAAAACACCCCTTTTTTTCTCCTGGATGATGTTTTTGGGGAGCTCGACAAGGCAAGGTCTCTTGCCATCAGCGAATATCTAAAGGAAGTGGGGCAGGCATTTATTTCGTTAACTGATTTCTCAAATCATGAATTTTTGAAAAAGGATCAGGATGACACAACAATATTTGTCAATCCTTAAAAAGCCGGTGCGAGAGCCAATCGAAATTTTCGGTCAACCAATTAGTCTGACGAATTAACACATGGCAAAAAAAATAGTCACCTCGGTTGGTGAGATATTGGCGAATGACCCTGCTTTTCATAAAGTAAGGGAGGTGCTCGAAAGAGAAGAAGTTTACGAACACTTCTTTCTCATTTTCCCTGAACTCGCCGGGCATGTTCTTCCCGATAAGTATGATAGCGGAATATTAAAAATAAAAGTGGATAACCCGTCGTTGAAAAACGAACTTAAGTTTAACGAAGAATTGCTTATAAATAAGATGAACACTTACTTTAAAAGCGAAAAAATAAAGCAAATAAAATTTTCAAGATAAAAACGGATGAAACTGATCAGATGAGTGAAAAAAACGGTATTCCTAACGGAAACGGGAGCGATTACAGTGCATCGAGTATCAATGTTCTAAAAGGACTCGAAGCTGTAAGAAAAAGACCCGCAATGTATATCGGCGATGTCGGTGCAAGAGGTCTGCATCACCTCATTAATGAGGTTGTTGACAATAGTATCGATGAAGCTCTTGCAGGGCACTGTGATACAATTAGTGTGACTATTAATCAAGATAACAGCGTGACCGTTGAAGATAACGGGCGTGGTATCCCTGTCGATATTCACGAGGAAGAACAAAAATCGGCACTCGAAGTGGTAATGACCGTTCTTCACGCAGGTGGAAAATTTGATAAAAACTCCTACAAGGTTTCCGGTGGTCTTCACGGTGTGGGTGTTTCTGTTGTGAACGCTCTCTCGAGATGGTTGAGGGTTGAAGTGAAGAGAGACAAAAAAATCTACTTCATGGAATTTAAAAGAGGTGAAATGACTACACCTCTGAAAGTGATCGGAAAACTTAAGGATGATGAAACAGGCACCAAAATCACTTTCATGGCGGATGATGAAATCTTTAAAACCATCGTTTTTAAATATGACACCGTCGCATCCCGTATGCGTGAGCTTGCATACCTCAACAAAAATGTAAGTATCGCAATAAAAGATACCCGCGAAGGACTCGAAGAAGAAGATGTTTTCCACTTTAAAGGTGGGCTCGTGGAATTTGTAGCGTATATGGATGAAGGTAGAAAACCTCTGCACAAAACTGTTTACATAGAGGGTGAAAGAGAAAACACACCAGTTGAAGTGGCGTTCCACTATAATGAGGAGTTCTCTGAAAACATCTTCTCGTATGTAAATAATATTAATACACACGAGGGAGGTACTCACCTTGTCGGTTTTAAAGCAGCCCTCACCAGAACGCTCAATGCATACGCGGCGAAAAACAACCTGCTGAAGAACTCAAAAATCAACCTTTCAGGTGACGATTTCCGTGAAGGTTTAACTGCCATCATCTCCGTAAAAGTGATGGAACCACAGTTTGAGGGTCAAACCAAAACGAAACTCGGAAACAGTGAAACTAAATCAGCGGTTGAAACTCTGGTAAATGAAAAACTTTCCGAATTCCTCGAAGAGAATCCCGGGGTTGGTAAAAAAATTATTGAAAAAAGCTTAAGAGCCGCAGAAGCCAGAGAAGCAGCAAGAAAAGCTCGTGATCTCGCAAGAAGAAAAAATGCCCTCGACAGTTTTGACCTTCCCGGTAAATTGGCTGATTGCTCCATCACAGATCCCGAACATTGTGAAGTTTACATTGTAGAGGGTGACTCTGCGGGTGGCTCTGCAAAACAGGGGCGCGACAGAAGATTCCAGGCTATACTTCCGCTAAAAGGAAAAATTCTGAATGTTGAAAAAGCAAAGCTCCACAAAATCCTTGAAAATAATGAAATTCAAGCGATTATTGCTGCTATGGGATGTGGCATCGATACAGAATTTGATATCGCTAAACTTCGATACGGCAAACTCATTCTTATGACTGATGCGGATGTTGACGGTAGCCATATCAGGACTCTCCTCCTCACTTTCCTCTATCGTTACATGAAGGAGTTGATTATTACCGGCAAAGTTTACATTGCCCAACCCCCTCTCTACAAAATTAAGAAAGGGAAGGAAGAGTTCTACGCTTTTGATGATAAAGAACGCGATGAAATTCTGAAAAGAATGAGAGCCACTCAAAGAAAAGCAACTGCTCCCGAAGCGGATGGTACAGAAGAATATGACGACGAAGGAAACATTAAAGGGGTTGTAATATCCCGTTATAAAGGTTTGGGCGAAATGAACCCGATCCAATTGTGGGAAACAACCATGAATCCTGAAACCAGAACCATTCTTCAGGTGAACCTCGACTCTGCTGCTGATGCAAACAGATTGTTTGAAGTGCTTATGGGCGACAGTGTTGAGCCCAGAAGACTGTTCATCGAGAAAAATGCCAAATATGTAAGAAATTTAGATATATAAAGAAGAGTTTAAATCAATATGTCAAATATGTTTGATAAAATCATTCCCGTTTCTCTTGAAGAAGAATTAAAATCTTCTTACATCGACTATTCGATGTCGGTAATTGTCTCAAGAGCACTACCCGATGTCCGCGATGGTCTGAAACCGGTACACAGAAGAGTTCTGTTTGGAATGCACGATTTAGGGTACTACTATAACAGACCCTTTAAAAAATCTGCAAGAATTGTAGGCGAGGTACTCGGTAAGTATCACCCTCACGGAGATTCATCAGTTTACGATGCCATGGTGCGTATGGTCCAGGAGTTCTCACTCCGATATCCACTCGTTATGGGTCAGGGTAACTTTGGATCTGTGGATGGTGACTCCGCTGCGGCAATGAGATACACCGAAGCCAGACTTGCTAAAATTTCTGATGAAATGCTCCGCGATCTCGACAAAAACACGGTCAACTTCGTACCAAATTTCGATGATTCACTTCAGGAGCCATCTGTACTTCCCTCATACCTCCCCAACCTCTTAATCAACGGATCGAGTGGTATTGCAGTTGGTATGGCAACAAATATTCCGCCTCACAACTTGACCGAAACGATTAATGGACTTGTAGCCATGATCGATAACCCTGCAATCGATATCGATGGGCTTATGCAGTATGTTACTGCCCCCGATTTCCCGACAGGCGGTATTATCTACGGCTATTCGGAAGTGAAAAGTGCCTACCACACAGGTAGAGGAAAACTTATCGTTCGTGCAAAAGTGAATACCGAAACACAAAAAAACGGCAGAATTCACATTATAGTTACCGAACTTCCTTACCAGGTAAACAAAGCAAGTCTTATCGAAAGAATCGCTCAACAGGTAAAAGAAGGAAGATTGCAGCATATCTCCAACCTCAGAGATGAATCTGACAGAGACGGTATGCGTGTGGTTATCGAACTGAAAAAAGATGCCCAGCCGGCTGTAGTGCTTAACCAGCTCTACAAACACACCCAGATGCAGGTAACCTTCGGCGTAATTATGCTCGCTCTTGTTAACGGAGCTCCCAAGGTTCTTAACCTGAAAGAAATGATGCACCACTTCCTGCTTCACAGAATGGATGTGCTGATTCGCAGAACCCGTTTTGAACTCGATGCCGCAGAGCGAAGAGCCCACATTCTTGAAGGCTACATCATCGCCCTCGATAATATCGATGAGGTTATTGCAGTTATCAAGGCCTCGAAAGATACCGATACTGCAAAGAAAAACCTGATGGAACGCTTCAAACTTTCTGAGATTCAGGCAAAAGCGATTCTCGATATGAGATTGCAACGACTCACCGGTCTCGAAAGAAAGAAAATTGAGCAGGAATATAAGGAGCTCATTAAACTTATCGAAAAACTCAGAGGCATCCTCGAAAGTGAAGAGAAAAGAAACCTCATCATTAAAGAGGAACTCATCACTCTTCGCGACAAATTTGGCGATGAAAGAAGAACCGAAATCATTTACGACTACGAAAACTTCTCACTCGAAGATATGATTGCCGAAGAAGATGTGGTGGTTACCATTTCTCACAGAGGTTTCATTAAGCGATTCCCTGCGAGCGGTTACAGAAAACAAAAACGAGGCGGTAGAGGTGTAACAGGAGCCGGAACAAAAGAAGGTGACTTTGTTGAAACCATGTTTGTGGCGTCAACTCACCACTACATTATGTTCTTCACCGACAAAGGCAGGTGCTACTGGCTAAAAGTACACGAAGTGCCCGATGTTGGTAGATCAGCTCTCGGAAGATCGATCCTCAATCTGATTGAGAAAACTCCGGACGAACAAATCACAGCTTTTGTTACCGTTAAAGAATTTAAGGATGATCAGTATCTGATTATGGCTACCAAAAATGGCATAATTAAGAAAACTGTTCTTTCTGCCTACGGAAATGTAAGGCGCGGTGGCATTATCGCTCTCAATCTTAACGATGGTGACTCACTCATAAGTGCAAAACTTTGTGAAGCCGGTGATAACATTATCATAGGAACTCACGACGGTATAGCAATTCGTTTCGACGAAAGTGCCGTTCGAGACATGGGTAGAGCCGCTACAGGTGTTATCGGTATCAGACTCGAGAAAGGTGACTTTGTAATAGGTTCACTCGTTATCAAACGGACAAGTACCGTTATGGTGGTTACCGACAAAGGATACGGCAAACGCTCCGATGTGAACGATTATCGCGTTACAAACCGTGGTGGCAAAGGTATCATCACAGTAAAAACCACTGAGAAAACAGGTAAATTGATGTCGATTATGGAGCTTAACGACAACGATGAACTTATCTGCATCACTTCAGGCGGCATGGTCATTAAAATGGCAGCCAAAGATATCCGCACAATGGGAAGAAATACCCAGGGCGTAAGAATAATAAACCTGAAGGATAACGATTCGATTACCGATATCGCAAAAGTCGTTCCCGATGACGATGATAACGCAACTGATACTGCCGAAGCAGAGGAAACACTTCTTTAATGCAGTAATGCAGATAATGCAATAATGCAGTAATATTTAAGCCTCTTCAGAAATGGAGGGGCTTTTTTTTTAATGCAGTAACTAAAAACACCCCGCCACTATTGCAATTCCTGCTTTTATTTCAAAGCCACCAAAAGAGCCGGTGGTTTCCCGGAGGTGGCGATAATAGGTTGAGGTCCCTTCATAGAGGGGACGGAAATCAAGTCCAAAGGCGTCTATATTATATGATGGTTTTACATAGAGATAAAAAGAACCGGAGAGATTAACGAGGAAACTCATGCCGATTGAAAAATTTGTTGAAGTACCGATATCACCTTTTACTTCGTTTGGTGAATTGGTGGTTTTTGTCGTGAATGAAAGGGTGGTGATATTTGCTTCAAAAGTGGGAACAATCACTGCAAAATCTCCATCAAATACCGAGAAGAGATATCCACTCGAAATGTTAAAAGTGTTTCCTACAAGATCAATCGACCTTCCATAACTTGCATTGTCGGCAAAGAGCGGATCAATTTCGGAACTCATCTTTCCTGTATGTCGGGCGTATGAAAATTCAACCACTACCCCGTCAACACCAAATCCTCCACCTATAAAGTAACCTGTAAGATAGTCTGGAGTTTTCATAAGTGTAGAGTGTATGGATGTTCTTCCGGAATTGTAACGGTAAGCAAAATTATCCAGACCGGTGGAATTAACGGAATAAAAATCCGCTCCCCCCATCACCCAGGTGGCAAAGGGAGCATCAATTTTCCCGTAATATTGCGAATAAACGGGAAGCGTTAAGAGCAGGAAGCAGATGATCTTGTAAAGTTTGAGCATATTGTTCTCTTCGTTAATCGATTGACATTTGTAAAACAATATACTCTTACACCGCTAAAAAGTTTCAACTTCACAAACTGATGTGAGGCTCAACAAATTTCCTGTCACTTCCGGAATTGTTGAAAAGAAATCCGGAACCAACACCAAATTAGATAGTCAGTTCAATTTTCTGCATCGAATAAAACACTGTTTTTTCCACTGTTGTTTTGTATCTTTAGATTCACTATCTGAGAATTACGATGAAAATATTTTTCCTGTTCACTTTTTTTGCACTCATTTCACTCCCCCTCTTTTCTCAGTTGAACGAACTTATGGTTGGTCCCACTCAGTACAAGGGAGGTGAACCCGATTTTTATATGTTCCCCGGTAGAGCCGCACTTATAGTTTACTCCTCTCTCGACAATTTAATGTTTTCATCTACAACTGATACTTTAATCGG
>CAYSJM010000026.1:39519-40622 GCA_964431385.1 uncultured Ignavibacteriaceae bacterium | reverse complement strand
CTGAAAATGGAGTTTTTCCTGTTAACACACACTCATAAAAATGTTTTTGTTCTTCCGCAAGGGGTGGTTTGTTTTCATATTGCACCACTTCAAACGACTGATCGAAGGCTTCAAGTTGGCCATTAACCTTTTTGAATCCTTTTTTATAGAACTTAAGTTTATTGTCAGGGAGACTGTCTTCAAAAACAAACATCCCTTCACTCCCGATAACGACAAGTCTCTGTTCCTTAAACGGGTGGAGCCAGCTCACGAAGATGTGGGCGGAAATGTTCTCGGGATACTTCAGAAATGTAACTGTGGAATCTTCTATATTTGGTTGAATAACTGCAGAACCTTTTGCATGAACTTTAATCGGATTTGCACCAATAATAAACTGAATGATTGCGATATCATGTGGTGCAAAACTCCAAAGTGCATTCTCTTCAGAACGGATTTTACCAAGATTCAACCTGTTGCTATAGATATACTGTAATTCACCAAGCTCTTTTCCTACAGCATTTTTGATGTGCTTAACGGCTTCATGATACAATAAAACATGACCAACCATCAGCCTGAGATTATTTTTCTCGGCAATATGTACAAGATTTTCAGCTTCTTTTGAATAAAGTGTGATTGGTTTTTCTACAAGAACATGTTTTTTTGCTTCGAGCAGGCTTTTTGCAACAAAATAGTGGGTTTGTGCAGGTGTGGCTACTATAGCAGTAGTTATAGTTTCATCATTAAGTATCTCTTCGAGTGTATCCACAACTCTGATTTTGTCAGAGATTGCCGATACTGTTGCACGGGTCTTTAACCCCGGATCGTAAACTGTTATATTCTCATGGGGAAGTAATGATGCTGCGGTTTTTAAGTGATTTTTTCCCCAGTTCCCAACCCCTAAAACGGCAAGTTTTATTTGATTAAAATCCATTTTTTATCCAATTCAAATATTTGAAATCTGTGTCGCAAAATTATTACAATTCAACTTTTAAATCTAACATGCAGAACTTTATCAGCAAAGATGAATGACCATTTATTTTTGGTGCGTGTATCGTACCTCACCCCCAACCCCTCTCCTAAAAGGAGAGGGGAGAATCAGGATGAAATCTGTGTTACTATTAATC
>CAYSJM010000026.1:0-39419 GCA_964431385.1 uncultured Ignavibacteriaceae bacterium | reverse complement strand
TCTTCATCTGCCAAACTCCGCTAAAGGAGAGGGGAGAATCAGGATGAAATCTGTGTTACTATTAATCTCTTCATCTGCCAAACTCCGCTAAAGGAGAGGGGAGAATCAGGATGAAATCTGTGGACTCCGTGCTACTATTAAAACCCACATCTGCGGAAATCCGTTTAATCTGCGTGTATCTGCGTCCTCTAAACTTTAATAATCACTTATTTAAAATCATTTTACGGCTTTCTCTGAAGTCATTCACGGTCATGGTATAAAAATACACACCACTTGTGAGTTTACCGGCATCGAATTTTACTTCGTAGGTGCCGGGGGATTTAACTTCATCAACGAGGGTGGTGACTAATCTTCCCAGAACATCGTAAACCGCGATATTAACTTTTCCCGCCTCCTTAACAGAATATTGGAGCTTTGTGGATGGATTAAAAGGATTGGGATAATTCTGACCTAAAAGATAGTTTTCAGGAGCGAGTGAACTGAGATTTATCTCTTTAACCGTTGTTAGTGTATAGTCAAATTGATATAGTTCTCCTGTTTCAAGGTTGCCGTTTCCGTTTCCTGAGGGCACCTGATTTTGAAGTGTACCCGCATCTTGAGTGCCATACTGAAGAACTGCTATGTAAAGCTTTGAGGGGGTATAACCAAACTCCGCTTGCACATTTACGAGACCCTCGAGAGTCTGTCCGGTAGCTTTACCCGGATTTGATGAAGCATCGAACCACGCTGTGTAATTGTTTGTGCTTTCGTTAGCAAGAAATAGTGACCATCCCGGTACAGTTCCACCTTTTGCCCACATTGCAGGGACAGGATTTCTTAGGGAGTCGGTAATTAATATAAAAACATCCTTGCCTTGAGTCGGAGCTGCCTGAGTGGCGACATATAAATTGCCGTTATTCCAGCCGAGGTAGAGATTTGCTCCATTGTTTGAACCGACGCTGACAGCCTGCTGGTCGAGTGTGCCATCCATTACAAAATTGCTGCCACCACTTCCACCACCGAAGTTGATTTTGAAATCCTGACCATTATTGTTGTTCCAGGTGTTGTCGTTGTAGTGTATTACAAACGCAACTCCATCAACTGTCTGAGCGGAATTGTTAAATGGTCCAATTTTTATTGTCAACAAACTGTCGGTTGAGGGACCTGACATAACCGTTTCAACAGCCGGTCCTGAGCCTCCAAACAATGTGGTACCGGCGGGCCAGTAAGCCTGATTTGGGGTTGTCCAGTTTGAGCCTTGAGGATTAACACCCCAATGTAATTTGGCACCCTGAACTGCTTTTGTTATGGTCACTGTGATTGTATCATTTTTTGTTGGAGCTGAAGGCAGCCATGTAATGGTACTTACACCTGTTCCCCCACCTCCACCTGGAGTGTAGGCACCAACCCAGACATGTTGAATTGCCGTGCGGGCAACATTATTGTTGCTGTCAATGGCTTCTACATAGTAGTCGATGAGTTTATTTGATTTTCCTGCAATGGTAGCGGAATATTCTTTCGCTTTTACAACCGGTTGAGGATTTGTCAGTGATATTTTTGTTGTCCCCGGCATATCCATGATAGACCATTGACCAACTTCGGCACCACCGGCGTAGGTTTCGTTATCGGTTGAAGAGAGAGAATTAACCCCGTCGAGATCTTCACGATAGTAGAGTTTAACTGATTTTAAACCTCTTACATCGTAAGCATAAGTCCAGACCTTAAAATCAGACGGTTGTTGCTGGTTCCACTCTGTTGCACCCGGATTATAGGGTTCTCTCTGTGGAATAAAAACAGTCGGAGGTGTGTTGTCAGGAGCACCTGAAATTACTGAATTGGCAAAGTTTACTGCCTGATTTGCCCCGCGGGTAGGATTGGAATCCCAAATTCCACCGAGTGAGCCATCCCAGTACCAATAATCGGAAGCTTCACTGACGAGCAGATACTTCCACGCATTTAGCGTATTGGTAGCCGATGAATTCACATTGTCAGCCATGGCGACATAATTTTGTGCCGCAGTAAGCACTCCCCAACTGTTAATGTCAGGGCTGTAGCCATCGGTTCCCGGGTCTCCAAGCCATTTTTTGAATTCGGGATCGCCATTGTCTGCTCCTGACCAGCTTCCCGATTCAACATGAATTGGGGCATTCTGATCGGGAGGAAACATCTCAAGATAATCTTCTATTGTGGTACAAACAAATCTGGAAGGATTCGCCTGAAGCCAGTTAACAAAATTTTGGAAGTTTGATCCGTAATAAGAATCAGTTCCACCACCATAATTATCACCATCGTGGTGAAGAACGATTAAAATTGGTTTTGTCGGGTCTGTGTTGTATTGTTCAAACTGGCTCATGACCGATTCATAATTGAGTGCACCAAATCCGCCTCTTCCATCTTCGTTTCCGAGATAACGGGAGGCAGGAACTGCAATAATTCGCGATTTTTGTCCTGTTGCAGGATCAACATATTCTACAAAATGAGGTCTGTGCCCCCAGGCTGCGGATACTTTTGTAGGTGCCCAGATATTTTGAAGAGCGAGCCAGTCATTTGGGTTCGTATTAAGAACATCGGCTTTGTTCGGCTCATAAATGTTTCCACCCGTGTTAAAAGGGTAACCTTGTGCTGTACGGTCGAAGTGGACATTGTCAACCAGAACCCAGTTCAATCCTTCATCTGCCAGAGCGGGAATCATTCTGTTTACAAATGCATTCTCCGGTGGAAAAATACCCTTTGAGTAACCGCCGGGAAAGTTTTGTGAAAATATCTGTTTGTGCCATTGCAGTTGTTTTCTGATATCCTTATAGTCAATAAGACCCATCAACGGGTGAAAATAGCCAAACCCGACCATATCCATCCGCGGGTTCCCCAACGAAGTTGTCTGGTTTTTAATAAAGTTCCAACTCGTCTTCCAGTTCGAAAAATTACCGTTTCCGTTGGCTTCAAGGGCGTTTAGATTTTCAATTAAAGAACCTGAAAAGCTAACTTGAGCTCCAAAATGAGGCATGTTAGCCGCAATTCCCTTTTGTACTGCATTTTTAGGCCAGGAAGTGTAGGGTCCAATTCTCTGATTGTGAATGTCAGTTACCGAGAACGGAAAGCGTCCGTTGGCATCGGTTTGCACAACACTCTCATACGGCCAGTAAATAGGCTGGTGCATGTGCCAAAGGAATGCGATGTATATTGGTGGATTAACTTGTGGTTTACTTTTTTCGCTTTGTGCCTGCATATCTGAATTTAATATCAGAATCAGAGCAAGAAATAACCAGGAAATTTTTTTTAGGCGTAAATAAAACATGGGTCTGTACCTGTGATTTATTAAAGTCGTTAGATCAAAGAAGTTAAATAACACTTCCAGATAAATTAAACATCTTGACGGTTGATTTTTTATTAAAAAATTAACATTAAAAATACAAAAAAAATAATAGAACGGCTGTGATCTAAAAATTTCTTAATTTACTTCCGGAAAAAGTGTAATATTCTTACTCTTCTTTGGTATAGGTGATAATCACAAATAAAGGCAAACTCAATGTCATTAAAGTTCATCCATTTTTCAGATTCACATTTAGGTTTTATTGACTACACTTCTGACGAACTTTCCGTTCAGAAAGCGAGAGAAAACGATGCTTATAAAACAGTTGCTGCCGTGATTGACCATGCTATTGCTGTCAAGCCTGATTTTGTGCTACATACGGGTGATTTTTTCCACAGACCTTCACCCTACAACAAGGCTTTAGTAGAGGCTGCGACCCAGCTTAAAAGATTAGGTGATGCGGGAATCCCTTTTTATATGATTGCAGGCAACCATGATCTCCCAAAGTCTGATGACACTCAGGCGATTCATCCTTTATTTGACCTTTTAGCTGAGGGTAAAATCTTTTTTGATCAGAAATATTCTGTACTTGATTGTGGAGAATTTGTTTTACATGCCCTACCCCATATCAATTTTTCGGATAAACACCTTGAAGAAATCGAAAAAATTTCAGTTACCGACCGCTCAAAACCAAATATTCTGATGATGCACCTCTCGATGCCACTCTCAGTTTACAAGGAAGAAGAGCCCGGCGGCGGGTTGTTCCCTCCGGAGAAACTTGGCGTTCTGGTAGATTTTGATTATGTGGCTCTCGGACACTGGCACAGATTTAACCACATAAAAAAATATGGGAGCGTTTGTTATTCAGGTTCCACAGAAAGAATTAATGCCGGTGAAGCCGACCATGACAAAGGTTTTGTTGAAGTCACAATAGATTCAGGAAAGACAAATATCAATTTTGTTAAACTTGAAACAAGGCGTTACCTCACCATAATGGTTAATGAATGTTCAACAAAAACCAGAGAAGAGATTATTGAGGAAATTACCAATGCAATCAATGGGGATGATCTTTCCGAGGCAGTGGTAAAAGTGATTCTTGACGGTTTGACCGATAATCAATCGTTCGAATTTATGTTGGATAATGTAGTCGAACTGACGGGTAAGTGCCTCGTCTTAAAACTCATTAAACGGAAAAAGGGGGAAGAACCTGTAGAATATGAAACAGGAAGCGAATCACTTTTCGACAGACTACTGGGAGATATTCGTAAAAGTTTTAAGGACGACGACGATTTCAACAAATTTAAATTAGAAGCAACCGAACTATTTGAAGAGTTTTTAGGAGATTCTGACAATGCTAATTAACACGCTGATACTTAACAACTTTAAGCAATACAAAAACGCAACGATTAATTTCCCGGAAGGGCTTACAGGTCTGACAGGCAGAAATGGTGCCGGTAAGTCAACCGTTTTTGATGCCATTACATTTGCTCTCTTTGGTCCGCTAAAAGGGGTTAACCTTGCCCAGCTCAAAAATGATAATGCCGCCAACACCGAACCGGTTGAAGTGGAGCTCGAATTTTCAGAGAAGAATGAGAGATATTTAATTAAGCGATCGCTTAGAGGGGTCAACGCTACTTCAAAAGTTGGATTGTATAAAATTGATGATTCACAAGGCGAAACCCATCTGTCATCTCTGGGTGAGAATGCCGGCACTGTGAGCAAAGAGCTTTTCAAAATTATTAAACTTGATAAAGACAGCTTCGTAAACTCTTTCTTTGCAAAACAGAAGGAAACCGCCGGGCTTCTCGCCAGTACTTCAACTGAAAGACAACCTTTAATCAGAAAAATGCTCGGTTTCGACCGCCTGGATACAATTAGCAAAAAGGCAGGCGAAAAATTGAGAACTCTTAAGTATGATCTGGAAGCAGAAGCAACACTCCTCCTGTCTGAAGAAAAAATCACCGAGTTGAACGATTCTATGGAAGCTAAAACGGTTGAATTGCGTGAACTCACAGCACAACACGCTACCTTGCAGCAATCTGTGGCTGGTAAAGCAGCAGAGATTACTTCGAAGCAGAAGGATGTGAAAGGATTGAGATTGTTGCAAACAAAGCACAATACTGTTGAAACAGAAATGGCCGTACTCAAAACGAAAATCGAAGAGATTCAAGAGTCCATTTCCACTGTTAAAATTGAAATTGAACGGTTGAAAAACCTCGAAGTTGAGGCGAAAAATCTTTCCTCTGTTGTTGAACAACTCGAGAATTTGAGAATTACGAAAAGTGAGATGCAGATCAAAAAAGATAACGCAACTCTCTTCAGCAATATTCTCTCCTCTAAAGAGACTGCTGAAACCACACTCACTGAGACTAAAACAAAAATTTCCCAATTGAATATTTCGATTGCTTTAATCGAAAATGCACCCGAGACACTCAAGTTAAAAGAGGTTGAAAAAGGGGGCATATCAACAGCGGTTGATCTGCTGAACTCACATGCTCTCGATCTGGGGAAAGAAAAAGCCGGATATGAATCGTCTCTCAAAGAATTGAATAAACGCTTGAAGGATGTTTTGGGACTTGATGAGTCGGGTAAATGCCCGGAGTGCGAGCGGGAACTAGGAACACAAAAACCGGTTTTGATTAAAAAATATCAAACAGATATTGCGGACCTCGAAGCCAAAATAAAAGATGTTACAAAAAGATATTTAAAAGTGACGGAAGAACTTGGCATTAGAAGGTCAGAACTTCAAACATGTGAGGATGAGATAGTTGAATTGGGCAAAACCATCGTTCAACTTAAAAATGATAAAGAGCAATTGAGCACCCTTCAAGCCCAACTCACAACAACTCAAGGAAATATTTCTTCCGCTGAGCATGATTTGTTGGCGGTTGGTCCCCGTGATTTTGATAGTGACGCGTTCAAAAACCTTGGAATTGAAATCAAAAATGCTGAAGAGCAAAACGACAAGTACCAAAAAATGGTCGGGGCAATAGCAACTCTTCCCAACCGGCAAAAACAACTCACAGAGTATGAGCAAAAACTTAATGAGGCTATAGATAAAAAGCTTCTTAAGGATAAAGAATTGGCGGGTCTTGGTTTTGATGCAGATATTTTAACTACTTCTGAATCGTTGCTGAAAAGCAAACAAGCTGAGCACCTTGAACTGGTGGAAGAGTCTCACCGTGTGGAATTAAGTTTGACCGGGGTAAAAAATGATGTGACAAACATCCAGGAAACCCTGAACACAAATGAAACGAGAAAAATCTCATTCGAGAAAAACCGGGAGCACTTTGAAAAATACAAAATTTTCAAAGAAATAATTGACAACTTCAAGACACGGATTACCTCCGAGGCAATACCAATTATCTCTCAAAAAGCGAATGAACTTTTTGTAGAAATTACGAAGGAGAGATACAGCGGGCTACACATCGACAAAGAAACATTCGATATAAAAGTGACACGCGATGACAAGGAAGCCTATATCGAAACTCTCTCGGGGGGTGAAAAAGATTTGGTGGCGGTTTGCCTGAGGATTGCCATCAGCAGGCATATTATCAACATGAGCGGTGCAGGTAACATGGGCTTCCTCGCTCTTGATGAAGTTTTTGGTTCACAGGACGAAGGAAGAAGATCAGAATTGATGTTCGCCCTTTCAAAACTGTCAGACTGGTTCAGACAAGTGTTTATCGTAGCCCATAATCAGGATGTTGAAGAGTCGTTCCCGAACAGAATGGTTATCTCGAAAAAGGGCTTATATAGCAGCATCAATTGCGAGTTTGCTTCTTAAACTAATAAAATATTCGCTCCAGCTCAGTGGAGTCAGTGGTCTTGCCGAGGGCGAGGATAAGTTTTATCCTTGCCTTCTGACCGTTAAGGTACTCTGCAAAAATAACTCCCGATTCTCTTAACCACTTACCTGCACCCGGATAACTGTAAACATCATCAGTCTCACCTGCAGGGCAGCGGGAGACAAGAACAACAGGTATCCCCTTTTCGAGAAGATATTCAATCCCCTCAAATACTGCCGGAGGAACATTTCCCACACCAAGTGCCTCAACAACAAGTCCGTTAACTCCACTGTCGGCTGAAAATCTGAAGAATTTTGCGTCCATTCCCGCATAACATTTTAACAAATCAACATTAGAATTGATTCTTCCTGTTTTAATGGTTTCGAGCCGTCTTGGCGTCCGGTTAAAAATCACTCTTCCTCTGTCAACAAATCCAAGACTGCCAAAATCGAGGGATGCAAAAGTTTCTTCATCTTCTGTGTGCGTTTTGGTCACCTCACTCGCGGCATTTATCTCACCATTCAAACAAACAAGAACCCCCATATCGCGGCTGTTTTTGTTCAAACATGTGTAGATGGAATCAATCAGATTTTGAGGCCCATCCCAATCGGGATCAGAACTGTTTCTCATAGAACCCGTCAATACAACAGGGATGTGTGAATCAAGATAAAGATCGAGGAAATACGCAGTTTCCTCCAGTGTGTCTGTTCCATGAGTAATAATGATACCATCAAAATTTTCATCATCGATCATCCCCTGCACAGTAAGTGCAAGCTCGAACATCAATTCGGGCGTCATGTGAGGGCCGGGATATTTACCAAAATCATAAAAATCGATCTCTGCCAGCGAGCCAAGTTCCGGAATCAATTCAATTATATCCCCACCAGTAAGATGTGGGACAGCACCGCCAGTTTCCGTGTCAACCTTCATAGAGATGGTTCCACCGGTGAAAACGATCATTATTTTTTTCATATTTTGAGCACCAAAAATTAATTATATTGCATGGCAAAATACGCATTTTTTACGCAGAAATAGATTAAGTCTCGTTGAATTAAACGCCTGAAAAAGGCAGAACAAGTACGAATATCGTACGAAGAGGTGTTACCATGCTACATGTAGTTGATGTTGAACTTACTCCAAACCCACACGCCATCAAATTTGTCCTAAACCAAAAACTGCTCCACTTCACTTCCAGACAGTACAGTTCCCCGCAGGATGCAGAGCAGGATTTGCTCGCAAAAGGGATCTTTGAACTCGAAGGTGTTGCATCCGTTTTTTACATGGATAAATTCATAACAATAGAGAAAAAACAGGGATATGACTGGGGTAAAATCCAGAGACCCTTCCTGATGTTTTTAAGTAAATTTGATGAAAAGTTGATACCTGAAGAGGCAACTCCCGAAGGTATGGATGAAAACACAAGCGAACTGCTGAAGCAGATTTCCGATGTTTTAAATAAAAAAGTTGTACCTGCCCTCGCTTATGATGGTGGCGGTCTCGAAATCCTCGGACTCGAAGGTTACTCCCTCAAAGTCAGATACCAGGGTGCCTGCGGAAGCTGCCCAAGTGCACAAAGAGGTACTCTCTCCGCAATCGAAAGTCTCCTCAAAAGAGATGTGCATCCCGCACTTGAAGTAATTCCTGATTAATTCGGGTATTAGGTATTAGGTATTAGGTATTAGGTATTAATTTTCCTGATTAATCGTTTGTGACAGGTAAAGAAAGCCATTACTTTTATACAAAACTGTTTTTTGTCCTTTGTTTAAATTAACACATTCCCGCCAAAGATATTTCCACTTTAAAATAAAAAAGAGGCTGTCCCAAAAAGGGGCAGCCTCTTTAAATTTTCAGTAGTAAGCTTTAGTATATCAAATTAATACCTGATACCTAATACCTAATACTTAAAAAGTATATCTCACACCAAGTTGCATTGCCCAACGGCTGTTGACATCACTTGCTGACCAAGGCACATTAGTGGTTGGAGCAGAGAATGAATAAACAGGTTTTCCGCCGATATTTCTGTTAACCATTCTTACAACATTGGATGTTGAGAAGATTGATTCATCATATCCCCAATCGCTGTTAACGAGGTTGAGAACATTGAGGATATCGAGGGTAATGGTGAATCTGTGATTCATAATGCTTGGGATTTCCTGAGCAAGTCTGAGATCAAAAATATCTCTCCATGGGTTGCGAGCACCATTTCTGTCAGAAATCTGACCTCTGTGGTTACGGAGGTATTCATTATTCTGAATGTATGATTCAAGCTGTGTGTACATTGCGGCTGAAGGTGTAAATACCACACCGGTAACAGATCCGAGTTGGTAGGTTCTGTTTGTGAGTTCAGCAGCAGTTGGAATGTAGAAAAGATCGTTCTGATCGAAGCCGTCATTGTTCAAATCACCATTTACGATGAATGAGAACGGAGCTCCACTCTGACCATTGTAGTATAATGATACGGTAGTTGGAGCATTTGAGAAGAATTCATGTGTGTATGAAACGGATGCGAAGAATCTGTGTTTAATTTCATACAATGAAGTTGTTAACTCAGGGTTGTTAGGATCACCTTTCACAGGGTTGAATCTCATCTGAGAAACTGCCTGTGATGAAGTGGTGCTGTTCATATCTTTTGCGATACCGTGTGTGTAACCAAAGTTAACTGAAAGTCCTCTTGCTACACTTCTTTGGAACTGAACTGCAAAATTTAACTGATAACCTTCTGAAGTATTCTTAAGTGAAAGAACATCTCTAAAGTTGTTGTTTTTAGCATCAGTACCGCCATAAACAGGTCTGTTCATTTCAGCGGCTATAAATGTAGGTGAAGTGATGTTTCTGACATTCAGTTTTTCATACATAACTTCGTTGAGGGTTTTTGAATAAATAACTTCCAACGATCCGATGAAATCCCAAGGGAGTTTCTGATCGTAAGCAGCATTTACTCTGAACAACTGTGGGAATTTGAAGTTAGGATCAATCATATTGATTTCAGAAATAAGACTTGGTGCACCAGTTCCGGGGTCACCAACTTTAGGCTGATTTCTTGGATCGAGTGAAAATACTGTTCCGGCTGCGCCTGAAAGTTCAGCGGTAAGAAGACCTGTGTTTGCGAAGTTATTGGAAACCCAAACATAAGGAACTTTACCTGTGAAGATTCCAACACCACCTCTTAACTGAGCAGCTCTGTCCTCAGTAAGTGAAAGGTTAAAGCCTGCTCTTGGTGAGAAGAGGAGTTTGCCATCAGGGATGCCACTTGTGCTGTATCCGCTGAAGTATTTGGAAACTGAATCGTTAGCAGCAGGAGTTTTAGGGAATGTAGGCATGTCAACTCTGATACCAAAGGTAAGTCTGAGTGCACCATTAACCTGCCATTCGTCCTGAGCATAAAGACCAAACTGGTTTGCACTGAAATCAGCGGAAGGTCTGTTGTCATAAGAGTCACCACTTCTGGCAAAAGCTCTCTGATAAGAACCAACTGTTGAATTTTTGAAATCGTTGAAAGAATTGAACACATAGTATCCGTAGAAAGAACGGATGAAAAGGTTGGAGAATGTGTAGAATTCGTTATGTGTACCAAAAGTGAGGATATGGTTGCCAACATTCCAAGTGAAGTTGTTGGTGAACTCTATGATATCCTGATCAAGTTTGTTTGCAGGTGAAAATCTGTCGGGTCCGAGTCTGTATGTGTTTCCACCCTGACGGATTTCGATTTCAGGAGCTTCAGCAAATGGAAGTTCTCTTTTGTCTCTGATTCTTGTGTAACCAACAATCAACTCATTCGACATATTATTGCTAATGGTCGAGTTCCACTGAAGAACAGTTGAATTGGTGACAGATGCAAGTCTGTATGTATATGAACCCCATGAGAGGGCATTGTTAAGATTTCTTGCAGCAAGAATGTCATCAGATCCGTCAACAAAATTGTGTCTTAAGGTGAATCTGTTGTTTTCATTCATGTTCCAGTCTAAACGGGCAAAGAACTTTGTTGAAGGTCTCTTAAGATCAACTGATCCGTAAGAACCCGGATCGTATCCTTTTCCGAGCATGATAGCCTGAATTGAATCTGCATAAGCAGCCATTCCTGCCGAACCTGCTGTAAGGGAAACATTCGAGTAAGGTCTGGTATATTTTGTAAGTTCTGCACTTGCAAAGAAGAAAAGTTTGTCTTTAATTATCGGGCCGCCGATTCTTCCACCAACCTGATACTCTGTAAAGTCAGGGTAGTTGGTCTTGAGTGCATCAGGGCTTTTACCAACGAGTGATTGATTTCTGCCGTAGCCGAAAACTGATCCTGAGAAAGTGTTGGTTCCTGATCTTGTGATAGCGTTTATTCCACCACCGGTGAAACCGGAAAGTTTCACATCATAAGGTGCAACTACAACCTGGAATTCCTGGATAGCGTCGAGGCTTATAGGATTTGCTCCGGCTGAGCCGCCCGGTGTTCCCGAACTGCCAAGACCAAAAAGATCGTTGTACTGGGTACCGTCAATTTGAATATTGTTGTATCTGCTTGATTTACCGGCTGCTGAAAGATCTGCTCCGGAGAAGAGTGGTGAAAGTTTCGAAAAATCCTGGAATCTTCTACTGATTGTAGGAAGATTTTCGATTGTTTCTGTTGCTACAGTCTGTGCAGAACCTGTCTTTGTTTCTGTCATAATTGGATCACTTTTTGCGATGACCACAACTTCTTCAGTAACAAGTGCTGATTCTAACATAGAGAAGTCTAAACGAAGGTTTTGCCCCAATTCAAGGCTTAATCCTTTCAATTCAACTGTTTTTTTACCGGCATACGAGGCGATTACTTCGTAGGGTCCGCCCGGTTTAAGGCCATAAATATTATAGCTGCCATTTTCTCTGGATGTGGTGCCATACACTGTTCCCGTAGGAAGATGTTTTGCACGGATAACCACTCCGGAGAGTGCACTGTTCTTGTCATCAACTGCATTTCCGAATACTGTCGCAGTTGTTACCTGGGCATGTACCTGAAGTGCAAAGAAAACTACAAACAATGTTGCCAGCGAAGATCTGTAAAGAGATCTCATACTTTGCTCCTGATTGTTTTTTGATTGTTGAAAAAAATAAATTTCAAGTCTTTAAAATTACGGCAGGGAATTTTAACATCGTTAAAATTCAATGTTAACAAATCGTTAAGAGGAGAATTAACTGATTTGATGTGATTGCTCAGTTTGTATTAAGGGATTTTATGCAGCTTTAGGTAAAAATAAATCACTTACAAAATTTTACCTTTTTACAACTAAAATTTGCAAATCTTTGACGACCTAAAAAAACTGTTTTTTACTATTTTGTGATTTGTTGCGTTATTAACAAATTTACTTTAACCAGTTAGCTGTTTTTTTGTCATTCTATATTTTAGCAGGATTTACCAAGAACAAGGATTTCCCTAATATCACATTCATGGAAAGTTAAATTCATGGGCAACTACTCGAAAAATTCGAATAGTTCAACTTGAAGGGAACAGAGAAATTGGATCACCTCAAAACTTCTATCACTCTCTCTAATCTTGCTGTAATTTCAACTGCGAGTTCTGAAAGATTTTCGTTACCAATTGCCTGCATTGCTGCAGTTGGGTTAATAACCGACACTTTGATCTTTCCACTGTCTGTCTCCTGAATAACCACATTACAAGGCATCATCAGACCAACATTTTCTTCGATATGTATTGCTTTGTTTGCGAAAGGTGGATTGCAAGCACCCAAAATTCTGTACTTCCTGACATCAGCATTAATTTTCTTCTTTAGAGTATCCTGCACATCAATATCACTTAAGACTCCAAAACCTTCAACCTTTAATGCTACTGTTACTGCTTCAATCGTCTCACTATAGTCAGTCGAAACAACTTTTTCAAAATAATAACTCATATTTATTCCTTTTTTATAATGTTTGATGCGATATCAGGCGGAAAGATTCAAGCTAATGCATTAACTCAAGTATTACCCCTTCTCTCAGGGCAAATTCTGAATAATAGCCTTGTTTAATTTCCAATTTTTCGAAGATGGCACGGAGGATTATTACTCCGGCAACAACGACATCGGCTCGCTTGGGTTCGAGACCCGGAATTTGCAAACGATCTTTCATATCTTTTGCGGAGAGGACACGGTCGGTTACTTTTATCAGGTCTTCGTATTTGAATATTTTTTCGTTTGGGGAAACCAGCCCCATTTCAATTGCCATCGAGAGGACAGATTTAGCGGTTCCGGCAGAAAACACTGCGATTTCAAATCCACTATTTATCACATCCCGTTTTATTGCTTCGACCATACCGGCTGCGTAATGAGAAGCAGCGATGACACCCGTTCTTTTTATTTCAAGATCGGAGAAAAACTCTTTTGTGAATCGAACAGCACCCATTCTTAAACTGGTGAGATACGCAGGTTTGGCACTGTTTCCGGTGATAAATTCGGTGCTTCCCCCTCCGATATCAACACATAATATTTTTTGGTTTTTAAAGAGCAGGAAGTGTCGTGCAGCAGTGTAAATATATTCCGCTTCTTTGTGCCCATCAATTACATCGATATGAACGCCCGTAGCTTCAAAAACCTGTTCGATAAATTCTTCCTGGTTTATCGCCTCGCGAACTGCACTTGTGGCTACTGCCTTTATGGTGGCACCATTCATCACGGCTTTTGATTTGAAAAGGCTGATCAACTTGATCGCCTGTTTGATATCCTGATCCTTTATGAATGATCTGCCATATCCATCTTTTGAGGAAAGCCTGTGAACTGCCTTCTCCCTGTCAATAATCTCAAATTTCCTGCCATCGGGTGAATTCGCAATGATGATGTGGAACGAATTTGACCCGATATCGAGAACAGCAAAATTCTTCTTAAGCATTTTTATTTATCTTTGGGGATTGCGAGAGTAGCCTGCCGGCTATTTCAAATACTTCGTTTACAGTGATATTATCGATAATATCCGACCTTTGAAGGAAAACTTTATTTTTACCCATTGGTGCCCACACAAATGGATTGGTTGGACCAAACAACGATATTTGAGGGGTGGAAGTGGAACCGGCAACATGCATTATACCGGTGTCGTTTGTAATAAAAAGATCGGATTTTGCTATCAGAGCTGCCACTTCAGGAATGGTTTTATCTATAAAGTCGAGAACTGTGAAGTTTAATTCTTCCTTAATTTTCTCGATTGTTGTGAGATCGGCACTACTTCCCGTAAGATAAATGCACGCATCCCAGTGCGTTTTTAACTCTTTTATTAGCGATACAAAGTTCTTGTAGTACCAACGGTTGGGTATCTTCCCTGCCCCCGTGTGAAGCCCGATGATGAATCTGTCACGATGTTGTTCAAAACGGGTCAGAAATTTTTCAGCTTTTTCCTCATCTTCACCATCGAAACTGACTTCAGGTGAGTACCCCGCAGGTTCAATCCGCAATGGTTTTACGATATCGAGGATTCTTTCGGAGATGTGGAGATCGGGCTGGAGAGTCCAGTCGAGATTAACTTTTTTATTAAAGAAAAATGCTGATTCGTTGTATTTTCCGTCGAGCCAGTTTGCACCAATTTTCAAATTTCCTTTAGCGATGCCTGCCAACAAATTACTCGTGAATGAGATGGAGACTGTAACGGGCACAATTACCCAGTCGTATCCTTCTCTAAGTGCTGAAAAGAACTGAAAAAATTTAAGTGGATTGATGTGACTGGTTTTGTCAAAAACCACAACCCTGTCGATAAACTTGTTTTTAGTAATGGCATCTTTATTAGCCGGAGAAACCACAAGGGTAATCTGAGAAAGCGGGAACTTCCTTTTAATAGCCCGAAAAAGGGAGTTGCTCGCAAGCAAATCACCAAGCTGGTTGTGTTGTCTAATAATCAGTATTTTTCGCGGGTTCTTTTCGAATTCAGAATTGTATTGAGGAGGAGAAAAAAAAGTCCGGTAAAATGCTCCGGCGAGTCTGTTCATATACTATTTGCCGGAGTCACCGTCTATTTCGGTGTAGTCAGCTTCTTCAATAACGCGGTCAGTGTTGAATGATCTCCCTTTACCCCCCGTAAGGACGGTTTCGGGTTCTCTGCCACCACTTCCGTATGATTGTCGTTCAACGGAGCGTTTTATTCTTTTAAAGAAGATGCGCACAACATAAAACATCAGTATGCCGGTTAAAACTAAAAAAATCTTTCTCACAATAAAGCCTTGCGTTCGGGATGAAAATATTCAATTCGTGTACGGTCTTCTCTGAAAATCTGTTTGTAAAGGTCATCAAAGTCCGATTCATTATTAACAAAATCTATCTCTGTAGAGTTTACAATCAGTAGAGGAGTTTTATCATATCTTAAAAAATATTCGCTATAGAGGTCGGAAAGGTCTGAAATGTAGCCTTCATCCATATCTAATTCGTAACTTCTGTTCCTTCTTCTGATGTTTGCGAGTAAGCGTTCGATGTCAGCTTTCAGGTAAACCACCAAATCAGGTTTTCTCAAGTTTTGAGCAAGCTTCGGGAAGATATCGTTGTAAAGCCGCAATTCCTCTTTGTCCAAATTTAACCATGCAAAAAGGAGGTCTTTTTCGAAGATATAGTCTGAAACTATATGGTTTGAAAATATCGACTCTTCTCTAAGGTCTTCAAGCTGTTTGTATCTGCTTATCAGAAAGAACATTTGGGTCTGGAATGCGTATCGCTTCCGGTTTTTATAAAATTTTGCGAGGAAAGGATTTTCATCATGGTTCTCGAGAATCATTCTTGCATCCAGCCTCTGCTGCAATTTTCTAACTAATGAGGTTTTCCCGGCACCAATCACGCCTTCTACTGCTATATAATTGATATCATTGCTCATTCAGGCAAACCAAACCATTTTTCATTTCAAAAAATTTTCTACTCAAGCCTTTAATATACGGCTTATTAACTGTTATTTCCAGATCCTTCAAAAATATACCATCATGCGGTGAGGTAATATCAGGATCAAGATCGAGCAACGGGAGAATAAAAAAATCCCGTTTTAGCAGCTCTTTATGAGGAATGACGAGATCGGGATCATTTAAGATTGCGTCACCATAAAGGAGAATATCGATATCAATTTCCCTTTCATGCCACCTTTTTCGCTCCACCCTGCCTGTCAACTTTTCAATTTGCTTTAATTCAGTCAGCAGGGTACGAGGTGAAAAATCAGTCAGCACTTCTATCACCATATTTAAGAACTCCCCTTGTTCCGTAACTCCGTAGGGAAGTGTCTCATAAACCGGTGAAATAGCAGAAATTGATGTTTTGGGGAGTCGATTTATCAGATTTAGTGCATCTGACAGATATTTAAACTTGTCACCCCTGTTGCTGCCAAGTGCGAGGAATACCTTGATCAAACTTTACTTTCAACTTTGAGAAGCGACATTCAACTTTTCCAAAGAGGCAAAAAACTCGCTTCTTGTTGAGTCAATTTCCACTTCAACACAGTCAACCACTCCCCCAATCGGAGGATTATTTTTTCTTACTCTTACGATTAATCTTTCAAGATTATCATATTTCTCAAACAACAATTCACATATTTTATATGAAACTGTCTCGATCAAATAACTTTTTTTAGTCTGTGCTATACTTAAAAGGTAGTTGTAAACTGTCTCGTAATTTATTGTTTTGTGTAAGTCGTCAAAAACACCTGCTTCTGCGAAATTTATATATAAATCGATGTCAGCTTCAAACTTTCCGCCAACTCTCTGTTCTTCTTTCATCACACCATGATACGCATAAAAAGAAGCTTTTTTAATTCGGATAATGTTTATCATTTTGCTGTAATTTTTCTTTTTCTGATTAATTCTGACTGCGAGATAAGAAGCCCAACGAGCACTAATCCACTTCCCGTCAGATGATTGATAGTGAGTTTTTCACCATACACCACTCCACCAAGTATTAGTGCGATGATAGGTGTGATGAAGGCAATTAGAGACATGAGGAGTACGCTTACCTTCTTCAAAAGCCAATAATAGATAGTGAATGTGACAATTGATCCAAATAATCCGAGAAACAATACCGAGCCTATACCGGGGAGATCAAACCTGTTCGACGAGATATCTTCAAATAACACACCACTTATCAAAAATCCTACGGAAGCAATAGCCATCGGAACGAAGTTCATCGAAAGAGGGTGAAGATGTGTTCCTTCTTTTTTTATAAGAACCACTACAAATGATTGGATAAGAGCACTCCCCAGAACTGCTGCCATGCCGGCAACTTCATAAAAATTTAAGTTTATCCTTAGACTATCTGAAAAGATAACTATGATCCCGAGAAATCCCGTTACCATTCCTATCAATTTAACTCTGCTGAATTTTTCATCCTGCAGGCTGAAATGAGCCACAATTCCTACACAAAACGGATAAACAGCAAAAAGAACAGAAGCCAATCCTGAATTGATGTATTGTTCACCCCAATAAACCAGACCAAACGGGACCAAAAATGAGAAAAAACCCATAATCCAGTAGATTTTCATCGCTATCTTGTCTTTTACCAAGGGAATATTTTTTATCTTCATCACAAGATAAATAACCAGCGAAGCAACCATGAATCTTGCACCTGCCGAGACAAACGGAGTCAGCGATTCCATCCCGATCTTGATGACCAACCAGGTCGAGCCCCAAATCAGACATATTGCTATATAACTAAGAAGAACAAATGGTGTTATCTTCATCAAAGGGACTTCAAAGCAATAATTCCTGAAGCTCTACCCGATTTTGCACCCGCTCTTCTGTAACTATGGAGCAGATTTCCATATTTATATGAACACAATTTTGAAAGTTGAATGTTGGTTTTTGGAATGCCCGCCTGGATCAACATATCGTAGTTGGCTCTTGGAACATTAAGGAGGAATTTTTCACCTCGGGGGATCAGGTATCTCTCATCAAAAAGTTCGGCGACTTCCTCTCCAACTTCATAATTCATCTGCGAAATCGAAGGAGCAATGTAGCAGAATAAATCTTTTGCCTTACAACCCATTCCGTTTTTCATCGTGTTAATTGTTTTTGTAACAATTTTTTGGGATGTGCCACGCCAGCCGGAATGGATGCCAGCAACAAGCTTTTGTCTTTTATCGTAAACAAATATCGCGGGGCAGTCAGCAGAACTTATCAAAATGGCAATGCCGGGCTTATCGGTAATCATCGCATCACTTTCACCCTTCATACCACCTTCGGTGATAAATCTGATAGTATCGCCATGCACTTGTTTCTGGGTAGCACAATTTAACGGGTCAATTCCAAGACTTTCAAGCCACCGTTTTCTGTTTGATAAAACCTTAGTCTCATCATCACCAACAGATAACGACTGATTGAAAAAGTAGGGTGCTTCAGCTCCCTCATCAATTATCGTACTAAAGCCACACACAATATTGTCGAATCCGGCAAAAATACCGGGTTTAAGGGTCACCATAACCCGCTCCTTTCAGATCACAAATTGTTTATTTCAAGTTTTTCAACCCGGGAAAAACTTTTTTATACAAACTCTCCTCACCACTCCTAAAAAATGCACCGGGGTTCAGCGTGGTGGATATCAGTGTATCATTTTTTACTTTATAAGCTTCTATAGCGAAATGTCGCCCCGAAACGGTTTTCACATCAACTTTGGCAAACGACTTCTGTTCTTCGCCCGGGGTGAAGTCGTTTACAAAATCATTTCCTTCGAGAGTGGCAAATGTAGTCAAATATTCCTTTATCTTTGCAGAGTCAAGTTTAATTCCACCCGTTTCCCAGTCAAGTACATTCCTTTTCATGGTAAAATCTTCGTTTCCTGAATATTTTATCTCCTGCCAAGATTCAGCCCCCCCGAAGGTCAGAGACTTGTTCCGGTAGAGTGAAAGGTCAGAATTGAAGATCATATCGAGAAATCCGGAAACCAGATAGATATCATCTGATCCCGCAGCTTTTACATAGCTCCCCATTTCCTGCTGCGAAATCATCTCTGCCCTGCCAATAGCAATCTCAAAAACATTTTCTTCGTCAATAAAAAGCTTAACCACGGTTGCACCGGTATCAAGACCGTATTTCTTCAAATCCTCAGCTTTTCGTGCTACAAGATTTACAATCTTCATGCCGGAAAGCAAACCGATCATCCCCTCCAGCCTTTCAGTAGAAGCTTCAACGGTTTTATTATTGAGTGACTTGGCAGTAAGGAACCACTTCCCCTCTTCTTTTGTGAAGATTATCTCACCGTCCCCTCCCTTGGGGAGCATTTTTATCATCGATACCCTGGCTGTGTCGAAGGTTGGGAAACCTGTCCCGGTTTCACTTTTCCCATTACCAAAACTTTTGAAGAGCACAACTACCACTGTAACCAGAAAAATGGCACCAAGAACGATATAAAGTTTTTTTGCAGACTTTGCAAAGAGCATTATTCTTTTTCCCCCTCACCGGTACCTGACCACGATTCATTTTCCAGGCTCTCTCTTAAAGCTTTTCGTTTGCTGTATCGGTACAATCCAAACATGATTGAGAGTATTACGGGAGCAAGAAAATTCATGTATTTTATCAATACTTTTGCACCATCACCTATCGAGGGATCTATTGGTCTTATTGAGACACTTTTATTTCTAAGCTGAGCAAGTCCTGAATCATCAGTTAAATATTCAACCAGGTTTGCTACAAAATTAACATTGTCTGCCTGCAAATTTTGTGCTTCCTGCCCTTCACCATTAACAACCAGATCTCCATCGGAAATTACAACCATCTTACCACCACTCTTCCCTTTTACGCTCTCCCCAAGGACGGCGACCATAATTTTTGCGGTTCTAAAATCGGCAGCAGACCACTCTCTGGTTAGCTCAACCTTCACGGGAACCTGTTCGAGCCCGGTACGATCTGAAGTAAAAGCCAGAGGTGTAAAATTATAGCCTCTTCCACCTGCCGTATCGATACTGGCAGGGAACATCATGGTTACTCCTTCGAGCCCTTTAAGGGGTGAAATTGAAGCAAAAAAAGTAATCACAGGGAAAAACGGAAATTTAACAGGGGTTTGGAAAACCTGACCAGCCGACTGTTGGGATATCATCACCGAGGCACAACTATAGTCGAAAACAAGGTCGTGTTTAATGTTTATTCCTTTTTCTTTAAAGAAATCTTCGAGACCTGTAGCCAATTTTGTGACTTCACCCGTTTGCTGATTAAAGTCTGTAGAATTTAAGGCAGCAATTATGTTACCCCCCTTGTCAAGAAATTTTTCAAGTTTTTCAAGATTTGCGGCAGAAAGGGTGTCCTTTGGGGCTACTATTAAAATAGTTTTAATCTGTTCGGGAATGGGTAAAGAATCATTCAGATTAACCGGAAGCACATCCAGAGTAACTATCATGGTTTGCATCAATTGAGCTATCGCCTGAAAGGATGGTTCACCATTCCCCTGAAGATACCCGACGGTTGATTTGTTTGATGCTGTCAATTTTTTTATGGCTGTTGTAAGTGCAAACTCCATGGAAGACCCGGGTTGGATAAGAGGGATAACCTCTTGTTTTGTACCATACTTAACCACTGCCCCGAGATAAATTCTTTGCTGTTTCACCTGATCTTTTTCTCTTACATCCAATATCGCAGGTGTAATCCCCTCGGCAGTTGCTTTTTCGCCATCACCGGGATCTTCGATTTTATAGATAAAATTGGTACCCGAAAGATTAGCGTATTCCGACAAGATATCCTCAAAATCTTCTCTTGTCTTGTCGATATCCGGAGGCAAATTTTTCGAAATCCAGGCGTTTACGGTAACAGGCTGTTTTAGTTCTTGAAGTGTCTTTTTAGTTACTTCGCTTAAAGTATATTGCCCGTCTGCTGTAAAATCGAACCTCAGATAGAAGAACCATGAAAGGATATTTATCAGAGTGACAATTCCAAGTACTGAGAAAATTATAGTTCGAAATGCTTTATTCGATATCATTTTTTAACCTCCTCATCCACGATGTTCCGCTTTGAGAGGGTTGCGCTCGCAAGAAAAAGCCCCAGAAATGTAACTGTCAGAAAGTATATCACATCCCTCGTATCGATTACACCTCTTGAGATGGAATCATAATGACCTGTCATGCTGAGGTAGTTTACAATCACTCCGGTAGCACCATACATCTGCTGCGAGATTACATCAAATATCAGAACAAAAAAGATGCCGGCAAGAAGTGAAGCTATAAATGCGATTATCTGATTATCTGTTAAACTGCTGGCAAAGATCCCAAGTCCGGCAAGTGCAGAACTCATCAGGAGCAACCCCATATACCCCATGATTGTTGCACCATGATCAACATCACCGAGTACCCATACTGTAAAATAATAAGGAAGTGTTAGGAGTAATGCCGTACCAACAAGGGCAAGAACCGACAAATATTTACCCGCAACCACTTGCCAGTCGGTAACCGGTTTTGTCAGCAGCAATTCAAGAGTGCCTGTTTTTCTTTCTTCCGCAAGTGTTCTCATGGTTAAAGCCGGAACAAAGAGAAAAAGTATCCAGTATGATGCGGTGAAAAACGACTTTAGTGATGCTTGTCCGGTGTAAAACACATCTGAACCATAGACCCAGGTGAAAAATCCGCTAAATCCAAGAAATACCACGAGGAGTACATAAGCGATGAGGGAATCGAACAAGAGAACCGTCTCCCGTTTGGCAATAGTTAAAATAATCTTCATATCAGCTTGTTGTCAATTCTTTAAATATATCTTCAAGTTTTGTTTCAATTGGTGTCATTTCGAGCAATAACCATCCATTTTGTACTGCAAGATTAAAAACCGACCTGTTAATATTGTTTGAATTCCCCGTAATTATGAAAACCCCGTCAGCAACTTCTGCTTTAACGCCGGTTACTCCCTCAATACCATCGAGTTCTTTAATGACATCACTTTGGTCTTGAGATACTTCAAGCCTTATCCGGAGAATGCTTTCACCACTCGATGTCCGCTTCAACTCTTCGGGTGTTCCGTCTGCTACCAGAATGCCATCGTTAATGATCAATATTCTGTCGCTTATCGCCTCTACTTCGGGAAGAATATGGGTTGAGAGAATGACCGTCTTTTCCTTACCAGCCTCTTTTATCAGATTTCTGATCTCAATAATCTGGTTCGGATCGAGACCCGTGGTTGGTTCATCGAGAATCAATATCTGTGGATCGTGAATCAGGGCTTGTGCCAACCCCACTCGCTGACGAAATCCTTTAGAAAGTTCTCCAATTTTTTTATGTTTTTCACGGTCCAAACCACATACAGCCACCATCTCCCTGATTTTTGAAGGGATCATATTTTGAGGTACCTGCTGCAATTCGGCAACATAACGCAAATAATCGGTTACAAACATTTCGTGGTAAAGGGGGTTATTTTCGGGGAGGTAACCGGTTATCTTCTTTACAGCAAATGGATCTTCCCAAACAGGAATTCCATTTATGGAAATAGTGCCTGAAGTTGGAGCCAAAAACCCGGTTATCATCTTCATTGTAGTCGTTTTGCCTGCACCGTTTGGGCCCAGGAAGCCAACTATCTCACCGGTCTTCACTTCAAATGAAATGTCATCTACTGCGCGTTGCTCGCCGTAGAGTCTGGTAACATTCTCTAACTTTATACTCATGGATGGAATAATTTAAATTATGACAAATTTAAATTTAGCTAATTCAGACTTTTAAAACAGACCGAACTTGAAACTTTTTAACATTGCCATAAAAACAGGACGGTATTTGCGGAAAGTATCCTCCCCCTTCACTCTGAAAGTGAGGATATAATCTTCTGATGACTTGGTTCTAAGATAAATCTCGAACTTCACTTCCCCTTCGGTAACCTCTTCTTTGTTGTAGAAGGCAGTATAGGAATCGAGTTCCTCTTTTGTCTTGTATCGTGACTCCCGGAAAAGATATTTGTCGGTAACTTTTAGCTGTACCCATGGAGAATTGGGTATATTAGGATTCCAAAATGTAACTGCATCAAGTTTCGACCGTTCATTGTTGTCAAGAAATGCCCACCCTTCCGAATATCTGATTTTAACATTTAGTGTACTTTCCTTGTATTCAAGTGAAAGTAACGAGGAATCGACTGCGTCGAATGCACCTGCAATCATACCTTTAGGAGCAGAGGGGGGTGGAGGACTGCCGTCATCCTGTTTTTTTACACCGGCGTCATCATTTTTGGGTTGAACAGGTTTCGTTTCAGGCTTCTCTTTTGGTAATTCAGACGGTGTTTCAGTACGGTCACTATTATCAAATACCATGTTTAATGTATTCAGCGAGCCGTATTTTGGGGGTGAACTAAACCGGTAAACCACCACTGCCGATACAACTATAAGCAGATGTATAGCTATCGAAATTGCAAGAGCACGCGAGAAAAAACTTTTTTCGTTAAGTAAAACTTCCATGATGGTTATTTTACTGCCTGACCGGAATTAAGTTTCAGAAATTCACCGTAAATCATACCGAAAATAACAAATAAACAAAGAATAAAACACAAAAAAAAAGCTGTCCCGTTTCCGGGGCAGCTTTTTTTAAATATTAGGTATTAGGTATTAGGTATTAATTCTGATACTTTAACCTTCAGCCTTCATCTTATTTCATTAAGATCATTTTGCGGGTGGCAGTAAAATTGCTGCCATCAATACCCGAAGCTTCTATGGTGTAGAAGTAGATTCCACTGTTTAAGCCGGAAGCGTTGAATTCTGCTTTGTGGCTACCTGTTGCCAGGCTTCCGCTGAGAATTGTGCTTACTTCCTGACCAAGAGCATCAAATAATCTTAAACTGACTTTGGCATCCACTCTAAGGGTAAATTCAATGGATGTTGAAGGATTAAATGGATTTGGGAAGTTCTGAGCAAGATAATATGCATCAGGATTGTTAACTTCGGTCTCGATTGCATTTGAGTAAGCGAATTTACCATCAAAATCGATCTGTTTTAATCTGTATGAATATTTTCCAGACATAAGACCGGCATCGGTAAATGAATACTCTTTGCTACTCGCAGAGGTTCCATTTCCATTGATGAAAGCTACTGTGCTGTATTCTGTGTTAGCTGCTTTTCTTTCAATTTCGAAACCCATGTTATTGGTTTCGGTAGCGGTCATCCATTGTAAAATAACGCTGTTTTTAACGGAGTTTGCTGTAAAAGAAACAAGTTCAACTGGAACTACTTGCGATCCCACAGATACATCATCCATGTTAAAACCGTTACCATCAGTATTGCGATGCTTGAATGCAATGTAGATGTTTTGTCCAGCGAATGCGTTTAAGGATCCGGTTTTTTGTGCCCACTCATTCAAAAGTCCGTTTGCAACATCAAAAACCATGAGTTGATTAGTAAAGCTGGCAAGATTAGCATCCGTTGTCGAAACCATTATATAAAGACTGTCAGGCGGATAGGCAGAAGTGTATTGTCTTCTAATCCAGAAAGAGAGTGAATCACCCGCTTTAATATTAACTTGCGGACTAATAAGCCATTTTTCATTTGCAGCAGTCGAATAATCAGCCCATGCACATGCATTTCCGGTATGACTAAAACCGTACTCTCTCGCCCAAACTACTGTACCTGCTGTAGTGGTGGAAGTCCATCCGGGAGGTGGAAAAAGTGTATCTTCAAATCCCTCATTAATATATGTCACTATCTGCCCGGTCGGGTAACCTGCACTTAATGATATCCCCTCAGGATTTGCTTTAGGGGTTTTAACTGATTCCTTCTGATTTTGTGCATTTACCGAAGTTAACACAAACAAAAGAAAAGCTGCAAACAGAAAAAACTGTTTCATTTTGACCTCATTGTTGATGATTGATAGATAGTTATTCTTGAATAAGTTGTTACAAACTCCACGATTTCCGTAATGGAAGTTACACTTTTTCAATGAAATACTCTATGATATTTACAATATTATTTATTTTTTTTACGAATATCCATAAAAAAAAGCTGCCCCATTTCTGAGACAGCTTTTTTCAAATATTAGGTGTTAGGTGTTAGGTATTAGGTATTAATTCTCATACTTCATACTTCAGCCTTCATACCTCAGCCTTCATACTTATTTCATCAGAATCATCTTGCGGGTAGCAGTAAATTTGCTGCCATCAACACCTGAAGCATCTATTGTATAGAAATAAACACCGCTGTTCAAACCGGCTGCGTTGAAATCTATTTTGTAGTTGCCTGTTGTGTAGTTGCCGCTAAGTATGGTTCTAACTTCCTGACCGAGAGCGTCGAACAATCTCATTGAAACTTTTGCATCTGATTTCAGAGCAAATTCAATTGAGGTTGAAGGGTTGAACGGGTTAGGATAGTTCTGAGCAAGGTTGTACTCTGATGGAAGATTTACATCAGCTTCAACTGCGTTTGAATATTCGCTGGTACCGTCAAAATCAACTTGTCTTAGTCTGTAGTTGTATTTTCCTGAAGCAAGACCTGCATCTGTAAACGCATATTCTTTCCTTTCAGTAGTTGTACCATTACCTGTGACAAATCCGATTTTTTCATAAGAACCATTGGTTGCTTGTCTTTCAACTTCGAAGCCCATGTTATTGGTTTCGGTAGCAGTTGACCAGAGAAGTGTAACATTGTTCTTAAGAACGGTTGCCATGAATGATGTCAATTCTACAGGAACTGCCTGAACTGAACCAACGATTTTGAATGGAATTCCTTGTGCATAACCTGAAGCTGCACCAACTGCGGAATCTCTAAGTGAAAGCCATGTTCCGGCTTGTCTTGCCCATGCATTACCAGTCTCAAGTGTACCAATAATTGATACAGGAGGAGCCCATGGACCTGAAGCAAGTGTACCACCGAGTGTGTACATTACCCAGTAGTTTCCGGGACCCAAAACAACAGGAGCACCTGCAAGAACACCCATGATTGGTCTGGTGTTACCTGTCGGAGCTGCGATGGTTGCACGATATGCACCTGTCCATGAAGAACCTACATATCTTTCAGTTGTTTCGTCACCAAAGACTACCTGGCTGGTTACGAGGTCAGGTCTTCCGTTATAGATTACAACTCTTGCACCATTATAGGTGGAAGTCAAAGTTGAACCTGTCTGGTATGAGAAGAACTTGAAGGCATCGATCGACCATGTTTCATTTCCTGGAACTGTAAAGTCGTCTGTTACCCAGTTGTTAGCCGAAACCTGTGAACCATAACCTAAAATGTTAAGTTCTGCTTGAAGTCCTGAAAGATCTGCTCCTCCAAAACCGCCACCGGGATTGGTAACAAGTGGACCATTATCATAAATATAGGTAACTACTAAAGCTGTGCGCGAAAGTGAGTCATTAGCTGGATTCTGATCACCGGCAAGCTGAGTATAAGCTTTAGCGGTAAAAGAGCCCTGTGACGCTGTCCATGCATCGAAAGTAACATTTGCTGTCTGATCAGCAGCAAGACCTGTTACAGTTTTAGTTGAAGTATAGCCACCGGGGTTGATTGTCATAGTAACATTGAAAGTTTGTGTAGCTGAACCAAAGTTCTTTACTGTTGCAGTAGGAGTAAATGGTCCTGAATTCAATTCACCACCAACATTGTGTGAAACCATTCCCACATCATTAGGAACGCCTGTTTCAACATAAACGCTGTCAACATAAAGTCTTAACATATCAAGCTCTTTATATTGGAAAGCAAGATAGACTGTCTGCCCTGCAAAAGCTGAAAGTGACACTTCAAATCTCTGAGCAGGAGCTGCGAGAGGTCTGAATGCTGCAATTCTTGTGTAACCGGTTGGTGGAACGCCACCAGCAGTTGAAACATGAATTATAACTGAATCGACAAAACTCGAAGAGCCAACTGCATAAAAGTTTAATTTATCGGCTGCACTTACTAAAAATGATGGAGTAACTAACCAGTCATCGTTTGCTAACGAAGCTGATTCCCATCTTACAGAAGCCGAAGCTGTACCGAATATAGGTGTTGATGTGTAGCGAATCCATGTATTTGCTCCACCATCAAGCTGATGAACAGCCCAACCGGTTGGAGGAAATGTAGCGCCTTCAAAACCTTCGGACCATTTGATGATACCGGTTGTTTGGTGGGGGGAACCTGTTCCATCAGTAAAAGGATGACCCATCATATCGAGTCTTTCTTTTTCTGCCTGGGTATAAGTTCTGCCTGTATTATTCTTGTCAGCCGTCTGCGACCACGCAACACCCGCTAAGAAGAAAACTGTGAATACAACAAGGAAAATTTGTTTCATTTGTTGCCTCTGATTGATTGTTGATGATGAGTTGTTTAGATATTCTTAATCTGTTTTGTCGGAATTGCTTTAGAACAATCCGGATTTTTCATTCTTCTTAAGTAACATCATTACGAGTTCCTGCCCGATTCCCGGAATTATGATCTTTGATAGTGATCACAATATGGATTGGCAAGTTAAGAATATTTTTTTGCAATTACAATATCTTTTGGCATTTTTTTTCATTTTTTTTTGTTATTCATAAGTAAACTGTTTTTTTTTCTGTAAATTCTTTATTCTTAAGCATTTTGATTGGAAATTATAGATATTATCACTTTATTACATGTTAGTTTTTTTTATTTCATACCCAAATTGAAAGGAGTCCAATAAATGCCCCAAAAGTCAGATTACTTAAAAGGTGTTATTGAACATATTGACATTAAAGAACATAATGTCGCCCCATTCGTTGATTCGATGGAGAAAATGGCGTTTCAGGCGAGAAACCTGAACAGAGCAGCAAGAATTTATGATATGATGCTCCGTGACAAAGATTGCACCGTAATCCTCACTTTGGCAGGGTCTTTATTTTCCGCTGGATTGAAAAAAGTGGTTTATGATATGGTAATGAACAATATGGTTGATGCCATCGTTTCTACCGGTGCTAATATGGTCGATCAGGATTTCTTCGAAGCTCTTGGATTTAAGCACTACCTCGGTACCCCGTTTGTGAATGATGCCGATCTTAGAGACCTCGCTATCGATAGAATTTACGACACTTATATTGATGAAGATGAACTCAGAATATGTGACGAAACCACAGCAAAGATTTTTGATTCCATGGAACCCGGAGCCTATTCTTCAAGAGAATTTCTGAAAGAATTTGGTAAATATCTCGATGAAACCGGTCCAAAATGTGACGACAGTATAATTTATGCTTGTTACAAAAAAAATGTACCGATCTTTGTTCCTGCTTTCAGTGACTGCTCCGCAGGCTTTGGTTTTGTAATGCACCAGACTAAAAATCCAGTTTCTCATGTTTCACTCGATGCAGCCAAAGATTTCCTTGAGCTTACAAAGATCAAAATTGCCAGTGGTGAATCAGGAATCTATATGATCGGTGGTGGAGTTCCTAAAAACTTCACACAGGATATCGTTGTTGCAGCCGAACTCCTCGAAGGCGATGCTCCAATGCACAAATATGCAATTCAAATTACTGTTGCAGACGAAAGAGATGGAGCTCTCTCCGGCAGCACCCTTAAAGAAGCAAGCTCATGGGGCAAGGTTGACCTCGTTTACGAACAAATGGTTTATGCCGAAGCAACCCTCGCCATGCCTCTCATCACCGGATATGCATACCATAAAGGTGCACACCTCGGAAGAGAAGCTAAAGAGTTCACCAAAGTTCTGGAACAGGAAACTGTTACCGCTTAATGCGATGAATATTAACAAAATAGCCCGGCAATTTTCACTGTCGGGCTTTTTTTATTTCACCAGCAAGATATAAATTTCATCTGAATCTGGTGTCAACCAAGTCTTTGGAAGCTAAAAACGATATTACCTCATCGGTTAGAAGATAGTTGTTTTTGGCTAGTATTTTGTTGTATTCCTTTGCAAAAGCTCCCGTGAATGTATCTGGATACTTTTTCTCAGCTTCAAGAAATGCTCCCTTTAATTCATCACCAATCGGCGTGCCTTTTGTTTCGGAAAGAGATGTACCTGCAGGAGAATTATAGTATGTCCTGAACAACCTTACGAACAGATTAATATACAATTCTTCAATTTGATTTTGTAACAAAGGCTGATTATTCCGCTTGAAGTAGTCTTCAATCTGTATTAATCTTTTTAGCCTTTCCTCAGCAGTTATCATATCGCTTAACATTGCATCTCTTCCGCAAAATGATGATTCATGTTCCAATTTGAACACATTAACAAAAATCATCAAGTCATCAGAAATAAAATCTGTAAACTCCTTCTTTAAATAATCGTAATCCGGTATCAACCACGAAAAGCCTTCGTCGCTGTCGATAGCAAAACCATACTTCGTATTTGATCGGAATGAATTGTACTTTGCCTCTCCCATATTTACATTGTATTCATATGGCTTTGCGAGTTGTTTCATCCTTTCGTGAAGAAGACAGAAAAGATAGTCTCTCGCATCTTGTGAGACTCCATTGAACTGTTCCTTTATTTTGGCTATTAATGCGGGTACTTTTTTTATGGAATTAATACGGTTCTTTTTGAAAAAATCATCCGCATCTTGTTTGTCGTTTGCAACTGTGAGAATATGGGGCTGATCCAAACTAATAAACAATAATTGAAAAAGAGTGTCTTTGGTTTCAACCGAGGCCTCAAATTTCCTTCTAATTTTCTCTTCAAAGGGATAAAACAATTCATTATTGATGTATTTGCTTGAAAAATTTGGTAAAACTGTTTTTTGAAGTGTAATCATTCCGCTGAAATTTACAGTATCACCTTTCTGAACAAATGAAGAAATTGTATCAATCGATGATGCTTTAACTTTAGCCGGATCCCGGAAGTAAATGTTCAGAAAATTTGAGCTCTCGGTCATATTTATTTGGCTGATGACCGCTTTGGTAATTGCATCATGATTAGATTTTTTATCTGAGCATCCTGTGCTCTGAATGATCAGCAAAACGGTAAGATATAAAAGCAGGTTTTTCATTTTGTGAATCTCTTGATTTGTTAAATTTCTACATAGTTCGTGTATTTATCTCTTTCGTCTGTTCTATTTCTTTTTCTTGTGCTTGTACTCGTATTTCACATTTGTGACTTCTGTTGAGGTTTTTTGATACATATTGTTGAAAGTTTCGAGTTGAATCTTCGCAATCAAGTTATTTTTGTAAGTAAAAGAATTAGTGTAACAACCATTTCTGGGGAAATATCCTTCATAAACGAGTCTCCCTGTTTTATCGTAATTTGCCGAACCACCGTTAGGATCCATCCCTGACTCAAATTTCAGCATACGGCCATATTCATCGTACTCAATAGAATCCGCGTTTGTGGCGAATGATATCCCCGGAGTTACATATACATCATTTAAGCGCCAGATTACCGTTAATGGTGGCGTTTTACTGACTATCTTCTCAAGTTTTCCTGATTTATTGTACGAATAAATAAAGCTGTTGTTATCCGTAAGCACAGCAGAAATCCTCATCAGTGAATCACGCGTTAAAGCTGTCCTCGAATAATAATTATCGCTTCTGCTAACCAATGCTTTAATATTGTTGTTTTCATCATACTCGAGTGTAATCTCACTATAATATTCTTTCGACTCGTATTTTGTTAAAAGTCCCTCCTGATTATAGTAGAAATTCGCAACTGTTTTTTTCCCTTGGGTATGGATCTCTTTTGAAACGCCCTGTTTTTTAAGCTCTTGCACATAATAAGGCATCATCCTCTCTCTGATTTCAGAGTTGAATTTAACATAATCTGGATTATACATGAATCCCCGTTGATATTCGTCTCCCGGATCGGGTGTCTGTGGAGTAGCAAGCCAAAAAACACTTGGCAGGAAATCCTGGGCAAACATTATTGATGAAAACAGACATGCCAAAAGTAAAAACCGTGAGAACATTTGCCACTCCTTTCAAATAAATCTCTTCAGTGTCCAAATACCATTATTTTTAGTTAATCTAACTACATGCTCTCTTCCGGATAATTTGGCCAAATCAACTGCCGATAGATTTACTCCTTTTACATGTGGAGCATCTATCGGCACATAATTAATCGAATAGCGTACCGAATATGAGCCATCGTCATTCTTCTTTTTCTCGAGAATAGTGATATCCTGATCAAAGAAGCAGAATTTATTCCCTGTATTTGTTTTAATTACCGATTGAGTTGATTTTATATACTCGAGTCCCTTCCCGGTTAACGACCCCCTGATCTCATAGGAACTTCTATTTCCTTTTACTGTAATGTATCCATTGTTAATCATCCAGTCCATGAAATCTTCTCTGAATTTCGCAGATGAAAGAAATTTCAACTTTTCAATTCGTTTGCCCAGATTCATCCCCCCGCTCGAACCGTAGATTGCACCCATTTGCAATTGTATGGAAAGATCATAATTCTGGGCAAATGTGGTCTTCTTTTCTTCGATTATGTCATTTTTTATCGCTTGAACAATCACAGGATCAGCGGGACCACCACATCCGATTAGCAACAAAGACAACATAACCGGGAAAATTCCTTTTAGAATAAAAAATATCATATATAATCTCAAAATTAGAGGTAATTTAATCGACAAAATTCTTTTTCGATATTGAGTAAACTGAATCAGACAAAGTTTAATTTGTCCTGATAAACTCGACTCTTCTGTTCCTTTGCCGCCCCTCCTCGGTATCATTTGTAGCGATGGGGCGATCAAATCCGAATCCTTTTACTGTCAACCTTTTTGCGTTGATACCGTGATTTACAAGCCATGTCTTTACAGCATTGGCACGGTCAAGTGACAGTTTTTGATTGAATTGTCTTCCTCCAATGTCATCTGTATGACCTTCCAGTGAAAAAGTGTAATTGGGGAAAGCCTGCAAAAGTTTTAGAGTTTTCTGCAACCGTCTGTCGGATTCATGGGTTATATTAGCTTTTTTGAATTCAAATTCAATCCCCTCAAGGACGATTATCTTGTTAACCTCTATGACATCATCTTCTTTGTCATTCGGGTCAGTTCCCCGCTCCACTTCAGTTTTATCATCCACTCCGCTGTTGTCACTGTCGATTAGCAGAGGGTTAGTGTAATAGTAGAAGATCTCCTGGTAATCTCCCAGTCCGTCATTATCAGAGTCCACCAATACAGGATTCGTGTGGTATCTAAATACTTCATCGCCGTCCGATATTTGATCTGTATCGGTATCGAACACGAGCACTTTTGTTTTATAGACAAATATCTCGTCATAATCGTTGACACCATCACCATCACTGTCACTCTTCAAAGCATTGGAGCGATACACTACAATCTCATCACGATCGTTTATTCCGTCGCCATCGGTATCCATTTTGAACGGGTCAGTATTAAATTTCTTTAACTCATCCCGGTCGGTAATGCCGTCGCCATCGGTGTCTGCCAAAGAAGGATTTGTTTTGTAAGTAAATACCTCATCGTAATCTGACAACCCGTCACCATCGGTGTCTGCCTTTAGAGGATCGCTTTTATATTTGAATATTTCATCATAATCACTTATCCCGTCCCAATCGGCATCTTTTAGTAGAGGATTAATTTTATATTGAAGAATCTCATCACTATCACTAATTCCATCTCCATCTGAATCATTATTTAATGGATTTGTCTTATAGTTATAAACCTCATCACCGTCACCAATGCCATCACCATCTGTATCGGCTTTTAGCGGATCGGTTTTATATTTGAATATTTCATTATAATCGCTTATTCTGTCGCCGTCTGTATCAGCATTCTTCGGATTGGTTCGATAAATATCTTCTTCATCAGAGTCTCTTATACCATCCTTATCACTATCTTTGACATAGCCGTTTTTGCCGAATGCAATTCTCGTGGTTAATGTGTAGTAGTGCTCAGGAAAAGTCCAGTATTCAAATCCGTTTTTGTGATTAATCCAGGTTACACCAAGTGTTATCCCTGCTTTAAATAGCTCTGAAATTGGTATATCGGCATTAAGTCCACAAAGTAGTGCTAAATCCAACAATTTTCGCTTTTCATCTTTTGGGCTTAAAGAAAAGTCTTGTAAATCTGAAAACTCAGAATATACAGCCCCTATTCCGAAGTAGGGAGAAATAAATAGATTATTAAAATTCCTTCTTCCTCCTATCACTACCAACCTTATGTCGGCGATAATCAGATCAGATTTGAAAGGCTCATTGCTGGTAGATTTAAACGCTGTATTATTAAAAGCGACTCCTATCTCGCATCCTATATCCATCCCGTAATAATGAATGTAACTTCTGCCGAAAAAAGGAAAATCAGCAATCTTCTTTTTCCCTATTAACGACAAACCTCCTTCAACACCGAAAATAAAGAAACTTTGGTGTGAATTAACAGAACTTAGTTGCCTTGAAGACTCTTTATTAATTTTCTCGGAGCGCACCGACTGTTGAGGGAGTATTGAATTCATGGATATTAAAAATGCCAGTCCAAATAACACAGTATAAATGTTCATAAGATTTCCTTTTTAATCAATTGCAAAGATTAAATTATTTCAAATTGGAGAAAAAAAATAATTGAGATTTTGTATAAAATTCAGTCAAGAGTTATTCTATTTCACTTCCGAAATCCGCAGGATCAAACAGCATATCTTAAATTCTTGAAATTATTCAGTAACTTACCAAATTTAATTTGGTTTAATACTAATTGTTATTTTACAAGACATGATTGATTTGCCTTGGGGGAAATTATACAATCTGCGGAAACCTTAAAAGGGCATTTTCTCGCCCCCACAAAAAAAAAGCCCGGCAATTTTCACTGTCGGGCTTTTTATTTTATCCGTTAGGACTGTGTTTTTTCCCGTTCGGGAAGGAGGTAAAAGTTAAGGGAGGGGGCTTCTGCTTTCTTGTTTTACGGAACGAAGGAAGAGGTATTTCATTCTCAGATATGCCAGGAGTGAATAACCAACGCCGAGAATTGCCAGGTGTTTGAGCTCCGGATTTATCAGTGAGACATCACCACCCATCCTGAAGGTTTTTAAGAATGCAGCTAAAAATGGCTTTAGTGGCAACAAATCTCCCAGCCAAATCAACGGGTCAGGGAATGAAATCAGTGGCCATGCAAATCCTGTTAAAAAGAAAAACGGATACGATGAAAAAGCTATTATTTGCAATACACCAAGTTTCGACTTAAAAAACGATCCGATCAAAACCGTAAAAGAGATACTAACCAACAAGAACAATGCTGTGAGTGCAAGTGTATTAATCACAGGTGCATAGGAAGGCACTTCAAACAGCCAAAAATGGAAGGTTATGAAGAAGAAAGAATATACCAGAAAAAAGAAAAAGTAGATCACAGTTTTCCCGGTGATGGCTGCGGAAGTGCTGCCGTTTGCATCTGAATACCACCTTAAGAGACTATTTTCCTCACGCTCTTTGGCGAGAGATTGAGCAAGTCCAAGAATCAAGGTTTGTTGTAAAATCAGCATTAAGACTCCGGGTATGAGGAAATCACCGTAAGTAAGCATAGGATTATACATAAATCTTACTTCTTCTTTTACGGGTTCAATCATCTGTTCCGCCTGCCCGGCACCAATTCCTTTTGAGTTAAAAACCTTCATTCTGCTTTCGGCAGCATAGTCGAATCCCACTTCATTTATTGCCCTATTTATATCGTTTGAGTGAAGAAATCGCTGCGTGTTGAGCAAAACTTTTAGTGTATTTGCTCTTCCGGATCGCAATTTGGCGTCAAAGTCTTTTGGGATAATTATTATCGATTGCACTTCATCATTTTTCAGAAGTGTCTCAGCCTCTGTCAAGTCAGCCGTATTATGCGTAACACTAATTAGCTGATGTGCATCCAGCTTATTAATAAATTGTCGTGACAAAGTTGAACCGTCTTGATCGACCACAACGACAGGGATATCAGTTTCTGTTTTGTTGAAGTAGAGGGAAGCATAAAAAATCGAATAAAACAGGGGGGCAATCAGCACAAGTATTCTGATATCAGAATCATGGGAGAGATTCACAATTTCTCTTTTTACGATGGCAAAAAAGCCGTTTATCTTCAGTTTCACCTCTGGTTCCTCATCTTCCTTTTGATAATTATCCCCTTAGTGAAATTAATCAACGGAATCAAAACCAGAGGAGCAACAATCCCCGCAAGTATAAGGTCAATCGATTTCCCTATATCCGATAAATTCTCCCCCATCAGATAAATTCGAATAAATCCATCAAGAAATTGGGTGTAGGGAATCACATGAGAAAAAATCCGGTGTGCCTCGGGCATTGCCCACAAAGGATATGTCAATCCGCTAAAAACAAATGCAGGTGTGGTAAGAAACAACACCACTTGGGTTGAAAGCATTACATTTTTTAAGATTACGGAGACAAGCATTCCAAGCAGAAGGCTCGACATTCCGAATAAAAATGTATACAAAAAGAGTCCGGCTACACTTCCCCGCATGGTAATATCAAAAAGGGGGAAAACCACGCCGAGTAAAACTGCCACTTCAGCTATGCATATCAAAATATAAGGGATGGTTTTGCCGATTAGAGCAAGAAAGGAGCCCCAAATGCCCTGAACGGAAGATGATTCTGATGCTCCTGAGTGGTTGAATACCGTTGCTCCGGCTAATGAGAGACTCATGAAAATTACGAATACACAAAGTCCCGGGAGCAAAAAATCGACATAGCTGTAGTTTGAATTGTAGAGTATCTGCATATCAAACCGGATCGGACTGATCACATCCATCGCTTGCGTTTCCGTCATTCCCCCCGACCGAAACTTCTTCAATAACACACCACCGGATACAGTTTTGAAGATTTTTGTGGCATCACTCAAAATGTAATTGCTTTTTATGACATTTAATCCGTTGGCAAAAACCACAGGATTAACCTGTTTTCCCTTCTTTAAATCTCTTTCCAGATTCATCGGCAACATGATAATCGCATCCACTTCCCCCTTTATCAACCCCGATTCAGCATCTTTGAGAGAAACATAATTCCCCGATATTTTGAACGAAGGGGATGAGGAAAACGAAGTTACAATCAGGCGGGAGATGGTGCTGTTATCTTCGTCAATTATTGCAATGGGGATTCCCCTGACCAATGCACTCTGATAAAGAAATCCAAAGAACAAAAATAGAATTGGCGGTAAAATAACGGTTATTACGAACAGTGACCTCGTGTCACCTATCCGCTTAACTTCACTCCAAAATGCTTCATAAATTTTAAGCTTTTTCATTTTCCCAATGTCACATTTCGAAATTGACGCTCATTCCGGGTCTGAGTTTTAACGATTTATCTTTGGGTCTCAACCTGACTTCAAAGGTTTTTATATCAAAATCAGACTTCTGATTCGTCGGTCTCCAGTTTGCATATTCGCCCATCGGTGAGATATAAAACACCTCAAATTCATACTCCTTATTTGAAAAAGCCGGAATTTTCCCTTTAATAATTGCTCCTTTTTTTGTTGCTTCGAGCATGGTTTCTTTTAGTTGAAGTGTAATCCAAACATCACTCAAGTCGAGGATCGTAAAGATCGGGTAACCGGCGGAGGTAATCTCACCCACATCCACAATCTTTTTCTTCAACTCTCCTGAAACGGGAGCTTTTATGCTTAGTTCTTCCTGATATGCAAGAACCTCACTTACTCCACTTTCAGCCTGCATAAAACTGCTTTTTGCCATCTCTTTTTCTTCGGGTCTTGCACCGGCGAGAACCAGATCAAGTTTTGCTTTTGCTGCCATCATCTGTTCTTCAGCAGCTTTATACTGGAACTCATAAACATCCCGTTCCTGGGCTGATATAAGTTGCTCATTATAAAGGCTTTGCATCCTGTTCCATGTTTTGGTGGCAAGATCAAACTGATAACGCGACTGATTATAAAGGTTTTCAACGGCTTCTTTTTCTTCGGGTCTTGCCCCATTCAATGCCATTTTATATTTAGCCTGAGCAGCATTTTTCAGGTTCTCTGCCTGCCCAACCTTTGCTTCCAGTTCTTTACTCTTTATTGATGCGAGCAAGTCACCTGCTGTAACAGTCGCACCCTCTTCAAAATAGATCGCACTTATTCTACCTGCTATTTTTGATGAGACATCGATGTCCCTCGCTTCCACCATCCCTGTGATAATTGTTTTTTTTGTAGATTCCTCTGACTTACTCATAAAAATTGCACCGGTAATGATCAAAATTACGGGGATTAGGAGTACGAGGAAATATTTCATTTTTTTCATTTGATCACCTCTTCTGATTTTGACCAGATTTTTAAGAAGTCTCCCGGCTTACCTGCAGACAGGAGAAGCAAATTGTAGTTATTGTAGTATTCAAAAAGAGATGTTTTAAGCTCTATTTCGCTTTTTTCCAACATCAATTCGGCATCCACAACTTCGAGCGAAGTACCGAGCCCTGTCTCGAACCGTTTTATATTTAACTTTAAGTTTTCTTTAGCCAGATCGATAGAGGCGGAGCCCTTTTCAAATCGCTCTGCAGAATTTAACACCGACGAATACTGCTTGTTTATCAGCAACCTTATTTTTGAAGTTGCATCCTGCTCTATGTACCCAATTTCTTTATTTAAGAGCTTACTGTTTTGAAGGTTTGCATAGTCCTGCATCCCGTTAAAAAGATTAAGATTCAGTGAAACCCCGACTGCCCATCTTGGCTCGATGGCAGATAAATATTCCGGATATAATTCATACTTGCCAAAAGCAGCAATAACGGGCATAAACTTTGACCGCTCCAAAGCAATCTTCTCTTCTGAAAGCTTTTTCTTCAGTTCGATGAGCTTTAACACACTGTTGTTTTCACTTGCAAGTCGATGAAAATATTCAGAATCTTCCGAGATCGAAAAGAAGAGAAGTGTGTCTGAGACCGTGATTTCTGTCTTTTCATCAATCGCCATCGAATTTTTTAAGGCAAGAAGTGCAAGTTCCAACTTTTTGGTGTCATCAAAAAGATTTCGCTCAGCATCTGAAACCGCAACTTTCGCCCGTAAGTGATTATAATTAGCAATCAAACCTTCGGCGAGCATTTTTCCTGTTCTCTCTTCATGTTTTTTCATTCCTGCAAGAATATCTTTTCTCACATTCACCAATTCAGAAAGAAAAACGACGGTAAGGTAATTGCCCGTTACCTCTGCGGTAATCTCATTTTTAACACGATTTACTTCCAGTTCTGCAATTTGCCACTCAATTTCAGCCGCATTGTTGGCTGCGATAATTTTTCCACCCGTAAAAAGTGGCTGCACACCGGTTATTGTGGCAGTCCAATAATCCTGTTTTTTCAGAGTGCTCTTAAATTCAGGTAACAAAGCATTTAACTGTCCGGTGTATTTTTGAGAAAGAGCCAGTTTTTGTGCATCAGTCAAAGGAGCCTGCCCACCGAGAATGGTATAAATATTTGCAAATTCTGTTTGATTTTTCGACTGAAGAGTAATCATCGCTTCACGAATCGGATTTAGATCGATGCTTATGGGGTCGTTAATATGGGTGAAAGAGTAGCCGAGATTTATTTTAGGAAGATAATTACCAAATGCATCTGTTTTCCCGTTCTCTTTTTGTAGAAGGGCTGTTTCCATCTGCTTGATTTTTGGATGATTTTTAAGTGCGGATGAAATGGCAGTTGGCAAGTCAATCTTTTGCGATAAATCCTGTGCTTGTGGCTGCAGGACTAAAGCAAATAAAAGAAAGAGGAGTTGCATATATTTATTTTTGAACATTTTGTCACCACAGTATAATAATACATGAATCATTATTCATTTTATAGGACGAGAAGTGCCGGGCACTTCTCTCCATTTCTAATTAGTTTTGGATACCTTTTTTGATGAAGGTTTTTACATTTATTCTGATTGCACTCAGCGGAACAATTCTTGGTTCGCGAGCCCAGATTTCCAGCAAGAGTCTGATTCCACCCAGGATGTAGAAGCGGAGCACTTTAACATTCAGGTTTGGATTGATACTCTTGTTCTTAATCCCCTCTTGAATAATGAGTTCAGCCTTCGACATAAAATCGTGATAATACATCACTTCTGTTTCAGCGTTTCTCATTACATGGTGTTGCTCATGAACAAATACCATTGCAAGATCAGGGTTGTTCGAAAAATTATCGAAGAACAGATCGATCAAATAATCGAGTTTGTCGTTGACACTTAAGTCTTGTCTGTTCGCGAGGAGTTCAACCTCCTGATACAATTTTTTCCACAGGTTTTCAAAAACCTTAAATAACAGGTCTTCTTTGTTTACATAATAAAGGTAAAGGGTACCGATAGAAACATTGGCGACTTCGGCAATCTTTGCCATCTTAGCCCCATGATATCCCTCTTTTGCAAAAACCTTTATCGCGGCATCAAGGATATCTTTTTCCTTGTTTCCTTCTTTTACTCTCATTATTTCTCCCGAATTCAGAAAATTTATGAATCACTATTCAAATATAGTCAGTATAAATACCTCTTGCAATAGCTTAAAGGGCATTTTGTAAAATTTATTTATGAATGGTGATTCAGTTATATGAATGGTTTTGTTATCGGAGAGAGGCTGCTGATGGATGAAGTATGATGTATGATGTATGAATTTTTTGAAACCTCAGGATTCAGAAAAGGAGCGACAATCGTCTCGATTGTC
>CAYSJM010000025.1:25109-42441 GCA_964431385.1 uncultured Ignavibacteriaceae bacterium | reverse complement strand
ATTTTCCATCTATAAAAATTTTCGATTCATCGTTTATTGCCCTCCCGCAGAGAGCCGTTTACTGGCTTGAGGAAGAGACACTTCTTGTAACTGATACGCATTTTGGGAAAAGTGCGGCGTTCAGAGCAGGGGGAATTCCAATTCCGGAAGGAAACACAAAAGACGACCTCAAACGGCTTTCAGACGCACTTCAAGTGACACAGGCGAAAAAAATCATTTTCCTCGGCGACCTCATTCACCACAGGGCTTCAAAGACTCCTGAAGTTCTCTCTTTGCTCAGGAACTGGTTAAATGCAAACGGTGAGGTAGAATTTACTCTTCTTTTGGGAAACCATGACATTTCTTCCGACGGGGTTCCCGAGTTTCCGCAGATAAAAGTGATGCATGAGCTGATTATTCGGGATAAATTTCTTCTTAAGCACTACCCCGAACCGAGGGAAGGTTATTTCGTTTTGTGTGGTCATCTCCATCCCGGAATCACTCTTAAGGGGAGGGGAAGAGAAAGGCTGCGCCTCGGTTGTTCCCTTTTCAGCAAAAAGATGGCGGTGTTGCAGGCTTTTGGCTCGTTTACGGGAAATGCAAAAGCGGAAATTCAGGCGGGTGATACCGTTTTTATGGCTCACGACGGAGAGGTTTTCACAGTCAAGTTCTAAAACACCATTTTTTGGTATATTTGCATGTCAAAAAGAGGAAATTTCAGGTAAATGCACAAAGAGAACTTCAAAAACAAAAAAGTATTCATCGCCGGTTACAAGGGAATGGTTGGCTCGGCAATCACCCGCAATCTTACTTCAAATGGTTACACAAATCTGCTTCTCGCCGACAAAGACGAAGTTGATTTGATGCGTCAGGAGAGTGTGGAATCTTTCATGGAAAAGCAGAAACCTGAGGTGATGGTTATTGCCGCCGCAAAAGTGGGTGGAATTCTCGCAAACAATACTTACCGTGCCGAATTTTTATACAACAACCTGATGATCGAGGCAAACCTCATTCATGCAGCACATCTAAACGGCTGTTCGAAGGTGGTTTTTCTCGGAAGTTCCTGCATCTATCCAAAACTTGCTCCTCAGCCACTAAAGGAGGAATCACTTCTTTCCGGTTACCTCGAATATACAAATGAACCGTATGCCATCGCGAAAATTACCGGCATAAAACTTTGTGAAAGCTACTACAAACAATACGGCTCAAACTTTTTTTCGATGATGCCGACAAACCTTTACGGCTATTACGATAATTTTAACCTGGAAACCTCTCATGTACTTCCCGCTTTGATGAGAAAATTTGATACTGCTGTGCAGGAAGGAAAAGACAAAGTTGAATTGTGGGGGACGGGCACACCTAAAAGAGAGTTTATGTTTGTTGACGACCTCGCCCGTGCGATAAGATTTGCAATCGAAAATATTAATGCCTCCGACCTCTACGATAACGGAATTACGCATCTGAATGTTGGAACGGGTGTTGATCTTATGATCTCAGAGCTCGCTGAAATCATTGCATCCGTCACGGGTTTTAAAGGAGAGATTGTTTACGATTCCACCAAACCCGACGGCACCCCCAGGAAAATTATGGATGTGTCGCGGATTAATTCACTCGGCTGGAAGCATCAAACCTCACTCGAGGAAGGAATAAAACTTACTTACGACTGGTATAAGGCATGGCTGAATTCAGAGGGCTGAAGGCTGAATTAAGTATGAAGTTTGATGTATGAAGCCCTCCGGGCAAATACAGGTGAGAGTTAAAATCAATAGCATGGGGTTTAAACCCCATGACTCGTGGTAATATACGGGGAGAAACCTTAAGCATAGGAAAAGGAGCGACAATCGTCCCGATTGTCCAATCGACAAACCTCCGCTTTACCAAAAAATAATACCTAATACCTAAATAACCCCATTCTCTTTCAACCTGTTTAAAAGGTCGTTGTAATTTGTAAAGCGGATTGCGCTCCAGCCGCAGTTCCTGGCACCTTCGGCATAATCTGTAATGTCATCAATAAAGAGATGTTCCTCGGGTTTAAGTCCTGAATAATTTTCTACTGCCCGGTAGATTTGAGGGTCGGGTTTTACGAATCCCACCTCATGAGAAAGGAAAAGTTTCTCAAAATTACGGAGGAACTTAAAATTTTCGTATCCATACTTTTTATGTACAGAATTTGTATTTGAGAGGAGGAAAAGCCGGTAGTTTTGTTTTAACCGTTCGAGCAATTCCACCATGTCATAGTTAATAGAGAAAATTTCCGAATAGATGTAGCAGAATTTTTCTTTCTCGATTATTCCTTCAACCTCACCCGCTTTCATCAGCATCGTGATGAACTCATCCTCACCCATCTTTCCTGCTTCAAAAGCTCTAAAATGGTGATAGTTATTCTTCACAAAATCCATCACCTTTTCACCCGAACCAGGTTTAAGAAGGTTTAACCTGTTGACTGCAAAATCGTAATTGAACGGGATTAAAACCATCCCGAGGTCGAAGACCACTGCCTTAATATCTGTCATTTCTCACACTGTTAATTTTTTGATCTGCAAAGATATCCATAATTTTGCAGATTCAATTTTATGGAAATGCAATAAATGTCAAAATATTCAACAGAAGCAAGAGAACTTTTAGAGAGGCAAAAAAGAGACTGGGACTGGTGTATCAACGGTTACGGTAGTCTCGCAACAGTGGTAACGCACGAGTTTAAGTACGATGGATTTTCATTAAAAGTGCAGTACAATCCGGGGAGAATGACCTCCACCTCCGCAAAAGTTGATCCAAAAAGCATAAAAGAGAGGAAATGTTTCCTCTGCGAAGAGAGTCTTCCGGCGGCTCAGGAGAGACTTGAATATAAAAATGGCTACAGAATATTAGTGAATCCTTTCCCGATTTTCCCCGAACATTTTACAATCCCAAACAAAGAGCATCTTCCACAGCAAATAACGGGCAATTTTGAAATGCTGCTCTCACTTGCTGAAGACCTCGACGGCAAATACACCGTGTTTTACAACGGTCCAAAATGTGGTGCTTCAGCTCCCGACCATTTTCACTTTCAGGCGGGGACAAGAAATTTCATGACGGTGGAAAACGATTTTGACTCATTGAAGGCAAAATATACTGTTGCCTCCAGTTCGGTTGAAGGCGTTCTTTTATCAGGAATTGATGACGGAATAAGGAAGATGATATTTATTGAGGGGGACAAAATCGATACCACTTCCGCAGAATTTTATAAAATATACGATAAATATAAAGCTGCGATGCAATCTGATGAAGAACCATTATTAAACATTATTGCCTGGCATGATGGAAGAATGTTTAAGGTGGTGGTCTTTTTACGCGAGAAACACCGTCCACGAAGATATTTTGCCGAGGGGGAGGAGAGAATCCTTCTTTCACCCGCATCGGTTGACATCGGTGGAGTGGGTGTAATTCCAGTTGAGGACGATTTTAACAGAATCACGCAGGATATCCTGACTGAACTTATGACTGAGGTCTTTGTCAGCAGGGAAGTTTTATTAAAAGTGATGGAATAGCAGAAAATAAAACGCCGTTACTCCGAGGTTAAAAACCAAAGCGTAACGGCGTTAAAAAGAAATTATTCTTTATTTGTTCGCAGCCTCAATTATTTTTTCGACCGTTATCCCAAACTTTGTATAGAGGGTACCGGCGGGGGCTGAAGCACCAAAATGGTCGAGTGAAACCTGTTTTTCGCTGTTTCCGGTGTACCTTTCCCATCCAAAACCACTTCCGGCTTCGACAGAAACTCTGTTTTTCACTTCATCGGGGAAGATGCTCTTTTTGTATTCTTCGCTTTGCAGTTCGAATAATTCCCAGGACGGGAAGCTTACAACCCGCACTTTTTTACCGGATTCAATCAGTTTTTCACCCGCTTTTACCGCGAGTTCAAGTTCGGAACCCGTTCCGATGAGGATCACATCAGGTGTCCCTACACAATCTCTAACGATATATGCACCTTTTGCGAGATTTGCAACGGTCTGTGCCTTCTCTTTAATAACGGGTAAACCCTGTCTTGAAAGCACCAGGGCTGTAGGTGCTTTAGTGTTTTCGAGAGCTGCTTTCCATGCATAGACGGTTTCGTGACTGTCAGCGGGTCTGATCACGGTTAAACCTGGAATCATCCTCAAACTTTGAATATGTTCCACGGGCTGGTGGGTGGGTCCGTCTTCACCAAGTCCGATGCTGTCATGAGTAAACACATAGATAACTTGAAGATTTTGCATGGCAGCGAGACGGATTGAAGGTCTCATATAGTCAGAAAAAACGAGGAAAGTACCGCCAAACGGAATAATTCCACCGTAGAGTGCCATCCCGTTCATTACACCGCCCATTCCATGTTCACGAACGCCGTAATGTAGATTTCTACCCGTCCTGTCAGCAGCAGAAAACGATGGAAGTCCTTTAAAATCGGTGAGGTTCGACTCGGTTAAATCCGCAGAACCACCCAACAGAGTGGGGTATGCCTTATCCAGAGTATTTATCACTTTTTGAGAAGAAGCTCTTGAGGCGAGTTTTTCTGTGAGGTCGGGGAACATCGACTCATCCACGGGGAATTCGCCTTTAAGTCCGTTACCCAAAACCAGATCGAGAAGTGCAGCCTCTGCAGGAAACTGCTTTTTATACTCTTCAAAGAGGTTGTTCCATGAAGTCCAGGTCTTAATTTTTTGTTCAACTGCGTTTTCGAAGTGCGCCTTCACTTCCTCGGGCACTGTGAATGGTTCGGGGTATTCCCAGCCAAGATTCTTTTTGGTGAGTTTTATCTCTTCTTCTCCGAGTGGTGAACCGTGAGCTTTTGCAGTATCCTGTTTATTTGGGCTGCCATATCCGATATTAGTTTTAGTGACTACCAGACAGGGTCGGTCGCTGCTTCTCGTTTCATGGAGCACCATTCTTAATCTGTCGAGATCATTCACATCATAAATATTATATACATTCCAGCCGTAGCTTAAAAATCGTTTTTCAGTCTCATCGGTGAAGGAGAGGGAAGTTTTTCCATCGATGGAAATGCCGTTATCGTCGTAAAAAAGGATTAATCTGCTCAGTTTTTGGTTGCCGGCGAAAGAGGCTGCTTCATGAGAAATACCTTCCATCAAGTCACCATCACCGCAGACGGCATAAACAAAATGGTCGAAAATTTCAAATCCGGGTTTGTTAAATTTTGCCGCCATGAACTCAAATGCGAGAGCCATTCCAACCGCATTTGCTACACCCTGACCCAAGGGTCCGGTTGTTGCTTCGACTCCGCTTGTGTGTCCTTTTTCGGGGTGACCGGGGGTTAGACTTCCCCATTGTCTAAAATTTTTGATATCTTCGAGAGAAAGGTTATATCCCGAAAGGTGCAAGAGTGAATAGAGCAACATGCTTCCGTGCCCGCCTGAGAGTACAAATCTGTCTCTGTTTATCCAGTCAGGTTCGTTGGGGTTAAAATTCATTACCTCGTTAAAGAGGAAGTAGCCGAGGGGGGCGAGACCCATCGGTGCACCTGGGTGCCCCGAATTTGCTTTTTGTACCGCATCCATTGCGAGGGTACGAATAGTATTTATCGATAAATTGTGAATATCCAAGATCATCTCCGAGTCAAGAAATTTATTAAAGTCAAACAACAAATATACTAAACGGGGAGGTTATGCCGGCTTTGTGATTTCTTCGTGAAATGTAGCGATGCCACACTTCGTTCAGATCGTCACTTTCTTGGATATGACAACAATCAGGACTACATAAAACTGGCAGATAAAAGAGTGAAATTATATTAGATCAGGTTGTTGGCTTTTAAATTTTGGACAAACGATTTAAAAGAATCTTGCAATCCCATAACATTGCTCTTCATCAGTTCATACTCGAGCCTAAAAGAGTAACCGTGATAAACTATGTGACTGAATTTACGCAATTTTTTGTAGATAAGCACATCTGGACCTCTGAATAATACGGGAGTATTCGGGTCATCGGATTCAATAAACTGATTAAAAAGCTCCGCAGGCCAGTTTTCTCCCTTTGGAAGTGTCCTGCCATTGATCTTCATGATTCGCTTCATGATGTTTTCAACCCCGTTGTAGAACTGTGCGATAAAGGAAGCCAGTGCAGCCTTGATTCTGATATCAGGTTCACTGTCAGAGTATTCCCTGATTATGCCATTAATTTCGTTAAGAATATTTTCAATCGTCTCAACCTCAATCCTGATTGGCTCCAGTTGCTCATCATTGTACATGTATCAATCTTCCAGTCTTCCGGATATAATCTGAAAATCTGTCATTGCCATACAATTTAACAAGATCAACCTTTACATCAAGCTCTTCCTCCAATCGTATGGCGAGATCAAGAATATCCCCCTTCGCCTGACCATCTATAGCAATGTCAAGATCATTGGCATCGGAGAAACTTTTGGCGGCACTTCCAAAAAGGATCAATTCTCTTACCCCAAATTCACGGCAGACAGAGATCGCTTTATCAAGAGATTTTTGAGTAATCATTTACAAATACCAATTATTGAATAATTCAAGATAATAAAATTATGTGAATTAGTTTCAGTTACAATAAATCACAGATGATTTTTAGAGCCAAAAGTTAAAACAATACCTCTCTTTTCTTCTGCTCTTTCTACTGAAGGGGGAACACATCACTAAAGCAGTTGTTTATTTATTTGATTGATTCCTTCCCCTCCTGAATTTGGCAAATACTTCTTAAATGGTTAAATTTTAGGTTTGATAATCAATCTTTACTATAAACACAATTCCGGTACCATGAAACTTCACACCATCTTCGTAAAAACGCTGTTTTTGGCAGTTGTAATATTATCTAATCCTGTTCTTTCGAATACTCCTCCGACACAATGGGGAGATATCGTTCAGAGCGTATCGATTCAGATATCGCCTTATGACGCACAATGCAAAATAAACGGTACGGTGGTCGAACCGGCGGAGGTAAAAAAGCTTCCTGTCGGCGAATACTCTGTAGAACTTACAAAAGAGGGCTACAAAACTTATAACAGCAAGTTTACGGTATCGGAGAATAACCGCCACTTCATTTTTATAATGGAGCCACAAAACATTACGGGACTTTTGGTAAAAACCACCCCACAGGGAGCCTCGGTTTACATCGATGATGAACTAAAGGGGACCAGCGATGCCGGCTTTCTGCTTCCGGTTAAAAAATATACTGTCAGAGTCGAGTTGGAGAAATATCTACCTGTTGTACAGACGGTTGATGGAACCTTCCCCGGTAAGCTTTATACGCTCGACTTAAAGTTGGTTAAAAACACCGGTTTACTGAAAATAAATTCAAACGCAAAAAATCTGATCGTCGAAATTGATGGTGAGATGGTAGAACAGCAGCCTCAGTACGAACTTGTAGCCGGTACCCATCGGATTAAGGTAACAAGCACAAATTATTCAGAATATACCACAGAAGTGACCATTACGCGGGGAAAAACCTCGACAATCAGAGCGAATATCGAACAACTAACGGGCGTACTGCAGTTGAATGTTACACCTGCGAATGCTCTTGTAATGATAGGCAAGGCTAATTACGAAAGCATTAAAACCGTTGAGCTTGAGCCCGGGAAATACCAGATTTCACTTTCTGCGGATCTATACGATTCATACACAGGTGAAGTTACGATTCAAAAAGGAAAAATTACCCGTCTTAATGTAAATCTTAAAAAGAATGCCGGAGTTTTGGCAGTGACCAGAAAACCGGAAGAGGCACGAATAAATGTAGATGGTGTTGACTATGGCACTGTGAACAGGGTCGAACTTACACCCGGGGCACGCCTTCTCACTGCACAGATTGATTCATCGTGGTACCCTTTCTCACAGACAGTAACTGTAACAAAAAATAAAACCACAAATGTAAAGATTGACCTTAAAAGGATAAAAGGGACATTCCTTTTTAATTCGGTTCCTTTTACGAGCAAAGTAAAATTGCTCCAAAATTTTGAAAAGAAATTTGAATTCACGGGTACCAAAATTCTTGAGGAGCTTCCGGTTGGCGACTATGTAGTGGTTGTATCGTGTGAGGGGCATAAAGGGTTAAGGAAAGAGATCACAATCTTAGAAAACAAAACTTATGCTTTTGATCTAAAACTTGAACCCGGCAGCGATGACATCATATTGACGGAGATGGTGAAAAACAGATATGAAATGAATAAAATTGATCGTGGTTATTTTTACATGGGAGCCACACCCGAACAGATTTCGAGCACAAGAATGGAACTGCCTGTTCGTCTTGTTGCCGTTGATCAGTTTTATATCGGAACCACTGAAGTGACTCGTGGACTGTGGGAAGAAGTGATGGGAAGCGATCCTTCTCTAATGGCAGCCGGTGAAAACAAGGCAATACTTCCCGTTGAGAATGTTTCGTGGCTCGAAGCAGTTGCTTTCTGCAATAAACTGAGTGAAAAAGAGGGAATTACCCCCGCTTATAAAATTGAAGGCGATGTGGTTTCGTGCGATTTTAACGCAAATGGATTCAGGTTACCAACAGAAGCAGAATGGGAATTTGCTGCGAGGGGTTCCGATACACTAAAACAATTTCGTTTTCCGGGCAGCAATTCACCAGAAACAGTTGCCTGGATAAAATCGAATTCAGAGAAAAAGACCAATCCCGTCGCGAAAAAAGGAAAAAACAGTAACGGTTTGTATGATATGGCGGGAAATGTAGCCGAGCTTTGCAACGACTACTATGATAAATATAATCCAAATGAACTTGCAAACCCAAAAGGTCCACAGACAGGTAGAAAAATTGTAGTCAGAGGTGGAAGCTGGAACTCGACAGAAGGAAAGTCGCGAGTAGCTGCTCGAGAATCGATGAGTGTGGGACAGAAAAAATCATCGACAGGTCTTCGTTTAGTAAGAAAGGGCAACTAACAGTTGCGTCGCAGATGAAGCTCGTTTACACAGCTCTGATTCTTACTCTCATTTCTTTTTCTTTTGTGCATGAAGAAAAGGAAATGCAGCCGCTTGATCTGATATTTGTTGAGGGGGGGAGTTTCGCAATGGGATGTTTTGATCCAAGAATTCCGTGTGATGATGACGAGTCAGAGATAAGGGATGTGACGGTTTATGCCTTCTACATTTCGACCACAGAAATAACTCAAGGACTGTGGGAAGATGTAATGGGGAACAACATTTCGATTGTTCGTGAATCTTCACTTCCGGCTAACAATATAAGCTGGTTCGATGCCGTCAAATTTTGCAACAACCTTAGTTTAAAGTATAATTTGAACCCTTGTTATACAATACGGGGGCAAAAAGTAACCTGTAATTTTAGAGCAAACGGATACAGATTACCCACCGAAGCTGAATGGGAATATGCTGCAAGAGGTGGGAAATCGGGTAAAATGAAGCTGTTTAGTGGAAATGATGATCCGTTTCAAGTGGGGTGGTACAAAGAAAATTCAAACGGAAAGATGCGTCCACCAAAGCAAAAATCTCCGAATGAACTCGGGATATTTGACATGTCGGGGAATTTATGGGAATGGTGTTGGGACTGGTATGCCCCCTATTCCGATGAACAGGTTATCGACCCCAAGGGACCTGATAAAGGATCCGGGAAAGTTCTTCGTGGTGGTTCCTGGAATTATGACTGCAACTCTGCCAGAAATTCAAACAGATTTTACACCTCGCCCAATTCGAGATCAGCAACTTTTGGCTTTAGAGTTGTGAAGAAAGTCGGATAGGGGTTGTGTTTAATCTTTAAGCTTCTTTTTCAACTCATCTAATTTGTTTAATGCCTGAACGGGTGTCAATTCCTCCACTTTAATATCAGAAATTTCTTTCCTTAGAGCATCATCGGTAAATTCAAAAAGGCTAAGTTGATAAAACCCTTGTTCTTCCTGCTCTTTTTTAATCTTTTTAGCTTTTTTGACTTCGTAAGGAGTAAGTTCCTTGCTCTCAAGATTAGCGAGAATTTCCTTCGCCCGGGAAGTCACTTCAATGGGGAGACCTGCCATCATAGCGACTTGAATACCGTATGAGTGGTCGGCACTTCCGGGAGAGACCTTGTGCAGAAAAATCACCTTATCGTCATATTCTCTCACCTGAACCCGGTAGTTTTTAATTCGGGGGAAGATATCCGCCATCTCGTTCAATTCGTGGTAGTGTGTGGCAAACAAAGTTTTGGCAGCACATCTTGGGTTTTCATGCAGATACTCGGTCATTGACCAGGCAATTGAGATTCCATCAAATGTGCTTGTGCCTCTTCCAATTTCATCGAGAAGGACGAGACTTCTGTCGGTTGCATTATTCAAAATATTAGCTGCTTCCTGCATTTCGACCAGGAAAGTACTTTCACCCGCGATGATGTTGTCACTCGCACCAACTCGTGTAAAGATTCTGTCAACAACTCCGATTTCAGCTTGTTTGGCGGGGACAAAAGAGCCGGTTTGAGCGAGCAAAACCATCAGCCCGAGTTGACGGAGATAAACTGATTTTCCTGCCATGTTGGGACCCGTCAAAACCACTATCTGATCTTTTTCACAGTCGAGCAAATAATCGTTTGCAGTGAATTTTTCACCGGGGGGGAGTATTCTTTCGACCACGGGATGACGGGATTCGTAGATTTCGATCTTTTTAGATTCATTAACGACAGGTTTTACATAGTTATATTCGACCGCCGCCTCGGCGAACGAATTGAGACAGTCGAGCATTGCGATTAATTTTGCATTTTTTTGCACCACTTCAGTAAATGATGAAGTAAACATTCTAACATCATTAAAGAGCTCCGCTTCGAGTGTTCTGATATTATCTTCGGCGTGTAAAACCTTTTCCTCATACACTTTAAGGTCGGGGGTGATATACCGTTCCGCGTTTACAAGGGTTTGTTTTCTGATATATTCAGGGGGCACCTTATCCTTGTGTACATTACTGATTTCGATGTAGTAGCCAAACACACGGTTAAAACTAATTTTAAGAGAAGATATACCCGTTCTCTCTCTTTCCACTTTTTGGAGGTCGGTTATCCAGTCTTTCCCCGAGTAGAGAATTTCCCTCATTTCATCGAGTTCGATGCTGTAACCCCTTTTAATAACCCCTCCATCGGCGAGTGAAAGTGGAGGATTATCGGAAATTGCTTCGTTTATTTTAGTTGTAACATCGTTCAGCGGTACCAGAGCCTCCCTCAATTTGTTCATCACGGGGTTGTCGATTTCATACAAAACCTTGATAATTTCAGGTATTTCGAGCAGGGAATATTTAAGAGAGACAATTTCTCGTGGTGTGGCTCTTCCTGTGCAAATTCTCGAGATCAGTCGTTCAAGATCGCCGATATTCGAAAGGCTTTTTTTGAGTTTTTCTCTCGTTTTTTTTACATTGTAAAGTGCTTCAACAGATTCCTGCCTTTGGAGGATTGGTTCGAGTTTTGTTAATGGAGAAGAGATCCATTTTTTCAGAAGTCTTCCTCCCATCGGAGTTTCGGTTCTATCGAGAACTGCAAAGAGTGTACCATCTTTACCACCGTCAACCATCGAGTAGGTAATTTCCAGATTTCTCTTGGTTGACCAGTCGAGAACCATATATTCAGAGGGGTTGTAAACCGTGAGTTTAGTCAGGTGGGCAAGATTAGCTTTTTGTGTTTCCTGGAGATAGTGAAGTACGGCACCTGCGGCGGGAAGTGCAATTTCCATTTCTCCGGCACCATACCCCTTGAGGTTTACAGTGCCAAAATGTTTAAGAAGAATCTCTTTTGCGTACTCGCGGTTAAAAATCCAATCGTCGAGTTTTGTTATTCGGGCTTCACTTCCGGCGGAGGTGAGGAGAGTTGAGATTACCTCCTTCGATTTCCGTGGTGAGAGGACTTCAGCGGGGGCAATAACGCCGATTTGGTCGATTAATTGTGTTGTTTCAACCTCAAAAAGAGAAAAATCACCCGTTGAAATGTCGCAAAAAGCGACTCCCGAAATCTGATCCGAAAAATTTACTGCCAGCAGGTAGTTGTTTTTCTTTAGATCGAGGACCTTGTCGGAAAAGACCACACCGGGAGTAACCACTTCGATAACTTCCCTTTTTACAATCCCTTTTGCGAGTTTTGGATCTTCGACCTGTTCGCAAATTGCTACCCGATAGCCTGCTCTCACAAGTTTGGGTAAATAGCTTTCGACTGCATGGTGGGGGAACCCTGCGAGGGGCACATCACCGGCAGCGCCGTTGGCTCTTTTAGTGAGAGTAATACCGAGAACCTTTGACGCAATTTTTGCATCTTCCTCAAATGTCTCATAAAAATCACCCATCCTGAATAGAAGAACCGTATCGGGATGAGCCTGTTTTATCTTAAAATATTGAGCCATTAACGGAGTTTGGGACATAGGGGTTAAAATTCTTTCCTTCGCTTAAAAGGTTGAAAAAATGGAAAATTGTTCTTTTTGAGGAAACTTTTAAAAATAATGATAAAAAATAATCAATTAGTTGGTTTTTATATTTGTATATGATTCAATTATTTAAGAAATTAACCCTCTGTTTTATAATAGATATCGTTATTCCGGATATATCATCAATCAACTAAATTTCAGGAGAGAAGCCGTGAAGCTTACTCTTAGGCGTAAAGTAATAGCCCTTGTGTTATTCGCCGCACTTTTACCGTTGGTAGTCACTCAAATAGCTGTTTTTCGCTTTAAAGGGAACCTTAGTGCGAAAACGGAAGCCGAGCTTGATACTCTTGGTAGAGAGGCTCTCAAGCAGATAGTTTACGACATGTATTCACTCTGCAACACTTCCAACGATTTAATTCAGGAGAAGGTTGACCGTGCCCAAAAAATAGCATGGCAAATCCTGGAAAAAGAGGGAGGACTTAAAGCCGGTGGTGATAAAGTTGAGTGGATAGCAATCGACCAGTACACCAAAAAAAGCATAAAAATTTCGATTCCAAAGTTAATGATTGGAGGGAAGTGGCTCGGACAGATTACGAGTTTTTCCACTCCTGTTCCCATCGTAGATGAAATTCACAACAGCATGGGTGTTGTCTCCAGTATTTTTCAGCGGATGAATAATGCCGGAGACATGATCAGAGTTGCCACTAATGTTGCCACCAATTCACAACAAAGGTCACTCGGAACCTACATCCCCGCCGTAAAACCAGACGGTACAAAAAACGAAGTGGTGGAAGCAATTTTAAAAGGTCAGAGCTATAAAGGTATTTCACTTGTTGGCAGTGCATGGTATGTGGCGTCTTATGAACCTGTGTTCGACGATAACAAACAGATTATTGCCATTCTTAGTGTGGGTGAACAGATAGAGGCAGTTCCCTCATTAAGGAAGAACATTCAATCGGTGAAAGTTGGCGAAACGGGCAAGGTGACGGTGTATGGAGCGACAGGTGAAAGGAAGGGGAAATATCTAATCACTCAGGATGGGAAAAAAGAGGGTGAAAGTGCCTGGTACAATAAAGATGCCGAGGGTAAATATTACATACAAACTTTAATTGATGAAGCAGTTAAATCGGAAGATGCGGTTGTACATACCTATCTCTGGTCTGAACCAGGAAGCGGGGGGACGCCCAGGACCAAAATCTCGGTTGCATATCATTTTTATTACTGGGACTGGGTAATAGTCGCCTCCACATACGAAGATGAATATTATTCAGCGAAAGAAGGAATAGATACAATAACGAAAGGATTTACGCTTAATATTTTATTATGGACATTTGGAATACTTACACTCACCTTGCTTGTTGGTTGGTACCTGAGCAATAAAATTACCGATCCGGTTACAAAACTTATCGGAAGTGTCGAGAAAATTGCAGTGGGTGATCTAAAAGCAGGTAACGACTACCTTGAAAAGTTTGAATATGACCATAAGAGGTCGTTCAGTCTCGCAAAAATGTTTAAAATTGAAGACAACGATGAATCCCTTGTGCTGGTTGCTGCCGTTAAAAAGATGGCTGCAAATCTTTTCTCACTCCTTGGACAGGTCGGTTCTTCGGGAGTGCAGGTAAATTCGTCGGTAACACAGATAACAGCTTCAGCGAGGGAACTTGAAGCAACAGTTGCAGAGCAGGCAGCTTCGATAAAAGAGGTTACAGCGACAGCAAAAGAGATTCTTCAAACCTCAAACAACCTTCTAAAAACTTTGGAAGAGAATATCGGAAGCAGTGTTTCAACAGCGGCGGCAACCGCTCTTGAAGGGAGGAACAATCTTCAGTCACTTGAGTCGGCAATTCACCAGTTGATAAATGCGACAGGCTCGATCTCAGCAAAACTTTCGATAATAAACACCAAAGCCAATAAAATTTCGACTGTGGTAACAACAATCAATAAAATCTCCGACCAAACAAACCTCCTCTCGCTTAATGCCGCAATTGAAGCAGAAAAAGCGGGTGAGTTTGGAAAAGGATTCTCGGTTGTGGCGAGAGAAATCAGTCGGCTTGCCGATCAGACAGCAGTAGCCACACACGACATTGAACACATGGTTCGTGAGATGCAGTCTTCCGTTTCTTCGGGTGTGATGGAAATGGATAAATTCTCTGAAGAGGTAAGACGGGACAGCATTACAGTTTCATCGATCTCAGAAAGATTAAACGATGTGATAAACAATGTGAACGAACTCGCCCCTCACTTTGAAGAATTTAATTACGGGATGAGGCGGCAAACAGAAGGTGCGGAACAAATTAGTGAGTCGATGCAACAACTTTCAGTTGCGGCTGAGCAGACACGGGAATCGCTGCAGGAATTTAAGTCGGCTACAAGTCAGTTGAACACCGCGGTCTCAACGCTTAATGACGAATTACAAAGATTTAAAACAAGTTAAGTTATGAAAAAGCTTCAATTGACTTTCAATATTCTTCTTCGACGACTGACGGTTCTACAAAAACTTGTTTTTATCGGCTTGTTGCTCGGAGTTCCCCTTTCAATTTTACTTGTAATCAATCTTAATTCCCTTTGGCAGGGGGTAGAATTTGCCGAGAAAGAGAAGAGCGGGATTAGTTTTATCCGACCGTTGAGTGCCTTGAAGGTGCACATACTTGAGCACAAATCGTTCACATTTGCGGGAGGGGCGTCAAAAACTGATTTTCAATCTCACATTGCGGCATTGAATTCAAGAATAAAGGATGAGTTCGATAAACTGATAAAAACGGGTGACAGCGAAGGTGCAAACATCCTTCTTGACGAGGAGACCCTCTCTAAAAAGCAGGAATACGATATCTCGCCGCGGGCTTTGCAGGTAAAATGGGAGAAACTGCTTACCATCAGCAAAACGGGACAGTCTTCGCTCGTTCAGCAGGAATACGACAAGTTGATCAACGATTTTTATAAACTGATGAAATTAGTGGCAATAAAATCAAAGCTTATTCTTGATCCGGAAGGTGACTCTTATTACCTGATGGATGTGGCGGTTTTGAGGATGCCAAAAGTTCAGGAATTACTCTCAAACTCTTTTTACCTTGCAATAGAAGATGAGCAGGACACAGTTTACAGTTTTGAAAGACTTTCGGAGATAATATATCTTAACAGAACTTTACGATCTGCGATAGTGGATGAGATTCCCGGATCGATAAATAGTGCGATAGAACAAGACCCCGAATTTCACGGGAGGACCGAGTCGCTTTCTATTGTGCTTCCACCGATGGTCGAGAAATATCGCACAGGAGTTGGATCACTAATTGAAATCTATGAAAACATCATCAGGAACAATAAAATTTATGGTATTGAAGACTTGACCCTTCTGACTTCGGAACAACTTGATGAAAGTCTTCTTTTTTGGACGGCAACACTCGATGAACTAGAAAAAGTAATCGACACGAGGATAAATACATTTTACATTAGTATCCTTTTTAGGCTGTTTTTTGCAGGAGCATCGTTCGTTTTAGCACTTATATTCATCTATTTCACCGCAAAGGGGATAATTAAGCCTGTATATGGTGTAGCTGCAATTACAAAAAATCTCGCAGAGGGAAATATAAATGCAGCAAAGGATGAGATTCAGAAGATGGAATTGGATTATCGCATCTCGGGTGAAGAAAAAACGAAAGATAAAGATGAGATTTGGAATCTGTTTCGAGCTGTTCGATCAACAATTTTTGATCTTGAAATTCTTCTCGGTGAAGTGGGTAAAGCCGGAATCGCGGTAACATCTTCGGTTACTCAGATTACCTCTTCCATTCACTCACTTAATGCGGCAATCAACGAGCAAGCAGCTTCAACCGCGGAAGTGAATGCAACAGGAAAAGAGATTCACAGCAGTTCCATTCACCTTTCGAGAACCGTAGAGGAAGTGGCTGATAAATCGGGTAAAACCCTTGATCTCGCGGATACAGGTGTGGCGGGGTTGAACGAAATTACTGGTTCGATGGCATCACTTGAGGAGGGATCAAAAGACATTTCTGAAAAACTTGCCATGCTTTATCAAAAAACAGGCAACATCTCCAATGTAATTACTGCGATCACAAAAATTGCGACTCAAACGAATCTGCTTTCGTTGAATGCTTCCATTGAGGCAGAAAAAGCCGGAGAATATGGTGCGGGATTCTCGATAGTTGCCGCTGAAATAAAACGGCTTGCAGAGGAAACCGCGATGGCAGCTTTAGAAATTGAAGAGATGATACACGAAATGCAGCAGGCAGTAAAAGAGGGAGTTGTGGGAGTTGAAGCTTATGCGGGTACCACGAGAGTGAGTGCGGGAAGAATCCTCGGAATTGCCGAAAGCATAAATGAGATTATTCAATATACCAAAGATGTTTTACCAAGTTTTGAAGTGGTTAGCTCACAAATGCACATGCAGACCGATGGTGCTGCACAAATTAGTGATGCTATGAATGAACTTAACGCTGTAGCTGTGCATACAAGAGAGTCGATCTCAGAATTCACGGAAATTACTACACGACTCGATGGTGCTGTCAGATCGTTACGCGAAGTTGTTTCAAAGTTTAAGTTCGGGAGCTAAGAGTGCTCTGTCTTACTTTTGAGATAAGTGAAAACCGGTACGCGGTAGATGCAAAGGAAGTGGTGGAGATAATTCCACCGGTAAATCTTTTCCCGATGCCAAAGGCACCCGCATATTTTGCAGGCAGATTTAATTATCGTGGTAGAATAGTACCTGTGATCGATCTTCGTGATTTACTTATGGGGTTTTCTACAAAGCGACTTTTAAGCACAAGGATACTTGTTGTAAATTATGTGGTTGACAGCGAGCCGCACATCCTCGGTCTTTTGTGTGAAAAGGTTATGGATATAATCAGAATAAAGCCTGACGAACTTCAGTCGCCCGGATATATAACAGAAGAAGCAAGTTATCTCGGTAAATTGATCAATCTGCGAACCGGCATCGTTCAGCTCGTCTCAATTAACGATCTTCTTCCTGCTTATGTAAAGAAAAACCTTTTCACGGAGCTGACAAGTGATTAGTTTCGATTCGGGGCT
>CAYSJM010000025.1:0-25009 GCA_964431385.1 uncultured Ignavibacteriaceae bacterium | reverse complement strand
TGTAAAGAAAAACCTTTTCACGGAGCTGACAAGTGATTAGTTTCGATTCGGGGCTGCAACACATCACGCAGATTCTCGCAGAAAAAATTGGATTGGACTACGCGACTATCGGTATAAAGAGTGTCGAACTTGCAGTAAAAAGAAGAATGTCGCAACTTAACATTCCGGACATTTCCGGATTTTTACTTCTTCTGCAAAGCAATAAAGAGGAATTACAAAATTTTGTGGAAATGATCGTGGTTCCCGAAACATGGTTTTTCCGTGACCTTGAGCCCTTTCTTTTTTTGCAAGAAGAAGTAAAGACAAAGTTTATGGCGGGTACCATCCGTCCGCTTAAGATTTTATCTATTCCTTCATCGACCGGTGAAGAGCCATACTCGATAGCGATGGCGATGTTGGATATTGAGTTCCCGTCTGAGTTGCTTCTGATAGATGCGGTTGATATCAGTCAGAGGGCTATTGATAAAGCCAAGGCGGGGGTTTATGGGAAATCATCTTTTAGAGGTGACGACGATTCCATGATTGCCAAATATTTTGTAAGAGACGACACTTCGTTTACCATTTCCGGTAAAATCAGATCGATGGTTACATTTCACAGAGAGAATCTTGTTAGTGATTTATTTTTAAGGAACAGGTCGGGCTACGATATCATTTTTTGCAGGAATCTGGTGATCTATCTCGATAACAGAAGTCGGGAAGTGGCAGTCTCGAACATTAAAAGACTCCTGAAGTCGGATGGACTTCTTTTTGCCGGACACACGGAAGTTATGTTTTTCTCATCCGCGGGGTTTAGAGCAATCCCTCGAGCAAAATCTTTTGCCCTGTCAATAGAAGAACCGGGAAGACCGAGGGCGAGATCGGAATTTCGAACAACAAATGAGGCAGTTCTCCCAAAACCTGTGAGACAACCTTTGCCGACTCACCCCACAAGACAAAACAGAATTCCTCTTTTCACTTCGAGCAGAGCCGAGATGATAACAAAGGAAGAGGAACGGTTTGATCTCGACTATATTAAAGAACTCGCCAACAGAGGTGAATTTTCATCAGCGAGGAGAAAATGTGAACAACTCCTCTTTAATGACCCGGCGAATAAGGATCTGATTTGCCTTATGGGGGAGATTGACCTTGCAACCGGACTTATGGATGAAGCAGAAAACAACTTCCTTAAAGTTCTGTATCTTGAACCCAACCACCTTGAATCGTTGGTATATATCTCTCTCCTATATGAAAAAAAGGGGGACAAAGAGAAAGCCACCATCTACAAAGACCGGATCAAGAGGCTTAAGGAGAGGTTAAAATGAAAATTAAAAAAGAGAACAGATGTTGGAAGGTAATCGGAGTTTTTGGCGATAAGTCGTGTGAAAGTCTGGTTGAATACCTCCATTGCAAACATTGCCCTGTTTATTCAAACTCTGCCAAGGAGTTTTTTGATCGTGAAATCCCCGCCGAATTTCTCGACTCCTGGACCGTGGCACTTTCAAAAAAGAAAGAGACGAAGGAGCGGGGTGACCTTCCGGTGACCATCTTCCGACTTGGGAGTGAATATCTTGCAATCGATACAAACAGCTTCCTCGTGGCAGTTGAAGTCAAGCCGATTCACTTTGTCCCTTTTAGAACAAACCGGACATTCAGAGGACTTGTAAACATAGATGGTGAGTTGCTCTTGTGCTTCAATCTCGATACCCTTTTGGGGATTACCCGTTCGGGTGAGGAAGTGAGATCGGAAAAAGCGGTTTATAAAAGGATGGTTGCTATAAAGGGAGCGGGTGAGAGAGTGGTATTTGAAGTGGATGAAGTAATCGGGGTCTCCAGGATCATTTCAAGTACCATTAAACAACTTCCATCGACAGCACAAAAATCGAGTGAAATTTTTTCGAAAGGGATTTTTGAACTCGAAGAGATTACCGCTGCATTGCTTGATGAGCATAAAATATGTGAATCGTTCAGATCATCAATAAAGTTTCAATAAAATGCAAAACAACGCCCTTTTAGAGATATTTCGTAGTGTGCTCGGAGACAATCTCCCGAAGTTCGAAGCGGCAGTCGCATCGGGTTCGGTAGAAGATCTGAAAGTAATCGCCTCTACTGTGCAGGCAATAAGATCTGCTGCCAAGGTAGTGGGTATCGATTCGATCGCAGAGTTGTGTAAGGCAATGGAGGCATTTTTAAATCCGCTAATCGAATCAGGGAGAAGTTTATCGGAACTGCATGAAAACTTCTTCATTACCGCGGGTGACATTTTTAAGGAGTTTGGCAGTAAAGAGTCGGATGCAATTCCACAATTTCTCGAAGAAAAACGGAGTGTTATTCAAGATTTGGCGGGTTACTTCAGTAAGCCTGTAGCTCAGGTTCAGGCAGAACCACCCAAAAAAGAGAAGAAAGAAGTAAAAACAAACTACGATCCCGTTTTGGTTGATCTCTTTAAAATTGAGCTCGAATCACACACAAAAGTGTTGGAAAAGGGACTTGTTGATGCCGAAGGTGAGACATCAAACGAGAAACTTGAACCATTGATGCGTTCTGCACACTCCATTAAAGGAGCTGCGAGAATAGTAGGAGTAAATCAGGCGGTCGGGCTTGCTCATGCCATGGAAGATTTACTTAGTCTCGCATTAAAAGGGGAAGTGAAGCTCTCGGGGAGTCATATCGATCTTTTGTTAAAGGGGAACGACCTCTTCAAAATAATTGCTGAACTTCCGGTTGATCAGATATTTTCAGAAATCGACAATAACATCGATCAAATCAATTCCCTTTCGGCGTCTCTCACGGCGGCTTCCAAAGGGGAAACAGCTCCTCCTCCACAAACTTCGGCTACAAAACAAGTGGCTGGTGAAGAGCAAAAACAGCCTCAACTTCAAACCCAAGCCCCACCTCAAATCCAAAGGCAGGAGAAAAAAGAGGATGCACTTTTTGTAAGGGTTCTCGCTGAAAACCTTAACAAATTATTGGGACTTGCAGGGGAAATAAAAATTCAGGCAAAGTTTACCAAACCTTTCCAGGGATATCTGCTCGCAACAAAGCAGACTTTAAGAGAGGCTTCAAGGAGCCAAGAGGGATTGATTGCTGCGATGGATGAACTCGGAGTTGTGCAACCTTTGGCGGCAGAAATAGACAGTTCTCAGGAAGTGCTTGAACGATTGGAGTGGAACATCAACACGATGATCGACAAGTTTGATGTCTTTTCGCGGAACATCGAAAGGCTATCCGAATCGCTCGGAAACCAGGTAATTGAATCAAAAATGAGACCGATAGCAGACGGTCTTCATGGCATCCCCCGAATGGTAAGAGACCTCGCGAAAGATTCCGGTAAAAAAATACGCCTCGAAATAGTTGGTGAAGATACCATGATAGACCGCGACATTCTCGACAAAATAGAAGCTCCCCTTTCACATCTTATAGCAAATGCAGCAGATCACGGGATTGAATCTCCGGAGGAAAGAGTGACTGCGGGTAAAAAAGAGACAGGTAAAATATTGCTTGAAGCGGGACACAGAGCCGGATTTTTAACAATTTCCGTTTCCGATGATGGCAAAGGAATCGACGATGAATCGTTAAGAAAAAAGATCGTCGAAAAAGGATATGTAAGTGCTGATATGGCGGACAGCCTTAGTAAATCAGAAATTCTCGACTTTCTCTTTCTCCCCGGGTTCTCAACGAAAGCAGGGGTTACAAAAGTTTCAGGAAGGGGGGTTGGTCTCGATATTGTTATGAATCTTATCCATCAGGTGGGTGGAAAGACCAAGATTGAATCGGAGCCGGGAAAAGGGAGTGTCTTTACACTTCAGTTACCCGTAACTCTATCTGTTATAAGGGCACTATTGTTTAAGGTGAATGCCGAACTGTATGCCCTTCCTCTCGCACGAGTCGAAACGCTCTTGAGCATTAGGGAAGAAGAGATATTAACGGTTGAAGACAGGCAGTTTATCAAGTGGAATGACGAAAATCTCGGTATAGTAAATTGTGCCCGATTAATGACCCTTCCCGGAGAGAGTGAAAAGGGAGCTTTCATAAATCTCGCTGTTATTGGCGACAGAACCGCAAAATATGCCGTGGCAGTAGATGCATTTTTGGGTGAAAGAGACCTTGTTGTCTCGGCAATGGATGGTAAGCTGGGGAAAATACCAAACATCTCTGCAGCCGCAATTCTTGAAGAGGGATCCGTTGCCTTGATTATTGATCCCGATGATCTCGTGCGTTCCATCGAAAAGTATATTCACGGGTCAAAGCTCGACAAAGTTTCATCAAGTTTTATGGTGTCGGGCAAAATCAAAAAAATTCTTGTGGTTGACGATTCTCTTACAGTAAGAGAAGTTGAGAGAAAATTACTTGAAAATAACGGATACACAGTTACTACTGCTGTGGATGGTGTTGACGGGTTCAATAGCCTGCAAAGAGAAGATTTTGATCTTGTAATCACCGATGTGGATATGCCCAGAATGAATGGAATTCAGCTCGTTGAAAAGATAAAATCAGACCCAAAATATAAAACCATTCCTGTTATGATTGTATCATACAAAGACAGGGAAGAAGACCGTCTCCGGGGTTTAAATGCCGGAGCAAACTACTATCTTACAAAAAGCTCGTTTCACGATGAATCACTCGTTAATGCAGTAATTGATCTGATCGGAGAGGCACGATGAGAATAGGAATTGTTAACGATCTTTCCCTTGCGGTAGAAGCTCTCAGAAGGGTAGTTTCTGCGGTCGATGGATTCGAAATTGCGTGGGTTGCCTACAACGGTAAACAAGCGGTTGAGTTTACAATTAAGGACAGACCTGACCTTATCCTGATGGATCTGATAATGCCCGTAATGGATGGAGTGCAGGCTACTGCCGAAATAATGAAAAAAGCTCCTTGTGCCATACTTGTTGTTACCGCTTCCGTTGGAGCAAATTCTTCAAAAGTGTTTGAGGCTATGGGGCATGGTGCCCTTGATGCGGTTGCCACCCCTGTTTTCGATTTTACAGGAAATGCAACCGGAGCACAGGAACTGATCTCGAAAATAAATTCGTTAAAAAGATTAATTCAGGGGAAAAGCTACTTCAAACCTGTAATTGCACCAAAACCCGCGAGAATGGATTTCCCTCTTGTGGCAATAGGAAGCTCGACAGGTGGTCCAAAAGCACTTGCTACCATTTTATCGGCACTCCCTGAAAAATTTAGTGCTGCAATTGTGATCATTCAACATGTTGACCAACGATTTGCCGAGGAACTTGCAAACTGGTTGGACAAACAAACTTCCCTCTATGTATCCATCGCAAATCAGGGTGAGATGCCTGAACCGGGGAAGGTATTCCTTGCGGGGACGAACGATCACCTTGTATTGGATAATCACGGAAAATTCTCATATATTGCAGAACCAAAAGATTATCCATACCGACCCTCAGTCGATACTTTTTTCCAATCACTTTACAATAACTGGGCGGCAAAAGATACTGCCATTCTTTTGACCGGAATGGGAAAAGATGGTGCAGAGGGATTACTTGGCTTAAAAGAGAGTGGTTGGTTGACGATTGCACAGGATGAAGCCTCATCGATAGTTTATGGAATGCCAAAAGCCGCAGCGGATATAAATGCGGCAAAAAAAATACTTGATCCCACCAAAATAGCTTTCGAATTGTCACTTCTTTATGGAAGAAAGGAATTTAAATAATGATACAAGCGAGCAAAGAACTTAAAAAATATAAAATAAAGGTTCTTCTGATCGATGATCAACAAATTGTTGGAAGTGCAGTCTCAATGATGCTTTCAACCGAAAAAGATATTGAGTTCCACTTCTGCCAGGAGCCTGCATTAGCTCTTTCAAAAGCAGAAGAAATAGAACCCACTGTTATTTTACAAGACCTTGTGATGCCTGATATAGACGGTCTCACACTTGTAAAATTCTTCAGGGGGCATCCGAGGCTGAAGGATGTCCCTCTGATTGTTCTCTCCTCGAAGGAAGAGGCAGTGACCAAAGCGGATGCTTTTGAGGTTGGTGCCAACGATTATTTGGTGAAGCTTCCCGATAAAATAGAATTGATAGCAAGAATTCGATATCACTCACAAGGTTATATCGCCTTGATGGAGAGGAATGAGATGTATCAGGCTTTGCTCGAAAGTAAAGAAGCTCTCGCAAATGAGCTTAATCGTGCTGCTGAATATGTAATATCACTCCTTCCCGATCCGTTAAAAAAAGGGATAGTGCTTTCAGAATGGCGGTTTGTGCCATCCGCTGACCTCGGTGGAGATTCGTTTGGATATCACTGGATTGATGATGAACACTTTGCGGTTTATCTGCTCGATGTATGCGATCACGGGGTGGGCCCTGCACTTCTCTCTGTTTCCGCACTGAATGTGCTTAGAAGTCAGACACTTCCACACACTGACTTTCGCGATCCCGTTTCAGTGCTTACAACACTGAATGAAACATTTGTAATGGAGAAGCAAAACAACCTCTATTTTACGATCTGGTATGGTGTTTTTAATCGCTCGACCCGCGAACTCGTATATGGAAGTGCCGGTCATCCTCCTGCTCTCCTGTTTGTACCCGATGGTGAGGTGAAAGAGTTGATTACAAAAAATCTGATAGTGGGGCACCTTCCCAATTTCCCTTATAAATCAGCCAGGGTTCAGGTACCCGAAGGATCGGGATTTTATGTCTTTTCCGATGGTGTTTATGAAGTGGAAGTCGATCACGGTAGAATGTGGACACTTGAAGAGATGCGTGACTTGCTTGCTAAAGAACGGACTACGGACAACAGTGAGCTCGACAAACTTTACTCGCACATTAAAATGCTGAATCAGGACAGCAATTTGCCTGACGATTTTTCAATATTAAAACTTTCTTTCTAAAATCATGAATTCAAGGTATATCACACTATTTTTCATTATTCTCTTTCATTATTCACTCTTTCCGCAAGAACTGCCAAAAGGGATGACGCCCGCGGAAAAAGAAAAAATGAAAAACTATATTTTCCCATCTGCTACTGAAGCTTTTACTACACCTCCTCCTTTCCCGGTAAGAACGATGGCAGAGTGGGAGACACTCGGTTCGATCCTTATAACCTGGACGAGTTATACACCGATTCTCCGTCAGATTGTTGATCAGGCACAGGAGGAATGCCTTGTTGTGATAATGACAACCGATAGCAATACAGTTAAGAATTACCTGACTTCCGGAGGGGTGCCACTTCGAAATCTTAAATTTGTTCAGGCAGCATTTAACTCAATTTGGATAAGGGATTACGGACCATGGGCTGTTTATGGTGGTGGAGTCGATTCCTTGTTGTTGGTTGATTGGGTTTACAACCGTCCGAGACCAAGTGACGATGTTATCTCTCAAGTTTATTCAAATAGTTCGGGTTTGCCACTATATCAGACAATTAATGAGCCATATCGTCTCGTGGCTACGGGTGGTAACTTTATGGTCGATGGTGTTGGTACTGCATTCTCATCGAAGTTGATTGTAAATGAAAACAGTAGTAAAACAGATGCTCAGATAAATTCGATAATGTCCGATTTTATGGGGATAAACAGGTATGTTAAAATGGATGTTCTTCCGTACGACGGGATTCATCATATCGACATGCACATGAAGCTTCTTGATGAAGAAACCCTGCTTGTCGGGCAGTATCCACAAGGAGTTTCTGATGGACCACAGATAGAATTGAACCTTCAGTATATCCTGAATAATTTCCTGACTCCATTTGGAAGACCCTACAAAGTTATCAGAATTCCAATGCCGCCTGATGGCAACAATCAGTATCCAAGTCAGGGCGGTGACTACAGAACATTTACAAATTCTGTTTTTGTGAACAAGACTATTATTGTGCCCACATACGATTTACGGTATGATTCAACAGCTCTAAGAATTTACAGAGAGGCACTACCCGGGTATAATGTTGTCGGAATAAATTGTAATTCGATTATCCCGGCAAGTGGGGCAATTCACTGCATCACAAAAGAAATTGGTGTGACTGATCAAATTCATATCGTGCATGACAGAGTTCCTTTCAGGAAGGCAGAACCGGGAAGTGGTTATCTGATTAAAACCTACATGAAAAGTAAACTGCCCCTTGTTTCCAAAAGTCTTTATTATACTAATGATACAACTGCAACATGGAACAGGGTTGAAATGCAGACAATTTCGGGTGATACGGTTGGCGGATTTATTCCTGAAGTGCCGGCAGGAACAAAGATTTATTACTATTTTGCAGCTGTTACGACGAGCAGAACCGTTACAAAGCCATTCACTGCTCCGCAAAACAATTTTAACTTCACCGCGGACGGAACCCTGCCTGTTGAACTAACCTCATTTGATCTGTTTACTCAAAATGGTGATGTGGTGGTTAAATGGAAAACGGTATCTGAATTAAACAACAGAGAGTTTGTAGTAGAAAGATCGATAAAGGGGAGTGAAAATTGGGTTATTGCCGGAAGACTTCCCGGAAAAGGGACAACAACAACACCGGTAGAATACTCGTTTACTGATAAAAACCCGGGAGCCGGTACGATAAATTATCGCTTAAAACAGATCGATTTTGACGGCACGGTTAAAATTTATGCAGGTAACGAAATAACTATTGAACCATTCGATTATTGTCTCTACCAGAACTACCCCAATCCTTTTAATCCTTCAACAGTGATTTTCTTCAGTTTAAAAGAAGAAGGGTTTACAAATCTTTCCATTTATAATGCAATTGGTGAGAGGGTCGCTCAACCCGTTGACGGTATGACAGAAAAAGGGATTCATAAAGTAGAATTTAATGCGGAAAATCTTCCCGCCGGTGTTTATTTTTACAGATTAACCGTTTCGAGTAGAGAAGGTGGTAAGAGTTTTTCAACCACCCGTAAGATGATTCTAAACAAGTAGCTAATTTAAAATAGTTGAAGCAGGACGGAGACCACCGCCCTGCTTCTATGCGATTAATTAATCAGGCAGGTTTTGTTCTAAAACTTATTGTTTCTTTTTCTCTTCAGGCTTTCCATCAGCCATCGTGAGACCCAAGCCACCATGATCCATAACTATGTTATGTGCTGTAACCCGTTTGTGGGATCTGTGTCCGTCTAACGCTATCAATACAGCAAATGTCAATAAAACAAATATAACTACCATTTTGAGTCTCCTTCCCGAGCACTTGTTTAACTTTCCTGCTATTATATATGCAAATAGCGTGCCGAAAATTTCAAAGCATTGCTAACCTGTTGTTATTAAATAAGTTACAGGGAGGTAGACAATTTTGCAGTTACTCAAAAATGTAGAAATATTCAACAGGTAAACCAAGAAAATATGCTAACTCATTATAAAACAAGGGTTTAAACATGTTTAACAATTCAACACACGAAATAGAAATTCAACACATAGCAAAAATGTAGAAATTTGACTCTAAATAGTGACTTTTCATACCTTAAAATTTGTTAACTTTCGTGTTCCTGATTAGAAATTTAGATTAGATACGGATCTTTTCAATACAGCAGGTATCTTGTGCACAAACTTATTTTCTCATTCTCATTTTCTATTGCATTATTGCTTGTAGTCTTCATTACAACGGGTTGCAATAGTAATGAAGAGCCTCCTGATAACTCAACTTATCTCCCTTTAAAAGAAGAGATAAAAAAAACCACCTGGGATAATCCCTCTTATCTTATTCTTATTGATTCGCTTTTAAATTTAGCTTTAAAGGAGGATAATGCTCAAGAACAAGTGGAGGCATTATCGTTAAAAGGTGAATATTACTATGTTAAGGGGGAATATAAATCAGCACTTGGTTACTATAAAAGAGCGAATGCGATTGCGGAAGAACACGGTTTTAGTCTTCACTTAGGCAAAGGGTTGGATAGCCAGGGAAAGGTTTACTTTAAGCTAAAGGAACGCTATAATGCCGTTGAAACTTTCAAAAAGGCTGCAGCCGTTTCTGAGGTGGCGGGAGATTCGACCGGTTTTGGATCTGCATTGAACAATGTGGGATTTATGTACTGGCAGGAGTCGAACTTTGACAGTGCGATCATCTTCTTTAATAAGGCTCTCGAAGTAAGAAGTAAGCTTGATAACCACGACCACCATGCTTCCACCTTAAACAATCTTGGAACGATATACTTCAATTGGGCTATATACGATAAAGCCCTTGAATACTACATGAAATCGCTTTCTCTTCAAAGGAGAATTGAGAACAATTACGGAATAACCATAAGCCTCTCCAATATTGGACAGGTTTATGACCAGACTTCACAGCACGAAGACGCAATTCAGTATTACAGAGAAAGTTTGCCATACGCTATTGCCTCACAAGATACACAGGTGGTCGGTTATGCCTACCAAGGGCTTGGGTATGCATTTGAAGCGATCAACATCGATTCATCGATCTATTATCTTAAACTTTCTTTAGAAACCTACAAAAAAGCGAATTACATCGCAGGTGAAGTTCTCTCCCTGAAAGGAATCGGTAATTTTTACTTAAAACAAAAAAATTATGCTGTAGCAGAGAACAACTTCAGTCAAATGTTTCAATTGGCTCAAAAGGAGAAGATACTTCTCCGTGAAGCGGAAGCACTAAAAGGAATGGGGGAAGTGCGGCTTGCTCAGAATGATATTGCAGCGGCAGAGGGATATCTTCTAACCGGGATAAAAGATGCTGAAGCGATAAACAACAAAGTTTTATTGAGAGATATTTACAAGTTGCTCAGTGATATTTATGAACGGTCGAATAAAGTTGATTCCGCTTATATATATATTAAAAAACACCTCCTTTTTGCTCAAGAGATTCAGAGTGAAGAAATGAGCAGAAAGCTGATTGGGCTTAAAAATAAATTTCAATTCCAAAAATTTGAAAGCGATCTTCAGAAAAAAACATTTGAAAACGAAGTGCAGCAGATTATCATTTCCACCATCGTGGTTCTGCTATTGTCACTCTCTGTCGCAGCATTTCTTCTTTTCAGGATGAACAAAAAGAAAGAGCTCGCAAACATCGAATTGCAAAAGAACAAGGAGATGATAGAGAAGCAATCTGAAGAGCTTGCGGATAAAAACAAAGAGTTGGTAGAGATGAACGAATCGCGGGATAAGTTTTCCTCTATCATCGCACACGATCTTAGAAGTCCGTTCCAAACATTTCTCGGTTTGAGTGCAATACTTAAAGAAGACTATTACGATCTGAAGGATAGTGAGAAATTGCAATACATCACCATGCTTCAGGAGACTGCACAAAAATCGTTCGATCTTTTGGAGAATCTCCTTTATGTTTCCGTTTCAAGAATTGGGAAACTCGATTTTAGTCCAACAAAAATGAGTGTTGGTGAAATTGCAAACAAAGTTACAAGGCTTTTTGCAGTTTCTGCAGAGGGAAAGAAGATCAGATTAAAAAATAATGTGTCTGAAACTGCTGAGGCTTTTGCTGACAGATCAATGATCGAGATAGTAATCAGAAACCTCGTGAACAACGCCCTTAAGTACACCGACGAAAACGGGACGGTTGAGATTTCTTCGGTTACCAATGACGGACGGATCAGAATAGAAATTAAAGATAATGGGACAGGGATGGATGAAAACACCAGAGAGAACATATTTAACGCAAATATAATCAAGTCGCAAAAAGGGACAAAAGGGGAAAAAGGGACAGGACTTGGACTGGGGTTATGCAAAGAGTTCGTGGAAAAAAATGGCGGTTCGATCAGGGTAGAGAGTGAATATGGAATAGGTTCGCGATTTATTGTGGAGCTTCCCACTGACTCAACTGCGGGAAAAGGAACTTTTTAGCCCTGTTTTTTGTCTAAATTAAAGATTGCAATTAATGTGAATGATTGTTGAACTCAAAATAAAATCATTTTTCATTAATCTCTCTAAAAGTAGAAATCACTCCACAGTTTATAATTGTGGTTTGTATGGAGGAAAATAATGTCTTTTAACATCAATAAATTTACCGTAAAGGCACAGGAAGCAGTACAAAAGGCCCTGGAAATCGCCGGCAGTTACGGGAACCAAATTGTTGAGCCTGTTCATATTCTTGCTGCTTTGATAGAAGAGCGGGGGGGGATCGCAGATTCTCTGATACAAAAAACAGGTGCAAATACCGACCGGATTCGAATAAAAGTATCTGCCGAAATGGATAAACTTCCAAAAGTTACAGGAAGTGCCGCCGGTGATCTTAAACTCTCTCCCAATTCTTCAACTCTTTTTGATACGGCTACAAATCTTGCCGTTGAGTTTAAGGATGAATTTGTTTCAACCGAACATTTATTACTCGCAATAGCGACAGATACCTCTGATGCAGGCAGGTTACTCAAGGATGCGGGTGCTTCAAAAGAGGATATCTCGAGAGCTGTTGAAGCGGCTCGTGGTGGCAGCAGAGTGACATCTCAAAATGCTGAGGATACTTATGCCTCACTTCAAAAATATGGCAGAAATCTGAATGATCTCGCCCGGCAGGGTAAACTTGATCCCGTTATCGGAAGGAATGATGAAATAAGACGCGTTATGCAGGTTCTTTCGCGACGGACAAAAAACAACCCGGTCCTCATAGGTGAACCCGGTGTGGGAAAGACTGCGATAGCGGAGGGAATTGCCCAAAGAATTGTGTCAGGTGATGCCCCCGAGACCATAAAATCGAAACAGTTGGTCGCTCTCGATATCGGTTCTCTTATTGCTGGTACGCAATACAGAGGTCAGTTTGAAGAGAGGCTAAAAGCGGTTATAAAAGAGGTTCAAAACTCGAACGGGCAGATTGTCCTCTTTATCGATGAACTTCATACACTCGTGGGTGCCGGTAAAACGGAAGGTGCAATGGATGCTGCAAACATCTTAAAACCTGCCCTTGCGAGGGGTGAACTTCACTGTATTGGTGCCACCACTTTGGACGAATACAAAAAATATATTGAAAAGGATGCCGCACTCGAAAGAAGGTTTCAACCTGTTTTAGTAGCTGAACCAAATGAGGAAGATTCAATCTCGATTTTAAGAGGATTAAAAGAGAGGTATGAAGTGCATCATGGTGTTAGAATAACCGATGGTGCAATAGTTGCTGCAGTTCAACTCTCGAACAGGTATATCAGTGACAGGTTTTTACCCGACAAAGCCATCGATCTGATCGACGAATCAGCATCCCGACTTAGAATCGAGATCGATTCCATGCCGGAAGAGCTTGATATACTCGAACGAAAAATTAAACAGCTCGAGATCGAAAAAGTTGCACTTCAAAGAGAAAAGGATGATGCTTCGGTTAAAAGACTTGAAGACCTGAACGAGGAACTCGCTGAATTAACTGAAGAAAGAAGCGAAATAAGGCTTCATTGGGAGAAGGAAAAGGACGAGATTCAGAATATCAGGGAAATTAAATCCAGAATTGAAAAACTTCGTGCTGATTCCGAGATGTTCGAGAGAGAGGGAAATCTTTCCAAGGTTGCCGAAATAAGATATGGTACACTTCCGGAACTCGAAAGACAATTAAAGGAGGAAACTTCAAATCTTAATAGTGTGCAATCGGAAAAACGACTCCTGAAAGAGGAGGTTGAAGCCGAGGATGTTGCTGAAATAGTTTCGCGTTGGACCGGTGTGCCAGTCACAAAAATGCTTGAAGGTGAAAGAGTAAAATTGATGAATCTCGAAGACCAGCTCCATAAAAGGGTGATCGGACAGGAGGAGGCGGTTTACGCTGTTGCAAATGCCGTCAGGAGATCGAGAGCCGGGCTTCAGGATGCCAACAAACCAACAGGGTCGTTCATCTTTCTTGGTACTACAGGTGTTGGGAAAACGGAACTCGCCAAAGCACTTGCACAGGCACTTTTTGACGATGAACATGCCATGATCAGAATAGATATGTCGGAATATATGGAGAAATTCTCGGTTACCCGACTTATTGGTGCCCCTCCGGGATATGTAGGTTACGAAGAGGGGGGACAACTGACGGAGGCAGTGAGGAGAAGACCCTATGCCGTTATCCTTCTTGATGAGATTGAAAAAGCACATCCCGATGTTTTTAATGTTTTGCTTCAGGTGCTCGATGACGGAAGACTTACGGATAACCAAGGCAGAACAGTTGATTTCAAGAACACGATCATAATAATGACTTCAAATCTCGGCTCACATATCATTCAGGAAAACCTCACTAATATGGGAGATTCTGATATTGATAGCGTGATGGGGCTTTTAAGGATGCAACTCTCTGAATTGTTGCGAAAGACCATAAGACCCGAATTCCTGAACAGGATTGATGATGTCATTTTGTTTAAACCGCTAGGGCAGTCTGAAATTAGAAAGATTGTAGAAATTCAGCTCGAAACAGTAAGAGAAATGCTCGCGAAAAAAGAGATTCAGTTCTCAATTTCTGATGAGGCGGAAGATTGGCTTGCTGACCTGGGCTATGATCTTACTTTTGGTGCAAGACCTTTAAAAAGAACAATTCAAAAGTTCATAATTAATCCACTTGCCCAGGAACTGATTTCAGGCAACATTTCCGACGGTGACACAATCTCGGCAGAGGTTGACGATCGAGGGAAAATTACTTTTCACAGAAAATAGTTCTCCGGTTTAATTTGTTCAGAGGTTGTCTAATAACTGACAGCCTCTGAAACAATTTCATTCCTTATATTTGCTTTCCATTTAATAATTATTCAAGTCGCTTTTGAAAATATCGCTCTCTCTATTGTTTGCTCTGATCTTAATCAGGGTGGCATCACCACAAACCCCCGACACAGTTGTAGTTCCGGCAGGAAGTGAATATCGTTCCGGCAGTTTTCATCGCACTATGTATGGTGATTTGTGGCGAGATCTCTGGACTACCCCGATAAAATTCCCAGTGCTTAATCTCACGCAAATGGATGGTGGATTGGTTCCTATTAATAAAGAAGATTCAAGCGAAACAAGAACACTTTTATTTAAAGGAAGTGGTGGTAGAATCTGGAAGTTTCGTTCTTTGAACAAGTTCACCACTGTAACCCTTCCGGCTGATGTGCAGAACTCCTATGTTGGAAATTTTTTCCAGGAGATGACAGCCGCAGCTTTTCCCGCAGCAACACCTTTGCTTACGCCAATGATGGATTCGCTCGGAATCATTCACTCAAACCCGTTTCTTTGCTTCCTTTTAGACTCCCCCATTTTAGGTGAATATAGAGAGGAATTTAGAAATTTACCCGGAACCATCGAGCCATTTTTCGATACAGAATTAATCACCACTTCGCAGAATGAGAAGGCTCTTTTATTATCAACCGGGGGATTGATTAAGAGACTCTTGACCGCAAAAAATGAAAAAGTTGACGGTGCATCTTTTTTAAAAGCGAGACTGTTTGATGTTTTTGTGAATGACTGGAATAGAAACCAGGAGCAGTGGGATTGGATAAAACCCGTTGACAGTAGTGTGGTTTTATGGACTCCTGTACCAAAAAACAGAGATAAGGCATTTTCGCGATTTGATGGAGTTTATCCAAAATTATCAACCTTTATGATTTCGCAGTGGACTTCATTCGAAAGCCACTTCCCACCCCCTGATTTGGCGACCGTAACAGGGAAATTTCTCGATAAAAGATTTCTTTCTGAATTGTCCCGTTCCGATTGGGATTCTGTAACAAATTTTGTTGTCTCAAAATTGACGGACGAGCTTTTCGATACCGCCCTTGATCAAATTCCTTCTTTCTCGATGTCAAAGTCATTCCGGGATCTGAAGCCAATACTTGTTGAGAGAAGAGAGAAGCTAAAAGCATTCGCTGATGAATATTATAGTCTCATTAACAAAGTGGTGGATGTTTTTGCTACTGATCTTAATGATGAACTTGATATAGTTCGAAAAGAAAACTCAACTATTATTACACTATCCAGCTTGGGTGGCACATCATATAAAAAGGAATTTGACAGTGGAATCACCGAAGATATAAGAATTCACCTTCTTGGGGGAGATGATAAAGTAAAAATGGCCGGAAGAGTGGAGTCGGGTCCGCTAATCAGAGTTGATGGTGGTGCGGGGAAAGAGTATTTTATTGATTCCTCCCGTGTTGACGGCTGGTTTCTGAATTTTCTCCCAATACGAAGGGCAGAAAATAAGAATATCTTTTTCGACGATGACCCCACAACAATTATGGTGGAGGGTTCCGGTACCGTTTTCCGGGTGGAAAAACCTTTTGAACAGAATGCAGCGTTTGATTTCTTTCAACCGGCTGTTCGGCAGCATGGAAGGAGTCTGAGTTTTAATCCGGTTTTCGATTTATCGAGCACATTGGGTTTGCAATTTGGTGGTGGACCCGTTATAACAAATTACGATTTCAGGAAAAAACCATGGGATTCGTGGATATCGTTTGTAGTTTCTTATGCAACAAAACCAAAAGACTATGATGCAGAATTTGAGGGCTATTTTAATTCTGTTTTGGATGGTGCCACGGTTGGTTTTAAGGCACTTCGAAAGTCGATTGACTTTAACAAATATTATGGCTACGGGAACGAGACCGTTTACGAACAGGATCGATTTTCAAGGGGAGAGTTTGATATCTTTCGCATTCTAACAGGAATTGAAACCTCAATCGATTTTGATATTTACGATGGACTTCACAATTTTTATTTGGTAAAACTCTCCCGTTATGACACTGAAGTGACAGATCAAAATATTCTATCGGGTTTTCCTTCAGGTACATATGGACTCGGGAAATTGACTTTTTTAACGGTTGGCACCGGTTTTTTGATAGACAAAAGAGACCACGCCGATCTCCCGCTTGTTGGATATTACTTCAGAGCAACGGGATTTTATACTCCGAAGCTTTTTAACCTGAAAGGGGAAATTTATTCGGGAAACTTCGATGTCCGTGGTTATATCCCTTTGCCATTTATTAAAAACTCGGCTTTGGCTCTAAGGGTAACGGGTGAAAGGATTACCGGTGATTACCCGTTCTATATGTCATCTTTTCTTGGAGGATCTAAAAATTTAAGAGGGTTCAGGAACGAACGCTTTTCTGGGGATGCTTCTCTTTACGGGTGTGCCGAACTTAGAATAGCTCTGTTTCGTCTGAAGACAATTTTAACTTCCAATATCGGATTCTATCTTTTTAGTGAAGCAGGGAGGGTCTTTAGGGATGGGGAAATTTCGAAGCTTTGGCATGTGAGTAACGGGGTGGGAGTTTATTCACATATCCTGGACAGAAAACTGGTTATTGCTTCATCGATAGCATTTTCGCAAGAGACTGTGAATTTATCCCTCTCGACAAAAGTTAATTTTTAATAATAAACAAAGACTCAATAAAAAACTTATTGAGTCTTTGTTAAAATTTACATGAAATTGAAGAATCCACCCGATTCTTCATCGTCTTCTTCACTCTCTTTTTTCTTCGATTTTTTCTGGTGTTTCAGCGAATTTCTCTCCCAAAACACGCCATCAAAATAACCTTGGATTGAGTTGTCCGACTCTGCTACTTCGAGTCGATATTCGGCTGTGGCAGCAAATGTTTTATCGATTTCAATTCCAACATAATGTCTGTTCAGTTTTTTGGCAACTACGGAAGTGGTGCCCGAACCAAGGAATGGATCAAAAACCACATCACCTTCGTTGGAAGATGCGAGAATAATTTTTGCAATCAGTTTCTCGGGTTTTTGTGTCGGGTGATTTGTATTCTCTGACATCGACCAATAAGGAATTGTGAGATCAGTCCAGATATTTGAAGGATGGGTCATTCTGAATTTTCCTTCATCTGAATCCATCCAGTCTTTGGGATCGCCATCTTCTCTGTAAGGTGCAATAACCGCCCTTTTTTCTTTTACTGCATCAAGATTAAAGGTATAATCATTGCCATTTGTAAAAAACCAGATGTCTTCCATGGAGTTTTTCCAATTTTTACTGGCACCTCTACCTTTATCTCTTTGCCAGGTTATCCGTGTTCTCAATTTAAAGTACTCGGTTGCAACGCTATATATTGACAGGGAGCTCAGGTAGTCACCACAAATATAGATGGATGCTTCCGGTTTTAGCAGGCGAAGCATTTGTGGCAACCAACTTTTAAGATATGTGGAGTATTCATCAACCGGCACTTTTTTAAATTTGGCGGCACCAAAATCACGATCAAGATTGTATGGGGGGTCGATAATAAGTAGATCAACAAAATTGTCAGGAAGATACTTGATAATATCAAAAAGATTACGGTTTATGGTTTTATCAAGTATCCTGTCTAAAGTGGCAGGTTCGTCCACGCTAATCAACTTTTCAGAATACTGTTCAATCTGTTCTTCGGTTAATGAAATTGTTTTGTTTCTTTTTGCCTTTGGTGCAGGCATATCATCTCCAAAATAATTAGTATTTTCTACAAATATACACCATTATATCTATAAAATGTAAATTTGCCTCAATTTGTTCCCGTTACGACGATTTATTGCCAAATTCGAATATTTGGACCCGGTTTCACGGAAAAAAGAAAGAGTGAAAGAGACAAAGGAAATTTATTAGTCTCTTCCACTCTTTTTAATAATTAAAGAGTTTTATTTTTTCTTTCTTAACACCACGCCTGATGAAGCAGGCACATTAATTTTTCCTTTAGCAGTTCCCAGGCTTTTTGTTCCGGCTTTTTTGTCGTTAACAACCACATCAAATTCTCCTTTTGGGAGTTTAAATTCGACTTTTTTGTCACGATTTGCGTTAAACAAAACGACAAAAAGTTCGGTTGAGTGATTGATTTCGAAGCCAAGTGAGAACTCATCTTTGAGGTCCATGAACTTCACTTCTTCATACTCTGCCCGTCTAAATGCTTTGTAAGAGGAGCGGAGTTTTGCAAGCCCTGCATAGTATGAAACCAAATCTTTGTTCATTTCTGCGTGGTTATAGTTGATATAGTTAACTTCATTGTCCTTGTCGTAGGTATTGTGGTCAACTTTACCCCTTAGAGGATCGTTCACATCAATATCAGAAGGAACAACTTTTGAACGCCCGAACTCCTGGCCTGCGTGTATCATCGTGATACCTTGCGAAGTGAAGAGAAACAGTGCCCCAAGTTTGTTTAACCTTAATTGTTCAGCGGTAAGTTTTGCATTTTTATTGGGATCGAGAACGGTTTCACCCTCTTTCAGATCACCAAGTCCTATTCTTATAAAATCACCCAGGGTATAGCCGTCATGAGATTCGAGATAGTTAACGGAGTGTTCTTTTTTAATAAAGAGCCCTTTTTCATCTCTGATAAGAGTTCCGTTAACATAACTTTTTAATCTTGCAGGTGAATTGTCGCCGAACCACTTTTGGAATATCCAGCCGAGATTGTTTTTAGGGTTTTCACCTTTCACACCATTTCTAATCTGGTCGTTCCATGAGCCCCAACCTCTTTCGGAGAAGCCTTTTGGATCGTATCCGCCACCCCATGGCTCACAAACGATAACAACTTGTGGATTTATCTTTTTAAGTTCTTTAATTATTTCTTCGATTGTTTTCCAGTCGATCAGTTTTCCAAGATCGAACCGGAAGCCATCGATATGATATTCGGTCATCCAATATTTCAGGCTTTCGATGATGAGTCTTCTCGCCATCGGGGCTTCGGTTCTGAAGTCGTTTCCACAACCACTCTCAGCTTTAAAGCTGCCATCGTCGTTCAGTCTGAAGTAATATTTTTTATCAATTTCCTTAAAGCTTCCAAGTTCATATTCGGAAATATGGTTGTAAACCACATCCATCATGACAGCGATATTTTCTTTATGGAAGGCTTTAACCATTTGTTTAAAGTCATTCCGGGCTTTATCTTGGTGACCCATCCACTGATTCCAGCGAAGTTTAGCCCAGTTTTCAGCATAATAAGCTTCAGGAGCAAAGAATGCTGCGGTCATATAGCCCCAATGGTTTCTTTCATAAGGATTCCATGTGTTGAATCTGTTATGTTCGGCATCTCTGTACGGGATTTCAATATTTCCAAACTCTTGAGCCGGGAGGAGTTCAATTGTATTCACATTTAAGGAATTAATATAGTCAATTCCACCTTTTTTATCTTTTTCGATCAAGCCTTTGTAAGTGCCGGGATTTTTGGCACCTGAAGAAGGATGTGCAGTCTGATCTCTTAGGTGCATTTCATAAACAATGAGGTCTCTCCAGTCTCTTTGAATCCATTTATCTTTCCCCCAATCGAAACCGCCATCTTTAACTACAATTCCCAATCTTGGATTCATATATGTATTAAAAGTGGCGACCGATTTAGCGTAGGGGTCGAGAATTATCACTTTGGATTTCTCGGCAACGCTGTCTTCAGGATTTATAATTACGAATCCGTAAAACAAGCCATATTGTTCACCTTTAATGCTGGTTTCCCAGACGCCATCGTTATCTTTTTCCATTTTGAATTCCTGAGCAATCTCATCGTCAACTTTCTTGAAGACTTTTAACGATGCTGAAATCGCTCTTGGGGCAAAAACACGAAAAATGGTATTCCCTTTTTCAACAAAGGAGCCTAATTTTTTATCTGAATAAGCGTTTAGGAAATCATCTTCCTTCTGAGCTTTGATGAGCGTATGCGACATAATAAGCAGGGCAACCAATAGTGAGTAAAATCGATATTTTGAAATCATAACAGTCCGTCCGTTTTTTAGAATAATTCAACACTAAATTTAAGAAAAATAGAGTAACTTAGCACAAAAGGGACGGAAGCGGGGATTTTATGGAGATGGAAAATGTGGAGATAAAGCCTTGTTCAAAATAATCTCAAAGGATTGATGGGTTTCAACATTTAATGATGGGGAAGAGGTACTCCGAACCGGAATCCTCTTCCTCAATCAACAATCAATACAGTCAGGACCGACTGTACAGGAATAAAATTATCTTAGCAGAATCATCTTTTTTGTTGCGGTTGCATTTCCTGCAGTCAGTTTATAAAGATAAATACCGCTTGGCAGATCAGTTGCATTGAAAACAATTTTGTGTTCTCCGGCAGCGAGATAACCAAAAACCGGTTCTGCAACTTTTTCACCAGATGAATTGAAGATAACCAGCGAAACAAAACCCTCTTTTGGCAGTTGAAATCCGATCATTGTAGAGGGATTAAATGGATTTGGGAAGTTTTGACCAAGATTAAATTCAAGAGGAATGTTACTGTTTTCGGTTATACCTGTTACAATGTGAATAATCGATTGTCCGGCGTCGGGTATGAAAACATTCTCATTTAATCGAAGATTTGTAAGGTTAATGGTGCTTTGGTTGTTATTCAAACTGCCGTTATAGGTGAGGCGGAGCTTCAACGCCGGGACACCGGGAGTTAGCGGTACCTCTTGAAGTGATGCTATTGCAAATTTAACCATTCCATCCTCGGTTTTTACCTCCCGAAGTGCTCCCGAAAATTGAGGTGCGAATTGTAGTCCCTCAAAGGTAAATGCGTTTGCATCGTAGGAGAGGTTCCCCTCCAGGGTGTAAATGTTGTCAGTGCTGTTGATGAAGACCGGCACTTCAATTACCTGTGCAGTAGAGGCGTTTACATCGACCATCTGTGGAGTTCCCGCTGCCTGCGGGAAATTGCCCCACGGAAGGGAGGGTATCAGCCCCGCGACATATTGTGCAATGGTCGAGGCATCTGCCGCCGTGATAGTGTTGTTGTTTGTAACCTCGGCATTTCCTCGCTGTTCGTCGTCCAGGGTTATTTGATTCACCAGGTATCTTAGCACCATTGAGGCATCAAACGCCTGGACAACTCCGTTCAAATCCACATCACCCGGGAAACGGGTTTTGATCAACACCCGCCCTTTTTGGGTGATCACCGGGTAGTCGTTTGTGTTAAAATATGCAGAATCAAACTTTATAAACACCGAATCTCTTTTTGTGGGGTCGGGCGGAGTAGCTTTGAATTGCAGGTAACAGAGCACTCCGTTTGTGTTTATGTAGTCTGATCCGTACGAGATGAATCGAAGATTTTCACCCGTCTGATTTGTAAAAAACGACCAACCGCTGGAATTCATCAGGGTGCCCGTTTCCGGTTTCACACCTATAAATTGCAACTTTGGAGAAAAGTTGTTTAGATAAATTTGTCCGGAATAAAGTTTGTATCCATTTGGATTTTTAATTCTCAGAGGGATTTTGATCGTATCGCCTGCAAAGACAGCCATGTCGTCGAGGGTCAGTTCGAGCGGTGGTCTCCGCTCCCAGGCTTGTTCTGTTCCGTATCCAACAACATGAATATTTTCAAGATCATTTGTGTAAAGACCAAGTGCTACATTGCTGACAAACGGGAAAATATTTTCTGATGACCAGGTAGCACCACCATCTGTGGTTTTGTAAATTAACCCATTGTTAAGGACAATTACACCTCTCTGGGTATCGTAGAAAAACATATCACCGGGGTAGATAAATCCCGGGATATTGGGAGTCAGGTTAAGCCACGAAAGTCCACGATTTGTTGATTTTAGAAGTCCAAATTCACCTGCGGCATAGATTACCTGGTCGTTGGGAACGGAAATACTGAAGATTCCACCCACATACGGTACTGTAAGAGGGAAGTAACCAATACCTCCATTTTCAGTGACGAACACCCGGCTTTCCGTTGCTGAGGCAGCGAGAGAGCCCATTGCTCCAAAATTATTTGTACCATAGGCGATTGAGGTCAATTGATAATTGCTCGCATTGAAATTCTGTTTTGTCCAGGTAACTCCGGCATCGGTCGTCTTAAACAGGGTACTGCCGTAACCAACGATGTAACCGATATCCGGTCCTGCAAAATAGACTTCCTGAAGGTTTTCGGTTGTGTTTAGCTGTCTTTGAGTCCAGGTATTTGAATTGAAATCGTATTTTAATACCACACCGTTTTCACCGACCATCCATGCGTCTGTGCCATGGAGATCAACTGCATTCAGCCACTCGGTCTGAGAGCCGGTTCTAAAAATTGCCCAAGGGGAAGCACCAATTTTTATAAAAACAGCTCCACCCTCACCGACTGCCATGCCAATATCATTTTGAAAATCGACATCGTTAAGTCGGTAAGGCGGGTTGATCGTTTGTCCCTTCCATATCTGTGAAAACACGGTGAGACAAAGGAATGCAAAAAGGAGAATAGTCTTCTTCATTTTAAGCTCGATTAAATATTATTAAATACGGGTATTAAAATGCTTAAAAATATTTAAATAACAAGCAAAAATATTCATTATTGTTGGGGGTGTGATTTGAAATACAGGTGAATCCTTTCACCTCTGATCAGTTGATCATTTTAAGAACCAAAAAAGAGTTGTGTAAAAGGGAGCGGATTGATTTTTATTTGATATTTTTGCCTTCATAAATATTTGCGAAAGCCAAAATGAAACTAAAATTAAAACGACCAATTGTGTTTTTCGATTTGGAAACCACAGGTATAGATGTTGAAAAGGACAAAATTGTTGAAATATCCCTCCTCAAACTTTTCCCCGATGGGAAACAGGAGATAAAAACGGTTCTCGTAAACCCGGAGAGGAGCATCCCAACGGAAGCGAGTAAAATTCACGGGCTTTACGATTTGATGGTGGCAAACGAAAAAACTTTTCCTGAAATTGCTCAAACGCTGATTAAAATTTTCGATGGTTGCGACATCTCGGGTTACAACTTGTTAAGTTATGATCTGCCTCTAATAAAGCAGGAATTTCGGAGATGTGGCATCGATTTTCCCGCAAAGGGTACTGTTGCGATCGATCCGTATCTCCTTTATGCAAAGAAGGAACCGAAAAATCCGGGAAATCCATCTGATACGAGACGACTGACCGATGCTTATCAATTTTATTGCGGTAAAAAAATTGTAGGTGCCCACTCTGCAGAGGCTGATATTGTTGCGACTATGGAAGTGTTTCTTGCCCAGTTGGAAAAATACAGTGATATCGGCGACTCTCCGGAAGAGATTGCACAATATTTGGGAGCCGGAAGGACCAAAAATGCCGACATTTCCGGGAAACTTGTGTTCAACGATAGAGACGAAATTGTCTATAATTTTGGCAAACACATCGGGAAACGGGTAAAAGACGAAAAAAGTTATGCAGAGTGGATGCTTAAAAGTGATTTTCCCGACGATACTAAACGCGTTTTGAGGGAAATCTTAAAAAAGTAACCAGACTTAGTCCAATCGGAAGCCTTTAAAATGCAAAAGTGCCGGAGAGAGATCTTCGGCACTTTTTTATTTTCTTTTAAAACAGTTAGATCAAACCTTTTTTCACCATCAATTCAGCACAGAGAATTGCACCGCCTGCCGCACCTCGTACAGTATTGTGGGAGAGTACGGTGAATTTGTAGTCGAACAGGTTACAGTCGCGGAGCCTGCCGATTGAGGTAGCCATTCCTTTGTCGATATTTCGGTGAAGTCGCGGTTGTGGATATTTATCCTCATGGAAATAATGCAACGGTTTGATTGGGGCAAAAGGGAGTTCCAAAGCCTGTGGTTCGGCAGAAAACTCCTCCCAGACCTTTAAAACATCAGCTTTTGTTGCTTTATCTTTCAGTTTTACCTGTATGGACTCAGTATGCCCGTCAAGAACCGGGACTCTATTGGTGGATGCACTTATTTTGAGATCAGTGTGAGTGATACCATTGCCGTTAAAAGAACCGAGGATTTTAAGTGGTTCGGTTTCCAGTTTTTCTTCTTCGCCGCTGATGAACGGGATGACATTATCTGTGGAGTCAAGACCTGAAACACCGGGGTAGCCCGCTCCTGAAAGAGCCTGCATAGTCACCACATTCACCGCCTCCAAACCAAAATTGTCATACAAAGGTTTAAGCGCCATCACCATTCCGATAGTTGAACAGTTTGGATTTGTAACTATTGCTCCACCATTGAATTTTTGGATCGACAGAAGCTGAAGATGCTCTGCATTAACTTCTGGAACAAGAAGTGGAACATCGGGATCGAACCTGTGATTCCGTGAGTTGGACACAACAATATAACCCGCTTTGGCAAAATTTTCTTCAATCTCACCTGCGACGGAAGAATCAAGTCCTGAGAAAACGATCCTGCTTTCAAGCGGCGGTTCGCAGTTTTTTACTATCAGATCGCCAACCCCGTTTGGAATTGGGGATGCCATGAACCAGTTGACAGCATCCTTATATTTTTTTCCTGCAGAGCGGTCGGAAGCTCCAAGCTCACACAGTTCAAAAAAAGGATG
>CAYSJM010000024.1:37488-43271 GCA_964431385.1 uncultured Ignavibacteriaceae bacterium | reverse complement strand
GCTGTATCAACAAGTGAGAGTATCATCTGTGTTGAAAGTCCTGCGATTACCGGCAGGGCAAGTTTAAGAATTGTTGAAGAATATGCCGGATTGGGAAGAAGTTTCTTTAGCATGCAATTTGAATTAAATAAAAACGAAATTTACAAAAACGGGATTAAATCTGAATCTATTATTTAGCTTGGTTAAGAATTTCTATCAGCTTTTTACGCTTCAGTGGTTTTGCGATAAAGGCTGAAAATCCTGCTTGTAAGCACTCTTTTTCAGTATTTGTCAAGGAATAAGCTGACATTGCAATAGAGTAGGGGACTTTGGGACAATTCATTTTAATATACTCGAAGAGTTGAATACCATTCATTCCTGATCCAAGATTTATATCGGTAATAAGGTAATCAAATGATCTTTCTTCCAAAGCTTCAATCGCTTCTCTCGAGGATGAAGCGACGGTGATATTGTATTTATTGGTGAGGTAAATTTTAATTAATTCACGATTGGTGAAATCATCTTCAACCACAAGAATATATTGAGTAGGCTCGTTAGTGGTTTCTTCAGCAGAGTCAGGATCATCCCCGTTCATTTCCACCCTTACACGATCAGATTTAAGCTTAAGGGTAAATTTGGAGCCTGCTCCAGGAGCACTGTGTATCGATAGTTTGGCATCAATCATATCGCAGAATCTTTTTACGATACTTAAGCCGATCCCTACACCTTCGTAATTTCTACCAATTCCTTCAGAAACCTGACGGAATTCTTCAAAAATAATTTCTTGATCTTTAAGTGAAATTCCGATGCCTGTATCCTCAACAGAAATTGCGATCACTTCCTGCCTTTTGTGTCTATCAACTTCTAATTTGATCAAAATTCCACCAGTATGGGTAAATTTGATTGCATTTGAAAGAAGTTGTCTGATGATTTTGATTAAAATAATCTCATCGATTTCCAAGAAAACAGGCTCATCAGGAACCTTGTAACTTAGTTGCAACTGTTTTTTCTCGACGAGTCCCTCAAAACTATTGTAAACCTGGAACACAATTTCGTTAAGATCGACAGAGTGTTTTTCAGATTTGTAGTTTTCGATCTCAAGTTTGGAGAGATCGAGCACCGCTTCAAGGGTTTCCATCAGTTTGATTGAACTGTTATACACTCTTTCCGCCATTTCAAGCTGAGAAGGTTCGGTCAAATCTTCTTTGAGTAGGGCAGAAAATCCAATAATCCCGTTCATCGGAGTTCTGATCTCATGACTCATGTTTGCAAGGAATATCGATTTCATCCTGTTTAATGATTGTGCCTCATTTTTGGAGCGGATGAGTTCGTTTTCAAAAATTTTATAAGTTGTGTAATCACTTATCTGAATCGCAAGTGCATCTTTTCCCGATTCAGTCTGGTGCCAAAAGTAATTTACTCTTAAAAAGGTCGTTTTTTCGTTTTTCTCTTGAGAGGTATCGTAACTAAGGTAGTTTGAGTAATCTTTTTGTTGTCTTCTTTCAGCATTAAATATCTCCGGAAACATGTTTTCGAGGTCTGGAAGACTTTTAACGATCTCGGGGTCGTTGGTTATATCAAGAATTTCAACTACACTTCTGTTTTTCCCGATGATCACTCCGTTTTCATCAAACATGAGAATACCGAGAGATGCACGGTCGTTAAGTGAGTTCAGGAGGATATTTTTTAGTTTTGTTTCAGGGGTTTCATCATTCCGTAACTCAACAGCAGTAGCAGCCTTGGGTTCAAGGGGGGGGGCGGGTTGTGAAAGGTCTTCCTTTTTCCTCTTATAATTGGTATAATACAGGAGAAAAACCAGCAGGTTTACGAGCGTTAAAAAGAGGAAAATCAGGTCAGTCATCAAACTACAAAATTATTGTTTCGTAAAAATATTAATTTTATTGTTCTGAAAAAGAATTTCAATTGAAAACTTAAAAAAAAATGTTAAATTTGGGCTCTCTACATAGAAAGAATAATTACCGAGATATGTCGAAGCAATTGATTCAAAAAACATTATCGATCTTTTTGGGAGTCATGTTTGTTTTTTCAGGAATGAGCAAGCTTTTCCCGATAGAAGCTTTTGAAACAGTTACGGTTCAACAAGGGGTGATGACCTGGGAGCTGATACCTTTCTTTTCGAGATTTTTAATTTCATTTGAATTACTGCTGGGGATTTTATTCTTATTTAATATCAAACTCAGAAAATTTACACTTCCGTCGTCATTTATTCTGCTGGTAATCTTTACCATATATCTAACGATATTGGAAATTACCGGGAATGGTGGAGATAATTGTGGTTGTTTTGGTGAATTGCTACCGATGACGGGGGTTCAATCGATTCTAAAAAATATCGTTTTTCTTGGTATGATCGCATATCTATTAGTTTCACTCGAAACCGAGAAAAAATTCAAGTTGGTTCATATTGCCGTCGGATATGTGATTGTACTCGCTTTAATGGTCGTAATATTTCCAATAAAGGCTTACGAAGTAGTAACAGAACCGGTTTTACACACTGATAAAGTGAAACCACATGATGAGAAGATTTTATCACCGATTGAAAAGGTGGACAGTCTTCCTTTGGTTAAACATCAGGATTCGGTTAAATCGGTGAATACTCCGAAAAAAAAGGAGGAGAAGAAACCGGCTCTTTCATCGAAGTATCCGCCTGTTGTATCCATTTATAGCCAATTCTTTGCGGGTGCAGACAAGGGAATCATGCTAATCGCTTTTTTTAGTCTCGATTGTGATCACTGCCTTGCAGTTGCAACAGCTTTAAATCAGAATGCATCGTCATTGACAAAAGCGGGAAGATATTACCTCTTTCTTGGTTCGGAAGATCAGGTAACGCCATTTTTTGCGAGTTCAGGTGGAAGTGTGTCGAATACTATTTTAAGTCCGCAGAAATTTTATCCTAACTTAAATTCAGCACCACCTAAAGTTATTTTACTTGCCAACGGGAATGTGGTAATGACAATGGAGGGGGAGGGTGTAAACACCAAAATGCTAATAGACAAGATTAATGAATTGACTCTAACTTATTTATTATAATGGAATTAACCAAAAACATCTCGATTATCAATCAGATCCGGGAAACGGTACAGGTTACCGATTTAATCGAATCAACCGCACATGAGAACGGCTTTCCTCAGAAAGATATCTACGACATACTTATTGCCGTTGATGAAATTTTGTCGAATATCGTTTATTATGCTTATGAAGAGGGAGAAGAGGGGAAGATTGAGATAAAGTTGAGCCTGCAAAATAATTCACTTAAATTGGAATTTATTGACGGGGGAAAAGAATTTAATCCCCTTGTTAAGTCTGATCCCGACATTTCAATTCCTCCCGAGGAGAGAGAGATTGGTGGATTAGGCATATTTATAGTAAAAAAATTGATGGATTCTGTTCATTACACCCGAAAGGGTAATGAGAACATCTTAACGATTATAAAAACAAAAACCGGAGAATAAAAATGGAAGTTAATATCAACCGGAGTGCCGGAAAATTGGAATTGGAACTCGATGGAAGATTGGATATCACTTATCAGGAGATTCTTGAAAATGCTGTGACAGAAGCATTTGATGAAAATCCGGAAGAAGTGGTTATAAATTGTTCTAAACTGACTTTTATTTCCAGTGCGGGGCTTCGTGTATTTATGAAAGCACACAAACTTTCAGCCACTTCAGGTACCAAACTTTACATCTCCAATTTGAACGAGACCACAAGAAAGATATTTGATATTACCGGTTATCTTTCAATATTTAATTTAATCGACTAACCGGAAAGAGATATGGAAATCAGCAAAAGCACCGTAAGCGATGTGACAGTATTGGAGTTGAAGGGAAGATGCGAGATTCAGGATTTTGACCTTCTCAGCAAACACCTTACTGATATCATTGAACTGGGAGAGAAAAAGCTAATTCTCGATTTTTCATTGCTACATTTCATAAACAGCGCAGGACTAAGAGCCATAATAGTTGCAGTTCAAAAAATGAACAATGCCTCTGGAAAAGTGGTTTTTTGCAATGTAAACGAAACCGTGGAAAAGCTTTTTGGGATTACCGGCTATTCTTCGATACTCGAACGATTTTCTTCAATAGAAGAGGCGGTCGAGGGGTTACACAACTAAAGAATCAGTTTAAAATTATCCAACGATTTTTTTATTAGAATATTTTCACTTTCAGATTTTTTTGTACCGGCTGTAATAAAGAGAGTTTTATTATTGCCGGTAGAAAAAACCTCGTTAGTTGAAAGCGAAAGTATGGCCGTTTCCTCGCCCTGAGGGAAAAGGATGTATTTGAGTTTCCCATTCGTTTTGTCCCAGAACTGAAGTAGTCCGGTAGCGGTCATTGCAGCAACATGTGATTTGCCGACTGAACTCAGTTCATAAAGGTTAAAATCGCTTTCTTCAAATTGTGAAGTTGTCACATTTTGAATATTGATAGAAGACAAGAACCCACCGTCACCGGTAGTTAAGACTGTACCATCAAAATTAAATATTGCACTTGAGACGATTCCATTTTCATTCTGATATGTTCTGAAATTAAAAAGTTGGTCGGTATTCCAGATTCGAGTAGTTCTGTCATCGGAAGTGGAGACCAGAAATTCACCTTTTTTCCCTCCTGTTTCTACGGAATTTACAGCCCCTGAATGTCCTGTAAATGTACTTTCCTTTTTACCGGTAAAGGGATCGATAAGATATATTAATCCATCATAAGTACCTGCAACTATTAACTTTAGCTCATGAGAATAACCAACAGTTGTGAACCGGGCTTTAAGGTCGGAAGTAATCGGTTGAGCTGAACCCAATGATTTTACAGGAATTATTTTTAATTGCCGTTCAGCTCCGCTGGAGATCAAAAAGTCTTTGGTAAAGTCAATCGAGAGAATCTCTTTATCATGGACTTTTTGCATAAAGTCGATTTCACCTGTAATAAGATCAATCACACAAATTTCACCATCCTGATTGCCAATAGCGATTTTTTTGCTGTCATTTTCAAGAGCTAAAGCGGTTACGGCTACAATTCCCTGATAAACATTTACCTGCTTAAACGATTCATTTAGAGATATTTTTTTAACTTCGTTATCTGAGGTTGCATAAACTATAAAATCTTTCCCCGAAACAAAATGCGTTATTTTCCCCTGATGGCCGTTAAATTCTCTTTTCTCAGCATTCGTGTTATTCAGGTCCCAAACGAGTGATCTATACCCAAACGAGAAACTTACACCTTCGTTATCATTTTTAAAGAGAAATTGTGAGAGGGTATATTCATGTGCATTAAACGACTTATAAACTGATTTTTCTTTAATATTCACAAGCAAAATTTGATTCTCAAGTGTTGTTGCAGCCGCGTATAATCCGGAAGGTGAGGCAGAGAGGGAAGTGATCATCGAGACAGTTTTATTAGCTATTACCCTGTTTTGTTTTGGAGTACCATTTTGATCGATATCAAAAAACTTTAGCTCACCATTAAATGATGATGCGAGCAAAACTTTGCCGGAATCGAAAATCTTAAGTCCGGAAACATCAGAATCAAAAATTTCACTCGAGTCGGTTATTTTTTTTAGAGTCGTGTTGAAAATATAAAGTTTGCCGGAAGTGGAGCCAAGAAAAAGGGTATTGGTTTGAGAAGATAAAACAGCAGTATTGATGTCTGCCGGCAGGTTCTTCATGTCGAACATTGTATTCAGCGAATCAGCATCCAGACCTACAAGAAGTCCACCAAACCCGCTGCACCAAATCATGTTATTTGGCTTGTCATACTCAATAAAATTTATTGCTCTTGTTGAAATTTTCCTCTTTA
>CAYSJM010000024.1:22350-37388 GCA_964431385.1 uncultured Ignavibacteriaceae bacterium | reverse complement strand
AGAGTTAGGCATCTGCATTTCCATTTAAAGTATTCCGATTTTGCATAAATTAAAAATTGTAAATATTTAATTTACACTTTAAAAGAATTTTCTTTTTGGCAGAGAACACATTTATGGAGAAAAATTGAGCGAGACCTATCAAAATGCCGGAGTTGACATCGAAGCCGGCGATGAAACCGTTAAAAGAATAAAAAAATTAGCAAAATCAACTTTTAATAAAAATGTCGTTAGTGATATTGGATTATTTGGATCATTTTATGAATTGGACCTGGAAAAATATAAAAAACCAATTTTGGTCTCAAGTGTCGATGGAGTTGGAACCAAACTGAAAGTGGCATTTGCCATGAATCGTCACAACAGTGTGGGACACGACCTTGTGAACCATTGTGTAAACGACATTGCTGTTTGTGGTGCCGAACCCCTTTATTTTTTGGATTATATGGCGTTTGGCAAACTTGACCCCTCTGTTGCAGAAGAGATTGTTAAAGGATTTACGCAGGGATGTTTGGAAAACGGGTGTGCTCTAATCGGAGGTGAGACCGCTGAAATGCCGGGTCTCTATGCGGAAGGTGAGTATGACATGTCCGGAACGATTGTTGGAGTAGTCGAAAAAGAGAAAGTGATAAATGGCTCCAAAATACAATCAGGGGATGTGTTGCTTGGTTACACATCTTCGGGTTTGCACACCAACGGATATTCACTTGCCAGAAAAGTTTTATTCTCTAAATATTCGCCCGAAGACTATTCGGAAGAGCTCGGGAAAAGTTTCGGTGACGAATTATTAACTATTCACAAGTCTTATCTAAAATTAATTCAGGCACTTACGGTAAATAATCTGGTAACCGGGCTTTCGCACATTACAGGGGGCGGAATTGTTGGGAATACAAAGCGAATCATTAGAGATGGGCTCGAATTTGCGATTGACTGGGCGGCGTGGGAGGTTCCGACAATTTTTAAGATCATCCAAAAAACCGGTCAAATTTCAGACGAAGAGATGAGGCATGTATTTAATCTTGGCATTGGATTAATTGCGGTAGTTCCTGAAGGTTTGGTAAATCAAGCCGTAGAAATATCGAGTGATTTGGGTGAAAAAGCTATAATTATGGGGAAGGTCCAATAATATTTCATGAAGAGATTTTTATTCTATTGTGTTTTAGCCCTCACCCTATCACAGGAAAACAAAGCTTATGGTTCTGCTCAATTACCCTATGATACCTGTATCGATGTCCTTTCATATCATCTCGAACTCAATCTGGTGAATAGTTTTAAGAGCAAGATTAATCGAGCATTTGAAGGATCCCAAAGAATTTCTCTCGTGATTAAACATCTCCCGAATGATGGTAGAATATGGATGAATGCATCCGAAAAATCGATTAAAATAGATAAAGTGACGGGTCCAATAAAATTAGGAGAGAGAGTCGGCGACAAAATTTGGTTCCAACTCCCCGAGAGTATTTCGAGTGGAGACACTATTTCATTTGATATAGACTACCAACATACGGGTGTTAAAGATGAGGGATTATTTGTTGCAACCGGATCAGTGTTTACAAACAATGCACCAATTGAAGCGAGAGACTGGTTCATCTGTAAGGACCACCCGATTGATAAGGCACTTTTTTCGGTAACTGTAATAGTGCCTGAAAAAGTAACGGTGGGTGCGGTAGGATTATTGGAAAATGTAACAGATTCAGCAACTGTGAAGAAGTGGTACTGGAAAAGTCGGTACCCGATGGCGACTTATCTGATGGTTTTCTCCGCTTCAACAGACTATAAAGTTGATAAATTTAGTGTTACTTCCAAAGTCTCAGGTCTTGAAATTCCTGTTGAGTTGTATTGGCGAAAAGGGGAGGACAAAAGCAGCATCGACTATATCAAAAAAGCGATGCCTTATCTACTCGATTTTTTTGAAGAAAGATTTGGTAAATACCCATTTGAAAAGATTGGCTTTGCCACACTTACCTCAGATTTCCCTTATGGCGGAATGGAAAATCAGTCGTTCATCACTCTCTGTGCAAATTGCTGGGACGAACTGCTGGTTGTACACGAGTTTTCGCACCAATGGTTTGGTGATCTAATTTCACCCAAAAGCTGGAAAGACCTTTGGTTAAACGAGGGTTTTGCGGAATATATGGAAGCTTATTGGATTGAGATATGGACTCCAAAAGAGAAAAATCAGTATCAGATTGTTATGGAAGATTTTGCCAACTACTATTTTATGGTTTCCCCAAAAGAGGCAATATCTGAAGAATCATGGGAGTATAATACCCCTCCCGGTGAGATACTGTACAACTCTGCCCTTGTTTATAAAAAAGCGGCTTGTGTAGTGCACATGTTAAGGCAGGAATTGGGTGATGAGGTGTTTTTTAAGTTGTTAAGCAGTTTTATGAATAATCCTGAATTTATGTATTCCAATGCTTCCACTGAGGATTTTATGCGAATCACGAATGAAGTAAGTGGTAAAAATTTTGATTGGTTCTTTGATCAGTGGCTTAAATATCCGGGGCACCCGATTTATTCCAATAAAACCCGTCTATTTACAGAGGGAAATGTGAATTATTTGGAGTTTACTTTTATCCAAAAAGAATGGGAAAGGATCTATTATAAATCCAATTTTGAAATTATGGTGAAGTATGAGGATGGTTCACACGATATCTTTAGAGGATTTAACAGCAGAAATGGTGAGGTTTTTAAGTTTGCATTAAAATCCGATGTAAAATCAGTTGTATTCGATCCACAAAATAAGATTATTTTGAAGAAGGGGGAGTAATCCTCCTTTTCATTATTCTCCGAAAATTATCAACCCGGAGGCCAGGTCATTTTTCTTCCTCCAAGAAGATGGAGATGTAGATGATTTACTTCCTGCCCGCCATCATCGCCATTATTAATCACAATTCTATAGCCTAATTTCTCCAATCCCTCTGCAATTGCAATTTTTTGGGCTGCTTGAAACAGCGAAGAGAGAATATCATTATCTGTTGGGAGATTAAAATTCTGAATTTTGTCGATGTCCATTTTTGGAATAATCAGAATATGAACAGGTGCTTTTGGATTAATGTCTCTGAAAGCCAGAACCAAATCGTCTTCATAAACAATTGAAGCCGGAATTTCTTTTCTGATAATTTTTGAAAAAATAGTTTCAGCCACTCTATTCTCCTTTCTCTATACCATACTTTTTAAGTTTATTGTACAGATGACTTCTTTGGATATCGAGGTCTTCTGCCGTCTTGCTTATGTTCCAATTTGTGATTTCAAGTTGCCTTAAAATATATGCTTTTTCGGCTTTATCCTTAAAATCCTGAAATGAACTGCTGCCTGAAATTAAGTCGTCAATTGATACTTTCTCAACAGGGAGGAGAAAATCGATATCAGCAAGTTTTATTATGGGTGAATTAGCAAGGATGATGATTCGTTCGATAATATTACGAAGTTCTCTCACATTTCCTGTCCATTTTAACTTTTTCAAAAGTGTAATCGCATCATCTGCAAAAACAGGAACAGGTTTTTTATGCTTTGTGGCAATTTCTTTTGCGAAGTGTTGCACGAGTATAGGGATGTCTTCAACTCTTTCACGAAGTGGCGGGACCCGAACGGGTATCACATTTAATCGGTGATATAAATCCTCTCGGAATTCACCCTTAGCTATCATCTCAGGTAAATCTCTGTTGGTTGCTGAAACGAGTCGCACATCCACAGGGATTTTTTTTGACCCGCCGACCCGTTCAATTTTACCATCTTCAATAGCTCTTAACACTTTTGCCTGTGCCTGAAGACTCATATCACCAATTTCATCGAGGAACAATGTTCCTTTATCAGCAAGCTCAAATTTACCGGTGCGTTGGTTCATCGCTCCTGTGAACGATCCCTTTTCGTGCCCAAAAAGTTCTGACTCAATTAATTCATTTGGAATTGCAGCACAATTAACTTCAACAAATTGCATTGAAGAACGGGGTGAACCCGCATGAATCGCTTTTGCGACAAGTTCTTTACCCGTACCATTTTCTCCGAGAATCAGGATTCGTGCATCGGTGGGTGCCACTTTTTTGATTATTTCGAGGATTGTGGTTATTTGAGAGGAAGCTCCAAGAATGGGAGAAGGTGATTCAATTTCCTTCTTTATTGTTTCAAATTCCTTCTTCAGAATTGCGGTTTCTGACGCATTTCTCACAGTGATGAGCAGTTTTTCGCGATCAACTGGTTTCTCTAAGAAGTCAAACGCACCATTTTTGGTAGCTTTTATAGCATTGTCGAGACTTCCATACGCAGAAATTATAACAACATTAAGGTTTTTATCGATCTCCTTTATGTGCTTAAGGGTTTTAAATCCATCCATACCCGGCATATTTATATCGAGCAAAACTGCATCAAACTTATCATCCTTTATAAAAGCGAGTGCTCGTTCTCCATTTTCTGCAGATTCAGTCTGGTAACCCTCATAATCGAGGATCATCGCAATACTTTCCCTTATTCCGGGTTCATCATCAACAATTAAGATTCTTGGCATGTTTACTCAGTTATTTCCAATTTATACAACTTCAGATACTTAGAAGGGAGTATCCCTGTTTTTTTTCTTAAATCACTTCCAAATTTAATTCCCAAAGAGTTAACAGAAATATCTCTTCCCGAAAATTTTGAATCAATTTTGAAAGATTCTTCAAAAACTTCGATAAAATAGCCAAAAAGTTTTGAAACTCCCGGGATAAAACTGTTGTACTCGAGAAATGCTGATCCAAAAAAGTGTGAAAGTTTATCAACATCGCCCCACTTGGATTTTGGTGAATCCGGGAAAATATATCGAGGTAAATTTTGATTCTTCTTCTGAAATGTCTCATTAGCAGATGAAAAAAAAGGGATAACTAATTTAAAGTTTAATAGCGGAGTAACAATCGTGGCATCTTTTACTGTGAGACAGGCCCATGTGCAAGCAACCAGGGCATCAGAGATGTTGTTGTTTGAAATTCTAAGACTTTCCTGAAAAAGTGAATCGATGGCCGGCACTTCACCAAGATTTTTCCGGATCTGTTCAAAGCGGGAAGAAGCGATAAAAATTGATAATTGATCAACATTTCTCCCCGTGGTGCTCTGTTGGGAATAAATTATATTTGGGCAAATAAAAATTGTAAGAAATAAGATGAGAAAAAATTTAAAAGGAGCCATTTCCAAATATAAAAAACTTTCCCATCTCGTGTATTTTTTGTAAGTTTACATAATAATTATAGGTATATAAGGAGATCAAATGGAGACGAATAATAAGAGTAATGAGTTACTCGACGAGTCTCTTTATTCTGCTGAAACGCATCTTATTTATGGAAAGAATGTAAGCTCTAAATGGGACTATTCCCATCATGTGGTTTCACCTCTTTCTTCATCAGTTATTTTCCGACTCGACTCGGTTGAGCGGGGTGCTGAAGGATTCCTCGAATTTGGCGATACGGAAGTTTTAAGTTCGGGTTTAAATCCAATCTACATTTACGATAGACTTGGTGAGCCGAACAAAGACCTTCTCGAAGAAAACCTTTCGTATATAGAGAAAGGTGAAATGGCTGTGACATACACTACTGGAATGGGAGCTATTTCCGCTGCCCTTGGTGTTTTACTTAGAGCCGGTGATGAAATAATCGCTCATCGAACTCTTTATGGTTGTACATTCTCACTTTTTAAAAATTGGTACCCGCGACTAAATATTCATTATGTTTCAACTGACTTGACTCAAACTGAAGGTCTTGAAAATCTGATTACAAAAAACACAAAAGTAATCTATTTCGAAACCCCGGGTAATCCAAATCTTGACCTGATAGATATTGGTGCTATCAGAAAGATCGTAGATGAAGAAAATGCGAGAAGAGAGGAAGAAAACCGGATTTACATAGTTGTTGATAATACTTTTGCCACTCCATTTTGCCAGAGACCAATAGAACTTGGTGCTGATTTTACAGTTCATTCTCTTACGAAAGGAATCGGTGGGTTTGGAACCGATATGGGTGGAGTTGTAATTGGTCCGAAAAAATTTCAGAGCATGCTTCTTCTTTACAGAAAAGATTTTGGTGCTGTTCTCGGCACAAAAGCGGCATGGACAATTTTGACTTACGGGCTGCCAACTTTACATTTAAGAATTAGCAGACAGACCGAAAATGCCATCAAAATTGCCAATTTTCTCGTAAATCATCCTAAAGTAGAATTTGTTAATTACCCAGGCTTGCCATCATATAAATTTTATGAATTGGCTAAAAGACAGATGACCGATTTTAAAGGAAACTTTGCTCCCGGAAGTCTTATGTTTTTTGGAGTGAGGGGTAACACATTGGAAGAGCAAAAGGAAAAAGCAAGAATAGTAATGAACTATGCTGCAAAAAATGCATACACTCTGACACTTGCGGTAAGTTTGGGACATACAAGAACGCTTATCGAGCATCCTGCTACGATGACACACTCGGTTATCCCTGCATCTGAGTTGCCGGGACATGGCATTCATCCGGGAGGAATCAGACTTGCAGTCGGAATCGAAAATCCTGATGATATCATTAAAGATCTTGAAAGATCACTTGAACAAATTTAAGCACAAATAGTTCGGATTTAAAATGAGAATAGGAATACCAAAAGAATATAGATTTGAAGAAAAGAGAGTAGCCCTTGCCCCTGCAGGAGTTGACGCATTAGTGAGGAATGGACACACTATTTACATTCAATCAGGTGCCGGAGATGGAAGTCACTTTTCTGATGAGCAGTATAAACAGGTAGGTGCCCGTATAGTTTACAGTAGTGAGGAAGTTTTTGCACGATCAGAAATGGTTGTTAAAGTTAGCCGCATTACTGAGGAAGAACTGGGTTTTCTCCAGGATGATCAGATAATAATTTCATTCTTGAATCTCGCTGTAGTCAGTAAAAAAATCATCTCGACATTTATCGAGAAGAAGATTGTTTCTATTGGTTTGGAACTGATTGAAGATGATATGGGGCTTCCCGTACTTCATTCGATGAGTGAAATAGCCGGACAACTTGCAATTCAGGCTGCTGAAAATATGCTCGAGTCAACAAACGAAATTTCAAGAGGTGTGCTGCTCGGAGGTATTCCGGGCGTTGCACCGGCAGCGGTGGTAATATTAGGTGCCGGAGTCGTTGGAACTGTAGCCGCACAGGCAGCAATCGGAAGAGGAGCTCAGGTGATTGTGCTCGACAAAGATATTCATCGTCTCAGAAGACTTGAAAAAATGTTTAATAAGCAGATCACAACGGTAGTCGCAAATCCATACACCATTTCCCGTGGTGTTAAGTTTGCCGATGTTCTCGTAGGAGCTGTTATGATAAAGGGAGAAAAAACCCCCAATCTTGTAACCGAAGAGATGGTTAAAACAATGAAAAAGGGGAGTGTAATAATAGATGTATCGATCGACCAGGGTGGTTGCATCGAAACAAGCCGCCCCACAAGTCTGTCCAGTCCTACTTATGAGATGCACAATGTAATTCATTATTGCGTTCCAAATATGACAGCACTTGTAGCGAGAACAGCCAGCTTCGGACTAACAAATGCCGCACTTCCATATATTCAGGCAATTGCCGACAGAGGGGTTAACAGTGCCTTGATGAACGATCAGGGACTAACAAAGGGTGTCTGCACAATGAGTGGTTTCTGCTCGAACGAAGCGATAGCAGAGACATTTAATGTTGAATTCAGACGAATTCATATATTTTCAAATAATTAGGTAGTTAAAATGACTGATGAAATAAGAGTTAGACCCAACTTGTCATCTTCAATTCTTAAGAATTACAAAAATAAGTTGGTAAGTGCTGAAAAAGCCGTTAGTGTAATTAAATCGGGCGATAATGTCGCTGTTCACTCAAATTGTGCATTCCCTCGCACATTAATTGACGCACTTGTTGATAGAAAAGATGAGTTGCGGGATGTGCAGTTAATTCATGCACTTTCTGTTGGTGAGTTGCCATATCTTAAAGCCGGAATGAGAGATCACTTCAACCATAGATCGTTTTTTATGGGTGGTGAAGCACGAAATGCGGTGGGTGAGGGAAGAGCGGATTTTATGCCGCTTTATCTCTATGAGTTTCCAATTCTCGTGAAGAAGGGTTATCTGCATATAAATGTCGCCCTTGTACACCTTTCACCACCGGATGAACACGGTTTTTGTAGCTACGGCGTTGAAGTAGGCATCATAAAAACTGCAGCAGAAAATGCTGATATAGTTATAGCCCAAGTTAACCCAAATATGCCAAGAGCATTAGGTGACAGTTTCATTCACATCAGTAAAATCGACTACATTGTTGAAGTGGAAGAGCCAATCCTTGAACTTCCACAAGGGACCAAAGATCCCAATCCGATAATGGATTCGGCCTATGAACAGATTGGTAAAAACATTGCTGAAATGATAGAAAATGGATCTACACTTCAACTCGGAATTGGTGTTATCCCTGATAATGTACTTCGCTATCTTGGTGATAAACGAGATCTGGGTGTCCATTCTGAGACTTTTAGTGATGGTCTGATTGATTTGGTTGATCGTGGCATCATTACTAACAGCAAAAAAGGATTACATGATGGAAAGATTATCGCCGGGTTTGTTTTGGGCACGACAAAACTTTATCAGTTTATTGATAACAACCCTCTTATCGAATTTCATCCTCAAGAATATGTGAATGATCCTTTTATTATAGCCAAGAACAAAAAAATGGTCGCCATCAACTCTGCACTTGAAGTTGATTTGACGGGACAGGTATGTTCTGATTCAATCGGACCAAGACTGTACAGCGGATTTGGTGGTCAGGTTGATTTCATCAGAGGTGCCACGAGGTCTGAAGGTGGAAAACCGATTATTGCACTTCCTTCAACGACAAAAGATGGCAAAATCTCGAGAATAACGGCTTCACTAAAACCGGGTGCCGGCGTTGTCACGAACAGAGGTGATGTTCACTATGTGGTTACAGAGTTTGGTGTTGCACAGTTGTGGGGCAAATCTGTCCGTGAAAGAGTTCATGAACTGATAAAAATTGCTCATCCCAAGTTCAGAGAAGAGCTTGAATTTTACGCAAAATCAGTAAAATATATCTGAGACGACATGTTTGCTGTAATTGGGGACATCCACGGGTGTGTCAATACTCTCAAAAGTTTGCACACAAGGGTTAAAGAAACTTATGATGACATAGATTTTTATTGCACGGGAGACCTCATCGATAGAGGGAAATATCCTGTTCAAGTGATTGACTATGTAATGGAATGGAATATTCGTCCGGTCTTGGGTAACCATGACCGGATGTTCTTCTGTTATTTCACGAACCCCGACAGCCCGGCGGGAAAACTCTGGTACTACAATTCATCTTCCCATACAATCAACGATTACGAGCAAAACCCGTCAAAGCTGTTGGATCACCTCGAGTTTGTTGGGGATCTCCCTTTGTTTCATGATTTAGAGAATCATATTATCTCACACGCAGGCATAGGAAGACACTGGTTATCTGTGCTTGATGATAACGGCAACATCGATGTAAAAAAACTTAATCGTATTGCAATCGATAATATCGATAGTGAAACTGGTTTGCTCTGGAATCGGACTGAGCTCTTGAAAACGAATAAAATCCAAATTTTGGGTCATACACCTGTTCCAAATTTCAAATATTACAAGGATCAAAAAGCCTATTACATCGATACCGGTGCTGCAGCAGGGAACAAGTTAACAGCCCTCATCTTTGGCGAGGGAAATGAAGCAGATGTAATTTTTGAAAAGACCGATAAACGGGATATTATCACTACTTTTTTCAGATAGTTCAAAAATTATTACATTAACGAATTACTCGTTTTTGTTTAGATTTAGCGTTGGTTAATAACTAATTTCTGAGCTGCAATAGCCTTTTCTACCATTTTTCACAACATTTGGATATCCGGCCATTAAAAGAGTTGCGTCTTCACCAGTCAGGTTGTCAAAACTCCTAATATTTTATTTTGTAACGGTACTTTTTGCTTCCTTTATTTCTGGATTTATTCCTGAAGCTGAAACTCCAGTAAGGGGTGTATATTACATTCCTGACGGATTATTTAAGGAAAATAAAGCCAATCCTGTTGCAGATGATAAAAAAGTTGAGAAAAATAGTCCTTCAACAAAAAAAAGTATAAAACCTGTTCAAGGTTTTTATCCTGATATCAGATTAGACTTCACTCCTCAAGATACTATCGACAAAAAAGGGGAACTCCCTAAAATTGCCGATTCCATCGCAGTAAAAGATTCTCTAAAAAAAGATACCGTTAAAATCGATTCTCTTGCTATTGATTCGATTGCACGCCTAAAGCATTTTAAAGTCAGCAGGGAAGATGTTCCCTACACATCTTTCGATGCCGAGAAAAAAACTTCATTTTTTGCTCTTCCATCCAATTATAAAAGAGTTGTTGAAATAGACTCAGCCGGTGGATTTGTAAATATTCGAGAATATATCGGAAATACACCATATCGATACACTCTTCGTGTCCCCTTCGATCAATATTTACAAATGGCGATTGACAATAAAACGAATCTGCTTTGGCAGGATCTTGGCTATAAATATGAATTGAAGGCAAAGAAAAAAGAACTGACAGATCTCCTAAAAGATATCACCGATTTTGAGATACCTCTCCCAAGTGTTGGAGTTTTGAGTATCTTTGGACCTCCGGTGATAAGCTTAAGGATTGGTGGTGCTGTCGATATTCGTGCAGCGTGGAGAAACGAATCTACTGAAGGTATCACTGCATCAAGATTGGGCAATACCAGAAATGAACCCGATTTTAAGCAACAGGTGCAAATAAATGTAAGTGGTACAATCGGTGATAAACTCAACATTAATGCCGATTGGAATACTGAAAGAACATTTGAATATGAAAATCAGTTAAAAATTAAATATACCGGTTATGAAGATGAGATAGTCCAAAGTGTTGAAGCGGGTAATGTGTCGTTGCAAACATCCGGACTCGTTGGTGGTTCGGAAGCTCTTTTTGGGGTGAAAGCCAATTTTAAAATGGGACCTTTCACGCTGACAGCCCTTGTTTCTCAGAAGAAAGCTGAAGTTAAAGAAAAAGATCTCGGTGGTGGTACTATATCGCAGGATTTTGTTAAAAGAGCTTATGATTATTCGATCAATCACTATTTCCTTGATACTCTGTACGCCGACACCTCTGCACAATTAAACCTGTTTTATAGATATTATTCAAAACCAACACCAGAAATTATTCAGCAGTATTTCGTAAAGGATATTGAAGTCTGGAAATCGATTAATCAGACATTAAAAGATCCAAATGAGCGGTCTGCGAATGCCTTTATTTCATTGCCTCCTATTTCGCAGGGGCAGTCGTACAATGAAAGCTATCGGAGAGTTGATATTGAAGAGGTTCCCGGACAACAGGTGAAGGGCAGGTTTATTAAACTTACCGATGGTGTTGATTACATCGTCCATCGTGAGACTGGATTTATATCATTCAAAACTAATGTTCAGGATCAGGATATCATCGCTGTTGCTTATAGAACGGAAGGACCAAATCCTTCGAGTGCGGCGGATGACCAGTTTTACGGTGAGTTTCTCGATCAGACCACTGCACAATCCGACACTACCAGAAGACTTGTGCTGAAACTCGTAAAACCTCAATTTCTTCAACCCCAGTTAACGACTGCGTGGAAACTTCTCCTCAAAAACATCTATGCAATGGGTGGAAGAAATGTGAAAGAAGAAGGATTTGAGTTTGATATCAAATACGAAATTGATGGTGGTGATCCTCAGTCTGTTCTCGGTGACATCAGATTGTTAAATGCACTCGGTCTCGATCTTGTTGGTCCAAGCAAGTTACCTCCACCTGATGGTAAATTTGACTTTAAAGCCGGTATCACAATTATCGCAGAAACAGGCGAAGTGGTTTTCCCGACACTTCAACCTTTTGGTAGAAACCTTCCGAACACTGTTCCCAACAGTGATTCGATAAAATATCTCGCTGTTTATGATCAGTCACTTACATTTGCCAAGCAAGATAAAATTAAGGATAAATGGCTTCTTACCGGAAAATTTTCGGGAGAGGCTTCGTCAACTTATCAACTTGGATTTAATGTTGTTGAAAATTCAGTTAAAGTTTATCTCGACGGACGACAACTCAGTCCCGGTAGCGACTATATAGTCGATTACAATATTGGTCAAGTGACGATTCGAAATGCTGCTGCACTTGTTCCGGGTGCAAAACTTCGTATTACATACGAGGAAAATGATTTATTCCAGCTTGCTTCAAAAACTCTTTTTGGTGCCAGAGGAGTTCTCGATATTTCGAAGAAAACTAAACTTGGATTTTCTGCCCTCACCCTTTCTCAACAGACTCTTTCTGACAAAGTTAGAATTGGTGAAGAGCCGTTAAGCAATTTTATATTTGGACTCGATTTCCAGACTGCTCATGATCTTCCTTTCTTAACGGATCTGGTTGATAATGTTTTTTCTACAAAAGAGATGTCATCGATTAGTTTTACCGGTGAAATGGCTTACATGAGTCCTGATCCAAATACTAAAAAGAGTACAATCGAGAGCGATGGTGGCAAGTCGATTGCATATATTGATGATTTTGAGGGTGCCAAAAGGACAATTCCCATTGGCATAACTTATGGTGCATGGAAAGATCTTTCTGTTCCTGATAGTCTCTCGGCTCTTTCGGGGTTATCTCGCATCGACAAAATGAAATACAAAGGGAAATCATGGTGGTTCAATGTTTTGCCATCTGATGTTACAGTTTTTAACATTTGGCCAAATCGCCGGGTTGCCCGTGGTGAGGAACAAGTTACGGTTCTCGACTATATCTTCCAGCCTGATACCGCAGGTACATATAATTACGAACCAAATTTTGCCGATAAAACTAAATCATGGGGCGGTATGATGAAAACTCTCTCATCCACCGCTAACAATCTTGTTGATGAGAATATTGAATTCATCGAATTTTGGATGAATATTAGAAGTGCACCCGCAAACTCTAAGATGTATATCGATCTTGGTAAAATATCTGAAGATGTAATCCCTAATAACCGACTTGATTCGGAGGACAGGCCACCCCAGAACGAACTCATCGACGAAGGTGAGGACACAGGTATCGATGGCTACTTCGATGCACAGGAAAGAACCGTCTATAACAGTCAAAGGGGTGACCCGAGTAACGATAATTTCTCTTTCATCAACTCTGGTGTATTTAACCTTTATAACTATTTTAACATAAATGGAACTGAGGGAAATGCTCAGTTAACCGATATCGGTAGAATTCCTGATACCGAGGATTTAAACAAAAACGGCGTACTCGATCAAGCTAATTCATATTTCAGATATGAAATCCCAATCGATACCATTGCCCAGAATAATCCCTATATTCAAGGTGGTGGTAACAATGCGGGTTGGTATCTTGTGCGAATTCCACTGAAAGACTACAAATCTGAAATCGGAAAGCCGAGTCTTACTCTCGTTGAATATATTAGACTTTTTGTAACCGGCGCAAGTGATCTTGTTGCTGTGAGATTAGCTGACTTCAACCTCGTGGGAAATCAGTGGAGAAAATCGATTGAAGGTGACACGGTTCTTTCTATTTCAGTAGTTAACATTGAAGATAATCCTTCATACAGTTCACCTCCGGGAGTTCAAAGAGAAAGAGATCGAAGCAGACCTGACCAGGAAATTTTCAGGAATGAGCAATCACTTGATTTGGTTCTCAACGGTCTCAATCCTGAATCCAGTCGTGAAGCAATCAAATATTTGTTCAGACCTCTTGATGTGTTCAACTACTCTGAAATGAAGTTGTTTATTCATGGGGATTCTGCTCAAGTTCCCGGAAGTGTATCGTACCAGTATCAACAGGGGGTTTATTCTTCAGAAGTTTATTTCCGATTTGGTACAGATACAAACAACTATTACGAGTACCGTCAACCTGTAGAAGCGGGATGGCAGGAAATTGGAATTCTGTTTAGCCAGCTTACTGCTATCAAGCAGGCGAGAGATAGTGCCAATTCAATCTACAGGTTGCCTGTGGATGGAAAACCCGGGCATTATTATGTTGTTAAAGGAAATGCAACCTTAACATCTATAAAATTTTTAAGTGTTGGTATCAGAAATACTTATCCATTTGCAAATCTGTCAGGTGAAGTATGGATTAACGAATTAAGAGTTGTGGGAGCCGATAATACCCCCGGATGGGCTTATACTGCTTCAACTTCGTTAAAATTTGCGGATATCCTCACAGTAAATGCAAATGTGAGCCAGACAGACCCATATTTCCACAGACTCGCAGACAGGTTTGGTAGTAGAATTGAAAGTCGAAATTGGGGTGTTTCTGCTGATCTCGATATTTTAAAATTATTACCCGTACCACTCCCGGGAAGTAATTTAAGACTGAATTATTCGCGAACAGAATCGGTCGGTAATCCATTATACCTTCCCGGTACCGACATTAAAGTATCAGAAGCAGCTAAAATTCAAAAAGAAAAGTTAATTACCGCAGGTGTCGATCCTGTTCAAGCAGAAGTTGTTGCACAACAAATTGTGAGTGATGCACAGACAGTAAATGTTTCCGATACATGGACTGTTGCGAATGTTCAAATAAAAATACCGAGTGATTTTTGGTTGGTGCGAGATATCTTCAACAATCTTACATACAACTTCAACTATAACAGTTCGTTCAGTCGTAACCCTACGACACTTTCTTCGAAAAACTGGTTGTGGAATGCAAGCATCAATTACGGATTTACAATGCCTCCGGATTACTTCTTTGAACCGGGCAAAATCCCTATAATCGGATCATCAATTAGCTTCTTGACTGATTATAAAGATGCGAGAATCTACTTTTTACCGCAAAACATAACCTGGAACATCTCTGCAAGAAGATCGTTCACGCTTACTCAAACCCGTGCGATTGGTCAGGCATTATCCCAGGAAACAGTTTCCAGAGATTTTACAGCTAATCGTGGATTTAACTTTAACTGGAAAGTTACTGAAAAAGCATTAATCAATCTTTCAATTTCTTATCAGACAGATTTTGCTTCCTCATTAAACTATCTCGAAACGGA
>CAYSJM010000024.1:11068-22250 GCA_964431385.1 uncultured Ignavibacteriaceae bacterium | reverse complement strand
TGTTTATTCAAAACATTTCCTCAACAGGTAATACGACAAGATCGTTTTTCACAATGCCTCCTGTACTATTCCTCTCTATCTTCAAGAGTGGAATAAAGAGAGTAAATGAGTTATATGACAGAAATTCTTCAGATCCTGCCGGGAATCTCTCTGCGGCTTTTGTAAAAGGATTTGAATCGATGCCTCTATTGGCGAGTCTTGGACCGCTGGGCGAATTCACGAATTATATTCCTCGTCCAAACTGGAGATTAACATGGGATGGTCTCGAAAAACTTGGCGTGTTCCAAGGGTTTGCAAAAAGAGTTTCGATAGACCACTCCTATTCTTCTGAATATACCGAAGGTTGGAAGATTACACCTGACGGAAATAAAGTCGTTCAGACACAGAGAATAAATTACAGTTTTGCTCCTCTCATAGGTCTGAACATCACATTCAATAATGTTTGGGGTGGAAATTTTACAGGCAGAGTTCAGTTTAATACAAGGACTTCGTATGATCTTGGTACCTCAACAAAGAATATTACTGAAAACTTGAATAGAGATATCGGTATCTCCTTCAATTATGCAAAATCCGGATTCGAATTACCATTATTTGGTTTGTCATTGAAGAATGATATTGAATTCAGTTTCTCATATACAAGCACTAAAAATTCAACGGTTCAATATGATATGGAACGGTTTACGGACGAGGGAACACCCCAGAACGGTACCACGACCACAACTATTGAACCACGAATAAAGTATGTAATCAGTTCGAGAGTGACGCTATCACTGTTCTATAAGCGATCAGATACCACTCCTGAGGGAGCTGCGAGGATTCCACCTACAACTCGAAACGAAGCCGGTTTGGATATCAAGATTTCAATTCAGTAAATTGTAATTGGTTAAAACTTTGAAACTAAAGCCGGATTATCGCTTAAAATGTAGTCCGGCTTTATTTGTTTTATAAATTTCTCAATTTCTGTTTCTGAGTTTATGGAATAGGGGATAATGGAAGGGGAGGACTTGTAGAGAGACAGGTAGTTTCGGTCGATCAATCGATATTGTATGCACAAATAGCCTTTTGATTCTTCGATTATCTCCATCAATTTGCCGGTAACAGGACCATTTAGAGTGTGCTCAAAATCAGAGCAATTACAAGATTGCCTTCCGGGGGATGACTCTCTTGAATTGTAATCCTCAAAATAAAATTTAATCTCAGGTAGAGCATCGGCTAATTTTGTAGAAAAAGGTTTTATTAAAAGAGCAAGTTTCTTTTTAAAAGAATCGTTTCCGAGCAGAAATTTAACAATTGTATATTGAAAATTTGATCTGATGTAATTGTGGCTGAAGCAGAGTGGTAGATTCTTGTCAATTTTGTGAAACGCAAATAACACTTCCGGAAGCCAGGAAACAATCACGGTGCTTTTTATGAGCTTTCTTTCAGCCAACAGTTGATATATCTCTTTTTCCGCCCCAAAGTCTTTGACATCGATGAAAATTAAACTCTTTTCTTTTCCCTTGGATACAAAAAGATCTAACAATTCTGATAAATAAGATGGCAGGGGAGTGTTCGAATTAATGCCACGGGCTTTATATAATTCAATTGAATTGATTTTAGTGAGGTTAACTTTATTCTTTGCATCAAGTTTTATAAAAGGGTCGTGATTAATTAAGAGTGCATTGTCTTTCGTAACCCGTACATCAAATTCAAAAGCACAAACACCTTGCTCCAGAGCATTGTTAAACGCATCCGGAGAATTCTCAAATTCGCCAAAACCTCGAAATCTGTGAGAGACTATTTTCATTTTAATTGTTTAAATTTAAAGTTGTGTTTTTTTTATCTAAATATAGGTACAAACAGTTGTCAAATAAAAAGAAAAAACTAACCGGCTGGTTGATCCTTGAAGTAGTACTGATAATGCTACTTTTTATTACGCTTCAATATGAGAGATATGTACTCGCCGGTGTTGTTGCACTTAAGTTACTTTTTGTTTCGTTTAGATATTATCACCTGCGGCGTTTGCTCGAATCGTATTCGATGTTTCGCAAATTTTCACATCTCGAGGATGAGGGGACATTTGAGGGGCAATCTCCTGTATTGCATGAAATAAATAATCGTAAAATTGGAGTACTTTTAATCCATGGTTTTTCTTCCACTCCGAAGGAGTTGGGAATTTTACTTGATTTCCTCAAGAAAGAGAGAATTCCACATTATGCACCCGTTTTAACAGGATTTGGGCTCGATGATGTACATTTACTTCAGGCGATAAAACCATCAGACTGGTTTCGCGATTCGATAAATGCTTATGATATTTTTTGTACAAATTGTGATGAAGTGGTAGTGGTTGGAAATTCAATGGGAGGTTTGCTTGCGTGTCATGTGGCGTCAAAGCGAAGAGTCGATAAATTGATACTTCTGGCACCATATTTGTTATCCAAGAAAAAACACGATTTTAGCAAAAAAATGTTGATTGACAGTCCGTTTTCATGGATGCTAAAGCTATTTAACCCCTATGTTAAAAAAAGTCGTAAACCCGACGATCCAAATGAGCACACCCCAAAACCCAGATTTGCTTATGATGTCTTGCCGGTAAATTCTGTTGAAGCTTTGTGGCGGCTGCAAGAGAAAGTCGAGTATGAAAACATCACCGCGGGGAAAACGCTTGTAGTTACTGGAAAACTTGACAATACGGTCGAAAATGAGCGGGTTTTTGAGTTGCTCAGCTCGAAAAATATCTCATTTGAGAGTTTTGAACTGGAAAAAGCCGGTCATCTTGTATTTGAGGGTCCGGATTCGGTCGTTGGAGTTAAAAGGATAGTTGAATTTATTAAAGGAATCTGACTTACCTTTTTGAAATATAGGTTTCCTTAAGTTGATCAAAAGCTATTGACGGCAAAATCTGTCCATTCATTAGTTTCTCTTTCATCTGTGTAAATTGTTCGCCGATTACTTCATTTTGGAAGAAAGAATCGTATAAAAAGTCTTTAATCATAAATTCAACCCACTCAACATTCTGGGTTCTTCTTCTTTTTTCGAAAACCCCCGATTCACGGGTGATATTTGAAAACTTTTCGATTTCACCCCAGAGCTCAGGAATCCCATCTCCTGTAAGAGCCGATGCAGTGCATGCTATAGATTCCCAGCCTTCAGTCGCCGGATACAGATAGTGAAGTGCTGCCGAGTATTCAGCTTTTGCAGTTAAAGCTTTCTTTTTATTCTCACCGTCAGCTTTATTTATAAGAATTGCATCACAAATTTCCATTACGCCCTTTTTCATTCCCTGTAGTTCATCACCACCGCCGGAGATAAGAACAAGAAGGAAAAAATCTACCATTGATCTAACCGTTATCTCGCTCTGACCCACTCCAACAGTTTCTATCAAGATTATGTCATAACCGGCAGCTTCGCACACAGTAACTGATTCTCTCGTTTTTCTGGCTACACCTCCGAGTGTGCCACTTGACGGAGAGGGACGGATAAAACAGTGCGGGTTTTTAGAGAGGTTTTCCATTCTGGTTTTATCGCCGAGAATACTCCCTTTGCTGATGGAACTGGATGGATCTATTGTCAGGACAGCCACTTTATGCCCCATATCGATGAGGTAACCTCCGAGGGCTTCAATGAGAGTGCTTTTGCCAGCCCCGGGTACACCACTTATCCCTATTCTGAGAGAATTTCCCGAATGAGGCAGCAGTCTGTTTAGAATTTCTTTTGCTTTTTCCTGGTGAACAACTGATGTACTCTCAATCAGAGTTATGGTTTTCGCGAGCAAATTTCTTTGATTTTGGAGCACACCCTGAACAAGTTCATCATTAGTGTACTCTTTTTTTCTGAAAACTCTGTTTTTTGGTGCGATCGGTATCGAATCCACACCTTTAACAATACGGATTGCAAATTCGTCGCCGTGCTCTTCAGGGGTCCAATCCGGTTGGTAAGAATTATTTTCTTTGTTGTTCATGGGCAAAAATAAAAAGCTGTATCAATTGAAAAAAAACATAGTTCGAATATAACAATTGATACAGCTAAAAACAGAATGAATACTTTATTCGCTAAATCTTCTGTGAACTTCTTCCATTATTTTCATAGCAGCTTCCGGGATTTTGGTACCAGGACCAAAAATTGCAAAAGCACCGTTTTCGTAAAGGAAATCATAATCCTGGTGAGGGATTACTCCACCGACGATCACTATGATATCCTCTCTGCCAAGTTTCTGCAATTCTTCGATCAATTTTGGCAACAATGTTTTGTGCCCGGCAGCAAGAGAGCTCATACCAACACAATGGACATCATTTTCCACCGCTTGTTTTGCAGTCTCTTCCGGAGTCTGGAAAAGTGGTCCCATATCGACATCAAATCCCATATCTGCATAAGCCGTAGCAACCACCTTAGCACCACGATCATGACCATCCTGACCCATCTTCGCTATCATAATGCGAGGTCTTCTTCCGGCAGAGGCAGCGAACTCATCAGTCATTTTTCTAACTTCCAGAACAGGATCATGGTCGCCATGAGTATATTCTTTAGAATAGACCCCTGATACAGTTTTCGTTTGAGCCTGAAATCTACCACAAACTTTTTCAACTGCAGAAGATATTTCGCCAAGTGTTGCTCTTTCTCTTGCAGCAATCACTGAAAGTTCAAGTAGATTGCCTTCACCGGTCTCAGCAGCTTTTGTAATGGCTTCGAGACATTCTGCTACTTTTTCGTTGTTTCTTGATGCCTTCACATCCTGTAACCTTTTAATTTGAGAAATACGGACTGCGGTGTTATCCACCTCAAGAATTTCCATTGGTTCTTCTTTTGCGGGTTTATATTTGTTTACACCGAGAATAGTTTCAGAACCACTGTCAATTTTTGCCTGACGGCGTGCAGAAGCCTCTTCGATTCTGAGTTTTGGTATTCCAGCTTCAATTGCCTTTGTCATACCGCCATAAGATTCAACTTCGAGAATGTGCTCCCAAGCTCTCGACATCAACGAATTAGTTAACGCTTCGAGATAATAGCTGCCACCCCATGGGTCAATAACTTTACAAATACCCGTTTCATCTTGCAGGTAAAGCTGGGTATTTCTTGCAATTCTCGCTGAAAAATCGGTTGGCAAAGCAATCGCTTCATCAAGGGAATTGGTGTGAAGTGATTGAGTGTGGCCCAACGCTGCAGCAAGTGCCTCGATGCAGGTTCTTACAACATTATTGAAAGGATCTTGTTCTGTAAGACTCCAGCCCGATGTTTGGGAGTGGGTTCTAAGCGACATTGATTTTGGATTTTTGGGCTTAAATGAGTTAATCAGTTTAGCCCAGATAAGTCGAGCTGCTCTCATTTTAGCCACTTCCATGAAGTAGTTCATACCTTGAGCCCAAAAGAATGACAATCTGGGAGCGAAAGTATCGATATCGAGACCGGCTTTAATACCTGTGCGGATGTACTCAAGTCCATCAGCGAGAGTATATGCCATTTCAAGATCAGCAGTGGCACCTGCCTCCTGCATGTGATATCCTGAAATACTTATGCTGTTGAATTTTGGCATATATTTTGAGGAAAATTTGAATATATCAGCAATTATTCTCATCGATGTAGCGGGTGGGTATATATAAGTATTCCTTACCATATACTCTTTAAGAATATCATTTTGTATTGTACCGCTAAGAAGTTCAGGTTTAATCCCTTGTTCTTCTGCCGCCACAATATAAAATGCCATAATCGGAAGAACAGCCCCATTCATTGTCATGGAAACAGACATCTTATCGAGAGGAATTGAATCGAATAAAATTTTCATATCCTCGATTGAGTCGATCGCTACGCCGGCTTTCCCAACATCACCGATTACACGAGGATGATCGGAATCGTAACCTCTGTGCGTCGCGAGGTCAAAAGCAACCGATAAGCCCATTTGACCTGCTGCAAGATTTCTACGGTAGAAAGCATTACTCTCTTCAGCAGTTGAAAATCCGGCATACTGTCTCACCGTCCATGGTCTTTGTACATACATCGTGCTGTAAGGTCCACGGAGAAACGGTGGAATCCCGGCAAGATAGTCGAGATGCTCCACATCCTTCAAATCTTCTTTGGTGTAGAGGCATTTAACTGGAATCTGTTCCATGGTATTCCACATGAAAGTTTCGGGGTCTTTGCCCGTCTGTGCGATAAACTCTTTTTTCCAGGCTTCGTAACCATTGTCTTTACTATCGCTCGCAAAATTTATACTCTTAAATTCGGGTCTTTTCATTTTATCACTCCGGATTTGTCAAAAATAGAAGAGATTACAGAGATAAGATTGGCACCAACGAATATAAAATCATCGATACCATTTTTTCTGTAAATCTCAACTTGATCTTTAGGGTACCCGGCGAGGATACACAAGTTGGCAGGATTTTCTTTTTTAATTTGCTCCACAAAATGAGGCACAAGATCAGGATAAGTTTCATCAGTCGAACAGATTACAAAAACCTTCGCTCCAGTAGCAAGTGCTGTATTTAGTCCGGTTTCTATTGTAGAAACTCCTTCAGAATAAATGACTTCGCATCCACCGGCTTCGAAGAACCCTCTCGCAAAGTCTGCCCGAGCTTTGTATTGTTTTACCGGACCAATATTAAAGAGATAAATCTTAGGTAGAGCACCCTTAAGCGATTTTTCTTTAAATGCCCTCTCTCTCAGTTTCTCAAACTGTTCAGCAGGTCTGGTAGTTGTGATTATCTCAACTTCTTCTGAACCGGAGGCATTTCTTAGATGACTAAATAGTTCACCTATTGTAGCCCCCTTTATGGCAAGCTCAGAAGCAAGGTTCACTTGTTCTGCATCTTCTTTCGCATTTTTAACATTTTCCAATTCCACTAAGATAGAGGAATGGATTTCACCGTTGCCGGCAATTCTAAGTTTTTGAAGCCATTCAGCCCGTTTTTGATAAACCTCTTCGAGGTTAATACCCGGTTGTGGTTCCATATTTTCTTTGATATTGGCATAACTGTTTACCCCAACGATCACCGATTTACGGGTAGCAGTATCTTTTACTCTTTTTTCAACAACTTTGTTGATGTCGTTTTGAATTTTTCCGGTGATCAGTGCATTGTAAGCTCCACCAGCGGATTCAATCTCCTGAAAATAGCTCCAGGCTGTATTTGCAACATCGTTTGTGAGTGTTTCTATGTAGAAAGAACCACCCGCGGCGTCAATTACATGATTCAGGTGAGATTCTTCGTTCAGGATTATCTGAGTATTTCTTGCAATTCTTTCTGAAAATTCATCGCCACCACTTCCTAAAGAATTAAATGGAAGTGTCTCAATCATCTGAACGCCGCCGATAACAGCGGAAAATCCTTGTGTGGTTACTCTAAGCATATTAACATAAGGATCGACCGTACTGTGGTAGTAGTTGCTCGTTTTTGCGGAACAATACATTTCAGCAGTGTCAGATTGGATATCCATCTGTTTTAATACCTCCGCAAAAAGAATTCTTGCAGCACGATATTTAGCTATCTCCATGAAGAGATTTGTACTCGTTCCAAAATTGAAGATCATCCGTTTTGCAATATCCTCGTAACTCATTCCGAGTTTCGACAATCTCATGATTGATTCAACCGCAATCGACATTGAAATTCCCAATTCTTGAACAGCCGAAGCTCCTTTATCAACAAATTCAAATCCGCCAATTCCTATGGTTCTTAGAGAAGAATTGTTCTTCTCAATAAAATTTGTGGTCTTTTTGATCTGTTCAAATGCTTCATCAATGGAAACCGGCATTTTGCCGTTTTTGAAAAGGAATCCTACAGGATCTCCATATACGGCTCCGGTTAGTTTAGAAACAGGAACAGCTTCTTTCTTCAGATAACCAATAAGCAATGAAAAAAACGGGAGTGGTGAAAAGCCGGCATTTACAAAAAATGGACACGCAGTCAAGTCAACCCCTTCCAGGGCACGGGATAAACTGTTTGTTCCGGAGATTGAAACACCATCTTTACCGGTTTCTCCAATCTTTCCATAATCCGCATCCAATCCGAGCCGAGTTGTTAAGTCGAGTGGTAACACTACAGCATTTTGTCCGCGTGTAAGAGCATCTAATAATAATTTATTATAATCTTCAGCGAGGGGGGTAGTAAGGCTTTGAGCGATCAACCAGGAATTGACACTGCTTCCACTTGGGGATGCACCTCTTAAGAAGTTGAAAAATCCGGGCATTGAATCGAGAGAACCGATTTTGTTAAGGTCTTCGCTCGTATAAATGGGTTGAAGATTAATTCCTTCAACAGTCTGTGTGATTAATTTTTTTTCGAAGGGGATCCCTTTTAAGTCTGCTTCGGCTACTTGCCGCCAGGCATCATAGCTTGAAGGGGCAAACTCTTCCCTCAGGTTTAGTTTTTCAGGTAATGTATAGTCCATATAACATCTTCTTTTTTTTTTGTCAAAAATATAATCTTTTGATAGGGAAAATTAAGAAAATAATTTCTTATAAAACTGCGAATTGGGAACAATTTTGAGATAAAATCGTTTAATAAAGTTGTGGATAAGTTTTTAGAACAATTAAGCTTTCGTCATTGCTTATATTGCTTAATTATTTTAATATTTTGGATGTGAAATTGATAACCAGAGTCAGGAAATTTATGAGAACCCCTCTTTTTGTGGCAGTCATCTTTTTATTCATATTTTCTTTTAATGCAACAATCTGTTCGCAGCAATCTTCTGTAGATACAAACAAGGTACTAACTGCAGAAGAAAGACATTCATCTGCGATGCAGCTTGTTTCAATGTTTATTGAAAGGTATCATTACAGTCCAAAAGCGATAGACGATAGTCTTTCAGCATGGATATACAAAGATTATCTAAAATCTTTGGACTACCAAAAAATGTATTTTTTACAGTCGGATATCGACGAATTTGATAAATACAAATTTGTTCTCGATCAGAATATCGGGACGGGTAATCTGTTGCCCCCATTTGATATGTTTAATCGATATAAAGAGAGATTAAATGAGCGAATTAAATTTGTATTAAGCGTACTTCAAAAACCTTTGGATCTCACTAAAAATGATGAGATTAATCTTGACAGAGAAAAAGCATACTTTGCTAAAACTGAAGCCGAGTTAAATGATCTCTGGGTAAAAAGAGTGAAATTTGATGTAATCGGATTGATACTTGGCGGCAAAGAAGAAAAGGATGCAAGGGAGGTTCTTGAGAAAAGATACAAAAATTTGCATAAGGCAGTACTTCAGTACAAAGCAGACGATGTTTTTCAAATATTTATGTCTTCAGTGATGGAATCGATTGATCCACACTCATCGTATATGTCACCAAAAAATTCTCAGGATTTTAACATCAACATGTCTCAATCACTCGAGGGAATTGGTGCGACTCTTACATCAGAGAATGATTATGTTACGATTGTTCGTGTTGTTCCGGGTGGTCCCGCATCAAAAAGTGGGTTGTTGGATGATGGTGACAGAATAATTGCAGTTGCCCAGGGTGATGATGGTGAAATGGTTGACATAGTTGGCTGGAGGACCGATGATGCTGTCCAGTTGATTCGTGGTGCCAAGGGAACTGTGGTACGCCTTTCAATCCTGAAAAAAAAGGATGGTGCTAATGCAATTCCAAAAGAGATAAGACTTGTTCGCGAGAAAATTAAAATTGAAGAGCAATCTGCGAAGAAAAAGATAATCGAAATAAATGATGAAGGAAAACAATATAAAATTGGTGTTATTGATGTTCCTTCTTTTTATCTCGATTTTGAAGGCAAAAGAAAAGGTGAAAAAGACTTTAAGAGCACTTCAAATGATGTAAAAAAGATAATTGACACACTCAAAAGTGAAGGTGTCAGCGGCATTGTGATGGATCTGCGTAACAATGGTGGCGGTTCCCTGATCGAAGCCATCGAGTTAACCGGACTATTTATCAGCACTGGTGCAGTTGTGCAGGTTAAGGAAGCTGATGGAAATGTGAAGGTGAACAAAGATACAGATCCTTTTATAGCATGGGATGGTCCTATGGCTGTTCTTATTAATTCAGGAAGTGCGTCCGCAAGTGAAATATTTGCCGGAGCTATTCAAGATTATGGAAGAGGAATAATACTGGGTGAACAATCATTTGGTAAAGGAACAGTTCAAAATTTGATTGATCTGGACAAAGTTTCCGGTGGTGAAAAACTTGGACAGTTGACCCTGACTATTGCTAAGTTTTACAGAATTTCCGGTGGAAGCAACCAGCATAAGGGCGTAATTCCTGATATCCTGTTCCCGTCAGCTTTTGATCCATCAGAGACAGGGGAGAGCAGCTACCCCACAGCATTACCATGGGATAAAATAAATGCTACCGTTTATCAAGCATTCAGCGGGTTATCAGATAAAATAAATGATCTTTCAGTGAAACATGATGCCAGAACTGTTAAAAATGGTGAGTATCAATATTTTATAAAAGATCTCGAAAAATCGAAAGCCCACAGAGGTAAAAAAGTTTTTTCTCTAAACCTTGAAAAACGAAAATCTGAACAAGAAGAAATCAAAAAAGAAGAGGAGGCACGGAAAAAAGATCGTGCCAACAAAGGTCTGATTGAACTGGATAAAGACGGAAAAGTTGTGAAAGAAAAACTTGTAGTTGAAGATCCACTACTTGAAGAGAGTGGTCACATTCTTGCAAATCTGATAGAAGTATTGGATAGCGGGAAAAAAGCCAAAAAGAACTAAATTTTAGTTAAGAGGCTGTCTTAAATTATCTTGAGACAGCCTCTTTAATTTTAAACTCTATTTTTTCCAAAAATAAAAACCATATTCCCTTTAACATAGTGATCGAGTTTTTGTAACGAATCAGGGAAAAGTGCCAACAATTCCTCTTGAGAAACCGGTTTACCCACCTCACCTTTTTTACTTAAAAACTTAAGGTACCTTCCACCGCGTTTGCGATCTGTGGTCAAACAGGAAAAATAAAATTCTCCACCTTTCGCTAAAACCCGTAATCCCTCATTTATGAACGCCCTTTTATCGTCGAACATATGCAACATTCCAAAGCTAAAGACTGAATCGAAGTGGTCATCTTCGAACGGGAGTTTTATTGCATCAGCATGCAGTAAAGTAATCTTTCCCGGAAATGGTATCGACTGTTCCATTAACCGTGCTTTGCCAATTTTCAACATCTCAATTGAATTGTCGAGAAGAACCACTTCATGCCTGTTACGAGCGTAGATTTTGTGAGTTTGGACCAAACCACCACATCCAAT
>CAYSJM010000024.1:2910-10968 GCA_964431385.1 uncultured Ignavibacteriaceae bacterium | reverse complement strand
CATGCCTGTTACGAGCGTAGATTTTGTGAGTTTGGACCAAACCACCACATCCAATTCTGTCTCATTTAAGACAGATACTATGCCGTCTTCGACATTATAATATTGCTGATTAAGTTGCATGTCCATTTTATCTCTCCAATTAAACTAAATTGACTGAGACAAAACTATATCATGAAATTTTCACCCAATATCGATTGTGACGGATTGTAAATTTACCTTATCCAAGGTGGATTTATCGGGTTAATCGGTGGTACCTTCTTTTATAGCGTCTTTGTACCATCCCATCACAACGCGAGGACGAGTGATTACAGTGCCTACAACCACCGCAAATGCACCAAGCTCCATCATTTTTTTTGCCTCTTCCGGTGATTTTATTTTCCCCTCGGCTATAACAGGGATTTTGCATTTTTTTGCCAGCGATTCTAAAAGAGCAAAATCAGGAATATCCTTTGGCAAAGAGGCTGTATCGGGCGTGTAACCGCTGAGAGTTGTTGAAAGACAATCGGCACCACTTGCCTCACATGTAACACCTTCTTCAATCGTAGCTATGTCAGCCATTACGACTAGATTTGGGTAATCCAATTTTAACTTTTTAATAAATTCCGGACCGGTCAGATTTTCTCGCTTTCTGAAGGTTCCATCAATGGCTATAATTTCGCACCCGAGTCCAAGGAGTTGCTCTACTTGTCTGGTTGAGCCGGTGATTTTCACAGTGCCGTCGGGAAATTTACCCTTTAACAAGCCTATCATTGGGAGCGGAACTTGCTTTTTAATCATTCGTATTTTGGCGAGTCCCTGCGATCTTATAGCTGAGGCACCTGCCATTTGTGCAGCCTTGGCAAAAAGTGTTACCCCGGACGGGGTATTAAAAGGGTCCAATCCTTCTGACTGGCATGATACAATAAGTCCATTTTTAATTTTATTAAATACTTCGTTCATTTTTTTTCTTCAGCAATAATTACACACTTTGAATTGTCGGGAAGATTTTTAATCTCTATCTCAGCTATGGAAATGAGTTGAGTTTCTGAGATAAGCCCGCTTAAATCTATAATTTTGGGTCCCGCTATAAGATAGATACCCGGAATTAAAGCCCCGGCATCGCCGTAGGTGGTCAAATCTGCAATTATAGAGCTAATCTTGCTCTTTATTGCTTCTGCATTAACAGCATAAGCTTTTGCACCTGAAAGTTGAAGCTTAACAGTTCCTTCATCGTCAATAACTTTAACTCCGTTAAGTTTTTCTTTGTAGAGCCCAAACAATTTTGCACGATGATGTTCTGCTGAATATACATACAAGCTACCTGTCTCACCTGACAATAGAACTTCATTTAGGGGCTGCTTAAATGCAGAAGCCGCAATTTGATGAATATCATCTTTTGAGAGAGTAGTAATACCCAGATCTTTGGTTCTCAATTCGCCTGAACCAAGTGCGGTCGCAATAACCTTTTTATTCTGGTTGTCTATTTCAATGGTGACTTCAACAGAATCCGGATTTGCACCCATTCTAACAACTGATTCAAAAGCTTCTTGTCGGATAGATAAAATATCATTTTCTGATGGATTAATGATATTTCTCTCGACGGAATCTCTGATTATCCCGAGAGCCGCACCAATCGCCGAAATTACTTCACTGTTCTCTGCAATCTTATGAGGTAGATTCAGGTATTGTGCGGTAAAAGGAACAATGGCAGATGCACCTCCACCCCCACCAACAAATTCAATAAGCGACTCATCAAGTTTGTACTCTCGGCTCAATTGCTTGATCACAGGTTTAATCTTTTCTGCAGAGATAGAAAGAATTTGGTTGGCTATTTCTTTTGCGGGAATTCCCGTAAGCTTTTCAAGCCGATGAAGGATTTTTTCAATGGCTACTGAGTTAGCGGCTCCATGACCAAAATCGGAAACCATTCCTAAAAAATAAGACGATTCTGTCGGAGTTATTGTAAAACTTGAATCGGAACCGGGTTGTCTTAGACTTAAATAATCAGCAGGATCACCTTTTATAGGAGTTACAAGCTGGATTTCAGAATCATCAAAATTTGCGTTTTCCGAGTAGGCAGCATAGTGCAGACCGGCAATATGTGCCGAACGAGGTCCCACATCCACAAAATTCCCATTAGAATATCGTGGAACAGAGCCGCCTGCAATTCCGAGAGTCCTGACATCCAGAGTTCTCACAAACAATCGGTTTTTCCCGATTTGAGCAGTTTTTACTTGCGGTTTACCATTCTTAATGACACTGATATCAGTTGAGGTGCCGCCAACTTCGAGAAAAATGCCGTCTGAAATTTTAACATATTTTAGAGCTGCAGCCACTCCGGCAGCTGGTCCCGATAACATCGTAAGAATGGGTCGTTTTCTCATTTCGTTAATATCCATGATTCCACCATCGGACCTCATGACCATGAGTGGGGCATTGATACCACTTTCTTTTACTGCTTTTTCAGTCATATCTGCCGTCTCTAACATTTTGGGCATCATGCTGGCATTGATAACGGCAGTTCTTGTACGAACACGAAGTCCATACAGCTTGGTGATTCCACTTGCTGTGGTAGTAAGCAATCCTTTTGAAGCAGCGATCTCTGCAACAAAATTTTCGTTTGACGGATCATCAACACCAAAAGCTTCTGTTGCTACTATCACCTGAGCACCTTCGGCAACAAGTTCGTCGATGAGACGGGGAACACTCTTTTTCCAACCGTTTGTGCCGCAATCAATAAATCGGAATTTTGCTTGTAAAAGTTTCCCCGGAGAGAGTTCGATGTTTGAAGGATTACATTCTTTTTTCGCTAAAAATGTCTCAAAACCTTTTGCCATCCCAATTACACCAACTGTTGCCACATCTCCTTCCAAAAGAGCATTTGTTGCCTGTGTTGTAGAATGTGCTATTAAAATAACTTCTTCCGGATGGATATCCGACTCTTTAATAAGGGTAAGCATTGAATCGACAACACCACGAGCCACACCTTCTTTTGATTTATGAGTCGTTGGAACACATGACTTGCCTACAATTGAATAATCAGAAATATTCACTGCCACTGCATGAGTGAAAGTGCCACCAACATCGATACCTATTTTAATTTTTCTATTTTTACTCATATTCAATACCTTAATAGAAGATAAGTGCGGCAGCCAAAAGTCCGAGAACAGCGGCACCCCAAGTATAGGGAATTGTATTCCACATAATTTTTTGAACATCTATTTTCATCTCATTTGCCAGCCAAACATTTTGAGTATTGGTTGGATCAGAAATACCCTGAATTTGTCCCACCGCCATTAACAACCCCATAATTGCACCAGCGGGCATTCCACCGGCAAGAAAAATGGCAGCTATACCGTAACCCATTCCCCAAACATTTAAGGGACCTCTATACAACGCGAGAGGAGCAGCAAAGCTAAATAGAAGGACATAGCTTAGAGCTGATTCAGGTTTAATGGTTTCAAGAACCGGTTTTAGAAGCAAAAGTACCGGCCAACCTTCGGAATAATCTTTCATCAGGGCGGCAGGGGGCCCCATAACAGCGTTTAAGAGCATTCCGATCCCCAGCATCAATGCCACGGCAGGCATCACCACTGCACCACCATCGAGGACAGACCTGATAAGGATGTTCAGAGAACTTTTTCGATATGTAGAGAGATATCCAAACGCAAGTCCGGCAATAAAAGCAGCAATAAAATTGATTCCAAAAACCAGAATTAGAAAAAGAGGAACTATAGGGATAAAATAAGCTGTAAAATAAACTTTGTCACTTTCGCCAGCTCTGAAAACTCTTATAAACGAAAGTAAAACAAGAACACCAATTCCTGTACCTGTCACATATTTTAGAAAATCGGGAAAGAAGGAAAATAGAGTGGAGATATTTAATCTTAAATCGGAGGGAAGGAATTGCCATCCTGTAAACCCTGATGCCCCTACACCGATTATTATCAGTGAGTAAATTGCAATTTTCGTAAAGTTGATATCATGACCGTCTCTGTAGAGCTGAATGGTAATATAGATTACAGCCACTACAAACATTATTGCAAGCATAACCAGTGCAAAAGATTGAACTTCACCAACTTCTAACTTTAAGACCTGAGTGTAAACTGCCCAGTTACCAACATTGAGGATACCACCAATGCTTAAGCCTGTAAGGAATATTCCTGTCGTAGTGACCGGACCGACTCCAACAGATGCCAGGATTGGAAGCACAACGGTGGAGACCATGATAATGGCACCCAATCCACCGAGAGTAGTGAAAAGAAGTGTAATGAGAAGTAACATAACCATTGAGATAGCCCAGGGTTTGTCACCTGAGAGTTCAGCACCGGTCTTAATAAAACTTTCCGCTACCCCGGTTTTTTGCATCATAATTGAAAGCATACTGCCAAATATTGCAATAGTGTATGCCTCAGATAACTTCGTTGATCCGTTTCCGAGGACAAGTGTCACCACATCAACCACATTTACCCCGGAAATAACAGGAATAAAAAAAGCAAGTATCGGAAGTGCCAACAGAGCCGGAATTTTTCGCAGAAACATAAGAACCACAAACGCCAAAAAAACTGCGAGGAGAAGAATAAGTTGAAGTGTTTCCATAGAATATTGTGTTAAATATTTAATTATCCGAAACTCAAATTTAAAATAATTTTTTATTCGGTGGGGGATTATTTAAATTAAAATGGTTGTTTTTTTAAGTTAAGGAAAGAAATGAATATAAAGAAAAACAGATCACTCCTCGGATTGAATACATTTGGCGTCGATTCAGTTGTAGCACATTACCTAAAAATAGCTACTGAGGAAGATTTGTACGATTCATTTAAATATGTTGAAAAAAATAGATTAAATTATTTTTTACTCGGTGGTGGAAGTAACATCCTTTTCACTTCGCGAAAATATAATTCTGCTGCCATCCACATTCAAATTGTTGGGATGGAAATTCTTGAAGAAGACGATCAGACAGTGACAATCGAATGTGCAGCAGGTGAAATCTGGGATGATTTAGTTGCATTCAGTGTTGCAAAAGGACTTGGTGGAATAGAAAACATGTCTCTGATTCCGGGCACAGTCGGGGCTGCCCCAATTCAAAACATCGGTGCTTATGGACAGGAGCTAAAAGATACTTTTGTTTCTGCCAAGGTTTTTTTAACTGAGACTAAAAAGACTGTTGTCCTCACAAATGAGGAATGCAAATTTGATTACAGGGACAGCATATTCAAACGAGAATTAAAGAATAGTGCGGTAATTATAAGCGTTACTCTTCGACTTAAAAAACACCCCAAACTCAATTTTGGTTATAAAGGAATAAGAGAAATCATTTTCAAAACAGGTGATGAAAAACCAACTGTCAGTGAAATTCGAGATGCAATTATAAAATTGCGTAGAGAAAAATTACCCGATCCTGAAATTCTCGGAAATGCCGGCAGTTTCTTTAAAAATCCTGAAATTCTCGAAGAATCATTTAATATTCTGCAGCGTTTTGCTCCAAATATTGAAGGATTTAAGACAAAAGAAGGGAAATATAAGCTTTCAGCTGCAAAATTGATCGAACTTTCCGGCTGGAAAGGCAGGAGAGAAGGGAATTGTGGGGTCTCGGAGAATCATTCTCTCGTATTGGTTAATTACGGTGGTGCTACCGGTTCAGAAATTGCATCCACCGCAAATAAAATTATTGCTGATGTCTTCGACAAATTTGGAATTAAACTTGCTGCTGAAGTCAATTTCCTTTAATGTAACAATCGAGAAAACAAGTCTGCCATTGAAAAATAGAATGGTATTCCGAGTATTATATTAAAAGGAAATGTGATCGCGAGTGAAGAAGTAAGGTAGATAGTAGGATTAGCCTCGGGTAAAACTATTCTCACTGCTGCCGGAGCTGCTATGTAGGAAGAACTTGCTGCAAGTATTCCAAACAAAACTGTGTTTCCCAGACTTAAACCCAAAACCGTCGCAAGAAAAGTGCCAAGCAGTCCATTAAAAATTGGAAAGACTATCGCGAATGTGGCGAGTGCGACTCCTACTTTTCGAAACTCGTGCAATTTTCTTCCGGCTACAATTCCCATATCCAATAAGAAGAAAGTTAAAACTCCCTGAAAAGGCTCAACAAAAAATGGTTTAGTAAGGGCATATCCTTTTTCAGCCGAAATTATTCCGATCACAAGACTTCCACCGAGCAGAATAACACTCTCATTTGTGATTGATTCGAAAATTACCCCTTTGAGTGATTTGGAACCTGAAGATTTGGAAGTGTAGTAGATCGCAAGACCAATTCCTACGAGAATAGCAGGGAATTCCATTAATGCCATTACTCCAACCATAAAACCACCAAACTCGATTCCTGCTCGGTCCAAATAGGAGATTGCAGTAACAAAAGTCACGACACTTACAGAACCGTAATGAGAAGCTAATGCACCTGCATTAATAGAATCCAACTTTACTAATCCACGCAATATATAAAATGCCATTACCGGAATGGCACCCGCAATGAGGAGTGCAAGAATCACTGAGGTTGTTAATTCAGGATTAAAACCCGTTTTGGAAATTTCGTATCCACCCTTAAAACCAATTGATGCCATCAAATAGTATGAAAACATCTTTATTATTGGTTCAGGAATCTTTAATTCAGATCGGATAAGTGCAACTGTTAGTCCCAAAAGGAAAAAGAGTATAGCAGGATTTTTAAGGTTTATTAGTCCATTCGCCAGAATATCGAGCATGTGTCCTCAGTTTTCATGTGAAAAGAATAAAAATTGACTCGCAAAAAAACGAAAAAATATTTTATTTTGCGTTACAAATTTTTAGTAATTATCAGAAAGATGGCATTGCATTATATAAAATTATCGATTTTAATCTTTTTTCTCTTCTATTCAACAACTCATTCACAATCTACAACAACACCAAAACAAGAGAAATCATTCACTGTTGGCATAAGAGGAATTTATCCTACCGGTCCATGGAAATCTCAAACTGGTCTTGGTGCCGGTGGAAATATTAAATTTGAGTGGAAACTTGGAAAACGAATCGCCTGGTTTTTCCAGGGTGGATATTACTATATCAACGGTAAACAAGCTACGGTTAATGGAATTACCTACAAGAGTTATTTTAACGATGGTGAAATAGCAACTGGTATAAAGATCCTCTCAAATAAAAAATATTTTGGTCTGGCTGGCTTTAGTATAAATTCATTAATGAGAAGAACTGATGTGGTGCAATATATATCAGGTTGGAAGCAAGAAAGCACATCTTCAAATACTGCTGAAAAGTTTGGAGTCATTCTCGGTGGTGGTTACAATTACGATGTGAGTGATTTAATCGCTATTGAAGGGATTGGTCTTTACAATTATCTTGGAGATGAAGGCTCTAACCTTGCCCTTAACATCGGTGTGAAGTTTAAATTTTATTAATTAAATAAGAATATTCCGGAGTAAAAATGGATCATACAATTTCATGGTTTGAAATTCCTGTAAAGGATATGAATAGGGCAAAACGCTTCTATGAGGAGATATTTAACATCGAATTGTCCATTATCTCCTTCGGCGGGCACGATATGGCATTCTTCCCGTCGAGCAGCATGGAGCAAATTTCGGGTGCACTCGTTCAAGGTCCCGACTATACGCCATCATCTGAAGGATCACTAATCTATTTTAGCGGAAATCCTGATTTGCAAAAAGTACTCAATCGGATTCCCAATGCGGGTGGTGTCATTTTGCTTCCGAAGAGAGAGATTTCACCGGAATATGGGTTCATGGCATTATTTATGGATACTGAAGGCAACAGACTTGCACTTCATTCTCTAAAATAAGATGAATCGTTTTGTAAATATTATTGTATTATCGGCATTCCTTTTGGTTTCGAGCGGATTCTATTTCTTTGCGAAAAAGAATCCCTCCATTACACAACTTCACTGGCTGAAAGGGAAGTGGTCGCGTGTTGCCTCCGGGGTCGAACACTATGAATCCTGGAATATAGTAAAGGATTCCCTGATGGAAGGGGAAGGATATTATTTAAAAACAAATAATAAAAAGGTCACAGAAAAATTAGCTATCAAGTGGATCAACAAAAAAATTGTTTATGTGGCAG
>CAYSJM010000024.1:0-2810 GCA_964431385.1 uncultured Ignavibacteriaceae bacterium | reverse complement strand
GTCACAGAAAAATTAGCTATCAAGTGGATCAACAAAAAAATTGTTTATGTGGCAGATGTGCCGGATAACAAAGGTCCTGTGAATTTTGAAATGTCGATTTTAAATGACACGATGGCAGTATTTGAGAATAGTGCACACGACTATCCTAATAAAATAACCTACATTAAAACAAGTAAACGCGATTTTAAGGTTATTTTAAGCGATAACAGCGGCAAAAAAAAGCGAACTATGACCTTTAAGCTTGTGACAAAACGCTAATCTTAACCAAGTTCAAATGTAGTAACACCAAAAATCTTCTCCCTGTCTCTTTCCGGATTTCCACCATTATACATCCTGGCAGTTTCAAAAACAGACTCCATGTTAAATTCTTTGGCTAACTGAATAGCTTGTGGGTTAATCTCTGGGGTATCGAGATAGACCGGTTTACCCTCCGCAAAATCAACCAGTGCCAGAAAAAGTTTTTTTGCGATATCGTAATCATCCGCAAAAAGAGGTCCAACTTTGTAGCCACCGTTATAACATTTCCGAATTGTACCATATCCTTGAATTTGAACACCGTTTTCAACTTTTAGGGTAAGGCTCTCAGGCATTGAGACCCACTCTTTAATAAATGCCGCACGATTTGCAGGGAAGATTGTTTTATCGTAATCGAGCAAATTGCAAAGATCTGCTTCAACAATCGGCTTCACTTCAAACGATTTTTTGGGAATAATTTCCACTCCTTCAAATCTGATTTGACGGTAAGCAAATTCATATCCCGACTTAATATAATTGTGTTGTTGGGCAACTACTCCGTCCATTCCCGAGGGAATATCGCTCAATCTTTCGAAGCCGGCTTTCCAAATTTGGTATCCGTAACCTTTCCCTCTGAATTCCGGTTTTACTATGTAAAAACCCATAAAACCAAATTCTTGTCCATACCTCACTGCAGATTTAGTGGCGATAATTTCACCCTCAAGCTCTCCAACGAGAAATCCTGCGGGATCGCAAAAAAGAAATGGACGATCATCATGTAAACCCGGATTCCAACCTTCTTTTTCAGCCCAATCGATAAAAATCTTGATTTCTTTTGGCAGGATTTTACGGATAATAAAGCTCATCGCTGACTCCTTTGTAAGAATGAAGGAAAAACAAATCGGAACTTATAAATTATTTTAGTCTAAAAAAATTTCTTTTTATCTAAATGAACTACATTGGAAATTTATATGTAAAAATTAAGTAATCTGGTGATTAAGAGGTTTTCTAATCTTCATGAAAAATCTGATATTCAGCATGAGTGAAGAGGCGATAAGACTGAGCGATAAACCGTACCAGATCCCTTCAGTCCCTAATCCAAGAGGGAATCCAATGATATAAGCACCCGGTAACCCAATCAACCAATATGCGATAAAAGTAATCACTGTTGGAACCTTCACATCCGTAATTCCCCTCAAATTACCCAGTGCGATTGCTTGAGTGCCATCAAATATCTGAAAAAATGCAGCTATCAGCAGCAATTTTGGTGCAATCGAAACAACTTCAGGATCACTCGTATAAAGTTGTGGTATGTAGTTTTTTAATAATATTAAAGCAATTCCAGCACAGACCATGAAGGACGCACCGAGTATCAAAGCGGTAGAGGCAGCCTTTTTAATTTGCAAAAGGTTTCCGGCTCCAACGGCATTTCCTACGCGGATAGTTCCGGCGGTTGACAGACCAAGACAGATAAGGTAAGTTAATCCGGCAACATTAAGGGCAATTTGATGAGATGCGAGCTCGTCTTTCCCGATCCACCCAACCATAAAAGCTGCAGTTGCAAAACAACCAACCTCAAAAAAATATTGAATTCCGCTGGGAATGCCAATCTTTAGAATTTCTCGTCCGTTTTCATCAAGCCCTTTAAAAGGGAAAAGTTTTAGCTTAAATCGTTCAAATTCACGGTTCTTATGCACAAAAATTGCAAGGGTTACAAACATAAATATTCTCGACCCCAAAGTTGCAAAGCCGGCACCATCGAGTCCAAGAGCGGGAGCTCCCAGATTTCCATAAATAAAGACCCAATTAAAAAAGAAGTTTACAAAATTCGCTACAATGGCTATCACCATCGCAGGACGAGTGAAAGACAGCCCTTCAATAAACTGTTTATATCCGGTGAAAAGCAGCATCGGAGGAATGGAAAATGAAATTATTCTGGTATAACTCAAAGATAAATCAACCACTTCTTTGGGTTGGTCCATATATGCTATAATATCTGTTCCGAAATAAACGACGAGGTTTAGGATGATTCCGGTAAAAAAGCTTACCCAAATTCCTTGATGAAAGACACTGGAACATTTGCTGCTATCAGATGATCCAACTGCAATGGCAACAAGGGGAGTCATAGCCATAACAATTCCCAAACCAATCACTGTTATAATGAAAAAAAGGCTAAGGCTAAGCGATGAAGCAGCCAATGGTGCATCCCCGAGTCTTCCGACCATCGCGGAATCTACAACACCCATCATAACAAACCCGACCTGGGCTACGACTACAGGTAATGCAAGTGATACAGTCTCTTTGAAGTGCTCTTTATTTGTCATATTACTTTTATTAAACTCGATGGCAAATGTAAATATTCAATCAAAATAAATGGTCAATTTTTTTAATGTTTTGGGAAATGAGTGGAATAAATTACAGATAAAAGTAGCAGTGATTCGTTCAGTAAAAACATTTTCTTTGAAATATTTAACAATATTCCTACATTTGTAGTCTGTTTATCTTAAATTAAAGACAGAATTTATGGAGAGATGGCAGAGTGGTTGAATGCGGCAGTCTCGAAAACTGTTGTGGGC
>CAYSJM010000023.1:0-44995 GCA_964431385.1 uncultured Ignavibacteriaceae bacterium | reverse complement strand
AAGTACAAGGATGGCTCCCTCCAACAATGCCTTGTTAACTGTGTTTACACTGGCACTTACAATCTCTGACCTGTCATAATAGGGTACAATCTTTAATCCATCCGGAAGCACATTACCTGTATTGATTTCTTCCACTTTTGCTTTTACAGCCTCAACAACATCCCTGCTGTTTTCCCCCCTGAGCATCATTACAATTCCTCCAACAGCTTCTTGCTCACCGTTTATCATTGCTGCGCCGGTTCTTACAGCTTCTCCGATCCTGACTTCGGCAACTTCTCCCAGAAGGACCGGCGTTCCGGCTGATGATTTAAGCACTATATCCCTGATATCATCCAGGTTTTCAATCAATCCTACCCCGCGAACGATATACTGGTCGGAGTTTTTCTCAAGAATATTCCCGCCGACATTCTGATTGTTGTTCGTAACAGCGGCAAAAACATCGTTTGCCGAGATATCGAACTTTACCAATTTTTCAGGACTTATATTCACCTGATACTGCTTAAAATATCCTCCAAATGAGTTTATCTCATTCACACCATTAATACTCTTAAGCAGAGGTGTGATTACCCATTCTTGCAGAGTACGCAATTCAGTCAGATATTTTATTTTTTCCAATGAATCTGCCGGGGATTTCCCCTCAATTGTATATTGATATATCTCACCCATCGCCGTGGCTACGGGACCCAGAGTCATCTCCACGCCTGCAGGCACCTGTTCCCTGGCTTCGGCGAGTCTTTCGAAAACAAGCTGTCTTGCAAAATAGATATCAACATTATCTTTGAAAATTATAGTCACTATCGAGAGACCAAATTTGGTAACCGATCTTAATTGCTCAACATCGGGCAAACCCCGCATAGACATCTCAATGGGATAAGTAACATCCCTCTCTATTTCAATAGCTGACAGACCGTCTGCATGGCTAATTATTTCGACTTGATTGTTTGTTACATCAGGGAAAGCGTCAATGGGGAGATTGATATAAGAATATATCCCAAGAACCGCAATAACAAGGGAAACAAATATCACCAAACCTCTTTGATTAAGTATGAAGAGTACTATTTTTTCAAGCATTAGTGAGCATCCCCTTCAATTTCTTCCTTCTTAATCTCTGATTTTAGATAAAATGATCCTTTAGTAACCACTTTCTCGCCGGCTTTAAGACCTTTAGTAATCTCAACCTTTTCATCCAAATGAAATCCGGTTTTTACAATTCGTTTCTCGAAAAGAGTGTCATTAATCTGGACAAAAACATACTCTTCCGACCCCTCTTTCACGAGAGCCTCAGAATCCAGCATCAAGGTTTCAACTTCTTCTCCAATACGGATAGTCATCTCGCCAAACATTTCCGGTTTAAGTTTGCCTCCTCTGTTCGGAATCTCACCCCGAATAGTAATTGTGCGGGTTTTTTCATCAACCGTCTGACCGATATTTATAATATTGCCGGAAAATTCCTCATCATCATAAGCAAGGGTGACAAAGGTTAGTTTCCCTGTTTTTACTATTCTGTTTATATCTTTTTCATAAACCTGCCCGTCAACCCAGACATTACTAGTATTCATTATCCGCAAACCGTTCGAGGTTGACTCAACAAGTTGACCGGTAACCAGATTTCTTTCAACAACTGTTCCATTAATTGGTGATTTTATATTTAGTAGATCTGAGGAATGAAGAGCGTTCCCTTTGATGTCAAAAACATCCTCATCCACCAACCCAACTGAGTGTATTTTTTTATCTTCCGCATTAAAATCAGCGACTGCTCTGTTGTATTCTGCATTCACCTGATCCAACATCTGCTGTGAACTGAACCCCTTTTCGAAAAGTTTTCTTTCTCTCTCAAGAGTCGATTTTGCGAAATCCAGATTTGCCTTGGCTTTTATCAGCCCGGCTTTTAGTGCCCCAATTTCCAGACTTTCGATTGAGAAAAGGACCTGCCCCTGCTTGACATTGTCTCCAACATTTACATAGACCTTCTTAATTCTTCCCTGTACCAGTGATCCGATCAAGGCTTCAGAGTTTTGGTTTGTTACAATTTTGGCAGGTATACTTAGAAACCCTTTTGCATTCGTCAGTTGAAGGGTTTCGACCTTTAGTCCAATATCTTTTTGAACCGCTTTTGTTATTTTGATTTCGATCGCACCACTTTTTTCATCGTGATGTTCTTCTTTCGTAACCTTTTGTTCATCCCCGGAACAACCCACAAGGATAAATAAAAGCATCGTAATAATTGAGTACATTTTTAGTGAAGAATCCAATTTTGCTCCAAAACAAATAAAACAGTGAAAGCCCTTCAAAAGAAGAGCGAAAAATCATAATTAAATTGTTGTTTTAGGAGAGGCTAAATCAGAAGTGCACGATTTCGGATACAGGCGGATAACGAAGAAGGATTATCTACAGAGAAGTTGCTTTCAACACCCGTTTGTTTTCTAAAATCGCAGGCTCTGTTTCCTGAATTGATAGTAACAGAGAGATACTCATTTATCTCCAATTTGGGGTGAGTTAACTTAAAGGAAACACCGGCTGTGTTGGTTACCTGAACGATTTCACAATGGTCATGTTCTGAATGATTTCCATGATCATAATTAAACAGTCCAAGTTCGGAGTGAAAAAAGGAAAAAAGGAAAATCGCCAGAACCAGCGTCGGGATGAAACAAGAGTACCGGCGGAATTTGAAAAATCTCATTCGGGAAGATACGAATTAATTTCTAATCAGTCAACAGTTTTGCATTACAAAAAAGACGCCTCGCTTTTGGAGCAGCTTACATGAGCTGTGAGGGGGCGGATTCTCCCCAAGGGATGCCGTTGGCAGAACCCGCGGAGGGGCAGGTCCCTTTAAAATAAAAAAGTCCCCGTTTCAGGGGACAAAACTGGCGGAGGGGGCGGGATTCGAACCCGCGGTAAGGTATAATCCCTACGACGGTTTAGCAAACCGTTGGATTAAGCCACTCTCCCACCCCTCCGGAAACAGGATAAAGTTAGACCACAAATATAGGTCTTTTCACTCAAAAAGAAAAATGGAAAGTTGGTCGCCCGATTTTACCAATCTTTAAATGATCAATAACCGGTGATTTAACACTTTTTTTCAGTCTTGTATCAAAAGAGCCAGACCGATTCTGAGATGAAAACCACCGAAAGAACCCTTGGTCTGGTCAGAGAAAGAGTCGTAAGATGTATTGGTGGCATCATAGATATCGCTGAAATTGGCATCAAGAAGACCGAAGTTATAGGACGGATGAATAAGCAGCGCAAACGAACTTCCAATGCCGATCGCAATCTTCCCTCCGATTCCCATATTGCCGATCATACCCACATCTCCCGATTTTGATTGAGTGTTGGTGCGTGTCTCGAAACTCATGGTCTGAAGATTCGCCTCAACATATGGAAAAATTAGCCCGAAATTCTTTTCAGAAGCGACCACTACTCCCGTGCCGATCATGAAATTGCCTACACTGATATCCACTTCTCTAAAGGTGCCGCCACCTGTGGTCCTTAATGGATCAGTTTCAGCCCTCAATTGACCTTTATGGGACGAGTAACCAATATCGAACGCTATTCCTATGGCGAATCCAAGATTGATGTTCCATCCCGTCATTGTTCCAAGTGATTCCATCTTCTTTGTCAGGATCGAAGAACGGGTAGTGTTGTACCGCTCGACGAATCCATCAAGCCCCGAAGATTTGGTGAAAAAGAAATCAGGACCAACGGATATTATCATTTGCGAATAAACCGGAAATGCGATCAAAACGAGTAAAATGAATTTTTTCATATATGGCTCAGAAATGTTTTTAAATTAAATTTAATATAACAGATTAGATTTTAAATGTAAAGTATTAAATATTGGCTGTGACGGGAGATGCGCAAACGGTTTAATGCTGTTCCCGTACCTGAATCGGATGATCTGTCAATTAGAAAAAAGAAAAGGGCAGCCGCATTCGAGACTGCCCGTATTCCAAGTTTTTCAGCCTGTTAACGATAGTTTGGTACAGTATTCTTCACGGCTCCTTTTTTATAATAAGCAGACGATGTAATGCACCTGTGGAGAGGGTCTGACTTCTCCCCCGAGAGCTCCTCGTTTATCGGAATTTTACCATTGACAACCGGGAAGGTAAAATCGACAATCGGATTCCACTGGTTTTTATACTGGTCGCTTGCATAGATCACAATTCTGTACTCGCCGTCCTTGGCCATTACTTTCGGTTTGAAATCCATTGTGTAGGCAACAGATTTTCCGAATTTTCTTGTTTGACCCGGATAGTTGGTAAAATGATCGTACTGTTCTGGACCTTTTGTAACCAGCACTTCACCATTTTTGATCACTTCCGACCTCAGTTCCATGGTTCGCTCGTATCCGTCGTTGTTTTCCCAGAACCACTTTACATCGGTTGGACCTGCAAACCAGAATGACACAATACCTCCGTTTGAACCGTCATCTTCATAGATGTATGCGATGTCCTGCCAGGGACCGGTGCAGGCATACCTTGCCTTTCCGGCTTTCATGGTTTTAGTGATTTCGAAAGGAGTTTCCCAGATCAGTTTCCCGCCGGCGTAGATTTCAAGTTTATAATTTGCCGGTGCGAAGACGGGCAGCTTGTCGAAAGCTGTAGTCGGGTGACCTGTTGGTGAGAATTTAAGACAATCTGTTACTTTTGCCCATTCACCGTCGTAGTTGGCGGTAAACTGCCATGTTGCGTCCGCAACGATCTTACCATTCATATCTTTGATGGTAGTTTTTAGTTCTTCCCCGCTTTGCATCCCGAGAATATTCCATACAGTCTTGGGATACCATCTGCCGTCATCCATAAAATTGAGTATGGATTCGGTGACGGTCGTCAGTGTCGGACCCTTTGACCCGGCACTGGAAACACTATTAAACGCGACCAGAATCATGAACGAAAACAGTAACAACTTTTTCATGTTTCACTCCTCGAACAAGTTTAAGTTAGGTCTCTCGTAACTTAATCATTTATTTAAGAAATAGCATGAAATGGGGGTAAAATATTTTGGGGACGCAGATTAGACGGAGTTACGCAAGAGTTGGGCTGAATTCAGAGGGCTGAAGGATGAATTATAAGCCCTTGTGGCGACATATGGGTGGGGCCTAAAATTTTCCTCGAAGAGGAATTGATGTTCGTAGCTACAATGTACACCCCATCCACCCTTATCCCGCTTGCGGGATTATATATTCGCAGCATCCTGCAAAATGTGAGTGAATAGAAATAGAAGATTGTAATTAAGTCATAAAAAATTACTAATTTCTACACAGCAAAATTTTCGATTATTGATTCTTAATATTGAAGCAGGAACACCAAACCCGACATGAATCTTCTTACACTCACCCCGGAACAAGCATTAAGTAAAGCTTATCTAAAAAGCAGCATACAACAAAATCAGATTGATCTTTTTAGAGAGCAACTTCAAAATCTTTTCGCCAGAATAATTAAATCAGAATCTGAAGAGAATCATAAAAACTTACTTGCAGATTTGCTCAAAATTTCACTTTACAAAGAGAAATATGAAATAAACACCAGGGGAAGGATCGATCTTGTAATCCAGAATGGGAAATCTGTTAAAGATGTTCCCGGAGTGTTGCTTGAGGTTAAAAGGCAATCGAACAAATCCGAGATGATAACACAGGCACGACCAAACAGCAAAGCACTTCATGAGCTTATCCTCTACTATATAGAGGAACGAGTCAAAAACAATAACCGGGAAATAAAACATTTAATAGCAACCAACATTTATGAATGGTATATTTTTGATGCAAATCAATTTGAAAAACTGATATTTGAAAATAGAGAGATATCTAAAAAGTACAGAGACTGGTCAGCCGGGCTGTTGGGAGTTCAACAAACAGACTGGTTTTATTCTGAAATCGCAAAACCTTTTGTCGAAGATGAAATCGAATCTCTTACTGCGGTTTATTTTAATCTTCAGGACTTTACATCTAATGAAACAGATGATGAAAGATTATCAATTCTTTTTAAGCTTCTTTCACCGCAACACCTTCTAAAACAACCGTTTGCAAACGACAGTAACATTCTAAATCGCGACTTTTATCTTGAACTGCTCTATATTCTTGGGCTTGAAGAGACAAAAGATAAAAGTAAAAAGGTGATTCAAAGGGTAGGGGATGGACATCGTAATGAAGGCAGTTTCCTTGAAAACACGATCAATATCCTAAAAGTCAGAAACCGGCTCTCCCAACTTGAAGACCCTGAACAATTTGGAGCCACTTCAGAGGAGCAACTTTTTAGTGTGGCTCTCGAATTGTGTATCACCTGGCTAAACCGGGTTCTTTTCCTTAAACTTCTTGAGGGTCAACTTGTCACCTATCATAAAAATGACAAAAGTTACCGATTCCTGAATGAATCTCGAATCAAAGATTTTGACGAGTTGAACGAGCTTTTTTTTGAAGTGCTGGCTGTTGAATATAACCATAGAAGTAAAAGTATCGATGAAAAATATAAAAACATCCCATATTTAAACAGTTCCCTTTTTGAGGAAACGGATCTTGAACGCCGCACCATTACGATTGCGGAGCTGAAAGACAGATTCACGGTACTACTTCACAAAAACACAGTACTTAAAAACGATGCCGGATTAAGACAAACAGGAGCAAAAAGCACTCTGTCGTATCTTTTTGAGTTTCTCGATTCTTTTGATTTCTCGAGTGAAAACACAACCGTGATACAAAAAACGAACAAAACCATTATAAATGCTTCGGTGCTTGGGCTTATCTTTGAGAAATTGAACGGGTACAAAGAAGGATCGATTTTTACACCGGGCTTTTGTACGATGTATATGAGCCATGAAGCTGTGAGGCAGGCTGTAATTACCAGATTTAATGCTGAGTACAATTGGGATTGTAAAAATTTTACAGATCTTTACAACAATGTCAACCGGATACCACTCGAGGAGGCAAATAATGTTTTTAAGAGTCTGCGAATTTGTGATCCCGCTGTTGGTTCAGGACACTTGTTGGTGTCCATTCTTAATGAATTGATCAGCACCAAGAGTGAACTCAACATTCTTTGTGACAGGGAAGGTAAAATCCTTAGGGGTTATGAAGTGGTGGTCGAAAACGATGAACTGATAGTGACTTATGAAAATGAACTCTTTGCCTACAATTATCAAAACAAAGAGAGTCAGCGGGTTCAGGAGGCATTATTCCATGAAAAACAGACGATTATAGAGAACTCACTTTTTGGAGTTGATATAAATCCGAAATCTGTAATGATATGCAGACTGAGATTATGGATCGAACTACTAAAAAATTCCTTCTATACAAAGCAGAGCGGATACAAACATTTAGAGACACTTCCAAATATTGATATCAATATTAAAACCGGAAATTCGCTTGTTTCAAGGTTCTCGATTAACGATAAATACGAAAAGACAAACCTTGTTTACAGGGACAAGCTCAAAGTGGCAATTGATAAATATAAAGAACAAGTTATTCTCTATAAATCAGTTCAGGACAAAGCCCTAAAAAGAGATATCGAGAAGAAAATTGCAGAATTGAAGGCACGGTTCAGGGAGATGGTTAATCCAACTGACAAGGACTATATCAACCTGACCGCAAAAGAAAATGAGCTGCTTACCCCACCGATGATATATTCGCAGGAGGATCGCGATGCCTGGACGATAAGACTGCAGCAATTGATGTCAGAAAAAGAAGAACTTCAAAAGCGGTACGATCTTAAAATGAGGACTCTTTATGGGAATTCGTTTGAGTGGCGGTTTGAGTTTCCTGAAGTGCTTGATGATGATGGAAGGTTTAGGGGGTTCGATGTTGTTATAGGCAATCCGCCATATATCAGACAGGAGTCGATCTCTGCTATTAAGGAATACTTGAAAGAAAATTATAATGTGTTTGATGCATCCGCTGATCTGTTAACCTATTTCATTGAACTTGGATATGATATACTGAAAAAAGATGGAGTTTTTCAGTTTATTGTTGCAAACAAATTTTCGCGGGCAAATTATGGAAAAACACTTCGAGGCTTCCTTTCTAAAAACACAACACTTACACATTATCTGGATTTTAATGACTACCCTGTTTTTGAAGAAGCAGTGGTTCTTGCGGCTATTTTGGGATTTATTAAAAAACATCCGGAATCAACAAACAGCTTTAAACATTATAAAGTGGGGAAAGAGAAGTTTGATAATAACATAGAAATGTACTTGAATGATCATGGAGTTGTTATAGATCAAACAAATCTTGGTGACGATCCATGGACTTTTGAAAACCCTGTGATGCTCAAGATAAAAAATAAGGTTGAAGGGCAGGGAAAACCCGTTAAAGAATGGGGACTTACCATTAACCGAGGTATAGTGACAGGATTAAATGAAGCATTTGTTATTGATGAAAATAAAAAAGATCAAATGGTACAAGAAGATGCAAAAAGTGATGATGTCCTGTTCAAATTGTTAAGGGGTCGGGATATCCGCCATTATTTTGTTGAGGATCCAAAACTATTTGTGATTGGTACATTCCCGGCAAGGAAACTTGATATAAAAAATTATCCTGCTATCTATAAATACCTGACTGAGTTTGGACAAGAAAAGTTGGAACAAAGTGGAGAGAAGGATACCAGGAAACGGACAAATAATAAATGGTTCGAAACTCAAGATACCATAGGCTATTGGGCAGAATTTAGCAAACTTAAGATCATCTATCCAAACATGACAAAATACATGCCATTTGTTTTAGATGATGAGGGTTATTTTATCAATGACAAAGCGTTTTTTATGACGGGGGAAAGACTCTATTATTTGGTTTCGTTCTTAAACTCGAACCTGTTCAAGTTTTGTTTTCGGGATAATTTCCCTGAACTTTTAGGTGGAACACGGGAGCTTCGTAAAGTATTCTTTGAAAAGATACCTGTAAAACCAATCACAGAAGAAGCCGAACAGCCGTATAAAACAATTGTTCAACAAATCATGACCATCAAAAAAGCCGATCCATCAGCAGACATCTCAACCCTGGATGACAAACTTAACAAAATGATCTATGAATATTATTGGATCACACCGGAAGAACAAGTTGTGATTGAGGAGACTGTTAAGGGTTGGATGGGGTAGAATGTTTGAACTAAGTTTTTAATTGAAAAATGGTAAAACAGTACCGAACTCAAAGTTAGAAAATAGTTACCACGACTCAGAAAGGATTTATTCAGGTTTACATAAATAATTGTTATTTTCGTTTTCTCTAAATCCTTCTTTTATAAATTTAATGTTCATGTTGATATAACTTAAAAAACCAATCGCTATTGAGAGCAAAAAATGTTAATTAAACTTAAAAATCTTGGACCATTAATTAGTGCAGAATTCAAACTTGCAAATTTTACAATTATTTGTGGCCAAAATAACTCCGGAAAAACTTACGCAACTTACGCTCTGTATGGATTTTTAAAATCATGGAGAAAAGTTATCGATATTCCCATAAAACAAGATACAGTCCGGCAACTGTTGTATGAAGGAAATACGACTCTCGATTTGTCTGATCATATCGCAAACGCTGAAAAATTTCTTGATTCAGGATGTATTAAATATTCCAGGATGCTTCCTGAAATCTTTGCTTCTTCAAAGGAAAAATTAACAGAAGCAAGCTTTCAGATTGAATTAGAGAAAGATGAGTTAGACACAACCAAAAGATTTGATCAAACTCTGAGCACAGTAAAGTCTAATTTATTTAAATTGGTAAAAGAAGAAAATAGTAACCAATTAGTGATTACTTTGCTGGTTACAAAGAATAACCGTCAAATTCCGGTGACTGCCATCCAAACTGTAATCTCCGAGTCAATAAAAGAAATAATGTTTAGTTCGATATTTCCAGGTCCCTTCATAGCAAGTGCAGAACGAACCGGATCAGCGATTTTTCGAAAAGAACTAAACTTTTCGCGAAACAGACTCCTCGAGGAGATGAGTAAAATTGACAAAAACACAGACCCTTTTTCCTTATTACTTAAATCCTATCAGGACTATGCCTTGCCAGTGAAGGACAATGTTGAATTTACCCGCCGACTTGAAGAGATATCAAAAAAAGACAGTTCTATTAAGGAAAATCACTCTAATTTGGTTGCTTATTTTGATGAAATAATTGGAGGGAAATACACTGTAACGCGAAATGATGAATTGTATTTTCAACCAAAAGGCAGTCGTATAAAGCTTAGTATGGACGAGAGTTCCAGTGCTGTGCGTTCCCTTCTCGATGTTGGGTTTTACATTAAGCATATCGCTCAGTCAGGTGATTTATTAATGATTGATGAACCTGAACTGAATCTTCACCCGGAGAATCAGAGGAAAATTGCGAGATTATTAGCAACACTTGTAAATATTGGGATTAAAGTGTTTATAACAACACATAGCGACTATATTATAAAAGAACTAAATTTGCTTATAATGATGAATCAAGAATCAGAGAAAATAAAAGAATTGGCAAACAGAGAAAATTATTTTGATTATGAGCTATTATCAGTACAAAAAATCCGTGTTTACACTTCTGAGAAAACTTTGATAAAAATTGATGGCAATAGCCGAAAAACTAACTGTCAAACCCTTATCGAAGCTGAAATTTCACAAGAACTGGGAATAGAGGCAAAAACTTTCGACAAAAGTATCGACGAAATGAACAGAATCCAAGACGAAATAATCTGGGGATAATCAAGTGGCTTTTAATGATATTTTAAAGAAAATGATTGTGGCTAACTCTCTTATTGAATTGGTTCAATATTATGACAAGTGGAAGGTTAGATTAGATGAACCGCAAGAAGCAGACTCAATGGTTGAAATATTAGGCATTCCAAAAGATAGTATTGTGATTAAGGCAGATAACTTCCCGGTTCCTAATCGTTTTTTTATTGGTGAGAAATCCGAACTCAAGCGTGCAGACTATATAATAATATCACAACATGGAGATTATTTTTATACGCTGATTATTGAGATGAAAAGAGGTAAGAAGGAAGAATACCACATAATAAATCAGTTAAAAGGTGCACTTTGTCTTTACAAATATATTGAAGAAATTGGCAAGGTATTTTGGGGCGAAATCGACTTTTTGGTAGATCACAATTTACGATTTGTTTCCATAAGTAAAACGAGTATTTCGAAGCGATCATCGCGGGGAAGTAAGAAATCTAATGCTCTTTACTATCATGATACACCTGAGACCATGCTGAAAATAAGTGGTTCAAGGATCCTCCGATTTGAGAATTTGATATCCAAACCGAGTTAACAGTGTAACTTCTAGAAAATGCATAATTGTTTTACTCTACTACCAAAAGAACAAAAAGAGAGAAAAATGAACAGACTTGAGCAAAACTTCCACAAATATTTGCCACTGAACCGTAAAGAAAAATTCTATACGGCAACCGTTCTACCACAAATAATATGTTCGGACAATTTCAGGAATTTCCGACTGTTTTTAGACTTGATTCCAAATATGCAACCAAAGCTTGTGGTTCTTCCCGATGCAACAGCAAACAACATCCTCTTCCTGACTGAATACAGCCTCAAGGAAAGTCTTGTGGAAGATCATCATAAGGCTGTGTTTTCCGGACAATATGAAACAAAAGATACACCCGACCTTGTTATCCTGATCACCGAACCCAAGCCTCTTTTAATCGTCATTGAAGCGAAAATGTTTTCAAACGCAACTTCTTCAGACATAAATCAGCAGTTAAGCAAACAAAAGTGGGTAATTGATGAACTTACCAAAGTTCATGGACTCTCGACTGACAGGATTTTCCATATTGCTTTAGTGCCCGAGCGGATGGTTACTCACAAATCATCCATCAAAGAAGATGTAATTTATTGGGAAGAGATCGTTCAGAAATATGAAGAGAAGTTAAAAGGAAATTATTTTCTCGAGACATTAAGAATTGCTTTAAGAAAATATGATTCGCTGAAATCACACTCCGGAGGAGATACCTACCGAAAAAATATGGATGAACAATTAGAAAGCATGGCAATAATAAAGTTATATGAAAGCGGTGAGCGATTCATTGTCGGGCGAAGTGGTGGTCTCTACGGTGAAAAACTTGCCATGGATATTTCATCAGGAGGCTGGAAGACTTTTGAATATGAAGTTAAACATGGGTCTGAAGTACCGATTAACAGGAACTGGTTCTCTTCCTCTGATTTTTATAGCAAAGTCAAAAACACACCACAGATAATAAATGTTGCAGAAACTCGTGATTCAGTAACTGATCAATCCATCTTGATAGGGCAACCGGACCCAACTCCGCCAAAGATAACTCGAAAATCTGAGCACCCATGGCACTTTTCCCATCTGGGTCAGGGGTATTTTCTGGATGTGGCACAGATTCTAGGCTTTGGCAGGACTTTGGAAGCACCAATTCAAATTATTTATGTTGGTAAATCAGGCGTTGCTTATGCTGAAAAGAAGCGCGGAAGATTGGTGAACCCAAACTGGGCTGTAATTCAAGAAAATGGTGAGGAATACAGGTACAAGCAAAATAAAAATGATATTATACAGCCAGGGCTTTGGAATACTTCAAATTGTAATGGTTTTTTCTGGGAAGAAATAAGAAAATATTTTACCGGGAAATAAAATTTTACCTAACAACCCTCCTTAGAGGACGATTCTGTTAAACGCAAGAAATATTTGCGTTTATTGCTAAAAACAGCCCGATTTCACATGTTTAGGCTCATAAACGCAACAATTAGTAACTTATATCCGATGATAAGCTAAAATAACTCAGACACTTTCTAACAGAGTGTTTACTAATCTTTTAAAATCGGCGAAATAGTTCATCAGCCGCTCGGCATGAGCGCCTCTGTATACTTTCAGCCGGTGAGTATTAAAAATAGTTAAAATAAAACCCGTTTTTGCAATATCTCAGGTTGGTTTGGTGACCTCCATCATGTGGCTAAACCCGCATGAATTAGATTGATGTTGCCAATTTTTGTACCCAACTATCCCGCCTGATCGTAGGCTTTTTTTATCCAGTCGAAAATTTCCTGATTTAATTCTGAAATATCTCCGATTTTGATTCGGTGGGTACACATTGCATTCCAACTACCAGCTTTTTCGGTGATACCTGTGGGTTCTTCACCTTTGATATTCAGACCCAGATCAAGTCGGGTTTTAACACTTGGCTGGATGATTGCAAACTGTTTTTTTCGTCTTATGCTTACATAAGCTTTTTTGGGAGCTTCTTCAATGTCGTCTCCAAATCCACAAATCACTTCCATCAGTTTTTCATAAATGGGGAAGAGATTTTCTTTCCCTTTATATTGATCATTGATAAGCTGCGACTGATCTTCCACTGATCCCGCGTCAGTTTCACGGGCTTTGTGAGTGATCATGTTCGCAAATCCATAAGTGATCCCATGGTCACTTTTAAGGAAGTTTACAATTTCTAAATGTTTCTGCAATCCACTTGCAGAAATAATATTTCTCCACTCCTCAAGTGTCTTTCCAGTCTTCAAAACGAATTCATCTTGCATGTTAACTCCGGGTTAGTCAGTTTTAATAAAATTGAATTTCAAATGTTGCAAAATGGAAAAAAGTATTTAATTATTCAAATAAAGAATTATTATATCACCCGACAATAGCATAAATATAAGATCAGTAGAACAAAAAGATTTGGTTGAGATTAGAGAATTACTCCGTATTACACGGTATGCTGCCTATTATTCCATTCCCATGAAGGCCTTGTCTGGTCTCTGGATGCTAATTATTGCGATGTTAAGTTAAAAGAGTTGCTTAAAACTGACGGAGAAGAGTGTTTCCTTTAAGATGACGGAGCCATTTCAGGTTGGATGCGCTTGCGTCTGGACGATGACGATAACATGTTTTCAATCCAGTTGTAAAACTGTGCCGGATAACTCCCCAAAGCGGAACGCATTATATTATCCGGTTCGGAATATTGACTTTTCGATAGCACATTTTTGATTTCGATCAAGACACTTCTCGATGAGACGAGTTCTAATTCTATCTCCAATCTGTATTGCTTGTCAAGCATATACGACTCTCCAATATCGCTTTATATAAAGATAAAATCGGATTCTTTTGAAATATCAACGATATCCACAACCACACCAATTTATCGCCATCAATTATTTCATGGTGAAAAGTTCGCTACCTCCCCAACACAACTTAAACGAATATTTCAGAGGTTCAAAGTTTGGTCTTTCACCGCCGCCGGGTCTTGTACCGCCATGATTGCCTTTCCCGCCGTTGCGACCCATTCCGCCGCCGCCGGGCCTTCCTTCGCCACCTTCATTACCCTTGCCTCCTCCGGGGCGGACTCCCTCCATCTCAAATTTTCCTGTTTCAAATTTAAGGGAAATATTGGTCGGTTTGGTGGCGAATAATCTTTGCGAAATGTCGTCTCCGGCGAGAGGGATTTGCATTTCGATAACAAACTGCCCTTCGTTCATCCCAAAACTGCCTCTTAAGTATTTCCCTTTAGATGCATCAGAAGTGTAGAGAGGATAATCCTCTTTGGTTATCACCTGTATCTGGTCATTGATTCTCTTCAAAGCTGAGACAAGATTAGGAAGTTCGGGTTGTTCTTTTTTGTTCCCTGCCCCGCGGATTTCCCTCAAGTCTTCCGGAAGGGGTTTCATGGGATATTTAATTCCGAGTTCTTCACCACCCTCACTCTTGACCCAGAGGGTTAAACCCTGCATCAAAATTTTCAAGGCACTGGCACGATCGGGAGTTACAAATAGTATGTAAAGTGACTTTTCATCATTTTTGAATCCAAATGCAGCTTTACCATCATCCACTTGAGTGAGATTGCCGGCCCAGTCGCTTCTTTCACCATCAATCAAAATGGCTTTATCGATTTGCTTGCTCATCACTTCTATACCCGAGGAGCAGGAAGTGAAGAGGAGGGTTGAAAAAAATATAATTGAGTGGATAACCAGGGTTGTTAATAAGACAAGACAGGGGGGATGAGAATTTCATATAATGGAGCATCGGGGCGTAAGTGCTTATATTGCATGAAGTTACGAGCGTAACAGCACCGTGAGAATTCTGTCCAACTTTTACACATTGTTACACTTCTTTACACATTTGTTAAATACCGTTTAAATACTGTTTAATAAAGGAGTTACGGCGTTTTTCCCTCCCGATCCTTGGCTGTTTACAAGTCTGTTCCTCTCCTTTTTGTCCCGTTAATCGCAAAATAACGGGACATTAACGGGACAAAGCGTGACAAAAAGACCAATAACGGGACATTAACGGGACAAAGCGTGACAAAAAGACAACCGCAATTTAGCACCGTTTAAATGCTGTTTAATAAAGGAGTTACAGAGATTTATAATGCCGAGAAAGTATATCTAAGCCCATAACCCTTAATCTCATGATACATCAAACCAACATAGCTATGTTCGCCAATCTTGAAATGTATTCCCGCTCCAAAACCGAGTTTAGACACCTCTCCATTCTTGGTATGGAATGTCAATCCACTGGGTGGTGATACCCATACTTTATACTTTTCATAGTGTGTATAATCAATGACTGCATTAATATGAAATGTACGAAAAACATACAGTCCAAAAGATACCCCGGGAAAGGACTTAACAGGTTCATGATCATTCTGAAAAACCCACCAACTATGAGGTGCGGGAGGTGACCAGGCATAAATACCGGGAAGTTCTTTTTTTCCGTATTCTTGTGAGAAAACTAAACCTACAGAGAATGCCAAATTTGTGTCAGGAATTACCAACAAATCTGCACCCACACCCCAATATGTAATGCTTGATTCTATTGAAAGAGCCGGTAATAGTTGCTGCCCAAAAGCCCCAACATAACATATACCTATTAATAAGAAAATTTTCATATTATACCTCTTTATTTTTAGTTATCCGGGTAATCCACATCCTTCAAAATGTAAACTACCTTTTTTATTGTAAGAATCTCTTTCTTTTTAAAGGTGATGGGAGAATAGTAAGCATTGTGGCTATAAAACATAACGGTATCATCATTGTACGCACCCAAGTACTTTACAAACTGCTCTCCCTCTTTCGTCCGGACTGCCACGATATTCCCCGGTTTGGGGCGCTTTTTAATATCAACCAACACAAGATCACCCTCGTTGATGAGGCTTGCCATGCTGTCGCCAATGACCTTTAGAACCATTGCCTCTCCTTGATATGGGAAAGGGATCATAACCGGCACCTGGTCATCGTAGGGTATTACCGAACCGGCTCCTACCATGCTAACTAATGGAAACTCTTTCAGAGTCGCTTTAACAGCTTCTCGCTGTCTCCCGGTTAACAACCATTCTATATCGCAACCAAAGCTAATAAGCCGAGCCAAAAGTTCTGCTCCGGGCAGACTTCTTCCATTCAAATAACCATTGTACAGAGCTTCAGGTGACTTGTCCAAAGCCAGAGCTGCATCCTTTATACTGCCAAACTTGGTTATCAGAAAGCTTTTTAGTCGAGAAGCTACATATTTTTTATCAATTTCCATATAAATTCAAACAATTGTTTGAAAATTGCTTGACTTTATTCAAACAATTGTTTAGTTTAACATTCAGTTATTAAAAAATTACTTTTACAATTTAACAACCCCGAACAATAAACATGAAAAAAGTTAAAATCGATTACAAGCTTCTCAATAAAACAGAGATCGCACGCCGTCTTGGCATAAGCCAATCTTATGTCCATCAGCTACTTTCCGGAAAAAAAACTGGGTCTAAGGCCGAATATTGGCTTAAAAGAATAGCTGATATTGCAACCGACCGTGCGGCATAAATTCAACTGCCTTTAGTAAAATAACTAATAGACAAAAACGAACCTATTAAAATAATCAGAAAAGATTTTAACAACAAATATGTATAACATTAAAGAACTTTTATACCGGACAGCCCACCGAAACCGCAAAAGCGTGAAGCAGCTTGCGGATGAAACGGGCATAAGTGAAAACTACCTCTACCGGGCTTGCATGCCTCTGGATCAGAGCGGAGTAAAATTCCCTCTCGAAAATCTTGTCCCTCTTATGAAAGCCGCCGAAGATTACTCGATCCTTTCGCACCTGGCTAACCTCTGCGGATATATACTCGTGAAAATTCCCCGTTTCAGGGCAAAAAAAGGGGAGCCGATAGATATATATGATGACTATCAGAAAGCATCCGCCGCCGCTCTGAACGCCCTGAAGATTTTCTTCAACGACCCGAGCAAGGCAAACAAAGACGCAGTTGATGAAGCGCTTATGAAAGTACTTGAAGAGAGCCAAACGGCAAAAAAATATTGTGACAAATTTTACGGCAGGACACCCGAGCTTTTCTAATGCGTGACGATCACCACCCCGTAATTCCTGCAAAAACCGAATGGAGCTTCGCCGAATTCGCTGAGATGAAAAGCATCTCTTATGATGGCGTAAAGAAAATGGCTCAACGAGGTAATCTTCCCGAGGGTTACGAGGTTTACAGTTACAGTGACAGAAAAAAAGTGATCCGTTTTGCCGGAATAAAATCTTTACAGCCGGTCGAACAAAAGGAACAGCTTTCGACACGGTACGAAGTGGTGACACGGGAGGAAATTGCCCGAAAAGCTACCCTGAAAGAGTGGATTCAGTTCCGGGAAAGTACCAAGCAAGCCGGCGGAACCTATGCCCTTGCAGACGATAATTTTATACTCCATTTCAACGATCTTAAAATGTATCCCGCTGAATATACCATCCTCGGAGAGATAAGTTTAAAGACTCTTTACAGATGGCTGAACGACTCTAAAAAAGGTGATCTAAAGCCTGAATTACCGGGGAGAAAACCGGGTGATACCCTTGAGGAAACAGAGAAAAAACTCCTTGAAAGATTCTGGCTGATGCCCGAATCCCACAGCAAGGAAGCCTGTATAAGATATACAATAAAAGCACTCCAAGAACAAGGGTATAAATGGATAAAAAGTTCCAAAACATACCAACGATACATAACTGAATACACGAAATTAAACTACTCCACCGTCATGATGTGCCGCCGCGGACGGAAGGCAATGGTTGACAATGCAGTGCCCTCGATTTCCCGAAATACCGACCTGATTGAGGTGGGTGATCTCCTTGTTCTGGACGGGCACACGACCAATTTTGACATAATTAATCCGGCCACCGGCAAGCCCCAAAGGATGACCTTATTAATGGTCATAGACATGAAAAGCGGCGTGCCGGTTGGCTTTGAAATAATGCCTACGGAGAACATTTACGCTATCACTTCTGCCATCCGCAGGGCAATTTTAACGCTTGGGTATAAACCAAAAGTGATCCTAATGGATAACGGCAGAGCCAACAGATCTGTCGGCAAAAACAAGAATCAAAAGGTTCATAAAACCGACTGGTACAATGGCGAAGATATGATAATCAGCGAAGGAATTCTACAGCGAATCGGTATCGATGCCATGTTCGCCAAGCCATACAATGCACAGGCAAAACTGGTCGAAAGATTCTTCGGCGATTTTCTCGAATTTGAGAAACAGATGCCGACCTATGTGGGAAATTCGATAATGAACAAGCCTGCCCGGCTGATGAGAAACGAGAAACTGCACCGGTCTCTTTACGCAGAAAAAATGGAATACATGGGAGGCGGAATTACCATTGAGCAGGCAATGATCAGCATCGCAATGTGGGTAAATGAGTATGCTAAAAGAGAGCTTTCCTCCGGCAGAAACAAAGGCAGAACAAGGGGTGAAATCTTCTCGAATGGAATTAATACCATAAGGAATTCAGAGGATTACCAAAGCCGTCTGGCTTCATCTTTTGAGCTTGAAGAACTTATGATGAGAGACGAGGTAAGAACCCTCTACAGGAACGGAATAAAGTTCCGCGGACGCTTCTACTGGTCTGATTATTTCTTCCGTTTACAGCGTGGCGAAGGCAAGCACAAGTTTATAATTCGTTACGACATGGTTGACCCCTCCCGGATATTTGTGTACGACAAAACAGGGTTCGTCTGCGAGGCAATTGAACCTGAAATGCAACATCCTGTCGCCCGTTTACTTGGCACGGAAGAGGATCAGCTAAGGCTTCAAACCGCCCTAAAAAACCAGCAGAGATTAACGGCGGAAGCCGAAAAAGAAGCCGCTGAAAAGCTTCGTGATCTGGTGGTGCCGGTTGATATTTCCGACACTTCCCGCGGTGCCCAAGCCACAAAAATGAAGGCAATTGCAAAGGCAAAAAGCAGCAAAAAAAAGGCACAAAAAAGAGATTCTGAACCGCCAAAAACACACGGTGTTTATGACTGGTCGAGTTACCTCCTGACTCAGGAAGAGCTTAAAGAACAACTAAACAACAGGAGCTGAGATGAATGTTACGAAGCGTGACTGGATTGTCACAAACTATGACCGCCTGAAGGCTCAAGGCGTAATAAAGAGCCAGAACACAGCCGCCAAGGCACTCGGTTTAAGCGCCACGGCACTTAGCCAGTATTTTGCGGGGAAGTATCAGGGAGATGTTGATTCCGTGGAACGATCCCTCGAGAAATACATCAATCTTCAAATGACCCGGCAACTCTCCGTAAGCAGGACTGTATGGGTTGACACGATCAATTCAAACACAGTCCTTTCCATCGCACAGAGGGTGCATGTACATGTATCTTTCGGTGTCGTTACGGGTAAGGCCGGTGTCGGAAAGACGGAAGCTTTGCGCAAGTACACAAAGGAAAACCCGGATGTAATTTATCTTGAGGTTGATACAGCCTATTCGCCGCGGGAGCTGATGAAAGCGATTTTGAGGGAGCTTGGAGGCGACTTTAAAGGGTCGATAAACGAGCTTAAAATAGCCGTTATAAACCGTTTAAGAGACTCGGGAAGACTGATTATTATCGATCAGGCAGAGTATCTGAATGAGAGATCATTGGACTTGCTTCGCACGGTACACGATCAGGCGCATGTTGGCATCCTTCTCGCAGGAATGAGCCGGTTGTATCAGAATCTTTACGGTACGAAAGGTGTAAACGAGCAGATTTTGACCCGGGTTGGGGCTTATGCTCACCTTGAACCGCTTCCTGAAGCTGATGTGGATAAGATAGTTTCAGCACACTTTCCAAACCTTGAGGATGAAGATATCAGACAGCTTTTTTACACAAGCTGCAAAGGAAATACCCGGAGGCTTACCCTCCTTATAAAGAATGTACAGATGAACCAGCAGAGCCGTGTGGGCTTGAGTGACAACCTTTTCTTAGACGAAAAGACCATCTCCTCCGCATGTGCGATTTTACTTTAGGAGGTGTCATGGAAATCGAAAAAATTGAATACGAAACAACAAAAGTAGCCGAGATTCTTCACGGTTATGTGATAAACGGGATGTTCTCTTCTGCCCTCGCTTTGAAGGTGATTTTTGACAATCAGCTCTTCAGACAGCTTGGTTGCAAAACCCAGAAAGAGTATATCGAGAAGCATCTACCCTTTGACAAAAGTAATGCTTACAAATATGTAAGGGTAGCCGATGTTTTTGCAGAATGTCTTAAGATCGACCTTACTGAAAAGTCAACTTTTGGCAAGTTTCTATCCTCCGGGAATCTCGAGGATGTTGTACCGGTACAACAATTCTCACTTACACAGGAAACTAAAAAGGTGTTACCGGTAACACCTTTTTGGAGTGAAACACTTGCACAGGTTTGGGGCCTTGGATTGAAAAAACTCTTTCTTTTGGCAACAAAACTGCCAGTTGACAAGGTGAAACTGCTCGCTGACAAATGTACAATAAACTTTGGTGACGGTTCAGGGATGTTCTTCGCTGAAGACCTGAAAAACATGTCGTATGACATGCTCGCAACCCTGGTGAACTGCTCTCAAAACGGAAATCTGATAGTTCAAGAGGCAGAAAAAGAATCCGCTCCGGAAATCGATCTGGACAAGGAACGCAGGGCAATACTTACTCAGGCACGGTTTTTCCGCGTAAAAGTATCCCAGTTGTGCCAGTATGCAAACCCCTCAATTGCTGCCGGCATGGGGCTTGAAATCCCCGCAGAGTTTACGGCAAAGGCGGGTCAGTTGGTTGATCTTAGTCTTAAATTGCTTGAGATAGAAGAAGAATTAGAAACCTTATTAGGAGAAGAAAAATGATGAACCCCGGAATAGGCATAGCAACAAAACAAGGAATGATAATGTTACTTCCTGTTGATAAATCGGAAAAACCTGAAATGGTCGGAAGAATCTGTCTGCAGATATTCCCTGAATGCGAAAATGAATGGCAGGCAGTGGAACAGTACAGACTGCTTCTTAGAAAAGAGATACTGAGGCAGGAGAATATAGGCCTGACGGCATGGTCTGCCAGAGCAGACTATCGTGACATCTGTGAAATCGCTGACTGGTGGGCTAACAGGCTTGCAGGCGAAGAGATAAATGGAGGTGTGATATGTTGACCACCATCCTCGGAATCTTTGCCGGAGTTGTGGCAGGTATATTTATTGCTGCAATTTGCTCCGCCGGAAGATATCATGACCTGACAATTGAAAACAGAGTATTAACAAACAAACTTGTAGAAATTTATAAAGCAAAGGATCACCAAAATGAAGATTAAAGCAATAACCGGCAATCAGAAATACACTCTTGAATCAGCTATCACTGACCTCGCCTTCTACCAGTCAGAGATCGCGAAGAAAGAAGCACTGTTGAATCTTAAGATTACCAAACTGAAAGAGGTTTTTGAGCAGGACACAGCCGACCAGCGAGTTAAGATTTCAGACCTTGAAAAAGAGATCGAAGCTTTCTGCAAGGCTAACGCTGACGAGTTCAAGAAGAAGAAAAGCCTTGAATTTCCGAACGGCATAGTTGGCTTTAGAACCGCTACTCCGAAGATTTCGACCCTTAACCGGAAATATACCTTTAAAACTGCTCTGGAACTCGTGAAGAGGATATTCCCCGGTTCGTATGTGAGGCAGAAAGAAGAACTCGATAAAGAGAGCATGATTGCGGATTACGGACAGAAGAAACTGGATGATACAAAGCTCGCCGCAGTTGGTCTTCGAATAGAGCAGGATGAAAACTTCTATATCGAGCTAAAGACAGAAAGGCTGGGTGCACAGTGAAAAACCCCGAAGAGATGAATTTTGCAGAGCTTCAGGAAGCCGGTCTGCTCAGCTATGCTGCCGTTAGAAACTGGAGAATGTGGAAAGAGTTTAAGGATCTTAGAGCCCAGGGTTTGAAAGTTTTTGAAGCTCATGAAAAGCTTGCAGAAAAATACTTCCTTAGTCCCGGCAGCGTCATACATGGAATCAGAAATGCAATGGTAAGCAGGAAACGATTGAAATGATAACCACGGCACAAATAAAACTGCTCAGGACTGCATGCAGTCGTCTCGGTTTCGGAGAGGAAGAGTACAGGGCTCTTCTTCTGCAGTACGGCTGTAAATCGGCAAAAGAGCTTGATCAGGAGAAACTTGAAAAAGTGATGGCGAACTTGAAAAAACTTGGCTTTAGAAGCGAGGACAAGAGACCTAAAGGTTATGATGTTGGTGTTCTTACTTCCAATGCCACAACCGCCCAGTTGAGGATGATTGAGGGGCTCTGGATGGAAAAAGCCAAGGTAAAAACAAGAGAAGCTCTCTCGAAGTTTGCAAAACGGATTACCGGTATCGACAAAATCGAGTGGCTTGAAACTTACCATATAAGAAAACTTAAAAAGGCAATAGAGGCTCTATGAAAACTGACCGTTGGTTTGAAGAAGTTCCATTAAGCTCATTTGGCGAAACTTTCCGTGAGATCGCTGAAATAGTAGGCATTGATCGGGCAATGAAGCTCTATGAGAATTTCAACAAAACCACGGTCTTGTTTTCGAATGCTCCTTTTTATCGTGCCAAAAAATACTGGATAAGGAACAATCGCCATCAATACAGCCCTACTTACATGGCAAGAAAATTAGAGGTTTCTATAAGGTTTGTTTATCAGGCTTTGGAGGAAAGGGAGCCTAATCTTTTTTCAGAGGATGATGAGTGATGTGTGTGTACATGAACGATGGTCGCAGAAAGCCCCGCCTAAAGCGGGGTTTTTTGTTTATGCATGTACAATAAAAAACCCCGGTGTTCGAGCACCGGGGCAGGTTCGGTATGAATCATTGGTGTCTGGTCTCTCGTCATTCACCAATGTAAAATGCGATCTCTGAAACTATTTGTCTGTGGTTCCTGTCTGTAAGTGTAAGATACGGTCTTGCCGGGATTGTAATGGAATGCGATTTGAAAGTAAATCCTTTCCCGGGTGAGGTGCCTTTTTGGAACTGACCTTTTTTAGCAACCAGGTTACCTTTTTTATTAAACTTGTCTTTCCCCCATCTTTTTCGTTTAAAAGTTTCCGTGCGAGCTCCATGCTCGATTACCCCTCCATATTGATGGATTGCGGCATAGACGAGATAGGTTCCTATTTCGGCATAAGTTTCATCCCAAGCAGTGGTGATCGAACCCAGAAGCCCTCCTGCTTGCCCTCTTAGTTGCAGTATTTTTCTGTTTTTCCTTCGTTTGTTACGGAGGGTGGATTTTGCCAGTGGTGCCCAGGGTTCACCGCCAAGCCCTGCCGACTGAGTTCGAAAGTTCCTCTGGACGGCTTCATCCAACCCACCTGCTATAACCCGGTGTATTGCACCTTTATCAACAATTTTACCTTTCATCTTGTTGAAGATGTCGTAGGGTTTAGGCATTTCTATCCCGGAGAGTTTCTCTGATTATTTGTGCTTGAACCTTGGGGTCAGTCGCTTGAAGCTTTTCGAAAAATGATTTTTCCAAGCCTAAATCGTTGGCTCCTGCGTTATAGTCCCATTCAGGCGAAACATACTTGGAAATGTCATCATCCATCATGTTAAAGCTGACCCTTAAACCTTCGGCTTTCATTTCCTGTTCGTTTAGGGCTCTAACAAGGCATCTACAGCCCCAATCATTTGGAGGAAATATCCTCTGCCAAATTGGATTATCATATCTCCAAATCTTACCTGAAAGTTCCATGTGGCTTTTCCGTGTCCGTTCATCTTCCACCGCTTGGTACATCCAGAAGGGACGGGCATCGGCATTTTCCAGCAATCGTTTGTACCGCCCCTGGCTGTATGAGACAGATCTATTTGTGTAGAAAATGGTTTTCATTCGATTATTTGAACCGAGTTGAACCTCCTTTTGCGGGTCGATCTCTGGAAACTTCCCCTGATCAAATCCCGGCACATCCTTTGCCGGCACTTTCCCCCACCAACCTTTATCTATCAGTTCGGGTTGTAATTTCCTTCTCCAGGTGTCGAATGTTTCGCCTTTTTCAATCGCCTTGGTTAAACTGTCCTGAACATCTTTCAGTAGATCTAATTGTAACATTTTTGCGACCGTGAAGCTGCGATTGTTGGCAGCTCCCCACAGATCAGACCAATCAAATGAAACAGAAAGGCCCTTGCTTCGGAGCCATGTTACTATTTCCTCGGGGGTAAGGTCGAACGAGAATCCGAAAATGTCATCCAACATCTTCGTATCCTTTCACCCGGGCGGCAAAGCTTTCTTTTGCAAGAGCTTCTCTAATCTTATTTGCATCCATAGCCGAAAACACCTTATCGAGGTTCTCTTGCAACTCGGCATAACTGGAAAAAGTATTAATCGATGCCACTGCTTTTTGTACTATTGCGTTTGTCAGCTCATTTACAGGGTCGCTTGTTGGCTCCGGCTCCGGTTCTGCAAATTGTGCAGGAGGTGAGGTTTGAGGCTCCTCCATCTCAAATTCATCTTCTTGCAGGTTGTAAGCCCGGGCAAAATAATTCTTTTTGAATTTCACACCCATATCTTTCAAAACTTTATCCCGTTTCGCCAAATTTTGATCGACTTGGGTTTCGAAGTACATCACAAACTTGGGCAAAGCATCAGGCACAGTAGAAAAGTTAAGTTCTACGATATACCTTATGAGAGTGCCTATTGCCTCCCCGACAAATTGAGCGTCGGATTGTGCTAATGCTTTCAGGATGTCGGCATGTGATTCGGTGGCGGCATAAGAACCGGTGCTGCCAATCTGGGTAGTGAGTGTTTGGGTCAGGACTATTTTGGAAATTTCATTGTCAAGAGTTTCAAGAAACATCTTATACGATTCCGCAGAACTCGAATTGCTTTCCGAAAGTCTTTCTATACTTCCATCCGACGGAATAACTGCAACGGCATCTTCGTACAGTTGTATCAATGCATCCAATAGTTTTTGGATTTTCTCATCCGGAGAACCTGCCGGCAGCTTTCCAAAAGTGGTTGGCATTCCATATTTCTCCTGGAACTTAGCCCAAAACTTGATATCTCCTCGTCTTAACACCACGGGCCAAAAACATTTCTGAAGGAGTTTCTCGCCATAAGGTTCGAGAGGGTTCGGAGAATTCTGTACTATCAGAAACTTATAATCCGGAAGTTCAACGCCTTCATCATTATTTTTGGTTTGATCGGGAAGAACCATCCTCCATGAAAGATCAGTTTTAAGCTTAAACCATTCAATCGGTTTTGGTACTAACTGTACAGGCATCCAGAATCCGTTTTTCAACTGCCATACTATCTCGATTATACTCGTACCCATGAATCGTGCGAAGAGAATATTATTGATCAGATCGTATATATTAATACCCTTTAAACATGTATTTACAAGGTCATAAATATTCTCCGGGCTTTCCTCCTGGTAGAGTTCCCACAGCATCGACTTAAGCATTAGTTCTCTTTGTTGCTTAACCGATGTCAGGTGCCCGTCTATAAGCAGGTCTCTGTATGCCTCTATTCCTTTCCCGGCTTTTTGAAGCACTTTATCAGGATCGGGAAGGAACTTAAGTAACTGGGTGTAATTTAGCTGTGCTATGTGCTGTTCTAAATCTCTTCTCTTTGCCATTTTAGAAATATCCTTTCATTAGTTTGTTTACTTCCCTGGTTCTCCCTGATTTAGGTATGAATGCATCAGGGGAAGAAGTAGCGGCATGCACCATAAGAGCCAGTGCCCAAAAGCGATCAGCGTGACCTGAAACATTTGAGGGGTCGTCCTGGCTTTGGTCGAATCTTATATTTCCGGCGGCTGTGGTGATTTTACGGATGCTGTGCAGATCGTCCCGGATGTCATCGTGTACCGGGATTGCAATATGTTTGTCCTCAAACTTACGGTAAAGCTGAAACGCAATCTCCTCTTTAGACCTTCCGGTAAACCAAACAGGCTCAACACGGCTGCCATAGGTTAGATTGGCTTCTTCCGCCAACTGGATACCCATCCCCGTTTCATCGATACATGCTCTTCGAACATTTGGAATATCCAAAAGAGAAAAAAGCAATGATCTTTGAATGTGGAAAGGTGTTCTTTCCAATATCCATACGCCAAGCGTTATAATAAAACCGGCTTCCTCTTTTGCGAGCCAGATAACCGAAAGATCTTTTTTCCTGCCAATATCCATTCCTAAAAACAGGTTATCATTTGGTTGTGTCCAGTTCCGGATATCGCTTGCCGTTGCACTTAGAGCGTGGTTGCAGGTTTTATTTTCACAAGCTGCGATCATATCATAGGAAAGGAAGGCAGTTGTTTCATCAACCGCAATACAACAATACTCCTGATTCCAGGTATATATATCGCTGCAATTCTTTTTCTCCTGCTCCAGCCACTCTTCTCTTTCCTGAATGGTGAGAGTTTTACCGGTTATCTTATCGGCAAGTCCCTGATCCACTGCATTTTGGATGGTTGTAGTCTGTTTATGCCATCCACTCTTTTCAGCGTCTTGTAAAAATTTGAAGTACAGGCAGTTTTTCCCATTATGAGTACTTAATATCCTAAGAGGATATCCCCATGTGATAGCCGGGCGTGCCGCCGCCCAGAGAGCTTTGGCATTTTTATGAAAGGCAAACTCATCAAGCACCACTTTCCCGCCTTTGCTTCTAAAGGCCTTTGGGTTACTGGAGAGTGCATTAATTCTAGTTCCATTGGCAAATTGAATATAAAAGACCCGAATATCTTTATCGTCTTCAAATACCTCTTCTTGCACCTCCTCTGCCACCACCTGAAAAACTTTCGCCCACATTGAGCAGTAGTTGATGTATTCTTTTGCTGCCGATTCATCCGCCGATGAGAACCAAACGGACGGAACTGCACGGGCTACGCAATCTTCAACATCCTCATACGCCTGCGCATAGGTGGCTCCTATTCGCCGGCTTTTCTCCCAAATTTTTATGCGACTGCGGTTCTGAAGCCATTCCCTCTGATATGGTAAAAAGTAAGAATTAGAGATGTTTGTGTTTGCAGGCTGTTTTTTCACTCTTGCCATGACCCATACCCCCGTTTAAAAACATTTAGGACCCGTTTAAAACCGTTTAAGTATTTTTTGACGGGTATTTCTACCCCTCTGAAAAGATCGTGGCTTAGAATCAATCCGGGCATTATCTCGCTCCCAGAATTTCTTGAATTTTTGCGATGGTTTCGGGGGAGATTGTATTGTCTTTTTTAGGCTGCTCTTCCTCTGCCTGTACTTCTTGCTTTTTAACTTGAGCCAGCTTTTGGTTTGAGACGATAGCAGACATAAGACTGCCTATTGCGTATGCGAGCTGTGGATCCGGGCTAACCTCTGCAGCTCTCGCATAATTTTCCGCCAAGCCCCAAAGCGATTCCTCGAAACTTGCAGCTCGGTTGAAATAGGCACGGCGGGCATCATCCCACTTTCCGTCGTCACGCCAGTTGAAGATTGTTTTTCTGCTTACAGCCCCATCAGGGAGTATTCTGAAAATGGTATCGAGCGACAGACCTTTTTTTACATAGAGTTCGTAAGCTTCTTTTCTTAAGGCTTCTTTGCTCTGCGATTCTTTAGTCTTCGACATTATAGACCTCGTCTATTTCGTCCATCTTCTCTTTTAGTTGTAGTATTTCTTGCTGGAGAGTTTTTAGGGTCTTAACGAAACTTTCAACCTTTTCGAAATCGATTGCTTCAAATTCCACAAGGATCGGGTCTGTCTCTTCGTTTAGTCTCTGGCGAAAAGCAGAGACGGAAAGAGATTTTTTCCGCAGTTCGTTTTTTAGTTCGTGGTACTTCCCTATTACCATCATTCGGGTATTACTCATTATTTCGCCTCCGGTCTTTCATCATATCAACCTTTACTTCTAATCGTGAAAGCGTCTCTGAAATTTGTGTTTTGGTTTTATGGTCTTCGTGAATGTGGTTCGTCAGCCCGCTAAGCATTGCCTTATTGCTGTCTGCATTTTGTTCCATCAATCTCATAAGGCTATCTGTCATTTGTTTCATTTGTTCGCGATACAGCTTCAGGTAAGCCTTTGAAGAAGAGTACCAGACAATGAAGAGAATACCGGCAATTAGAACTGCCGGCGAGCCGTTTGTAAAAATGGTGTTAAGGAGAGAATTGTGATCCATACTGTTCCTTGGTGAAAAAAGTTAAGAAAAGACACTATAATCTAAATTTCTTACACCGCCTTAGAAATTGCATGTTGCATTTTTACACCCTTTACACATCCAATATTTTGCATACAGAAAGCACAAAATTTCCCCAAGGAGAAAAAAAATTGGACAATCGGAAAATTCAGATATTTAAGGTCGGAACTCACAAACCGATGACCGGCGCTGCCCGATCATTCTCTGTCACCGACTTGGATAATATCGTGGCAAAAAACAATGGCAGAGAAGTTCCTCTGGTGGTAGGACACCCAAAGATTGATGATCCGGCGTATGGCTGGGCAAACGAGTTTAGTCGTGAAGGTGATGTTTTGTTTGCATCTGTGGCAACAATAGATACCGAATTTGAGCAGTTGGTGAATGACGGCAAATTTAAGAATGTTTCCATCTCTTTAAGGTCGGATAACACCATAAGACACATCGGATTCCTTGGTGCAGCTGCTCCGGCGGTCCAGGGCTTGAAGCCTGCCCAGTTCGCAGATGGTGACGAAGGAGAATGTTTCAGCTTCGGAGAGGATGAAGCTCCACCGGCAACCGATTCTGAGTCACAACCACCGGCAACCGATCCTGAACCGGAACCAAAGAAGTTAGAAGACCCAACGCTTGTACGAATTCAGCAGCTCGAAGCCAAGATAACAGCGCTTGAAAAGGAGAAGGAAGAAAAGCTCGCCTCCGAAAAGAAAGCTGAATTTGCGGCTTTTGCAGAAGCCCAGGTGACTGAGGGTCGAATTAAACCCGATCAGAAAGAAAAGGTTGTGAGTGTTCTGGAATTCCTGCACACTAACGATTCCGGGGAGATGGCTTTTTCCGACGCAGAGCCTGAAGGTGCGACTGCGTTCAAGGAACTTATCGAAAGCCTTCCGAAGATAATCACTTCCGGAAGGATAAAAGGAATGGAATTCGCAGAACCAGTGAACAATGTAAAAATTTGTAAAACGCCGACAGAGCTTGCGGCAATAATTTCAGAAACAATGGAGAATAACTAATATGAAACTGAATCAGATAAGCGCTAACGACAGCCTGACCCAGACAGTTGTGAACGCTATGATGTCCGCAAGTCCCGTTTTAATGGACGCGGAATTTTACGCAATTAGCGGCAACGCTGAGTATGCCCGCAAGGCAGCAACTGCGGATGGAGGGGCGTTCAGGGCTTTGAACTCGGCTCACCCGGCTAACCAGATTGATCCGGAATTCGTACTGGCTGCCCTGAAGATATTTGGCGGCAAAGTTGAAGTTGACCGTGCACACGAACGCAGAGGCAAGGATATTGCTTCCGAACGCGCAAGACAGCTTTTGCAGGCGGCCAAGAATTACGGGAAAAACTTCACCGACAAGTTTTTTAATGCCACAGTTAACGCCACTGACTTCGACGGTCTGAAAGCCCTCGTACCAAACGCACAGAAGCTTACACCTGCCGCGGATGGTTTTGAGGTGATGGCGGGCAACGACAATGCTGCAAAGAAGAGTCAGCAGAAGTTCTTGGAAAATTTGCGCAATGTGAAGAGCATGCTCTCCGGCGGAGCAAGTGCCCTGTATATGAACATGGCTGTGCTGAACCGTCTGACTGCCATTGCAGCTGATTATATTCAGTGGGTCAAAGACGAATTTGGAATGATGGTTCCCTATTTTGACGGCGTGCCTGTTCGAAACGCAGGTCTTAATTCGCTTGGTAACGCAATCCTTCCGGGAACCGAAGTCTGCGGAAACAGTGCAAATACTTCTTCCGTTTTCGCTGTAGCTTGGGGTGAAGCTTCTGAACTTTCAGTCGCCACTTCCGTAGGTGTTGAAGCAAAAGATTTAGGTCTTGTCGGTGTTCATTATACTCACAGCATCGATTTTGATGCCGTGCCTGTGTTGCTGAATGCCAAAGCAGTTGCCCAACTGCAAGGTATTATTATCGCCTAATATAGCGGCGTAAATTAGACCCGCACACGAGTCTCCTGTTACGCGGGGGGTGCGGCCCCCGCAGTTTTTTTAATGAATGAGGAACACAAAATGAAAATATTCAGATTTTTAGCGATAGCCCTAATGACTATTGTACTGGCACTCGCAACGCCCGTAAAGGCACAAACTGCCTGGACAACCAACGGAGCCGTAGAAAACTACAATGGTTGGAAGACGATCAATTTTGTTGGCAAACTTAAGGGCACCGACACCCTGACCACAGCAGCTTTTTCGCTGATTGGCTGCGAACTCTACTTTAACCTCGCCAAATATTTTACGCAGGCAAACGACTCCATCAAGATCACTATCAAGCGACAAGACAGCTATATTCCCGGAACATGGACGGTAGCGAAAACAATAGCGACAAGCGATTCCATCAAAACTGCAGGCTACTATTCAGACACTCTGGCAATACCCACAGCATCACGATATTTGTTCATAGGCACTACCGGCAATGGCTACAATGTGAATCTAAAGGCCACAATAAGAGCGAGACACAGATAATGATCAAGACGGGTGACATGGCCGCGCTTGGCCAGGTAGGAACCATTTTCGTCACCGCCACAACGGCGGTGACTGTCCCTTCAGGGTTCGTCGTAATCGGAATATTACCCTACACGGATGTGAAGTACCACACTCTTACCCCCGCTACGGGATTTCAGCACACGAAGAATGAAGACGCGGCCAAAAAGGAAGCTGACACCGATCCGAATTTCGCGTACCCGCACCCGGCCGGTATCGTAAAACTTGGGCGCTTTTCAGCGGTCAGGCTTCATTCCGGTGAAGCCGAACTATATCTCGCCAAGGAGATAAAACAATGATGTTTCTCAGGCTTGGGCTTAACCTGCTGAAGAAAGGAATGCGCCGGGTACTCGGATACCTGACGGATGACTCCGGCAATTATATCGTAGATGACAATGGCAATAGAATCAAAGGAGACCTGTAATGGCAGATACCAACATGAAATTATTCGTTGAAGCGCTGACCGAAGTAGATACAGTTTCCGGTGACGATTTTGTGTATCTCCGAACAACTGCCGGGAACAGAAAGGCACGCGCGAAAAAGTTTTCCATCGCCGCACCCACCAACGATATTGGTGAGCCGGGTACTCTCGGTTTTGGTGTTGGTATCTTTCCTGATACTCTTCCTGTTGATACTGTTGCTCTTGCCGGCACTTTCATAAAGGGCGCGCAGTATGGCAACTATCAGATCACTACGGATAATTCTATTATGTGTTGGATCCCTGCCTGCTACATCAAAATGACGCACGCGGTTATTTCCGGTATGACCGGCAATGGGACAGAGGTCACCATCACCACGGCCACCGACCACAATTTCGTAAAGGTTGGTGAAAAGGTTTATATAAATGGCGCCACAGGTTTTGCCCTGCCAAAGGGTCAGTACACTATTACAAGCATCCTTGCATCAAATTCGTTCAAGATTGCCTCCTCGTTCAACACCGGATCGTACAACGCAAATTCCGCCGCTATATATCAGTCGGTTCAGGTTCGTGGCGCACGCTGGTACGCTTCAGAGGCCGAAGCCAACCTTGACGGGTTTTTCCTTCATCGCGCTTTCTTTGATGGCGGCGCCGTAAAGAAGGGTGTTTGGGTTGATAAATATGATTGGTCGCTGACCAATTATGTTGACGGCTCTGCAGGTATCGCAAGCTCGATTGCGTTAGCTAACCCGTTGAGCTCACATGACGACACTAAGCGGACAGCCGGTAACCCCGGTTACCCGGGCTCGTTTTCGAATTGCAAGTCAAACTCACAGGCTCCAGAAGATATTTATGCCGGCGCGTTTGCCGCCGCCAAAAGCCGAGGCAATGATTTTGCTTGTATATCCGCCTTCGTCTATAATCTTCTTGGCCTGCTTTCCATGGCCCACGCCCAAGCTTGTTCATCAACTGCCTATTGCGCATGGTGGCACAGCACGAATAATTTCGTGAAGGGCAACAACAATTACGGCGCGGATGTGGATGACGCCACATGTACTTTCACCGCCTGCGACGATACCTATTGGGCCGCACGAAACGAGGCCCGGAAGGTCGGATCAGGCGGCACCAAAACCGCCCACAACGGTCAGGAATGCGGTGTGTATGGGCTTAATGGCAATCAGTGGAAGATAATTATAGGCGTTACCAACGGCGATTATGTTTCAAAAAATATCACCGGCATCACAAAAGCCACCGAAGCAGTTTTCACCATTGTGGGACATGGTTACACAACCGGCCAGCAGATCGAGATCGCCGGCGGGGCCGTGGTTGATAACGGCAATACAACTGCCGCGCAGTGGAACACCGCCCTGCAGTACAAGTTTTACGAGATCGATAAAGTCGACGCGGACACTTTTAAATTGAAGGCCAATGGTACTTATGTTTCCACTGCTTCGGGTTTGACCGACAACTATGTTTCCGGGTTCACTGCTCTCACACAGAATTTGTACATCCTCAAGGAATCGGTGGCCCTGAAGACGCTCACCGGCGGTACTTCCAGCGCGACAGATGCTTATACGCTTGCCGGAGCAGCTTCGGCGAATTTTAAGAATCTCTATGAGGTATTACCGATGTCATGGGGTGAAGGCGCATACGCGTTCCGTTTCGGCTCTGCTCTGCTTGAGGTATTCAGAGGCTCGACTTCCCACGACAGTACTTGGAAGAAGTTATGCGCGGGAATCCCGCATGCAAAAACAGGAATTAATACTACCGGCAATACAGACCTTTTTGGAAACGACTATAACTACAGCTGGATGCTCGCAACGCAACAGCCGTTCGCTGGTGGCAGCTGGGACTACGGGTCCCGTGCCGGCGTTTTCGCCCGGTACTGGAACGGCAGTCGTGCGAGTGCGTATCGGCTCACGAGCGGGCGGTCGTGCCGGTATTAGGCTGTGCTCGCGATAGCGAGCACTCACAAAATTTTAGACAGGAGATAAGGTGGATCAAAGTTTTTTAAGCGGGTACAAGCAGGTCAGGGAGATGATCAAATATCTGAACATCATGCTGATCAAATTCCCGAAACATGAAAAGTTCCTTTTGGCGGGGAAAATAAGAGAGTTAGGGTATACAATTTTTGAAAGTGTGATTGCTTTGGATAAGAAAATCCATAAGAAAACCACACTGACAGAGATGAACCTGGCTCATGAGTTGCTTAGGCAGTTGGTGAATTTGGCATACGAGCTCAAGTATATCGATTCGCAAAAACACCGTGTGGCTCAGAAACACATTGACACAGTGGGAAAATACATAGGATATTGGATTCGCACTTATGCGAGCCAATGAGGGCAATGTTGGACATGCTTGGCTTAGGCCGATCGCTGGTGGCAACTGGAACAACGGGTCCAATGCCGGCGTTTTCGCCCGGAACTGGAACAACAGTCGTGCGAATGCGAATCGGAACACGAGCGGGCGGTCGTGACGACATACAAAATGCGCGTAAAGCAGGATGCCCAAGGTCATCCTGACGCGTGAGAATACCGGGAACATTGCTCTTTGGGTGACCAAAAATACAACTCTGGCTGCCGTTTCGGATAGACCCGGCAGCCGGTAACTTTCAGAGGTTCATGCGGAAGATAGAGGATTTAAAAGGGATTTGGTCGGATTACGACACTTTGCTCGAAGCTTACGAGCGCTGTAAGATGGGGAAATCTTACAGGGATTATGTTCTTTCTTATGAGATCAGGCTTGCAACCCATTTAATGGCCCTGCAGGAGAAACTTGAAAACGGGACCTATACGCCTAAACCGATGCGTGAGTTCTACATCTTCGAGCCAAAAATGAGGCTAATTCAAGCCCCATACTTCGAAGACAGAATAGTACATCACGCCTTATTGTCAGCTATCCAGCGGCATATAGAGCGTAAGTTTTACCGGCACAGTTACGCGTGCCAAAAGGGGAAAGGTGTTCATGCCGCGAGTTTGAAGCTCGCGAGCTGGATAAAGAACCCGGAGATGCAGTACTATTTGAAGCTCGATATAAGCAAGTTCTTCTATTCGATCCGGCATGAAAAGCTTGATACGCTAATTAGAGAATATATCGGATGCGAAGAGACTTTGAAACTACTCGAGCTCTTTTATCGCTCGGACTCGGGAGTCGGTTTACCGCTTGGAAATGTTACCAGCCAGCTGCTCGCGAATTTGTTCCTTACGCCTCTCGATAACTTCGTGAAGCGCGAGCTGAAAGCAAAACGGTACATCCGGTACATGGACGATTTTATCATACTGGGACCCGATCGGGACGCACTTAAGGCATGCAAGCCGATGATCGAAGAATTTTTGGATACCATCAGCTTAAAGCTGAACCCGAAATACAGACTCGAAAAAATATCGAGAGGGATCGATTTCTGCGGCTACCGGCATTGGCCGGGCAAGCGGCTACTTCGCAAAAAGACGCTGTACAAGTTTACCAGGGTAGCCGGTATGCAGCTTGAAAAATCCGTTGCGAGCTATTTGGGAGCAGGCAAGGGAACGCAAAGTTTTAGGTACATGACAGAACATATCGGTTCTGTTTGTACGGAAAAAATCAAGGGAAACACCCATAAGTTCATTATCAAACATGGAAAAAAGAAATGAAATACTTCAGACATAGACCTTATTACGAAGATGCTTTCAACATACATACGATCCAATTCGCGCCAAATACACAGGCGTACCATTACCATCCTGAACTTGTGGGAGTTGATTTGTCCGATGATGAGGTGGAGGACTTCCTGTCCTTCCAGCACCCAAATTGTGAAGTCACTGAGCAGACATTTGAGGAGGTCGAACCAGAACTCAAATCGTGCCGGTTCTACCACGACATCAACGAAATCGTCAAAACATTAATTAAAAACCGCTATTCCGTGGAGGATGAAATAAGAATGTTGAAGCTCGAACGAAACGATCCGGAGTACATAGCTTATGAACAATTTGTAGCAGACTGCCGTGCCCTTGGCTTGAGCATGAAAATCGAGAAAGGCTTAAAAAATGTACTGTAATCTCTCAGACCTCAAAAAACGCATTTCAGAGCAGGAAATCACCCGGCTGGTGGCTGATGGTGGTTCCATTGTGGACTTTGATGATCCAGAAGACCCAGGGTTGCTTCTTGTGAATGCAGCCATAGAAAGCTCGACCACCGAGATCGACTTTGCTTGTGCTGTGAAGTATCCGGTGCCTTTATCCCCAATTCCACCACGAATTGTGGATATCTGTGTGGATATCAGCATTTATAACCTGTTTAAGAGGCGTTTTCGGGAGATACCGGAATTGATTGTTAAGCAGTATGACGATGCAAAAAAGGAGTTGAACGAGATCGCAAAAGGAAACAGAATATTGAATGTTACGCTGCCGGAGGGAGAGACATCTTCCTCCGAGATAGCGGTCTCCAAAACAGACGCTGACAAAACCTACAATCTGGAAGGGTTCATCTAATGGGAATGACTTCTGAGGCGAAAGCTCTTGTTGCCGGTTTGATTGAAGATGCTATTGAATTGCTGGAGAACCCGGCAGATAAACTGAAAATATATCAACCTGCAAACTTGGAAAAATACGAAGATTTGGATGATGGAGGCCACATACTTGTACTGTATGGAGGTTCTAAATACGGCGAGAACGATCATGTATATGCAGTTCACCAATCGAGAGAGATAACCATTACCGTTGTGATAGAGAGTCTTAATACTCCCGGAAGAATGACCCCTGAGGACTATTTAGACCTTGTTATAGCCTCGCTGATTAGAGCTGAACTTGAGGCAGAATGGGGCCAAAGAGGAAAGCAGATCACTATGCAAGGGGATGAACTTGCCGGTGAAAATAACGGCAGATGGAGATATGTCTTGGATGTCACTGTCCCTGCCGAAATCTGGGGAGGTGGAACAATATGACCCTGATAATGTTTTTCTGTATTCTGTTTTTCGGACTTGCCGGACTCGCTAACTCTGGAATGGACTCGATCAAGTTTAAGCCCAAAACCTTTTTATTTCAATCGGACTGGTGGCTCTCCCGGGGAGAATACCTTCCGGCGAAGCGTACCTGGCTCACCAGGTATCTGTTGTTTTTCCTCGCGGACGGATGGCATGCACTTAAACTGCTGATGGTGTTAGCACTTGTCTTAGCTTGTGTTATTTCATCTTTCAACAACATCGTGTACAGCTTTTGGGATACCATGCTGTATGTGGTTTACCTCTACGCCGCTTTTTCGGTTGCGCATTTGGGCGGGTATTACTGGTTTTGGGAGCAGAAATGAAACAATACGAAGAATATGAAATTGAAATTATAGATCATAGAGCCGTTAAGAGCATCGAACTTCTGCGCGTAAGTTCTTGGGGTGTGGCTGAGCAAGTGTTGCAACAGCGTTTGAGGGAATTCCCAATGCCACCGAAGATGGTTATGATACGAAGAAAAATGAATGATGTAATTGATGGTGATCTTATACATTATTATAACGGAGGTCAAGCATGATTAAACGCCTTGTAAAAGCCCTTTTTGCACCGGTTACACCGGGCATTTTCCTTGGAGCAGAGAAGATATTCGAGCTCGTCCGGGAATGCGTAAAGCAAAATATATGCTATGTGATAATCCACTATGTTGGTGTTGCAAATGCAGATACATCCGGGCAATCCATCACATACTATCATAAAGTCGTAAAAGGTTGGAAGAAAGATGGCTATCATTTATTCCTTAACCATGATGGAAAAATAGAACTGCTGGAGCCAATCGGCACTCGTGTAAATGGATGTCTCGCTACCGGATGGGCTTGGTATAAACCGTGGTCTAAAGCAACTTCAAACGAAGAGTGGATCGGTGTAAAGGCACTTCAAATCTGTTTTGAAACCGTGGAAGGCTATAAAATGTCTGCCACCCAGGAGCAGGTATTAATAGAATTTTTCAAGAAGCTAACCCAAAAGAATCCTAATATCCTTATCGGCGGCCACAGGGAGTTTCCGGATTTCCAAAACTGGAATAAAAGACAAAACACGATTTGCCCTGGGTATTCCGTTTCCGACTGGCTTATCGAGAAAGGTATTCCGGCCAAAAATGCATTTTATGAGGTTTTCAAACCATGAAGATATCGATAGGTTGGCGGAAATATTCCGCGTTTCTTATATCGTTAGCCGTTTATGCGGTGCTTTTTGTTTTGGTGTTGGTGTTTGGGTTCATCCAATCCCCGGAGATTCCCGCTTTTGCGTTTCAGCTTGGAGTGGGAATAGCATCGATCGGTGCAACATATTTTGCCGGTAATGTACTTGCAAAGAAGTTTCAGGATGGACAAAATGGATAAGTATCCTACTCCTGTCGTTTCAAAAATGCTTTGGCTGTATTTTATCATAATTGTTGTGCTTTTTGGGGCTATGATCTTTTTTGGTATCAAAGGATGTGATGAAAAGTCACAAACAAAGGAATCCGAAACCCGAGAACTGAAGGCGGGTACCCCCGACACAGTGACAATCAGGACGGTGGATACCCTCTGGCTGGAGAAAAGAACCCGGGATGTAGTTTATGTACCGGTAGAGAAAATAGTTAGGTACGGACAGGATTCAAGCCGTTTTGATACTACAATTGTATCGAATCACGCTCTGATCAGCGTGGGTGCGACTACTTTTCCGGCAATAGACAGCCTCAGGCTTGATGTTGTAAGCAGTTTGAGATATCCGGAAATCACCAAGACGGACACGATAAAAATCACCCGGGTTGATACACTTACAACTACCAGGATAATCGAAACTGCTTCAGAGGTCCCTTGGTACGACAGGTTTTGGGTAGGTGCTGTAACATCCACTGCGGTTGTTGGAGGTTTGATATATGCCTTGGGAGGTATGAAATGAGTTTGGGGATTGGGGTAGGAATAAAGCATGGTAGTGTAAAAAGAATAGACTACGCAAACGGTATTTTTGTAAGCAAATCCGGTAATGATTCAAACCCCGGAACATATGCACATCCGTATTTAACCTTAGACAGGGCGAACACAGCAGCCACAACACCGGTTCTGAGACGGATATGCAATTAACAAATAATTGTTTAAAAGCTGATAGCGCCGCTACTTTTGCAAGCATTGCTGGCATCACATATGCCACTCAGGATCTACTTGCTGCGGCGGGGTACAACATAAATGGTTTGGCCAATAATCCAAAATTCACTAACGCCGATGAATATAATTTTACTCTTCTTTCTGATTCATCTTGTATAGATGCAGGTGAAAATCTGGGCGCTACCTATGAGGATGGTCAAGATGCAATAAACGCCTCGCTTGCTGAAGTAGTCACAAAACAACAGGCAGGTGTATGGGATTTAGGCGCAATATTAAACTAAAAGGAAATAAATCATGGCAAAATTTGGAATAGAAAGAATAGGAATTTGGGATGTTGATCAGGTACAATCCGGTGGCATCATATTAGGACACTTGAGAAAAACGGGACTGCTCTCGATTAATGAAGAAGGTGAAACCGACTACAGAGATCGTGAATTCCCTAATTTCTTGCGTTTTAAGGCAGAGTATGAAGACATGGCTGCAAACAGACCACTGCTCTATTATTTGGTTTATCACTCCCTAAAAAAAGGTGTAAACTGTGAGATAATTGCGAGAAAGTTGGGTGCGAATCAGTATGATGGTGTCTTCCAGTTTGTTGACCCTGAGTACATGGGTTTAATCTTTAGCTATGAGCTTAATGGCCAAAGGCGATTTGCCAAGATAACTCTCGAACAGTTAACCGAACTTATTACCGGCAATGCCATCGTAAATGCCGCTATTACGAATACTCCTCTTCAACTCTCATCCAATCCTTATCCAACAATGGAGGACAATTCGGCTTTGCAACTTAAGCCTAATTTTCACTCGTTGATATATAACAGTTCTACAATATTCTCAAAAAAGGATATCCTTGATTTTTCTGTTAAGTACTCTTCGATTACAGGCAAAAACCTATATGATCAGGCTTACACCAACTGGCTTGGCATAGAGATAATGTTCAAGGTATCAAAAGCAGCTATTGCAGAAATGAAAGCTTTTAACGAGATGCCTAAAACGGCTCCGCTGGTTTTCAGGGCAATGAATTCTGCAACTGCCTTCGAAGAACATGATTTTGCATCCGGTGTACTTACAAGAAAACTTGGCTTTCAAGTTGGTGATGAAGCAAGAGATGCAACTATTACCTTTAAAGGTCGTGTCCAGCCCGAAAAACTAACTTACAGCAACCCTGTGAATGCAACAAACCACAAATATTCATGGGCTCTTTAAGAGCTCTTAAAAAGGAGTTTAAATGGCACAAAATTTAACGCTCACCCCGGGTGTGCAAAATAATATCGACTACACAAATGCCGCCTTAGTCACGGCTCACAAACTAATGCTTATCGTAAGAGGAGCAAAAGGAAACGCTGTTTTGTCAAAAAATACTGCTAACAACGGCGGAAGCAATGACGAACTTGAGATCATTAATGGTGTAAAAGCTATAATGAAATTTACCGCCGCAGAAACTGGTATTATTATTTCAGGAAGTTCTTATGTGCTCTACAGGTGGAATACTTCCACTCTTGTTTATGATGCCATTGAGTCCGGTACAATTACTATCTCGGGAGTTGCTTCAGAAACAGCCAATACAAGCTATATGCCATCACTTCAGGTGGTTCGTCAAAGCTTCGATGAGAATGGCGAGACAGACTTTATTTTCCCCGCAAATACCGTCCTTTTGAATGTCATCGGCTATGCTGACGGTGGCGAACAAGTCTTGGATATTTCTGATTCTTCCGGAGTAATCTTAAATGATCATGAGTTTGATGACGCCACAAAAGAGATCGTCGTGATCAATAAAATCATCAATGGAGGCAATACCGGGACTCTCTCACTTTCCGCTACAAGCTGGGGCGCAGGTGTGGTAATGTGGTTCACTTATTATGTCTTTGAGGTGTTCTGATATGGACAAAAAAAAGAAATATCTGATTGACGGAAGAGAGTTTACCCTGAATCCTGATTTGACTCTCCGTGAACTCAAAGAAATCTCCGCTAAAATCGAACCGGAAAGATTTTTTGAAATCATTCTTGTACCCGGCAGAAGTCAGAAATTTGATGGAGAGGTTATCCTGAATATGAAAGAATCTCTGGCAGAAAAAATCATTCAGGATTTTTGGGAAGAGAGAAAAAAAAAGACGGAGGCATCAGTGCAAAACTACATGAACTCGATGCTGCCGAGCGAAGATTAGCAGTTGAAATCGATCCTAAAATCAAGCGCTCGGATGAAATGCTTTCCCCGCATTTTTCTGATCAGATTGAAAGAATAGTTTACGATTTAAGTGATGGTGATCTAACCAAAAGGGAGAATATTCTTGATTCTCCCTTTTTAATTTGCCTTGAATATTGGTACAACATCAGAGCCGCAAAACTTAATGAAACAATAGCGGCAGTAGGAGAAACAGATGGCTGAATACAGTGTAAAGTATCGAATCGGTGTGGACACAGGGGACAGTTCGGAAAAACTCGATAAAGTCGCCAAAGGAGCCGAAAATGTTGATAATAAAATGGGTAAAGTTACTGGCACGGTATCAACAGGCTCCGGTGCTGCTTCCTATGCTCTAAACAATCTTAATCGTGTAATGCAAGACGCACCATACGGTATGATGGGCATAGCGAATAACATAGATCCACTGGTTTCATCTTTCCAAAAGTTAAAACAGGAAACAGGTTCAAACGCTGGTGCATTTAAAGCTTTAGTGGGTACCTTGAGTGGCCCGATGGGCGTACTATTTGGCGTATCAGCTGTTATAGCTTTAATCCAAATTATGCCATCTTTAATGGACAAATTCAAAAAGTCGGTTTCAGAAACAACACTTGCATTAGATGCAGGTAATAAAGCGTATCGCGATTCTTACAATACAAGTATGGCAAATATTATAGTAGTGAAGAGTTTAACTACTGTTCTTCTGGATAACACAAAAACGATAAATCAAAAGAAAAATGCGCTTGGGAAAATTCAAGAGATATACCCTAACTATCTTAAAGGTGTTGATCTTGACAAAATTAAACAGGTGGAACTTAATAAAGTAATCTCAGAGGGAAATGTCTTACTCCAGACAAGAGCACAGGCTATGGCACTTCAAGAGCAAATGGTTGAACTTTACCGGCAAAAAATGAAAATAGAGATCGATACAACTTCGAAAGTACTTCGCTCTGGGCGTGCTGATTTAGTTGACCCCTCTATATTTGAAAGTGCATTATTTAAGCAATTCGGAATGGGTTGGCGCCAGTCGGGTACCATGACTTACAATACTGGAGCAGGACAAAAAGAAATACGCAAGTATGAAATATGGGATGGGAAAGAGTGGCGAGAACTATCCGATGTTGAAACAGGTGCGGTTCGTTTAATAGCATCAAACGAATCTATAAATATAGCTGTAAAAAAAGAGACTGCCCCTATTGATCAAAAGCTTAAACTCTTAGGTGATGACCTCGCTAAAATTGTCTCAAATGCACCTAAAGATGCATATAATCCATCACCTCCTAAATCAAGTACTGAGTCTAAAAAAAACAAAGATACAGCGTTTGAGTTGTGGTTAGAAAAAGCTAATTTAGCATTAAAGTTGGCTGATGAAAAAAATACATCCCTCCAAGAGACAAATCTTCAACTCGATTTACTCGTCGAATGGCAAGCAAAAATAAAGCCTGGTACCGAAGAAGAGCTTAAATATCTTGAGCACAGGAATAATTTATATCAAAAATATCTGAATCTATCTGGAGGAAAACCCGACGAACTTGATATTCTGGGCGGCATAAGAGAAGCAAGCCAATTAAGGAAATATGATCTTCTTCCATCCCTTCAGGAAACAGATAAAATTATATTCGATCCTCTTGGTTATGCAAAAGGCGATATTACAGGAAGCTGGACAAAGTTTCAGTTTTTCTTAGAGAGATCAATAGACCTTACCGCTTCGTTGAAAAATGGTTTTAGAACTGCAGGTGACAGTCTTGCAGATGCACTTTCAAAAGGACTGCCTTTGTTTGGGCAGACTAACAACCTGCTGGAAATATTCATTGACGGGCTTGTTCGAGCCACTATCCAATCTATGGCTCTCGCTGCCATAAATGGACTATTAGGCTTTCTGGGAGGTGCTGTACCTTTTCTTTCATTTCTTGCCCCTTCTGTAGCGGGTCCCGCTTTAGGAGGTGGAAACAGCCCAATCATTGGGAATACAGCAGCTCTTCTTAAGGCTGCCACGAGCCAGAGACAGACCGTTATAATCGGTGAAACGAGAATTAAAAACGGCGATATTTATGTTGCTTATAAGGCTCAGGAAAATTACAGAAGGGCTTACAGATAATGGCAAACCCACATACCAAAACATATGTATTCCCGGTTGAAACAATCCCGGCCGGATTAATGCGGATCACTCTTGTGGTAACGATTATGGCGGATGGAACATCCACTTCACAAAACGCTTGGGATGAGAACCTTAAGTTAATATCAATCGGAGAATATTCAATTGAAGCTGACATGGATAATTTGTTTCTTGCTCCTGTAACAATGGAATTCACGATAAGCGACCCAAGCAGACTACTTCATGATTATTTGTTTAATGATCCTGATGCTGACAAGGCATTTAACCTCAAATTTGAGATTGACAGAGGGTCAGGTTATGAGGTAGAATTTGAAGGATATATGATTATGAGCCAAGTTACCTGGGAGGATGGTCTTAATACTCTACAAGCCTCTTTTGCCCCTCGTTCCAATGATCTCAACTCCTGTATGTTATGGGATAATTCAACCGCTCTGAATCCTTTGGGGTATTCTCCTGGTTATATAATATTAGTGCATACTTTAATTGATGATATATTTAAATACATTGACCCGGCAACTTCGACCGAATTCTTTCATGATTGGGTATTCAGGGGCTCACAGTATGATTCAACTCCTGTACTGCAGCACACTACCGGCCAACTCGATGAATTATATGTGAATGTAAATCCTTACTTCTTCGAGCAGGGTTATTCGAATCTAGGGGATGTATTACGAGGGTTGGCTATCGAATTAGGTTCTTATGCCGGGTGGCAAAGCTCAAAGAAAGCATTCTTTAGGAAACTATTTGCCGTGCAGTCGAATTCTCCTGTGACTCTGCCAAGGCATGCATTCATCAAAAGAAGAAAGTCTTTCCAGGAACTTAAAATTCAGGCAAAAACAAATGTAACTCACCAACGACTCTATGTACCAGGAGGAAATTTATATTATAATGCAAGCGTAAACCCTTTTGGGAATGGATTAGGCAGTTTATCATCTTATGCTGCAGGTGGGAGTACATTTAGCAATGACCTTATATTCGAACTTAAAACAACTCAACATCATGCCTCTCCTGAGCCAATGGAGTATAAAATATATGGCACATGGTTTCTTCCAGAACCGGGTGGAACAGGGAAGTATTATCCTATTGATGAGGCTCTTCCTGGAGAGGATATTGTTCCTACCGGTTATCCCGGGGTTTACCAAAATCAATACAGAATGTATGCCCAACTTCTTTCAGATTATTACTACTATCACAGGTGCAGAATCGAGAGTAGTTCCCTTATAGAAATAGAGGCAACAGGCACCGAATATGACATAGTCAAAGACATCACTTATTCCGGCAGAAACTACCACATAATAGCCCTTACCAAGAACTACATAGAAGACAAATCCACCTTCAGAGTTATTCCCATTTAACCACAAAAAAGCCTCGTTAATCGGTGGTTAACGAGGCTTTAAATGGGCTTTAAATCGGTTGTTTTGGTCACCTCAAAAAATTCTCATAATTTTTGTCCAACATTCTCATAATTTTTGTCCGTTATTAGTTAAATTGGGTTTTGACATCATTTTCTCGTTAATTTTTATTAAAATTAGACCTTTGCCCTCGAGCTAAAGTTTAAAGAATTCTTCAAATTGTAGCAATAATTTCTTTTATTTGCGGTCAAAATATTAACAAAAAGGTAAAAAGTTGAAGAACAAAAAAGTTGCGATTATCGGAGCGGGAAATATTGGATCCGCGATAGCGTTGGGTATCAATGAGTCAAAATTGATTAAAAGTGAAGACATCATAGTTACGAGGCGGAGCATCGAAGGCTTAATGAAGTTTGAAGATCTTGGTATGACTGTAACAACTGACAACAAAAAAGCTGTTGAAATGGCAGACCTTATCGTGGTTGCGGTTACACCCAAAGAGTTAAATGGCATTCTCGAGGAGATCGATTCTGTGTTGATTGAGGGGAAGCATGAAGTGATATCGATTGTCTCGGGTGCCTCGGTTAAGGAGATGAAGTCGCACCTCACAAAAAAGGTTGCAGTAATTCGTGCCATGCCAAACACTGCGGTTGCTATTCGGGAATCGATGACATGCCTTTGTGGTGACACGGAAGATAAAGAAGCTTTGGATAGAGCGGTAAAACTGTTTGAACCTTTGGGTGCTGCCATCGTTATAAGAGAAGACTTGATGGTTCCTGCCACTGCTTTGTGTGCGTGTGGGATTGCTTTCTTTTTGAGGGCGGTAAGGGCAGCCTCACAGGGTGGTATCGAAATCGGGTTTCATGCGGAAGACGCACTATTTATGGCTGCACAAACTGCCAAGGGAGCAGCTTCACTTCTGTTGCAAAAGGGAAGTCACCCAGAAGGTGAAGTGGATAAAGTAACTACTCCAAGGGGATGCACAATAGCGGGGTTAAACCAAATGGAGCATTCAGGATTTAGCTCGTCTTTAATTAAAGGAATTGTAATTTCAGCGGAAAAAGCGGAAAAACTTTATTCAT
>CAYSJM010000022.1:29975-46759 GCA_964431385.1 uncultured Ignavibacteriaceae bacterium | reverse complement strand
GCAATTTGAGGGATGCCCATCGCTGACATTTTGGCATTATTTCTAAAAATTCGCCCAAAATGTTCTTTATCCGGGAAAATTTCATCTTGCAGAGGAAGGAAAACCCCGGCACTGTCAACCAGATAAATTATCGGAAGTCTGTTTTCGATTGAAATTTCCTGAGCACGAAGATTTTTTTTACATGTAATTGGAAACCAAGCTCCGGCTTTCACCGTCGAATCATTTGCGACAATCACACAATCGCGTCCTTGAACTTTACCGATACCGAAAACAGTCCCTGACCCCGGTGCCCCACCCCACTCTTCATACATCCCATGTGCAGCAAAAGTGTTGAGTTCCATAAAAAAACTACCCTTGTCAATGAGCCGGGCAATTCGATCTCTCGCGGGCATTTTCCCTTTTTCTCTCATTTTTTGGAGAGCTTTTTCACCTCCACCTTTATGAGTGGTTTTCCGTTCATTTTCAAGTTTTCGAACAATTTGTTTGTAAGCATCTTCCTTAACGAGAAAGGTTGTTTCGTCTGATATCGGTTTTCCTGTCCTATTCATACTTTAGTCACCCAAAAGCGTTCTTGAAATTACAATTCTTTGAACTTCTGATGTACCTTCACCAATAGTGAGCAGTTTTACATCTCTATAAAATTTTTCAACAGGAAAATCTTTGATAAATCCATATCCACCAAAAATCTGAACAGCCTCATTGGAACACTTTTCAGCTACTTCACTCGCAAACAACTTAGCCATGGCAGCTATATTTCCGAGTGGTTTCCCTGAATCTTTTATGGTGGCAGCTTTAAAAGTCATTAGTCTGGCAGCCTCAATTTCGGTAGCCATATTTGCAAATTTGAATTGTATCCCTTGAAAAGCGTTAATCGGCTTTCCAAACTGGTGTCGTTCACCCGAATATTTAAGTGACTCCTGAAGTGCACCCTCTGCAAGTCCCACGCTTAGAGCAGCAATTGAGATTCGTCCCCCTTCAAGGATTTTCATCGCTTGTTTAAACCCCTCTCCTTCAATACCGATCAGATTTTCGGAGGGTACTCTACAATTATCAAAGGTTAACTGGCATGTGTCACTCGATCTCATACCAAGCTTATTTTCTTTTTTACTGACAATGAAACCGGGAGTTGTTTTTTCAACAATAAACGCAGAAATTCCTTTGGAATGTTTCGATTTATCTGTAACAGCCATTATGACAGCTACATGCCCAACTCCACCATGAGTGATAAAAGTTTTACTCCCGTTTATTACCCACTCGTCACCATCTTTCACTGCTGTGGTAAGCATGGCAGCGGCATCACTTCCAGAAACAGGTTCGGTTAAACCCCAGGCACCGATGAATTCACCTGTAGCAAGTTTTGGCAGGTATTTTTGCTTTTGTTGTTCATTTCCATGCATGAGTATGTGGTTGGTGCAAAGTCCGTTATGAGCGGCAACTGTAAGTGCTACTGAAGGATCCACTTTTGCAAGTTCTTCAATTATAAGGGCATACTCGGTATAACCCAAGCCTGAACCGCCGTACTGTTCAGGGACCAGGATCCCCATGCACCCCATTCCGGCAAGCTCCTTCACAATTTCAAACGGGAAAGCTTGAGATTCATCAAATTGCATGACCACCGGCTTGATAGTGTTAACAGCCAAATCACGGACTGCCCCTTGAATTGCTTTTTGTTCTTCCGTAAACTCAAGGAGAAAACTGTTTGAACCCGTAGTTGTATCCATTGCTACTGCCTTTCTTTTAAAAATTCTTTGTACTTCTCAATAATTCTCTTTGAGAGAGTATAGGGTGAAATCTCTTTTCCCAAAACAGCGGGAATCGAATCGTGAAGAATCCGGGTACCTCCCGAAGACCACAGTTCGCCAAGAATTTCATTTTCCACCAGCTCTTCGAGGCGATTTTTTTCCCGTTCTTTCCTCTTTATTCCAAGTTTTTCTGTTGTTTCAAGGTACTCTTTGTGTCGCTGAATCTCCAAAGCGACTTCTTCAATACCTTTGTTTTCGTTTGCCGAGGTTTTTATTACCCCCGGCATCCAGCTGGTTTCATCATGATCACGGAATTGTAGCATGGTTTTAATTGCTGCCACTGCCTGCTCTGCACCGGGTCGGTCACCCTTGTTCAATACATAAAAATCTGCAATTTCCATCAGACCTGCCTTCATCGCTTGAACAGTATCACCCGATTCGGGAACGAGTACTACGATTGTTGTATCCGCAGCTTTAGCGATATCAAGCTCTGACTGCCCTACCCCGACCGTCTCGTAAATTATTATATCGTAACCGGCAGCATCAAGTACATCAGAAGCATCAACTGTTTTGCGACTTAGACCCCCGAGGCTTCCCCTCGTTGCCATACTTCGAATAAAAACACCTTCAAGATTTCCAATCTCGGTCATTCTTACTCTGTCACCGAGCAATGCACCACCTGTAAAAGGACTGGTGGGATCAACAGCGATAACAGCTACAGAAAATTCTCGTTTTCTGAGTAGTTTCACCAATTGAAGTGTAAGTGTACTTTTCCCGGCTCCCGGTGGACCTGTGATCCCAATTTTATATGCCCGACCTGTATGTTTGTGCAGCTCTTCAAGGAGCTCAATAAATCCTTCTGTTTCAGACTCAACATAAGTTATCGCACGGGCGACACTTCGTTTGTCTTTTTCTAGAATTTTCGTGATATCAATTTTTGCCATTAAAGGTATAATTTTTCTTTTCGTATGTAGTCAACAACAAGTCTTGGCACTAAATATTCTATTGCCAGACCTTCTCTAATTCTATCTCTAATCTCCGTTGAACTAATCTCAATTGTTGGGGAATCAACAAATATTGCATTATCAAAATACTCGTTTTTCCTCGCCATGTCGTCTGTTTTACGGGTAAGAACCACAATTTTTGCTTCTTTCACAATCTCTTCAGGTTTGTACCACTTATGGAAATCGAGAATATTGTCAAATCCAATTATTAACTCGATCTCCGAATATGACTCTTTAAGATGCATAATCGTATCGTAAGTGTATGAGATACCGCCCTTTTTCAACTCATAATCGCTGATTTCATACGCTGGATTTCCACCAATTGCAAGTTCCAGCATTTTTATTCTCTTATCACCTTCAAGTAAATCAGATTTTTTCACTTTAAATGGTGAAATATTGCAAGGCATGAGAATAATTTTTTCGAGATTTCTTAATTCCTTCACTCTTTGAGAAGTAATCAAATGTCCAAAATGAATGGGGTTAAATGTACCGCCGAAAAGCCCAACTGCCACTATAAAAGTTCTTTATATTCTACAAAAAGTTCTGTAAATCTGTCGTGCATCTCAAAACTGCAAGCTGGGATACTTTCTTTACCCGACAAAAACTCGTAAAGGAGCTTAAAATCATGGGTTGATCTGATCACAATTGCCCCTGTGCTGGTTATGGGTCGAGAATCGAGCATCAGTACTTGTTTGAGAAATTTATCATACGAATTCGACATGTTCAACATTAAATTTGACTGATTTGTCTCGAAGTAATTGAGTGCAACAGCAGATATATATCCGTTTTGAGAGCGACAAACGAAGACGATATTGTCTTCTAAATCCACCTGCCTGATTATATTTTGGTAGTCCTCAGGTTTTAGGCCCATAACAAATGGGTTCACTATCAATATCAAAGATTTGGATTCAGAAGAATCTTCCAAAATTTCACGAATAACCTGAGATTCGTTTCCCTCTTCGTAAAACAACATCTCCAATTGTTCAAATCGCTCCAACTCATCCAGTCTCTCCGCACTTATATCAAATTGATGGAAAATCGCCATAGTTCTAAATGACGGTCCCAGAGAACTGACTATCTCGATCTGATTGATAAGGAGATTTCTTCTCAGAAGTGAGGAATTGTATTTGTCAAAATTTGGAAATTCCTCCACTGCGAACAAATTAAAAACCGGTTTATCGACATAAAACAGAACGGTTACGGTTCGAGGCATCTGATCCGAAGAAAATTGAATAAATTTAAAGGAAAGAGCAAGTTAAGTAATTTTTAGGAAAATGGCAAAATCCTTTCACACCCCCTGAAACCAGACGGTAAAAGTGGTGCCCCTGCCCCTGACTGATAAAACTTCGATTTTACCTTTATTGTTATCAATCAATTTTTTAACAATTGGTAAACCAAGACCCAATCCCTCAAAAGGTCTGCTGTAACCAATTTCCTGTTGGATGAAGGGCTCAAAAAGATCAGGAATATAATCCTCAGAAATTCCAATCCCCGTATCACTTATAGAAAATCCGACGCCATATTCTTCTGATTTTAAAAGTGTGATCTCGACTTTCCCTTCATTTGTATATTTAAGAGCATTGTCTAAAAGATAATGAACTATATGCATCACATCAGAAGGATCTGCAAAAATTGAATCATCAGGAATATTATTTACAACTGAAAGTTCGATCTTTTTTTCGATAAAGGAATCTTTTTGGTCATTGGTCACTCTCTCTACTATCGCTTTTAGTCCTGTGTTTTCCGGTCTCGATTCATGGTCACCGATTTGTAACTGTGACATTAAAAGCATCATTTCCACTGTATTGATCAGTCTTTGTGTGCTTTTAATCAGAGAGTTAAAATAGACAAGATCTTCAGGAGATGCAGATTCCTCAAAAATTTCCTGAATTATCCCTGCCATCCCGACTATTCCATTTAATGGGGTTCTAATTTCGTGCGACAGATTGTTAATGAAAGCATCCTTAAGACTGTTTGCCCGCTCTGCCTTATCTTTTGCTATCAATAAACTTTCTTCAAACAATTTTATCTGAGTGATGTCTGTTATTGTTCCAACAAAACCAATTGTCTTTCCATCAACAATTTCAGGAACTGAGTTCCCCATCACCCAGACAATTTCACCATCAGGTTTAACAAATCGGTAATGTGCTATCGACTTAAGTCCTTTTTTTGAACATTCTTCCCAATTTTTTGCGAGTATATTTCTATCCTCGGGGTGAACTCCATCCAACCAGCCATATCCCAAAGCTGATTCATAAGGAATCGCAGAAAGTTCTGACCAACGCGGGTTTACATAAGTTGTCGATCCGAAGGCATCAGTTCTGAAGATTCCAACGGGTGAAACCATTGCCAATGTATGAAAAAGTTGCTGACTCTCTTTAAGTGCGTCCTCTGCAATTTTCTGTTTTGTAATGTCTTCAACAATTCCGTCATAATAAAGAGGACTTCCGTCGGTGTCTCTTATTAATCTAGCACTCTCTCTCACATAAATAAAACTGCCGTCTTTCCTCATCCACTTCGATTGGTGACCTTTAATCTCTTCCTGTTTTGAAATAATGTCGAGGAAAATTCTTCTTTCATTAAAATTTTCGAATCCTCGTTCCTCTACATTAATCTGCATCAACTCCTCAAGCGAAGTGTAGCCCACCATCTGAAGTAGAGTCTGATTTGCGAGCAATACTTTCCCTTTATGATTTGTTCTGTAGAGCCCCATCACCGCATTATTATAGAGGTCTCTATATTGAGCTTCACTTTCAGAAAGTTGCTTTTGTGTTAAAACCCTCAGCTTTTTCTCGTTCCCAAGTTCGAGTGCCCTGTCGATTGCTAAGGGTAACCTGGCAAGTCTGTCTTTCAGAATATAATCGGTTGCTCCTGCTTTTAGCAGTTCGACAGCTGTCTCTTCACCAATCGAACCGGATACACAAATAAACGGGATGAGGGTTGTAATTTTTAACAGGTCTTGCAATGCCCCAAATGCATTATAACCGGGAAGCATAAAATCGCACAAAATCAAATCATAATCGGGAGTTTCTAATGCTTTCAGGTACTCCTCGCGCGAAGTTACCAGGTTCATTTTTGTCTCAAAGCCCTCATCTGAGACGAGTTCTGCAATCAGTTCAGAATCGTATTGGGAATCTTCGAGATGCAGAATCTTTACTTTGTTTCTGTTAGGGTCAATCATCAGATTTCCTTAGATATGATTCATCGGCAACTCATTCAGGATTCCCCAAAAGTTTCCGATCTGTTTTACAGCCTCAATAAATTCGTTAAAATCAACCGGTTTTACGACATAAGCATTAACGCCAAGTTCGTAGCAGGTTTTAAGATCAGGTTCTTCTCTCGATGAAGTTAACATTACAATCGGGAGTTTTTTAAATCTGTCGTCTTCTCTGATAGCACGAAGCACTTCGATACCGTCCATTCTGGGCATTTTTATGTCAAGAAGCAACACCGCCGGTGGTTCTGGACTCCTGTCAGCATATTTCCCCTTAAAATTAAGATACTCCATCACTTCCACACCATCTTTTAGCACTATAACCTGGTTAGCGAGATTGTGTTCATTCAATGCTTCCAGTGTCAATTCGACATCCATCGGATTGTCTTCTGCAAGCAAGATTGTTTTAAGCATCGTCATTTTGTTTCCTTTGTTTTTTGAGAAGTGAGAAAAAGAATTCAGCCCCTAAACCAAGTTCAGCCTGAGCCCAAACTCTGCCGCCATGTCGGAGGATAATCCTTTGGACATTCGCCAAACCAATACCCGTCCCCTCAAATTCTTCTTTCGAGTGGAGCCTTTGGAAAACACCAAAAAGTTTTTGCGAGTAGTTCATATCAAAACCCGCACCGTTATCTTTTACACTAAAAATGAATTCTGTATCGGTCTCTTCAAACGATATTTTTATTACGGTTGAAGGTTGATTTTTTGAAAATTTTACTGCATTATTTAAGAGATTCACCCATACCTGCCTGATGAGTGAGATATCAGCGTAAACTTCAGGTAAATGTGCGATTTCCCACTTAATGTTTCGCTCTTTCTGCCCCTTCATACTCATATCTACAACTTCTTTTATCATCCCGTTCATATCAATGAAAGCTGCTCTCATTTCGGCTCTACCCGTTCTTGAGAATTGAAGCAAGTCATCTATCAACTCACCCATTTGACGCGAGGAGAGTGCTATTGAGTTCAGATAATGTTCACCTTTTTCAGAAAGATTGACTTTTTCTTTCTTAAAAAGTAGATCAACATAACCGCTTATGTGACGAAGTGGTGCCCTAAGATCGTGCGAAACAGAATAAGAAAACGCTTCGAGTTCTTTATTCTTAGAATCAAGTTCCTGGGTCCTCTGAATCACTCTTTCTTCAAGTTCTGCATTCAATTTTTGTATCTCTTCCCTGGATTTAACGCTTTCGGTTACATTTCTCCCAATTCCAAGAAGCCCCACAATTTCCCCTTCATCATTTCTCAGCGGTAACTTTGAAGTAAGAAGCCAAATTTTTTCGCCATCTTTGTCCAATACAAATTCTTCTTTATTAATCACTGCCTGCCCTGATTCTATCACACTACGATCATCCGCCATAAATCCTTCCGCAAGTTCGCGCGGATGAAGATCGAGATCGGTTTTCCCATAGACTTCCGCTTCAGATTCCAGATGCATATTATATAGATCAGCGGGATTCGCGATTATTTTTCTGAGTTCCTTGTCTTTACTATAAATTGCATCGGGTATATTGTCAATCAAAGTACGAAGTAGTTTCCTTTCACTCCTTACCTCTTTTTCCCGACTTCTAATTTCGGTAATATCTCTAACTACCGCTACAATTTCATCACTTTCCTCCAAATTAAAAAGCCGAATTTCAAGATCCCTCGAATCCCCTGAAACCTTCGAAATGAACTCAAACTCTTTAATCTTGTCATTTTCACTAAAATTAAACAATACAGGTTTCAATAATGCCCAATTTTCCTCTGTAAAGAGTACTGAAACCGGTTTATTTTTTAATAATTCTGTATCCCCCAAATGAAAGGTGGGATTTGTTGTGTAACAATCAATAATTATTCCATTCTTCGAGTATTTAAAGTAAAAATCAGGTAACACTCTAAAAACTGCCCTCAGTTCATTTGCACTTCTTATTGCTTTTTCTGCATGAAATCTCCGTTCGTTCGTTGCTGCAGCGAATGAAAGTGCTGTAAAACCAAGAATACTCACAAAACCTTGCAGTAGCAGAAGAGATGTATTCCTTGTATCTTTAATAAATGGACCATGATCTGTAACTGTCCCCTCCACTGCAACAATGGATATTATCGCAATGCTGATAAAGGCGGCAAGAGGATTAAACTTTTGTGCAGTCCAAATAATCAATGGAAAAAATACAAACGGCATCAAAAGTGATAAGATATGAATTGGTTCTGTTTTGAAAAGGAGGAGGGACATGATTGCAAAAGCAAAACAAATTAAAGCTGCTTCTACCATTTCTTTTGCTTTAAACTCTACCCAATTCAACCTTAAGAGGGAATAAACCGCCGGAGCAAAAATGATTATCCCTGTTACATCCCCCAGCCACCAGGTGAGAAAAAAAGTTGGGAAGAAATCCCACTCTGCAAGCTTGGCAACACAAAAAGATGTCGGCCCCATTCCCGCACTTACTACCGACATAAAAAATGCAATTAGCGTGAAACCAACAACGGCTCTCACTCTCATGAACAAAGTTTCAAATATCGCAAATTTCTTGATTAACCAATAACCCGCTACCCCTTCAAGTGTATTTCCTGTTGCAGTAATTATCCCCACCATTACGGGAGCAAGGTAACCATTTGAAAGATCACCGGACAACATTGTCCATAGATTGGCAAAAAATGCACCTGCAGCCACACCGGGTGAAATACGAAATCCGTGCATGAGGAAAAAGGCCAAAGCGACTCCGGAAGCAGGCCAAACAGGGGTTGCCGTTGAACCGGGAATGGCGAGAAGTAAACTTACTCTGGCAATTAAAAGGTAAACCAAAGCCACTATTAAATTGTCGAGGAAATAATTGCCCGACTTTGGAAATGAGACGGAATCAGATCGATTATTTGCCATAATTACGACTTTTGGAAACAGACTTGAATTATGTTTTTTATCTCCTCAAATTAATCATATTTGAGGAAATAACCTTGAATTTAAATGTTCTATTTTGATAATTCTTTTCCTGCACTCCCTTTTTTCAATCATTGTGAGTCTTATCAGAATTCAGCCCTACAAATCCTTTTTTCTTTTTATTTTTGAGATAACAAAGTCGATCAGAAAAATTGTAAAATCGGATTGAACCTGTCGAAATTGTGCACTCTTCTCTTTGTAACCGTTGATAAACGATAGTCGCAATTCATCTTCTGATTCAGGTTCACTATTCGCAAGCTCGTTTATTGACACTTCAATAAAATTTTCCTTTTCAACCCTGATTAAGTATATAATTGTACGACTGATAATGATCATCAAAGTAAGATTAACGATGTTGGCACCAGTTTCAAGGGCGATGTAGTTCCAGATCGAGTGTGAAATTGCGGGAAATGGTGCAGCAAGAAGGAAAACGAGAAATTTATTCTTGATGAGTCTTGAAATAAAAATATAAAGAAGTATGAAGAGGAAGTTTTGGATGCTGTGCATCGGTGCGACAACCATAGTTCGCTCCAGCATTATACCGGCAATGCTCCTGTCACCAAATGCTGTTGATGCATATAACGAATTTTCAAAAAATGCGAATCCGAGTCCAATTGCTATCGCGAGGAAAAGTGAGTCAAGTATCTCTTCACTTCTCATCAGTTTTATCGCAATTAGTGTAACCCCGCCCTTGGCAATCTCTTCTATTAAAGGTGATACATATATTGACCGAAAATGACCCCTGTACATGATTGATGCCACTTCATAAAATTGCGACATACCATATTGTATCCCGATCGTTAAAAGCACGGCAATTGCTCCACCCAATAAGGCAGGAAACAAAAAATCGGTCTCCCTCCGATATCTGTATCTCTCGAAACCTGAATAAAACTTAAAAAACAAGGCGGAGATGCCTCCGCCTGTTAATATCATTACAAAAATATCAATCATCATAATGCAAATATAATGATCAACTTAACATCATAACTGACTAAGAATCGTATTTCATCCAGTTGATTAGTTCCTTGATTGAAGGTACCTTGCCGTAAGAAAGGATACCGATTCTGAAAATCTTTACCGATATCTTAATTACAATAAAGATACTCAAAACCAAAATTCCCATCGCAATCAGGTGTTCATACAACGGAATTTGTGCCACATTCATTCGGGCGATCATCACAAGTGGTGATGTGAAAGGAAGATATGCGAATACTTTGACCAATCCCTGATCAGGATTTTGGATAATCGGCATCAAGAGAACTACCGGGAACAGGACAAGCAGCGTAAGATATGTAGTAATCTGTTGAGCTTCCTGTTCTGTGTTCACTACGGAACCGACACCAACGAAGATTGATACATAAAACATAAATGCGAGCAAGAAGTATGTTATAACAATATGAATATTCTGAAATGCTGCCGAGGTTGCAATTAACGGGCCTGCATATCCAAATGCGAGGAGTGCCCATATACCCATCTGAGTGAGCACCAATAACCCCAACCCCATAACTTTACCATAAAGCAAGTCATCAGGTCGGCAACTCGAAAGGATAATCTCAATGAGTCGGTTCGATTTTTCTTCCACAAGGCTCCGAACGAGTGATCCACCCGTGAACATTATGATAAAGAAAAGTGCCATGATAATTATAAAGGTCGAGAAAAACTGGGTTTGGAAGTTGATCTCCTCCGCACCTTCGAGTGTAATTTTTACAGAGCGGAGTCCAACATCATGAGTGAGTGAGTCGAGAAGGCTCTTTTCGATATTTTTATTTACCAATAAATGCTCTCTTCTTATACTGTTGAAAGCATTTTCGATTACTCTTAAATCACGAAAATTCCCCATCGATTTGCTACGATATTCAATTTGGATTCCGGTGTCTTTTTTATCGTATATATAGATATATCCTTCAAGTACCTTTTTGTTGTAAACTGAATCGTCTAATCTTTTCTTAGATAACGCAACATCACCCGGAGGTACAACATTTTTTGGGATGAGATACCTTGGTTGCCCATCCTCCAACTTTTCTTTTTCGAGTTGCACACGCAGTGCGTCCTCGAAAAGATGTGTAGAGTCGAGAATTGTGATCGCTTTTGGGGCATCTGAATCTTTGTCCGCAAGCAATGATGGTAGAATTGAAAAAACGACGAGAATGACCGGTGTTAAAATAACCGAGATCAGAAATTCTTTCGAGAGAACTTTCTGAAGATATTCCCATTTAGCAATTTCGAACGCTTTCTTCATCTTATTCTCCGATCTTTTTAATTGTATCTATAAATATCCTGTTAAGAGTAGGAGCCTCAATCGAAAAACTTCTTAACTGCATATTTTTGAACAATATTGGTAATACTTCAGAAGGATTGGCACCCTCATTTAACTCAATTTCACCAAAATTTCCGTACAGGTCGGCTGTCTTCACTTCCGGCAGGGTTTTAATAAATTCGCCACTTCCTTCATATTCAATTTTAATGAATTCTTTACCAAAGTTCCGTTTTACCAGATTTATCGGACCACTGCAAACCTCTTTTCCTTTGTTTATAAGGAAAATTGATTCACACATTTTTTCCGCCATGTCCATCTGATGTGTCGAAAGAACAATGGTTTTTCCTTCATTTTTCAGGCGAAGTATCTCGTCTCGCACCATTTCCTGATTTATAGGGTCGAATCCACTGAATGGTTCATCGAGAATTAATATCTTTGGATTATGAATGACAGCGATGATAAATTGTACCTTCTGCTGATTTCCCTTTGAAAGTTCTTGCACTTTCCTCTTTTTATAGTCGGGGATATCCAACCTCTCTAACCACTGTTTACCTGTTTTCTCAGCCTCGGAAGAATTAAGTCCTTTAAGAGTTGCAAAATATTTTATAATATCGAGCACACTGCTTTTTTTGTAAAGACCTCTTTCTTCGGGGAGATAACCTGTCTCATTGTGGAAATCTCTCCCAACCGGTTTACCATCTATCGAGATAACACCGGATGTAGGTCTTATTATATTCAGAATCATTCTTATTGAGGTAGTCTTACCCGCTCCATTTGGACCGAGCAATCCGAATATCTTTCCCGGCTCTACCGAGAATGAGATATCGTCAACTGCAACGACATTCTTAAACTCTTTTCTTATGTTTCTTATTTCTAACATTGAAAATCCATTTTTATTAATAGAGCAAGTTACAAATTATACTTCTTACTACTGATATTATTTGACAATCGGTTAAATAATTGGACGAACTGAAAAATCATCTCTTTTATAAAAATATCTAACCTGAATGCATCTATAATCTATTGTAGTACTTCTATCACATATAATAACCAAACATAATAATATCTTTACAACATAAATATTGCAGACTTATTTTTCGTCATCACATCAATATTTTTTTTAATAATGGACTCAACTATATGAAAAAAATCCAAGCAGGCCTCTTCTTTCTCGTTTTATCAACACTACTTTTTCCACAGTGGTCACAGACCAATGGAATAAGGGGTGGATACTTTCAGTCAGTTGCATCTTCGGGTAACCACCTGTTCGCAAGCACCGGAAATGGTGGTGTGTTTATTTCAGATGGCACAAACTGGGCTCCCACCCAGCAGGCAATAACGGCAAATACTCTACTTGTGGATGGTAACGCTGTTATCGGAATCAATTATGGCTATGTTTTTGTAACCACAGATAACGGCATTTCGTGGGTAAAAAGAGTTATCCCCGAAACACTAAATACTGACCCCATTCTTTCTGCCGGGAAAATGTATGTGATCGGTGCGTCGGGTGATTCAGTCTTTTCAAGTTCTGATCTCGGAAATAGCTGGACTGCATTCAATGTCAACAAAAATTTTACACTGAATAATGAAAACCGACAGATATTTTTTGCAATGAATCTTTTTGTTTCCGGAGGGAAAATCTGGATAGATGCTTTTACCGACAATTCACCCCAATCAATTATTCTGCTCGAATCTACAGATCAGGGCCAATCGTGGAATGTTGCTTTTACCCCACAAAACAACGAAAAAGTTACCGCTGTAGCCTTGGAAAATGGTACAGAACTTCTGACAACTGATGCAGGAGTATATACAAAGAATATTTCCGGAGAATGGGTTGCATCTTCGGATGGACTTCAACTCGGAAGTGGGGCTGTTATTCCGTTTAATGCACTAAAATACATCTCCGGTAACTTTTATCTCTCTGTTGTAGGTGACAACTCCGGTTTATTCAAGTTCGATGGTACTACCTGGAATAATCTGAATGCTCCGGCATTTGTAAACGATTATACATTTTACCAGGGACAACTTACTGTTTCCACTTCAGGCAAAATCATGAGAAAATCAGGAAATGAGTGGATTTCAATTACCGATGGGTTGATTGCATCAACTGCCGCCCCAATCGTAATGTCTGAAAATGTTGTTTTTTCACTTTATGGTACCTCCTTATACAGAACAACCGATGGCGGAAATAATTGGGATTCAATCGCTCCATATATCGGGACACCGGTTTTTCAAAACAACCTGGTTTATGGTTACAACAGCCTTGGGGTGATTCGCTCAGGCGATTTCGGTAACACATGGTCAACACTTAACGGTGGCATCCCTCAAACTCATGTTTCCAAAATTCATGCGGTTGCTGCATCAGGCAATACTCTTTATGCAGGATTTCATGGCACAAGAAGCAGAGATCATCTACCTCCCGTCTGGGAACAAGGTGGTGTCTATCGCTCAACTGATAATGGTGCAACCTGGTCTGTATTCAGTTCAGGTCTCGTCCAGGAAGCCGGAGTACCAGCTCCAATCGTCGAGATGAAGGCTTCTGCATCCAGAGTGGTAGTCAGAACTATTGAAGGCATTTATACTCTTAACGGATCAAACTGGCAGAGAATATCTAACAATTTCCCCGCGGGTACCTACTTCACTTCGATGAAAGTAGTTGGAGATTCGATTGTTTTTGGCGGCAATCGTGGATTGGCAATTTCGACTGATAACGGTATTCAATGGCAATATTATAAAGATGGGCTGCCTGACTCACAGCTCGACCTCTTCTACATTAAATACTTTAACTATCTTGGTCATTTCTTTGCTTATTACTATCAGGGAAGTACAATGTACAGATTGAAAGATACTTCCTGGGTGCAGAGTGAATTTACCGTTCCACAAAATCTTGATGTTATGGCTCTTGAAGCTGCCGGAGATGTGCTTTATGCAGGCACCATCGATCGTGGAATCTGGAAATATCTTAAAACTCCAACTTCTGTTGAGGAGAAAGAGAGTTCCCCTGTTGCATTTACTCTTGATCAAAATTACCCAAATCCATTTAATCCCTCAACCACAATTTCATTTAATTTGGAGAGAGATGGATTCGTATCAGTAAAAATATTTAATATTCTTGGTGAACTTGTAACCGAACCGCTAAAACAAGAACTTGGAAAAGGATCGCATAAAATCAACTTCGATGCTTCCAATTTACAATCGGGAATCTATATTTATACCGTATCACAAAATGGTAAATCACTTTCCCGTAAGATGACACTTCTAAAATAAAGCTGTCCATTTAAACGAAAAAACCTGTAGTGCATGTGCATTACAGGTTTTTTTTTGTAGCGCGTACGGGATTCGAACCCGTGATCTCTGCCTTGAGAGGGCAGCGTCCTGAACCGCTAGACGAACGCGCCAGATACAGACTTCAAAAATAAGCTATTTTGAGTAATTTACAAAGTATAAAGTTGCTAAAACGATCAATTTGAACAGTTTTTAGTTTAGCAGTCATTATTTTATTTCGCCCTTCCACACCGCAAAAGCAGTCTCTCTCCCCTGTAGCAAAAACAATCCCCTTACCCATTCATTTTTATAAAAAATAATTTGCAAATTCAGTAAAAAGTTATTTGGTTTTTTATTCAGATACTGTATATTAAGCTCCGTTATTTTAGTTTTTAATACCCGAAACTAATTATTTTCGTTTAATCGCTTTTTAATCATATATTATTGGAAACCCCCATGAATACCAAAACATTGACCCGCACTCTTACGGTCATTCTCGCAGCTCTTTTTTTAACAGCCTGCAGCCTTTCTCCGGAACAAGTTGCTGAAAAAGTTAAAGAAGATATGGCAAACAGTCCCCAATTTAAAGAAAAAGGGATAACTGTTAAAGAGTTTACCGTCACCCCAAAAGAAGAGAACAAATACGAAGGAATACTCAAAACTGAGGAACCGGGTGGTGAAGCAGTTTATAGAGTTGAAGTTATCCACGAAGGTTCAAGCCTTAACTGGAAAATTGTCGAACACCTTAATAAGTGACTTCTATAAGCCACTAATTCTTGTTTTTATTCCAATTTTTACTAAAATTAGAGTTTTTTAATCTACCATTCCCCTGTTTTGGTAATGGGAAGCAGGAAAAAAGTGTTACAGCAGACTTACTGTTGTAAATTTAATAAACCAAATCAATAAATTAATGGAGACTCCATGTCTAAATATTTTTCACTCGTTGCCATTCTTGCAGTAGCTTTGTTACTTGGTGGTTGCGGAAAAAAAGACAAACCTGCTGATAAACCGGTTGATTCAACTGCTGCACCAAAAACAGAAAAACCTGTTGAAGGTGAAACTTTTACAAACGAAGCAGCTAAAGTCAGTGTTGCACTTCCTGCAGGATGGTACTATACTTCTGACGAAAACAGCATGACAGCTCATTCTGCTGATAGCCTTTTTGCTGTGAACTTCACAATAATCAAAGCTGATGCTCTTGACGCTGCCCTGGCAGAAGTTGATAAAGCACTCGCTTCAGAATTGAAGAACCTTAAATTAGGTGAAGCAAAAGATGAAGAGATTAATGGTATGAAAGGTAGATATATAGAGGGTACCGCTGATGGTCTCGAAGTTTATTTAGGACTTATCGATACTCCTGCTGAAAAAACCACCATGTTCATCAATGCATATGCAGCTCCTGAAGCATTGAAAAAATATGAAAAAGAGCTAGATTATATCTTCAAAAACATCAAACCTGTGAAGTAATTTTCAACTAGAATCGTTTTTTAAACCGGATTGCTTAAATTAACAATCCGGTTTTTTTTTGTCATTTTAAGCATGGAGTTTTGTGTTAAAATTATTCAATCTATCAGTATTAATTGTTTTGTTGGTTATAGTTGGCGGATGCAAGAAGTCTGACAACCCCGCCAACAAATCGGGTTCCGATTCTTCTGTCACCAATACCGAGGGACAAATTGAGGCAGGCGAAACCTACACAAATGACGCTGCTAAAATTGATTTCCAATTACCACAAGGGTGGATTTTAGAAACCGATGAAGAAAGTATCACTGCTTTCCCAAAAGAAGGTGGATTTCTTGTGCAGTTTTATCTTCTCAATAACGACGATCTTGACAAAGCTACAGCCGAGGCTACTAAGATTCTGAACTTGGAAATTAACAATCTGAAAACCGATCAGATACAGGAAGAAAATATCAATGATCTTCAGTCAAAATTATTTAATGGAAATTCTGATGGTGTCCACCTGATTGCCGGAGTGATTGATGTTCCTGCAGATAATTTATCCATGCTAATCGCAGCCTGGGGAGCAAACGAAACAGTAAAGAAATATGGGAGAGAAGTTAATTCAATAATAAAAAGCGTAAAAAAGGCGAATTAATAAGGAATTCCAAAGCACCATTGAACCCAACCAATAAAGAATTTGTTATTATATTATTCACTAATAAAGGATACTTAATGAAAAAGTTCTTGTCATCACTGTTATTTACCCTCCTTATCACCACAATTTCCATTAATGCTCAGGCACCCGCTACCCCGGCAGCTTCACCCCTCGCTTCAGTTTATCAAGTTATAGGAATAAGTGAGGTGACAGTAAAATATTCCCGTCCATCTGTTAAAGGGAGACAAATTTTTGGAGAACTCTTGCCTTGGGATCAAGTTTGGAGAACAG
>CAYSJM010000022.1:21029-29875 GCA_964431385.1 uncultured Ignavibacteriaceae bacterium | reverse complement strand
AAAGGGAGACAAATTTTTGGAGAACTCTTGCCTTGGGATCAAGTTTGGAGAACAGGTGCAAACTCCAGCACAACCATCTCATTAAGTCACGATGCCACTGTTGGTGGAGCAAAAGTTGCGGCTGGTACTTACGGCATTTTTACTATCCCCGGTAAAACTGAATGGACTGTGATTCTTTCAAAAGATAATAATCTTTGGGGTTCAGGAAATTATAATCCGGCGAACGATGCTGTCCGTTTTAAGGTTACTCCGGAAAAAGTGAACAGCGTCGAACTTTTAACATTTAACTTTGAAACCGTCGATAACGATAAAGCAAAATTAACAATCGCTTGGGCTGATGTGAAAATTGGATTTGATATAACTTTTGACAGTCACAAAAATATCACAGATAAGCTCAAGACAGATGTAAATTGGTCTTCTTCGTTCAGAGGTGCAGATTATCTTTTAAAATCAGGTAAAGATTTAGATCTGGCGATGAAATATATCGATATCTCAATAATGATTGATGAGAACTATAATAACCTGAAAGTTAAAGCCCAGTTGCTTGAGAAAGCAGGTCAGAAGGCTTCAGCAATTTCGACAATGCAAAAAGCACTCGATCTCGCTGCAAAGATGAAAAATCCACCCTTCGATCTTGATGCGATGAAATCACTTCTTGAAAAATGGAAAAAATAAGTTTTTAAAATCAAAAAGAGGCTGCCCCAATCGAGACAGCCTCTTTTTTTGAATAAATGATTTCTGATGATGAGATAAACTTAGGAATACATCTCCTAAAAATCGAAGATATCATCGAGGAATCCACCTCTTTTTTTCTTTTTATAACCATACTCACCACCATCATATTTTCTATCTCTGTCGTAGTTCCGATCTTTATCTCTGTAATCGTCATCTTTCTCACGATATGATTCGCGGCGATTGTCATCTCTTGATGGAGAGGAAACCTGTGCCGATCTCTCAATTATTTTGTCAAGCTCTCCCCTGTCAAGCCACACTCCACGACAATCGGGACAGTAGTCTATTTCAACACCTTCTCTGTTTGAAATCACAAGTTTAGTTTCTTTACATACCGGGCAATTCATATATAGTCTCCTTTTCATTGTTTGTTTTCCACACTCGGTTATCTTCACGAGAACCGGTTTAGAATTGTAACAATGGAATTTTACTCCGGGTTCAGTTTACAATAAACTTAAAAAGAAATGAAACTGAAAATTACCGTCTGGGGTAAATTTCATTCCTTTTAAATATACTTTTTTGCACCTTTCCAAATTTCCTTCAGCGGGTATTTAAGTTTATATGCAACCCATATATTAAGTTTTGACTCGTAAGGCATGGCATACTTAGCAGTGTGTATTCCCTTTAAAACGGGATCAACAGCATACGATTTCACATCTTCTTCAGAATCCCCGATCGAAATATATACATCATATTTGTCCCGTTCGAACCCCCAAATCCAATAACTGTTATGCTCGGTGGTGCAATAAGGAAGATTATATTTTTTACCGATAACATTTATTGCTCCGGCTTCACCGTAATTATTCGCAACAATTAAGATCGAAAGAGTATCTTTACCAGGAATTGCATCCACCACTTTCTTTACAGATTCCACCAATTCTTCCCAACCATGCATGTCGGCGTAAAACTGGTGCAGTTGAGTCAGTTTATGACCTTCATTCGATTTAGGATTTAATCCCGTCACTTTGAGATATTTTATTGTGCCCTCAACTTTGAGAATTGGAATGACAGCAGGCAAGGCGACAATTCCTGATACTATAATCAAGGTCGGAAGCACATACTTTATTGGATACAGCAGCCAGCGTGAAAGATTTAATTTTTTCTCGAGGAAAACAGCACCAACAGCGAGTAATGAAGGATATGCGGCTCCCAAATATTCGGGTTTTGAGTGAGAATTCACAAGCAGTATAATTATTGTTGTCAACCAAATAGCGGCGGGAACAATATTTTTTCGACCTTCCTTTGTGAACGCTGAATACCAAATCCCACAAAGAGCAAGTATAATCACAAATGGACTCATGAACATAATTTGTTCAGTCAAAAATCGTATCCTCGTCATCTCAGCATATTTCTGTGCTACCGCATTTCGCATAAATTCGAGATGTGCAAAATCATGCATTACATTCCAGATGATATATGGGGAAAAAATGAGAAGAGCAATGATGCCTGCAAGCCATGGATAAGGAGTTTTTAGAAGTTTCCTTTTCTCACTTAAGAAAAGTGCAACAAAAAATCCGGCTATCAACCAACTGACGCTTATTTTGTTGAGCATTCCAAATCCGGCGACAATTCCCCAAATAATAAACTTCCTGTTTTGCGGATCATCCAAAATATCAATTGCGAGGTATGTAAGCAGTGCCCAAAATAAATAATCGAGCGAATTCATCGAATAAACTGAGCTCATCCCCATAAAAATGGGAATAAAAGTTACTGAGAGTGCGGTCAAAATAGATGAAAAATTCCCTCCCCCAAGTTTCCGTGCAGTTTTGCAAGAAATGAATACAACAATGGCAGAGAGAATCGCAGGCACCAACCTGACTACCTCAACCGCATCTGAAAGCAAGGAAGTGATCAACCATAACACCCATATCGAGAGCGGTGGATGATCTACATAGCCAAAATCGAGATGCCTTGTTGAATCAATGTAGTAGAGTTCGTCACGGAAATATGAAAACCCACCAAACAATATAGCATACAGATGGATGATCAATGTAATCGATGATAAAAGAAGTATTAGACGATTATTAGAAATTGATTTGAGCATAATTTCTTTTTCCAAATAACACAAATTTACTCTTTTGAAGGGAAATTTTTATCGACAGAACCGGATTAATGAACGAGTTTTTCAAAATATTTCTTGAAAAATCCATGATTTTTTCGTAAATTTGGAATCACAAGCGAGCGTAACTCAGTCGGTAGAGTGTCAGCTTCCCAAGCTGAATGTCGCGGGTTCGAATCCCGTCGCTCGCTCAAGTTTTTTTACTTTTTTAACGAAAACACTTGTATAAAATCGGGAAAATCGTTAAATTTGAAGTCTAAAATTTTTGGAAAGGGCGTTTAGCTCAGTCGGTTCAGAGCATCTGCCTTACAAGCAGAGGGTCCGGGGTTCGAATCCCTGAACGCCCACATAGAAAAGCCTCAAAACAGTTTGTTTTGAGGCTTTTGTGGTTTAAAAAGGTTTGTTTTTATAATTCGGTGACTAATTGTAGCGAGTTACTTCTTAGTCAAATAACCCGTTTCGTATTTCACTACCGTCTCCACACTGTTCCGCAGCCCTGAATCCCCATAGGCATAAATATTCGGGTAGCGTTCTACGATTTTTTGCATGAGGTCATTTTTATAAGAAATGTCGGTGATTGAGTACAATTGATCCCGTTCGAAGATGTAAGTGTACCTGTTTTGAATCCATCTTCCCTGCCGGTCAAAAGAGTTTTCGATTCTTAGCCCGCCATCACGATTGCTCAGAATTTCTCTTCCATTAAGATCGTAAGCTATAACAACATCAGTTTTTTTGGTTTTATGAAGAAACCTGTCACCAGCCAATTTGTAGTCACCAGTCTCTGTCAGTTTACCCTTCGCATAAATGAAATTGAATTGAATGCTGTCTTTTGCCGGATAACGGGACCAGATAGAATTTATTTGTCCTGAAGAATCACGAGTGTAACCCGATAATTTTGTAGCTTTTTCTGCTTTACAGATAACACCAACAAGTTTATCATCTTCGTTGAAGGAAAACTCAAACGACTGTTTTGCAAAAATATCCGCGGCATTTATTACTGATTTAGTCAGCAAACCTTTGGAGGAATAAATAAAAATTGCGACTGTATCTTGATCGATAAGGTGATACTCTTTAGATATTCCATTTTTCTTTATGGCGTTGATATGGTAGGGCATCAACTTTTCACGGTTAATATTCCCCATTTCATTGTAGCCCCAATCATCACTGTTCAGCCCTTGTGAGGGAATAAACTCTTGAGCAAAGGAATTGATAGTGAATAAACAAATGAAGAGAGAAATTAAGTTGAGGAAGAAGGGTTTCATTATCCGATCTCGATTAAAAATAAATGAAAACATGAAAAAAGAAAATATGAAAAATGGGGACTGCTTGATCTCACAGTCCCCACTATAATTACAACATTGTGAATGCAGTTCTGATAATAGCTTCCTGCTGCCTGGCGGCGAGCTTTCCGGAACCAACCGCAGGGCTTGCACTCTCCGGTCTGCCTACATACTGAACACTCAAATCTTTTTTGATCACTTTGTAGAGTTTTGGTCTCAAGAAGTTCCAGGCACCCATATTTTTAGGTTCTTCCTGCACCCAGAGAAGTTCTTCAAGATTTGAATATGAATTCAAAATACCGGCGAGCATTTCGCCCTCGAAAGGGTACAACTGTTCTGCTCTAACGATCGCAACATCAGAAAAATTATTTTCTCTTCTGAATTTATCCAACTCATAGTAAATTTTCCCGCTCGTGAGGAGAACTTTTTTCACTTTCTTTTTATCCACTCCTGAAGTGTCATCAATGAACTCCCGGAAAGTACCCTCAAGGAAGTGTTGTTTCGGTGATCTTGCTTCGGGTAGTCTCAGAAGACTCTTGGGGGACATCACAACCAGCGGACGCAACACATCTTTTTTCATCTGCCTTCGCAGGAGGTGAAAATAGTTAGCCGGATCTGATAGATGGCACACTTCCATATTTTCTTGTGCACATAATATGAGGAATCGCTCCAACCTTGCACTTGAATGCTCCGGACCCTGTCCTTCAAAACCGTGAGGCAACAAAAGTACGAGATTATTGGGGGTATCCCATTTTTCTTTTGAAGCCACAATAAAATTGTCGATAATAATTTGAGCACCGTTCACGAAATCACCAAACTGAGCTTCCCAAATTACAAGACATAACGGATCAGCCGTGCTGTACCCATATTCAAATCCCATAACCGCTGCTTCAGAGAGGTTACTATCCAAAATTTCAGCTCTCGCTTGATTTGGGTACATGTGGTTTATCGGGAAATATTCAAGTCCTGAAACCACATCAGTAAATGCCATGTGCCGTTGAGTAAAAGTCCCTCTTACACAATCCTGACCGCTCAATCTTACCGGAATTCCTTCTTTAACGAGTGATGCAAAAGCAAGGAATTCTGCCGTTGCCCAATCTGCCATACCGTCATTCGAAGCGACGATATCTTTTCTTTTTTCGAGGAATTTAACCAATTTTGGATGTAGATTGAACCCCTCAGGAAGTGAAGATCCTTTAATTAGAAGCTCAGAGAGTTCTGCCTCAGACAGAGCAGTCTGGTGTTCTCTTTTAGTTGTTTCAATTTTTTCATTGTTAACAGCAAGTGGAATATCAATTTTAAATTGAATTTTCCTTTTCGCAACTTTTTGAAGTGCATCCTCGAGTTTTTTGTTGTAATCGCTCTCCATCTGCTTTAGTTCATCGAGAGTGATAACACCTTCACCTACAAGTTTTTGACCATATTGTTTTGTAACTGAAGGGTGTTTTTTAATTTTTGCGTATAGAATTGGTTGTGTATAACCGGGATCATCCCCCTCATTGTGACCGTGTCTTCTGTAACCAACTATATCTACAACCACATCTTTATTAAACTTCTGACGGTAGTCGAATGCAATTCTGATTACATGAAGCACCGACTCAGGATCGTCGCCATTAACATGGAAAACGGGTGCCTGAACAATTTTGGCAACATCTGTTGCATAAACTGATGAACGAGCTTCCTCAGGGGTTGTGGTAAAACCGATCTGATTGTTTGTCACAATATGGATAGTGCCACCTGTTTTATACCCGGCAAGCTGTGAAAGATTTATGGTCTCGGCTACAACTCCCTGTCCTGCAAAAGCTGAATCACCATGTAAAAGCACCGGCATTATGTGGCTTCTCTCTATGTCGCCTGTACGAGTCTGTTTTGCACGCACTATTCCTTCAACAACGGGATTAACCCATTCAAGATGGCTCGGATTTGAGGCTATCGAAACTCCAATCTCTTTTCTTGTTCTGGTTTTAACTTTGTTGTAAGCACCAAGATGGTACTTAACATCTCCGGAACCGGCATAAGAATTTGGGTCTATTATATCTTCAAACTCAGAGAGGATTGAATCGTAAGATTTTCCTACAATATTTGTAAGCACATTAAGCCTTCCACGATGTGCCATTCCGAGTACAATCTCCTTCACATTGTTATCCGCAGCAATCGTCAATAACTGATCCAATGCCGGTATTGTTGATTCGAGACCTTCAAGTGAAAACCTTTTGTGACCTACAAACTTAGTATGAATAAAATGCTCAAAACCCTCGGCTTCAATCAATTTGTTCAAAATCTGCTTTTTTGTTGGATTATCGAGATTTGGTTTATTCTCAACGGGCTCCATCCTGTTTTGAAGCCATGCTTTTTCGTCGCTCGACTGAATATGCATATACTCAACACCAATATTTTCGCAATAGGTGCGATGAAGTTTCTCGAGTATTTTGCGAAGTGTAGCTGTTTTATATCCGCCAAAATCATGAGTAAGGAATTGCCTGTCGAGATCCCAAACTGTGAGCTGATAAAATATCGGATCTAACTCGTGGTGGTAATTTGTGTTTTTGCCTAAAGGATCAGTAGTTGCAATCAGATGTCCACGAACGCGAAACATGTTTATCATCTGACGAACTCTTCCCTGCTTGGCTATCTCCTCATAATTTGTGTATCCATTGCTGTATGCAGACTCCAAATCACTTTGCCACTTGTGTGGAAGCATAGGAATTTTCAGACTGTCAAACAACTCTTCATAAAAATCGTTTTCACCCAGAATCATTTCATTTATCTTCTTGAGGAACAGTCCTGATTCTGCTCCCTGAATAATTCTGTGGTCATAAGTGCTGGTAATAGTCATAACCTTGCTAATACCAAGACTGGAGACTGTTCCGGGAGACATCGACACATATTCAGCAGGATACTGAATTGCACCCGTAGCCACGATTGTCCCTTGCCCCGGCATTAATCTCGGGACGGAAGATATCGTACCGAGGGTACCAGGATTTGTCAAGGATATGGTTGTACCCATAAACTCCGATGGATCAATTTGTCCCAACCGGCTTCTTTTCACAAGGTCTTCATAGGTTTCAAAAAACTTCTTAAAATCCATTGTATCGGCTGCTTTGATGTTAGGAACCATCAAGTTTCTGCTGCCGTCTTTTCGCTCAACATCTATAGCTAAACCAAGATTGATGTGCTCTCTCTGAATCAAAATTGGTTTTCCATCTTTCTCTGAATATGCGTTATTCATCGATGGATAATATTTGGTTGCCTGAACTATTGCCCACCCAATTATATGAGTAAAACTAACCTTTCCGCCCCTTACCTTGCTCAGGTATGAGTTGATAAGCAGACGGTTTTCTTCAAGAATCTTAACTGCTATATTACGAATGGAAGTGGCAGTGGGAATTGTAAGTGAACTTTCCATGTTCTGCAGTATTTTTGCAGCTCCACCGGCAATAATTTTTGTTGTGTCACCGGGAAGTGGTTGTGGCACCGGAAACGATTTTGCAACCGTTGCACTCTCCACCTTAGCGGTAGTTCTTACCTGTGGTTCAGATTCAACTGTTGAAGTTTCGCCTGAAAAATACTTCTTCCATTGTTCAGGAACTGCTGCAGGATTATGTTTGTACTCCTCATAGAGGTACTCAACAAACCAACTGTTCGAGCCAAATTCTTCGATAAAATGTTGTTTATCTTTGGGTGAGCCGTTTTCACTCATAATTTTTGCAATACTCTTATTATTTTTGAATGGTCTATCGTATATATCTGTTCTTTTAATTGTGATTCGCCCTCTCAATTAAGAACAAAAATTTAAACAAGAAAAGTAATCAAATTAACGGAACTAAAGAAATGCCAAAGCCTGATAACCATCAAATAGCAGCTTTAAGAAAGAATTATCAGCTAATGGGGCTGGATGAAAATAAGATTAAAAATAATCCTGTCGATCAATTCACGATTTGGTTCGATGAAGCTATCTCAGCCGATGTGATAGAACCTAACGCCATGATTCTGTCAACAGTCTCCCAGGCTGGCTCTCCCTCATCAAGAACTGTCTTATTAAAGGGGCTGGAGGAAGACGGTTTTATTTTTTTCACCAACTACGAGAGTGAAAAAGGGAAAGAAATAGCTCAAAACAACAATGTATCACTCCTCTTCTTGTGGCTCGATCTTGAACGACAGGTTAGAATTAGCGGGAAGGCAATAAAACTTTCGACCGAAGGATCGGAAGCGTATTTTAAATCAAGACCCCGGGACTCTCAGATAGGAGCATGGGCTTCAAAACAAAGTGAAGTGGTGCCCGATAGACAATATCTGGAAGACAGGTTTAAAACAATGAGAGTAAAATTTGAAGATCAGGAAATACCACTTCCCGATTTTTGGGGTGGATACAAGGTTATTCCGTCCAGAATTGAATTTTGGCAGGGGCGACCAAACAGATTACATGATCGAATCCTTTATTCAAAAAATGAAAATGAGTGGAAGATCGAAAGACTATCACCCTAAACCGGATGTAACTTGCTAAAAAGCGGGTTTTCGTCGTCTTCTTTTTTCGATCATCAGTGTTCTTAGTCCGATGGCTAACACGATAACCGCACCTCCAAATATTGCCCAGGTAGATGGGGTTTCACCATAACCAATTAACACCCACACCGGATTAAGCACAGGCTCAATCATCGCGAGGAGAGATGCTTCAATTGCCTCCACCTTGTTGATACCATAACTAAAGATTACATAGGCAATTCCAATTTGGAATATGCCGAGATACCCTACCATTAATAAATCTCCGGTAGCCA
>CAYSJM010000022.1:0-20929 GCA_964431385.1 uncultured Ignavibacteriaceae bacterium | reverse complement strand
TTATCGGTAAGGCTTCCTCTGTTGTCGGGGAGATAATGGAGAAGGATATCCCTTCAGTCGTAAAATTAGTTTTTATCCTGAGACACATGCTGACAGACACAGCGATGATTTCAACCACATTATTCAAAGAGTTTCAGAGTGATATGCCTGAATTGTGGCGAGAATTTGATGAATTTCGAAGTGCGATTATGAGAAAAAATATCTCAATAATTTACGAACAGGGGAAAAAAGAAGGGCTGATAAAAGATTATCCGGTTGTATTTATTGTAACAATCTTCATCGCATCAATTAGAGAGATTCTTAAGAAGGAATTCTTAGAGCAAACAGGTTACTCGATAAAAGAGTCACTTTCACTTTTTTACAAGTTTTTATTTAACACAATTCTTACCGAAAAGGGTAAAGAGGAATTTTCAACCATGATTTATGGAGTATTTCAAAATGAGAACTATTAACATCCTACTCTTCTTTTTCGCCCTAAGTTTCTTGTTTTTTGGATGCAAGGAGGAAAAAGACACAACCAGAATAAAAGTTTCGGGAAATCTTGAGGCTGTCAGCGTAACCCTTTCTTCACAAACCCCAGGCTTGGTTGTTAGCTTCCCTTTTGAAGAGGGTGATGATGTAAAAATAAATGATACTATAGTAAAAATTGACGATTCGGGGTTACTACTCCAACTTGCAAAAACCGGTGCTCTTATCGAAAGTGCCGACGCTCAATATGGCCTTCTCTTGAGTGGTGCACGGAAAGAAGATATCAAACAAGCTGAAGAAGTGATTACACAACTCGAAGCCAACATCCAGTTAGCAGAAACTGATTTTGTGAGAATCAATAACCTTTTCACCGCCGGATCAATGACCAAAAAACAGTTTGATGATGCAGAAACCCGGCTTAAAGTACTCCGCTCCCAATATCTTGCGGCTAAAGAGAACTTGCAAAAAGTAAAAACCATCGTTAGGCCGGAAGAAATTAAAGCCGCTGCCGCAAGAAAGAAAGAAGCTTCAGCGGGTGCGGATATTTTGAAGAATGCAATCGATAAATGTTTTGTAGTCACACCTGTAGCCGGAAAAGTTGTGAAAAAGTATGTAAAAAAAGGTGAAGTGGCGGGTGCCATGTCATCTCTTGTTAAGATTTCGGCGATTGATGAACTTGATTTGATAGTATATGTCCAGGAAACTGATCTTGGAAAAGTTAAGACAGGACAGTCGGTTGACATAAAAATAGATACCTACCCAAATAAATCGTACACTGGCAAGGTTATCTTCATCTCCCCCGAGGCGGCTTTCACACCAAAAAACATACAAACTGAAGATGAAAGAACACGACTCGTTTATGAAGTCAAGGTTAGAGTAAAAAATCAAAATCAGGAATTAAAAGATGGGATGCCAGCTGATGCATTTATCAAATTTTAAGCCCATACAACTTAAGATTCTCCGAGGGTTAGCATAATGTCAATAATTGAGATAAATGCCTTAAAAAAAAATTATGCCGAAGTTGTTGCCGTTAATTCAATCGACCTGAATATCTCTGAAGGTGAGATGTTTGGATTGGTTGGACCTGATGGTGCCGGAAAAACCACTACCATGAGGGTTCTTTGCGGATTAACTAAACCTTCAGGTGGTGAAATTACGATCTTTGGAAAAGATATCACTTCAGCAAAAAAAGAAATACAGAATAATATCGGATATCTTTCACAGAAATTTTCGCTTTACGGCGATTTGACAGTTTATGAAAACATCAGCTTCTTTGCAAATATACATAATGTAAAAAACTTTGAAACCAGAGCTGATGAACTATTGGAAATGATGAGGATAATCAAATTTAAGGACAGATTTGCCGATAAATTATCCGGTGGTATGAAACAGAAACTGGCTTTGGCGTGCTCTCTGATTCATGAACCTAAAATTTTATTTCTTGATGAGCCAACAACTGGGGTTGATCCGGTCTCGAGACGCGATTTTTGGAAAATACTCTCCGGACTCCAGGCAGATGGAATTACCATACTTCTCACCACTCCATATCTCGATGAAGCTGAAAGATGTACACGGATTGGTTTGATGAATAACGGTGAAATAATTGCACTTGGTAAACCGGAAGATGTGAAAGCAACTGTGAATATGTCAGTTCTCGAAATTTATGCAGATGATATTCGTAGTGTTACTCGAATTATCAAAGAGAATTTTAAAATTGAAACTCAAGCCTTTGGTGACAGAATAGATATTCTTACCGGTAACCCACAAGAGCTTAAGAAATCTGTAGCCACGCTTTTGCAAAAATACAGTATGTCTATAAACGAATCGAGAACCATTTCTCCTTCTCTCGAAAATATTTTTATTCACCTGGTAAATGAAAACCAAACGAAAACAAGATGAAAAAAGATACTTTTATATACCACCTATTATTCCTGGTTCTGTTTGAAACCATTAATTATGGACAGACAATGAGTCTGGAAGAGTGCATAAAAACAGGATTGGAAAACAGTCGGGTCATTGCTCTTAATAACTCTGCTCTGAATCAAAATCTTGGGAAACTAAAAGAGACTGAGGCCATGAAACTCCCTCAACTAAAATTTCTTGCCTCATATTCGAGGCTGAGCGATGTCCCCAATTCAGAAGTTAAGGTGCCATTTTCACCCATGCCGATTGTTTTGCAAGAGGCTATTTTGAACAATTATGCTCTACGACTAAATCTATCTCAACCTCTGTTTACCGGACACAAAATTTCTTCCATGGGTAAAAGTGTCGAAAATTCATTGGAAGTGCTACGCACAGAAAATGATCTGCTCAAAAATGATGAAGCAGTTAAGATTATCTCAGCTTATTTTAACCTTGCGTCTGCAAAAGAACAATATTCGATTATTCTTGAAAACATAACAGCTTTGGAAAAAAGGCTCTCTGATGCAAACAATTTTTATACCAACGGATTGATTACAAAAAACGATATATTAAAGATTTCAGTACAGATTTCAAATTTACAGTCTAAAAAAATAGATGCTGAAACTGCCATCAGCAGTGCCAAAGCACTACTAAATCTGGTTATTGGAAGAGCGGTAAACACCCCGATTGAAATTGAGCAGTTTACTTTTAACGGTATTGAGACAGATAAAAATTTTGAAATTCTAAAAGATAATGCTGACAACAATAGAACGGAATTTAAATCTTTGGCAATCAAGAAAAAAGTGCTCGAAGAGAACCTGAATATCGCTCGAGCGGGTTACCTGCCTGAAATCTGGCTTAATTCCAACTTATACTACACAAATCCATCGCAGAGAATTTTTCCGCAAAAAGAAGAATTCAGAGCAACCTGGGATGTGTCGCTAAACTTACAGTGGAGTGTGTGGGACTGGGGTGCCACCTCCGCAAAAGTCGATCAGGCTTCTGAAAGCATAAACAGTCTCAGCACTACGAAACAACAATTGACTGATGCAATCTCAAACGAAGTTTACCAAAATTATTTGCAGTTTTCGAGTGCAAATGCAAAGCTTAAAAACTTTGAAATTACTCTTGAACAGGCATTGGAAAACTATAGGGTTACTCTTGAGAATTTTAATGCTCAGGTAGCAACTGCTGCTGATCTGCTCGATGCGGATACCGTTTTATTTACTGCAAAAACAAATTTGCAATTAGCAAAAATCAACCTTGTACTTTCAGATTTTAAACTGCAAAAATCGATCGGAAAGAAGCTATACTGATGCATAATGCCATTGAAGTGAGAAATCTTACAAAAAAGTTTGGCAGTTTTGTCTCCGTTGACGATGTCTCTTTTTCCATCCCACAAGGAGAAATTTTTGGATTTCTGGGTGCTAACGGTGCAGGGAAATCAACCACCATCAAGATGTTATGCGGGTTGCTGGAACCAACATCAGGAGATGCATTTGTCGGGGGTTACAGTATTGTAAAAGACCCCGAGAAGGTAAAAGAAAACATAGGCTACATGTCACAAAAATTCAGTTTATATAACGACCTCTCAGTAGAAGAGAATATAAATTTCTTCGGCGGTGTTTACGGATTAGAAAGAAGTGTACTCGCAGAAAGGAAAAAATGGGCTCTTGAGGTGTCGCTGTTGCGAGGTAAAGAAAAGACCTTAACGGGCAGCCTCCCGGGTGGTATAAAACAAAGATTGGCTTTGGCGACAGCAGTAATTCACAAGCCCAAAATAGTTTTTTTGGACGAACCAACAAGCGGAGTTGATCCTGTTTCGCGAAGAGGGTTTTGGGAACTGATAAACGCACTGTCTGAGGAAGGTATTACAGTATTCGTTACAACTCACTACCTTGAGGAAGCCGAATACTGCGCAAATATTATCCTGATTAACGCTGGAATTATAATTGCAGAAGGTACTCCGACTGAACTCAAACAAAATTATATTAAATCGAGAGTTATTGAAATAAGTTCATCCAGAACTGTTGAATTGATGAATAAAATCTCCGCATCTAATCTTAAAGGCGACATTTCAATTTTTGGTGATAAAATCCATCTTATACCAGCCAATAGTGAAGTATCCAATGCTGAAACGATACAATTCCTTAAAACCAATTTTTCAGACTTTGACCTTGGAATAAATGAGATTCTCCCCTCTCTCGAAGATGTTTTTATCCATTTGATAGAAAATAAGTATTAGCATGTTAAAAACAGTTTTTGCGATTGCTAAAAAAGAGTTTAGGCATCTAACAAGAGACAAAAGACTTTTTGGGATTCTGATTTTCTTCCCTGTTTTTCTTCTTGCCTTTTTTGGATATGCAGTAAATTTTGATGTGAAAAACATTAAAACCGCTGTTCTCGACCTCGATCATTCACCCTCAAGCAGAAGTTTCATCAGCGAAATGGCTTCAACCGAATACTTTGCGAAACCAATTTATATTCACGATATCTCATTAATAAGACAATTCCTTGATGAGAAGAGGGTTGTAGCGGTTATTACTATCCCCGGCCGGTTTGAAGAGAAGTTAAAAAGAGGTGAAAAAGCAACTGTACAATATCTAATTGATGGTGTTGATGCAAATACAGCTTTGATTGTGTCAAACTACATAGAGGCGTCAATCGGTGTGTTCAATTCGAAATATAGAGACGAGGAACTCGCTAAAACCGGTATGAAAGTAAATCCTCCTGTAAAAATATCTCCGAAAATTCTTTATAACCCTGAACTAAGAAGTTCCCTCTTTTTTGTTCCGGGACTCATTTCCATGATCCTGGTTATCACTGCTGTGGTAAGTGTATCGCTGTCTCTTGTAAGAGAAGAAGAACGGAACACAATAGAGCAAATCAGAGTTTCACCTGTCGCTCCTTTTTCCTTGTTAATCGGGAAAATTACACCGTATTTGGTTCTCGCCTATCTGAATGCAATAATGATCTTAATTGTTGGTTACTTCCTCTTTGGAGTTGAAACGAAGGGAAGTTATTTTGATCTCGTCTATACTACATTTGTGTTCCTTCTCGCTTGCACCTCACTCGGGATTCTCGTTTCTGTAGTATCCAATAGCTCACAGGTGGCATTTACACTCGGTCAGTTTATTTCACTTCTGCCCGCACTTCTTTTATCAGGATTCGTTTTTCAGATCGACAGTATGCCACCTCTAATTCAAATCCTTACAAATATTACACCTACGAAATTTTTTAATAAAATTTTAAGAGCAATTATATTACGAGGCACGGGCTTGCCAACTTTTTACAAAGAATTGATTTATCTCTTCATATATACCGGAGTAACTCTTGGACTTTCATTAATCATTTCGAAAGTGAAGGAGCGAAAAGCATGAAAACTGTGATAAAGATAATCATCAAAGAATTTCAGCAATTCCGTCGTGACCCAAAGATGTTCGGAATCATTCTGATTGCTCCAGTAATGCAGTTAATATTTCTTGGATATGCCGCGACTCTTGATATTAAAAGTGTGAAGACCATAGTGTATGATGTTGACAAATCAGAAATGAGCAGAAAACTGATCCGACAATTTGACGGCTCCACATATTTTGTCGTGAAAGACTATTTAAACAACTATGACGAAGTTTACAAAAAAATGGATGAAGGAAATACTATTGCTGCTATAGTAATTCCAAAGAATTTTGAGAAAGATATTAACCGGGGGGAATCTGCTACAGTTCAGGCAATTTTTAACGGAAGTGATGGCAATACTGCCTCTATTGCATCGGGATATGTAGCCAAAGTAGTTGGAAAATTTGCCGGTGAGATTGGGAATGACCGACTAAAACTTAGAGGAATTACAAAGCTTCCCACAGGAGAAGTTACTTCTCAGTATAGAATCTGGTATAACCCTGCGGTCGAATCCCGTTTTTTCATGGTACCATCCATCGTGGGTTTGCTTCTCAGTTTAATTACTCTGTTGCTCACTTCACTCGCAATAGTTAAAGAAAAAGAGATTGGAACACTTGAACAATTAATCGTTACTCCGATAAAATCATGGCAACTGATTGCCGGAAAGTTAATTCCATTTGTAATGCTCGGTTTTGTAACTGTGGTATTGGTCTTGACTGCTATGAGAGTGATATTTGGGATTGATGTTAAGGGGGATGTGGCGTTTTTGTTCTTTAGTTCTTTTATCTACATCCTTTCTACACTCGGATTGGGTCTGCTTGTTTCGACTTTCAGCAAGACGCAGCAACAAGCTATGATGATCGCCACATTTGGTGTGATGATGCCGCTTATTTTCCTTTCAGGTTTCTCATTCCCCGTGGAAAACATGCCGGATATCTTTCAAAAAATAAGTGTTATAATTCCACTTAAATATTTTATCTTGATCATCCGCGGAGTAATACTAAAAGGTGCAGGATTTGCCGAACATTGGCAGGATTTATCTGCAATGTTCATCATCGGCATCGTCATCCTTGGAATAAGCGTACTAAGATTTAATAAAAGAATTGATTAGGTACCTAATACCTACTTAATCCGGTAGCCAAATTTCGAGACATATCTTGAGTCAAACTCTTCCTGATAGGTAGTGGTAAAGTAGGTACCAAAAAGTCCATATCCACCGGAAATATTGGTGAATACCTGCTCATCGAGTCTTAAGCTAAAATTGTCGAGAAATCCATTCACACTCGAATAGTAAAATGACAGAGGAGCATCATATTCAGTGGCTTCAAAGATTACATGCAGGGCACGAACAATTGATTTATCTGTAATACCTTCCGATATTTTATTCATAGCCCAATCGAATGAAGCCAATTCATAACTCGCCTCTTCATCTCTGTTTGCTACCGGGTAAATCGGCGTCTCGACGCCATTCCTATTGATAACTCGCAGGGGCACTTCAATTGAACCGGGAACTTCTCTGTTGTTAATAAGTTTTGAATAGTAGATTCGCATTTTCGGGAATGTGAGATTCAACTCTTGGGACGACCAGTAGAATGTCCAACTTTTACCATATTTAAATGCATCAACATCAGAATTAAAACCACGCGGAAAAGGGATCGAACTCTCATATTGGAGATATTGTGGTACTTTGGTGCCCGATGAGATGACCTTCCCATTTTGTAACCTTGCAGTTATCGTGATTGTGTCATTGGCATAAAGAGAGATCGGTTTGCCGAAGTAAAATTTTTGAGGTCCTTTATATCTGGAAGTGTCTTCACGAGCTATTGAAGTATCGCGAAGCGTGTAGGTATCGCCTCTGAATTTTATTTCAATTCTGGCACCGGAAATTTCAGGGTCTTCCGTATTTAGAAGAGGCGTTGTGCCGGGGGCGTCGTAAACTTTTGCAAGAATAACTTTTGGAACGACTGTCTTCCCTATTTCCTGTCCTGCGGTAATGGAATAAAGGACATAACCTTCTTTAAACTCTGACCGGGGTGAAAAACTTTCTTCACATCCAACAGCAGAGAGTGCAAAAAAGAGAACAATACTAAATAGAAAAATCGATTTCATTTTAGAACTCCGCTTTCACAAAAAATGCCGGCAAAATTGCAAGCTGGTCAATTCGTTTTCCGGTCTTTTTATCAAAATAATAGATATTCGCTCTGTTATACGCATTAATCACACTTGCACCGATCGTAAAATCTGCGAATGAAGTTTGAATTTTTTTGGTAATCGAGAAATCGAGTCTGTGATACCAGGGCAACCTTCCCGAATTTTTGTAATCATAAATCGATTGCGGTTCGTAACTGTTAAAGATATCTATTGGTGTTGTACCATCCAGCAACAGTTTATTATAAAATCCTGTTATGGGAGTGAACGGCATTCCGGAAGATAAAACCCAATTAGCCGTAAATTGCCAGTTGTCCCCTGGGTTAATACCCGCAAGAATACTTAGTGAGTGCCGCACATCATATCTTGGCGGATAGGTAAGGTCCTTAGCCATTTTTTCAGCCCACCCGAGTGCATACGAAGCTCTGGCATAAAAGATGCTCCCATCGAACTTTAACGAAGATTCAATACCGTACGATTTTCCATCAATATTCTTAAAATCAAACTGAATCGATGTAAATTTTTGATCATTCACTTCAATTAAATTTGACATTACTTTATAATATGCCTCCACTTCCAACAAAAATTTATCTGTAAAATAGGAAGTGAAGCCTGCGATAAAGTGTGTTGCTTCGGCAGCAGTTATATTATCAGGAATTATCACCCATGGTTCAAAAACTGAAATAAGTTCGTCTTCGTTAGCAAGCGAGACCATCTCCTGCGAATATCTTCCAAATGCGAACTTAAATATCATGAGCCGATTCAACAGATATGTGAAACTGATTCTGGGTTCAAATAAAAATGGTCTTTTTACTGCCATCGAAACAAAATTGAAGCGCATTCCAAGATCGAGTCCTACATCATCCCAACGGAAAAATCGATAATTGAAGTAACCAGCGAGAGCACTTTTCGTAGTTTTAAAATCGATTTCTCTCTCCAACTGATTAACCTGTTTTAGGGAAGTGGAGATGCTTTTGTTCTGAACACCAAAAAGGAGCTGGTCTTTGCTGTCATAGATGTATGCAAAGTCGGCATTTATGGTGAAGTCGGTTACATTGTTTTCTCTTGGTTTCGAACCGCTGAAATTGGGTTCCACTTTCGCCATATAATGCGAAAAAGAAAAGACTACATCTGAAACGAGTGGCGAACCATCCCAAATTTTACTCCACTTGAGACCACCAATATTATTCCTTATGTGGTAATCTTCCAACAATGGATCACTATTTATTACCTGATCGCTGCTCAAAAAGAGATTTGCACTAAACTTGCTATTTGCATCAATATATGGCGGTGAAAAATTGACTTTCAGTGAAAGATCATAAAAATCGAAGGGGGTTTCTTTGTTGTTGAGGTATTTTTTTAGAATTCCCGACCAGTAACTTTTTCTTCCGGTGAGAAGGAAAGAACCGTCAGGAATTGGACCTTCCGCAGCAACTTTTCCTGAGAGTAAGCCTGCTTGAATTGTCCCCTGATAAAAATTCTTGTTGCCATCTCGCGTGATAATGTTTAAGATCGATGAGAGTCTATCGCCTGAAGCGGGTGTGAACCCACCTTTATAAAATTCGAGTGAGGAAATAATTTCAGGATCTATTACGGAAAATATGCCGAGAGCATGAAATGGGTTGTAAACAGTTGCACCGTTAAGCAGTACCAGATTCTGATCGCTTCCCCCACCCCTTACATAATATTTTGCAGTTGCGTCACCGGTAGTATTAACTCCAGGATTGTTTTGTATTACACGAAAAATGTCAGCTTCTGCACCAATCGGTTGCAGCTCTATATCTTTAATTGAAATTTTTTCGAGTCCGAGATCTGTTTCATTTTCGCGAGCATTTCTTTCTCCAACTATTGTAATCTCATTAATGTCAACCGAAGTACGAGTTAGTTTGATATTAAGATCATTAATAACCCCCGGAGCAATTTGTATCTCTATCTCTTTTTTGATGTAGCCGATATAAGAAAAAACAGCTGTTCGTTTACCCGATGGTACCGATGGGATAAAGTAGTACCCCGAACTGTTTGTAGAAGCACCAAGTTTAGTATTCTTAATGGTAACATTTGCGTATGGCACCACTTCACCCGTCAATGAGTCTGTTACAATACCGCGCAAATTCCCGGTTGATTGTGCGTTAATCATGTACGACATCAACAACACAAAAAACAGCAAAACTATCTTGCTTGTAAAAAAGTTTTTTTCTTTTGGTTTTTGTGTTTGAACTGAGTGTTTGGCAATGGTGACGGCGGAAGTCGAGAGTAGAGACATGCAGAAGTTTCTTTAGTATTTTACGATTGTCTGAATTTCATTTTCAAACAAAGGAGTAATTATTTTACAAAAACAGGAATATTTAGAACTCTAATTTAACGATAATTTCTGATTCAGAGGGTTTTTCGGTATTGACTGTTTTTCTGGGGAACACAGATTAGCATCTATTCTTAAAATTCTTCATAATCATGAGTATCGTGTTAAAAAAAGGCCGCCTCTTTCGAGTCGGCCTTAAAAACAGTTCAGATGATAGCCTTCAGGAAATTAATACCTAAGACCTAATACCTGATTTTACTTCATAAGAAGCATTTTGTTTGTCAGTCTTACATTGTTTGAAACAACTTCATAGATGTAAGTACCGGAAGCAAGCTTCGATGCATCAAATGAATAAGCATACATTCCTGAATTCAAGTTTTCGCTAACGAGAGTAGCTACTTCTTTACCAAGAATATCGTATATCTTCAGGGTTGTGAAACCGGCAGCCTTCAATGAGAATCTGATCTCGGTTGAAGGATTGAAGGGGTTAGGATAGTTCTGGAAAAGTTTGTAATCCTGAACGGTCATACCAAGATCTTTAATGCTGGATGGATTCGGATTGATGAATCTCTCGATTGGTGGATAGTTGGTTGAACCGAAGCAAGTTACATAAGCAGTGTCTCCTGAAGGTGAGAAAGCAATACCGCGAGGTCTTGAATCTGTTGCGCCTGGATACATGTTCCATAACAAGCTGTCTTTGATTTCACCGGAAACAGGATCATAAGCGTACCAGGCTCTGTTAGCCCAGAAAGTGGTGGCACCCGGATATCTGTTTGGAAGATCATTGTTTGAACCGGAAGAAGCCCAAAGATAATTGTATTTTCTGTTCCAGCCAAATGATTCGCAATCGAAACCTTTAAGAATGGTATCAGTAACTGTGAATGGCGAAAATTCATCAGGTCTGGTATATTTGAAGATTGCATGATTGGTGTAACCAGCCCAATAAATTGTGTTTCCGTCAGCCCCAACTTCAAATGATCTTGAGAAACCAACTGATGAATCAACTGCGTTTCCGAGGAAGTTGAAAGTAGGATCCCAAATCTTGATTGGATTACCTGGAGCTACATTGGCAGAGAAATAATTTCCATTGCCGTCAACTGCGTTTGCCACAGCGGAAGCTCCAACTGTATTTCTGAATTTACCTTTTGAAAGACCGGTTTTGTAGTCAATCTTGTGGGTAAAATCGAAATAAGAAGCAAGAATGTCACCATCAGGATGAGTTTTTAGACCACGACCTGTGTTGGCAACGAGTGAATCAGGGCTAACGCCTGGGCCTACAAACACTTTTATTGGTGAGAAGGAAGCCTGGGTTCCATCCGGGTTGAAGCAAAAAAGTGCTCCGCATTTAACCCAAGCATTACCATTCCAAATTGAATCGACAGCAGAAGAAAAAGGTGCATACCAAACTCTTCCGTAAGGATCTACAGCCACGCCGTGGCCACCGCTTGGGAAACGGTAATGGGTTGTATCTGGGAAGTATCCGTTAAAGGTCCAACCTTGAGCGAATGCACCCGATGTCAGCAACATGAATAAAAGAAGTGCAGACAATTTTTTCATTTTTTATCTCCTAAATGAGTTGATGTTGAGTTGTTAAAATAAGCAATTATATTTAGAAATCATGTGATTATTTTCTACCTGAATATACAGCACCCTGCACACCCATAAGAACTTTTACGATTGTTTGGTCGACGGCTTTACCGGAGACCGTACCTGAAGATCTTGTGTAATAAAGATTCGTGCCGTTATCCCAGGTGAGGTACATAGCTGATAATGGAAGAAAAACACCCGGATAGTGAACTGATACACTTCCGGCAGGTGTAACTTTCAGAATAGGCTCAATATTGTTCGTTGCCAGGAATATATTACCGGTTGCATCCATAGTAAACTGATTGATATAAACATTATATCCAACTGAAGTACCAAGATTAACAACCGTTTGAGGATTGGCTCCGTCAATATCCCCGTTTCCATCCATCGGGAATTTGTAAAGGATAGAGGAAGAGTCTTTCTTCACCGCAACATAAACAGCGTTGTTGTAAACTCTGATTGCTGTCGCATTAGCAAGAAATGGATACGACTTAAGAACTTTTGCAGGGCTTACTTTGAAGAGGGATGCATTATCACCACAAGCCCAAATATTTCCGGCATCATCAAAATCGATGTCGAAAATCTTTACTGTAGCGGGGGTAATAGCAAACCAGGATGCAATAGCAGCACCTTCGGTCATTCTGAAGATTGCTCTAAGGGAATTTCTTACGCCATAGAGTGCACCATCAGGTCCCATTTTAAGGCTTGTGAACACATAACCACCACCGATTGATGGAGTGAAGTTTGACTTCACACCTGCCGGTGTGACTTTAACAATGTTATTTGTCACACCGCTTGCGAGGAGCGAGAAATACATATTTCCGCTTTTGTCAAATTCAAGGGCTGATGGTTGTTCAAAACTCTGAAATACTAAAGGAAACTGTGCAGCCTGAATGAGTTTCACAACGACTGTGTTACTAAATGCCAAAGCACCTTTTACTCTAACTTTCACCAGGGCATTTTGTCCTGCTTCAGTAACAACACCGGCTCTAACCTTGATTTGTGTAGCTGTTGCAGAAATAATGGTACCCATTCCCGTGTTGAAATATACTGTATTCTCTTCAGGAAGAGTTGAGAAGTTTGATCCGGTAATTGTTAACTCAGTAATACCGCTGAAACCACTGTCGGGAGAAACCGTAGAAATGACAGGATCAGGGCGAACCGGGACATTAGGATCGAACAGTGTGGTAGTTTTATCGTTACCGCATCCCGAGAAGAGTATCATAGCAGATATTAGAATATATGCCGGGAGCAGAACTGTTTTAATTTTATTCATCAAAATTTCTTTCATTTTTTTAACCCGTCTGATAATTAATACTCAAATCTGACTGTGAAATTGTGAACCGAGCTAAATATTCCAAATGGAGTATAAGCATAATCTATCGCCATTTTGATTCCTTCCAATTGTGGTTTAAGACCAAAACCGAGACTATATTTTTTCTCATCATTAGGGAAAGAGACTCCTCCGCGGAGGTAAACCCATTTCATAAAGTTGTATTCACCACCAACATATAACTGTTCGGGATAATCTCTTGGGTGAGAAACATCAACAGCCAGAAGGAATGAATGTTGCTTGGCCAGGTCAGGTATAAGGTCGATCAAATCCATTGCAACACCAATTTTGAAATTGAGTGGAAGCTGGAAGCCGTCTTCCTTATACTTAATCTCGGTAGAGAAATTTCTAACACTCATACCAAAATTAAGACTTTTGAAGCCCGTTTTGTAGAAAATACCAAAATCGAAAGCCAAAGTTGAGAGTGAATTCTCTTCTGTGACCATTTTACCGGTATTATCAAAAGTAATCGGGCTCACGCCGAGATTCTGGCGAACATATTTAACCTGACCGCCAACACTGAATTTTTCTGAAAGTGCGTTGGCATAGCCCACACCAATTGCGATAGCAGTCGGACTGAAAGTACCAACATCTCTATATCCTCTTTCAGTGCTGCCATCAACAACAGTCATCAACAGGTCACCATAGTTAACTGCCATAACGGATGCACCAAATTTACCCCATGCAGGGTCAGATGGTTGGAATGAGAAGCTGGAATAGACATAGTTGATGTCCGCAATCCATTTATTAACACCAGCAGAGACATCACCTTTGGTGTCGCCAAAAGCCATTGTAGCAGGGTTATAAAAGAGAGCTGCAGAATTTGATGTTACTGCCGTGAACGATTCCCCCATACCGGTTGCTCTTGCATCGGTGGGAGCTGATAAAAACTTCATTCCGGCCTGTGCTAACTTGGTCCTTTGACCAAATGTCTCAGGCTGGAGAAAGCATACGGCAGCAAAAATAAAAGCCGTAAATAATAGATACTTTTTCATATTCTTTTCCGTCCCGGTTAAGTTAGCGAATGATAACAAATTTAACGGTGTGTTTTTCACCCGTCTTACTGTCTGTAATAACACCAATATAAACACCACTGACCACGATCTGACCGGCAGAAGTGACCTGATTCCAGAATTCATCTCCGGATCCATCAGTGTGTTCGATGGTTTTAATTAGCTCACCCATCTCAGTGTAAATTTTGATGGTACATTCACCAGGGATATCGTAGAAAGCGATTCTATCACCTGCAGCTCCACCCGGGAATCTGACTTTATCAGGCACAGCACTGGAATTGTATGGATTTGGAACCACTCTTATTTCATTCAATGCAGTACCGGCTTTTCTCTTCAGTCTTGCCGGATCGTATGATTGTGAATAATAACGGGAACTTTTAGCACCACCGGAACCAACACAAGTGAGGTAATAATAGTAGTCAAAACCTCTGGAGAGTGAAGTGTCATTAAATGATGTGGTACCTGCAGGTAATACTTTTACCAGATGATAAGTTGAGTCAACATTAGCTGATGCTCTCCAAATCTCAAATCCGGAAGGATTTTCACCGTCAAAAAGTGTCCATGAAAGAGTAATTCTGTCACCACCTGATTTGATATCAAATATCTTGGCAGGTTTTGGTGGGGTTGGAATCGATGCCCAGTTTGTTGCATAAGCATCAGATATTTTCTTAAAAGTAGCCATGAGGGTATCTTTTCCCTTCATAACTTCCTGATTTTTCTGAAGTGCAGTTATTTGACCGTTTTTAAATCTTTTACCAACTTCAAGTCCGGCTTCATATCCCATACCTGCAGCAGCTTCTGCCCAAACAATGGTAACCGAGTCACCAGGTGCAAGAGTGTAAGGACCGTAACCGTTGTTAGCAGAGTTACCACCGGTTCCTGTTCCGTAAGGAGGAGCAGTCTGAGCGGCGTAATTTCCATCAGGTTGAACAAATTTTGCGTGTCTTGGTGATTTGTGACCTGCTGACATTAATGCATATTCACCTTGCATTCTGTTCACATTAAATGCGTTGTTTCCTGCGAGGAATTCATTTCTGTCAGAATCTTCCCAACTTGTTGTTGAAGGCTGGGTTTTGTCATCGCTTTTGTCAGTTGCAGATTTATCAGCATGCAAAGTGATGTTACCGACAAACTGCCAGGCAGCAAGTCTTCCCACAGTATCACCTTTATCAAGGTAGCGGGCAGCGTTTGAGTTGATTTGCCATATCGGACCACCGATATTATCGTAAGGAGCTTCTTTTCCGGGGTGATAGCCGTGCCATGCGAACTGGCATCTGAAAGCCTCACTTGCAGGATCAACCTCAACACCATCACCTCTTGTATCTACCATCGTGTTAATACCCCAGCCGGCAGAGTTACCGATAACATATCTCGCTTGCTTGTTTATGGAGTACCTGTAATTAAAGAAGAAATAAACACCAGAAAGGGTTGTTGTTGGTAACTCGATGGTTGTTGGATCTGCATCTGTGTTACCTGTATTCTTGTAGGTGTATTCATTTACGATAAAGTTATCATAACCGGGTGCACTAAACTGATAGATTCTTCTCGTCATCGTAAGACCCAACTGGGTGTGAACAATGTTTTCAAGCATCCTGTCAGCCTTTAAAGTGGGGTCAATTCTGTCAATGGAAACATCTTTCTCATACGACTGATTTCCGTCAACATTCACTATCGGAGCTTCAAATTTTGAGATTAACTCAAATTTTTCAGGAAATGCAGCCCAGAATTGTGGGTTTCTTGGTCCGATTGCCACCACTTTCACAGGATAAAAGTTACCTTTTTCATCTGTAAAGTTGGAAGCACCTATCCAGTGACCTTTCATCGCTATCATGTCCTGATATCGATATATTGCAGGATATGCGAGACCTTCCTGCTGGGTTTTTACAAATCCCTGCTCTTCAAGCTCGCTTCCTATCTCTGAATACCAGCTATGCAACGAGCCAACTGACATCCACTTGTTTTTAAACTGTGCATTTGCATTGAAAGTGGCAACCACCAGCAAAAGCAAAAGAACAGACCAAAATTTAATCATAAAAGTTTTTTTCATTTTTTCCTCGGATTTAATTTCCATTCTTCGTTCACTGATAATTACTTTATTTCAATCATGAGTCTAAGACCCCAGTAAATTGCTCTGGGATTCAAGAACGCAGTATATGCAAGGTTTGGCATATCAATATAAGATTTATTTTTACGCCATTCCTCTTTTTGTGACTCACTTGCATTATCATCCCAAGGAATGTACTCACCTGTCCTGACATCACCCGGCTTGTCGTCGCCGATTATGTTTTTGTAACCAAAAGCACTGAACTCTGATGACAAGTGAAGAGATTGCATGTAGGCATCATAATCTTTTGCATCAACAAAACCGGCTCTGTAATCGAGATATTTGATGTTGAAAAGGTTCGATATATCAGCAAACAGCTCGAGCCCAACGGGTCCAACCCTGAAGGTTTTCGAAATTCTCATGTCAAAATTGTAAAAATCTTTCCACTGAATATTGTTCGAGAAACCGGGTCTGGTTCCACCGGGGCCAGTCCATGCAAAATATGTGCCTGATGACCATGTAGCAAGTAGATTGATCCGAATATCTTCAAGCAGGTAAACTCCACCTATCTCAGGACCAAATTGCATTGGTGTGAAGATATCAATGTTGGCTCTTCCATAAGGTTGAGGAACTGGCTTAACCTGATCAAACAGTGCAGTATTTCTTTCAGATTCTCTCTGAAGAGCGGGGTTTTCGTAGTAGGTTGGAAGTCCAAAATAACCATAGGATGCAACCATATAGGTATAGTTTACAAAACCGGTTATCCATTCACCTCTGTTTTTGGTAAGTGTAACTTCAAAACCGCGAATATCACGGTACATGTTTGGTTCAGGAACGCTGTATGAAACTGAATTGTCGCGGCTTACATAACCAACAAGTCTCGACTCGTCACTAACATCTTTGTAGTAACCCGCAAGTCTAAGAAGGAACATATCACCAAGATTGTGCTCATAACCCAACTCATAAGCCACTGTTTTTGGAAGTGGATTGTTTGGATTTGCAAGTCTGGTAACTGCATTGTTTGTTGTGTTTCTTCTGAGAAGATAAAGATTCTCAGGAGCAGGCATCGATCTGAAGTGACCATAGTTGAAAAACAACTTGCTGTTCACTGTAATAGGGAATGCCACGCCCAATCTTGGACTTAAACTTAGTATTTTCTCGGTGGATTCTTTCATCAACAGATTGTCGATGTCTGAAGAATATGCACCTGAAAAAGCTTTGTTGTATGCATCATAAAGATACCACTCTCCACCTGCGTGTGAATAATCGAGACGAAGACCGATATTGGCGATCATCCCTTCAAATTCAAGTTTTGTCTGACCATAAATGGCTCCCCTGACAGGGAAAGTGTGCCACTTTGATGTAGTGTTGCTGGTTGGAAGTGAAGGCTCAATAAGAGCGTAATTTACATTATTATCGGTGTAGATGAATTCAACACCTGCTTTAACTGCCATAATTTTGTTGAGCTGGCTTGAAAAATCAAACCTGCTGCTCCAGGTATAAACCTTTGAACTGTCTCTTGAGTTTGAGTATCCCAAGCCCATGTTCATCGAGCTGCCGATACCTGATGAAAATCCGCTGAAAACACCATATGGTGATTCATCATAAAAATTGTTACCAATTTTTACAACATTACCGGTATTTCTTTGGCTGCCCGGGTTGGTGCTGTATTCAGAACCCACAACATTTAATGCAACTTCATAAAATGTGTTAGGTGAAAGAACATGAACAAATTTTGCTCCCAACATTTTTCTGTCAACTTTTGTTGGTGCCCAATAATCTGTAGCGAAAGCTCTTGCATCTGAATAACTGGCTCCGGAACGGATATCCATTTCTGAGACAATCGAATAAGCTGAACGGAAGATTCCGGGTCCACCACTTCTTGAACTGCTGGTACCTGTCTGTAATCCGAGTAAACCTTCAACGGTGAATTTCATTCCTTGAGCGATGTCAGAAGTAACTTTTACGTGAGTACTCCAGTCATGGTATGAATTTGTAGAAAGAGGGATTACATACATTTCACGGCTGGTTCTGTAGGAGGCGAGGAATCTAAGGTCACCCAGACTTGAACTTACAACCGGAACAGGTCCGCTAATGCTAAAGTCCATGTCATAGTCAGGTTGAGTGATTCCCATCGGTTTTCTGTGCTGCCATAAAAAGAGTTGCTGAGCAGCTTCAGGTGTAAGATCGTTAGAAGGATCTTCATCGGACAAAAGTTCCTGAGAAACTTTATCCCATCCTCTAAATTCATGGTACTGAGCCATTGTGTAAGCATCCCAGGCACCACTTGTGGTTCCTGTAAAAGCTACCGCCGGATCAATATAGGGTCTGATATAGTAGGCATTGGGGTCGTTTGGTTGATCACCCCAGTTTTTTGCACCTGCGGGTCTGTATCTACCAAGAAATACGACATTGTATTTATCTCTTTTTCCTTCAGTGGTAACCACATTCACGAGACCGGAACGGATATTACCATATTCGGCGTTAAAACCACCGGTTTGAATCTGAATTTCTTCAACAGAAGTAAAACTGATTCCTGTATAAGAAGAGTTATCTCTTTCATCTCTGAAAGTGATACCGTTAATCATAAATGCAGTCTGATCCGAGCCGCCACCTCTTACGGTCAAGCCCTGAACACCTGCTTGCAAGCCAATAACACTTGCAACGCTTACTATCGGAAGATTTGAAACATCTTCCATTGAAATGTTAACAACGCTGGAAGAAACGTCTTTTTCGATGACCGGTTGAGTAGCGATGATAACTACTTCCTCTGTGGTCATCGATTCATCAGCCAAAATAAAATCCACTGTAGTGGTCTGGTTGATGTTTACCTTAACTTCCTGGTATGATTTTGATCCGTACCCGATCATCGATGCTTTAACTGTGTAGCTGCCCGGTGATATGTTCAGGATAACAAAATATCCTTCAAAATCCGTTTTTGCTCCCAGCTTTGTGCCTTCAATGATGATCGTGGCACCAATCAGAGTCTCTCCTGTTTTCTGATCTTTGACAACTCCGGTCATTTTTCCCGTCTGCGCAAAGAGCGGATAACTGAGAAGGAGAAAGGTTATACATAAAATTGTATGCCTAAACCGCATATTACTGACTCCTGTGTGTGTATCTTTTAACAAAATTATATAAGCAATGCCGCTTTGATGTTAGTAAATCTGTGTAAGTGAGTTTGATGACTGATCTCTATTGATTATTACAACCATAATAATTAAAGGTTGCCCCCTTTCTATGTTTTTGTAGAAATCATTCTACCAAAACTAAAGAAAAAAAACGATATAAGGAATAGAGACCCGCTTTTTTATCACTTTTTTCTACTTTTTATGCAATTGTTCTTCAAAAAAGCCGAGCATCGAGTTAAACAAGTGCATTGTTGTCCCCTTACCTTCAGAGATTCCGTGTGATCTGTTTGGATAAGGCATGTATCTGAACTGTTTTCCGGCGGCAACAAGTTTGTTTACGAGGTATTCAGCATTCTGAAAATGGACATTGTCATCACCAGTTCCATGGATAAGAAATAAATTTCCTTCAAGATTTCCGGCATAGGTTACGGGTGAACATTCCTTGTAAGCTTCAGGGCTGTCCTGCGGAAGTCCCATATATCTTTCTTCATAAATTGTGTCATAAAACCTGAGATCGGTAACAGGTGCAACAGAAACCCCAAAATGATAAGACTTCGGATGTCTGAACATCATGTTAAGAGTCATGGAACCACCGCCGCTCCAACCCCAAACGCCAACCTTTGTAGCATCCAGGTATGGTCTCTCATCAAGGAGAGTCTGAAGTGCTCCGGCCTGATCCTCCGTAGAAACAACACCAATTTTTTGATAAATAGATTTTCTCCACTCTCTTCCCTTTGGAGCGGGTGTCCCTCTTCCATCAACACTCATCACAACATATCCTTTATCTGCGATTATTTTGTGATATAAGCCCATAAAGCCATCATATTTGTCGAGAACAGTCTGACTTGAAGGTTCATTGTAGACATAAAAAAGTACAGGATATTTTTTTGATGGATCAAAATCAGATGGTTTTACGCACCAGCCATCAACTTCCACTCCACCGGGGGTTTTTACCGTGAACAACTCGTAATTATAATCAACACTTTTCAGTTTCGCCTTGAGTGTTTCATTGGTGATCTCAGTTCTGATGATATTGTGTTTTGGTAAATCGATAAAATATACCGATGCAGGTGAGTTAATGTTGTAATGTACATGATACGCAAACAACCCGTCACCCGATATGGAATATGTGTTATATCCCGTAAATTTATCGGGTGTGAGCCTCCTGGGTTCAAATTTACCATTGAGACTTGCTTCATAAAGATATCTTTGTGTTCCGCTGTTGGGGGAAGCATAATAATAAACCGTGCCGCTGTTCTCAACAAACCTTACCAATTCCATTACATCGTGATTGGTGTTCATTATATTCCTAGCCTCACCTGTCTTCAAGGAAACGAGGTACATCTGAGCATACCCGCTTTTGTCACTTATCCAAAACATCTCTTGATCGTTATTTATGAATCTCCAATCGTCAACCACTTCGATCCAGGCATTTTGTTTCTCGTTATAAAGCTTTTTCACTTCACCTGTTGCCGGATCACCCAGATACACTGTCATTTCATTTTGTAATCTGTTCAAATGTTGAAATGCGAGTTTACCTGTGTTACCTGCCCACTCCATTCTCGGAATGTAGTTGTTGGCAGGATCATCCCCCACATTCATCCAAAC
>CAYSJM010000021.1:0-47597 GCA_964431385.1 uncultured Ignavibacteriaceae bacterium | reverse complement strand
GAAAAGGAGCGACAATCGTCTCGATTGTCCTGTCAACTAACAAAAATTCCGATGGAGAAACCCGTCCGGCGGGAAGGGGACACATATCCACATAACAACAAAAGAATCCTATCTACAAATCCAGATTTTTACCAAAAGGTATTTCATGAGTAAGACAGTGAAGAGTGCCGAGCCCCCAAACGAGATCAACCGCACTGATGCCGACAACTTTCCGGGTTGGGAAAAGCTCAGCGAGAATTCCAAGTGCGATTCTGTCGTTAACATCATTAAAAGTTGGCACGAGCACCACGCCATTTGCGATGTAAAAATTAGCATAACTTGCGGGGAGTCGCAGTCCGTCGAATACTATCGGTTCAGGCATCGGTAGCGGCACCACTTCAAGTTTTGAGCCATCTTGAAGGAGGGCAGACTCAAGTCGTTCTCTGTTCTCGTTCAGAAGTTTGTAATTTGCATCTTTTTTGTTCTTTTCTTGGCACAAAACAACCGTTGCAGGGTTCACAAATCGGCATAAATCGTCAACATGGCCGTGTGTGTCATCTCCCGCAATTCCATTTCCAAGCCAGATTACATTTGAAACACCGAGATATTTTCTGAAGGCGAATTCATAATCGTATTTTGTAAATCCGGGATTTCTGGTTTGCACAACGGGATCGAGCAGACATTCTTCTGTGGTTAAAAGCGAACCTTTGCCGTTTGAATCGATGGCACCGCCTTCGAGTACAATCGGAACTTCATTGTAAACCGGCACTTCCCACGGGATATTAAGAGCATTGAGAAGCTTTCTCGAGGAGCGGGCATCTTTTTTATAATTGTCATATTTTGCCCAGGCATTAAATGCAAAATCAAAAGCACCAACGGAACCATTTTTCTTCACAAATACAGCCATCGAGTCACGCATCCAGTTCCGGTCCATCGGAGTTTTTATAAAAACAAGTTCCTCGTGATTTATTTCCGCCATCTTTAATTTCACTTTTATCGACTCCAGCTGTGCATCTGAAGTATGCAACATCACAACAGTTTCGTGAGGTAAAAGCCTTTTCACAATTTCAGTATAAACCCAGGGGATCGGTTCAAACTTATCCGGCCAGTCCTCCTTGTTAAAAGGCCAACCGAGGATAGTGCCGTAATGTTTCTCGAATTCGGCGGGCATCAAATATTCGGGTTTATTTTTTGTCACTGTAAAAACCTTCCTGACTCAAAGTTAAATGGTTCAATTCTCAAGAAATCTATTGGTGATATCACCGTAAGTATCAATTCTTCTGTCCCTGAAAAATGGCCAGTTCCGTCTGATATACTCGATCCTGTTCAGATCAATTTCTGCAACCAACACCGCTTCTTTATCAACGGGAGCTTCTGCTAAAATAACACCTTGTGGATCGGCAATGAATGACGATCCCCAAAACTGAATGCCGGGTTGCTCGGGCACGGGTTGCTCAAAACCGGTGCGATTAACCGCGGCAACATAAATTCCGTTTGCCACAGCATGTCCCCGTTGAACGGTCATCCATGCGTCCCGCTGCTGTTTTCCATGTTCTTCAACTTCATAAGGATGCCAACCAATTGCAGTTGGATAAAAAAGAATTGAAGCCCCAAGCATCGAAGTGATGCGGGCACCTTCGGGGAACCACTGATCCCAACAGATGAGTGTCCCGATTTTTGCATACTTCGTGTTAAAAGCTTTAAACCCAAGATCACCGGGGGTGAAATAGAATTTTTCATAATAAGCGGGGTCATCCGGGATGTGCATCTTACGATAAATCCCCTGCAATTCCCCGTCATCGTCAATAAAAACCAAGCTGTTGTGATACACCCCCAACGATCTTTTTTCGAACAAAGGGACAACGATGTATGTGCCCGTTTCTTTTGCAATTTTGCTAAAAATGGAAGTGGAAACACCCGGAATGGTTTCAGCCAGATCATACAAATCGATATCTTCCTTTTGGCAGAAGTATTGCGATCTATAGAGCTCAGGCAAGCAAATTACATTAGCCCCTTTTGTGGCAGCTTCGCGAACTGCTTCAACCGCATTCCTCTCATTCGAGGCAAGGTCCTCCCCAATTTGCATCTGAATAAGACCGACATTAAATTTGCTCGTATTCAATTAATTCTCCTCGGAAAAAATCATTTTACTGCTAAAAAAAGTTTCCAAATTAATAATTCTTCTCTGATAAAAGTTTACCACTCTCATCAAACTCTTTTGATACCTTTAGTACACCTTTTTCATAAGTGTCAACCGACCATAAACTCCCGTTTTCGCGATAAATTTTCGATTCACCATGAAGACGGTTGTTTACCCATGATTGTGATGTCCAAAGCTTCCCCGATTCATACCAGGTTGAGGCAGGTCCTTCTTTAAGACTGTTTTTAAATGTAATCTCACTAAGTTTATTCCCGTTTTCAAACCAGGTAACATGAACTCCCTCGGCTTTACTCCCGATATAATTTTTCTCAGTCTTCTTTTTGCCTGAGGGATAATATTCCTTAACCAATCCATGAATTTTACTACCACTATATGGATATTCCCCCTGCAATTCACCTGATTCGTAATACCATTTTGTAACTCCCTCCTGAACTCCATTTGAATAGAGTAACTCCCCTTTTAACACACCGGTATCGTAATACTCCGATGAAATACCGTCTAACTTGCCATATATAAAATTGGAAGTGGATTTAATCTTTCCGTTTTGATGGAACGAATGGTACAGCCCTGAAAACACTCCATCACTATAAAATCCCTCCTCTCTTATTCTTCCATCCGGATAAAAAGTTGAGAATCTGCCATTCAACTTGTTGTTGGAATAGATAAACGATTCTTTAAGAATGCCGGTTGAGTCATAATTCATAGCGGGTCCCTCGGTCACTCCATGTATGTGATTTGTAACCGACTCCAAAACACCTGAAGGATAAAATGTACGGACCGTTCCGTGTAATTTACCCCCCTCATAATTCGCGATTTCTTTAATGATACCATTCGGGTATCTGGCAACTTTTTCACCATCCTGAGCGAATAACGAAGCTGTAAATAGAAAAATTAAAAGAAAATATCTGTTCATTTAATATCCAAATATATAAGTTAAATTACCTTTTGAGTCGTATTCCCGTGCAGTTTTAAGAATTCCGGACTCATAAAACTCTTCCTTTTTAACCATCCCTTCAGGATAAAATTCTTTAAGAGAGCCTTCAAGTTTTCCATCCTTATAAAAAGCCTCTCTCCAAAGAACCCCATCTTCGAGATATAAAAACTGGATTCCGTTCAAACTTCCGTCAAAATAGTTTTCGATTACCCTGGTCAAACCATTTTTATGAAAACCTTTGTACTCACCGTTTAGTTTGTCATCTTTATAAGTAGATCTAAACTTGAGAGCTCCATCCTCTTCATAAACGAGCATTATGCCGTTTTTTTCACCATTGGCATAAACCGCGTCAGAAAGAAGTGCACCCGACTTATAAAATGTTTTAACCGAACCTGTTATCTTCCCATTAAAAAGTTCTGATTCTTCCTGAAGAACACCATTTTCATGATATTTGTAAATCCAACCCACTATATCACCTTTGGAGTAGGTCATTTCTTCCTTCAAAAAGCCGCTAAGATAGTAGGATCTGAATTTACCGTCACGAAAGCCATTCTTCAGAGGCACCTCATCCTGCATCACACCGTTTGGATAAAAATTCCTTTCCACTCGCTCTTCATCAGAAAATTTCCCGTCTTTATCATACCTGACTCTGGTAACTAAAAGATCAGCTTCATAAAGTTCTCGAACCCTTAATTTCCCAACTATATCGTAATAATACGCGTAGCCGTGCTTTTTCCCAAATTTGTAGTCAGCCATCGCCGACATTTGACCCCCTTCAAAGTAAACAATGGTCTTCCCTTCCTGTAAACCGTTAACGAAGGGTCGCACCACTTCTTTTTTGCCGCTTTCATAATAAACGGTGGCGACTCCCTCAAGTTTACCATTTTTGTAGTACCATTCTCCTTGCAATTTTCCCGACTTGTAAAAGGTTCGGGTTAGCCCCTCAACCTTGTCGTTTTCGTAATATTCTCTCGCCCAAAGCTCTCCTGTTTCATAATACCAAAGCCCCTCACCTTCTCTTTTTCCATTCACATAATTCCAGGTACGGTTCAAAACGCCGTTTTCAAAATACCAGTTCGATTTACCTTCTTCGACCCCATCTTTAAACACCCACTCTTTCCATAAGACACCTGTCGGATAAAACTCATGAAAATAACCCTCAAGTTTCCCGTTCAGGTACTCTCCTTCTGTCTGAATTTTTCCGTTGGGATATAAAGTTTTTTTCACTTCCTTTGTCGGTTGGGCATAGACCACAAAACAGAAAAGTATAAACAATAAAAGTATTTTTTGCATTTAACCAATTTTTTAAGAATAGCTTCGCAAAATAACCATTAAAGCGAAGAATATAAATTCATAATTCTGTGACTATCTAAAGTTGAATCTTGATGCAACTACATTTGTAGTCAGGTTCATAGCAGAGATGGGGGGTGAACCCTCTTTTTTCCTCTTCGTCACTAAATCTTTATTTCGTAAATTGTTAGGTTGAATAATTTTTATTTTACAAAAACACAAATTGTAGTAATAACATAGGACACAGATAGTTCGTGGAAAAGGAAAAAGAAGAACAAAGGAATGAATTGCTGAACGAACAGAAACCTGAAACTGCCAAGGAGCAGAAAAAAGAGGAAAAGGTTTCAACTGTCAGTGGGGAAGAAAATATATTAACGACCAAAAAGGGTGAAGAACAAATTAGTGCAAGCAGCACACAAAAAGATACCAAAGAGGAAATTGAAACCCCTGCACCAAAAGAGATTCCGGTTATTGTTTCATCAGAAAAAGTAATCATGCAGGAAGAAAACAGCCATGTTTACAGAATAAAACCTCGTAGCGAAGCAGATGTCAAACCTGTGGAAAAAGCCCCTGAAAAAGTGGAACCAAGTGAAGTGAAGGCAGATGAAGTTAAACCTGCTCCTGTGGAAGTTGTAGAACCAAGCGAAGTGAAGGCAGTCGAGGTTAAACCTGCACCTGTTAAAGTTGAAGAACCTGTAAAAGTGGAAACTCCCGAAGTTACCCAGGTCTCTTCGCCTATGGGAAATGAATTTCCATTCCAGGCAGAGCTCGACAAGGTGGAAAAAGAGATCGCTAAAAAAGACTCTGATGAAACAGAGGCTCCCGTTGTAGATGAAAAAGTTGATTCCGAGGAAGAAACAAAACCTGATACCGTTCGCAGAAACGATCGCAGACCTGACAGAAACCGGACAAGAGATAACAATCGTGATAACCTTCGGAATCAGAATCGTCACCAATCGCGTCAGCAGACTGAGAAAAAGGAAGTGGTTCCCGATCCAACTATCGTGAATCTTAAAGTTGACAAAGGTCTCGTAAAAACACCGATTGAGATTGAAACACCTGTAACACCAAAAGAAACTCCTGAAAAAAAGGAAGTGGTACACACACATGAACGCAAACCCGGTATCAGACGCGACAACAGGGAACCCGTCGTAAGACAGGAAAACAGGGATAGAGAACCTTCTCCCAAAGTTGAAAAAACGGAAAGAGAACCTGTCGTAAGACAGGAAAATAAAGAGAAGGAACAGCCGGTTCGTCAAGAAATGAAGGATAGAGAGCCTGTTGTCAGGCAGGATAACCGTGACCGCGACAGAACAATGAACAGACGGAATCCGAGAGAACCCTACAGAAACGGGCAACAACAACAACAGTTGCAACAGTTTCAGCAACAGAAACCAAAATTGAGATCAACTTTCACTAAAATTTCGGTTGTTATTCCTCTTTTTAATGAAGATGAATCGATTATACATCTGGCAAACGAGTTAAAAGCGGTTTTCAGAGATTTCCCTGTCCCGGGTGAAGTAATTTTTGTAGATGACGGTTCAACCGATAAATCGCTCAGAATCATCAAAGATATCTGCAGAACCGACCAAAGATTTAAGTATATCAGCTTCCAACAAAATTTTGGAAAATCTGCCGCATTAAATGTCGGGTTTAAAGCTGCCAAGGGTGATGTGGTAATCACTATGGATGCAGACCTTCAGGATGATCCACACGAGATTCCTAACCTGCTCAAAAAGCTCGAAGAAGGTCATGACATGGTTTCTGGCTGGAAGAAAAAACGCCACGACCCATTCATAAAAAAATACACTTCACGGCTTTTCAATTTTGTTACAGCAAAAATGAGTGGTATTAAAATCCATGATTTTAATTGCGGATTAAAAGCTTACAGAAAATCTGTTGTCGAAAACCTCAATATTTACGGAGAAATGCACCGTTACATTCCGATTCTTGCCAAATGGAAGGGATTTACTGTAACAGAACTCCCCGTAAAACACAGTCCAAGAAAATTTGGAGTTACCAAATTTGGTGCTTCAAGATTTTTCAAAGGATTTGTTGATTTGATCACCGTAACTTTTATTACACGGTACATCAAACGCCCGATGCATCTGTTTGGATTCTTTGGTGCACTCGCCTTCATGTTTGGATTTGCAATAAACGGCTACCTTTCTTACGAGTGGCTGTTCGAGAATCAATCTTTGAGCAACAGACCTCTTCTGCAGCTCGGGATGCTTCTTATGATTGTTGGTGTACAATTCTTTACCACCGGTTTACTCGGTGAGATGATGGTACACAACTTCCAGACCGAGAAGGAATATTCGATCAAAGATTCAAATGTTCGCGGCTAAAAATCATGCATTACGATCCAGTTAAAAATGTTTTCGCAGCCGTAATTAAAAAAGTCCCTTTTACGAGAGTCTTGTTCTACAAGACTCTCGACCTCATGTTCCTCCGTTCATGGTATGTTAGAAGAGAATTAAAAAAACTCAGAAACAGTGCCGGAAGTAGAGAATTGAGCATTTATGATGCAGGAAGTGGTTTTGGTCAGTACACCTGGTTCATGTCTAAAAACATGTCGCCATGCAATATCTACTCCGTTGATGTAAAAGAGGAATGGATGGAAGATTGCCGCCAGTTCTTCAAAAAATCTGAAGTTAAAAATGTCTCTTTTGGGGTGGAGGACCTCACAAAAATAGATCATAAAGAGAAATTTGATCTGATCGTTTGTGTGGATGTTATGGAGCATATCGCTGATGATGTGACTGTGTTCCAAAACTTCTATAATGCCCTGAAACCCGGTGGTTTTGTTCTGGTAAACTCCCCGTCGATATATGGCGGAAGCGATGTCCATGAAGATGATGATGAAAGTTTCATCGGTGAACACGCTCGTGATGGATATTCAAAAGAGGAACTCACCGAAAAGATGGCACCCATGGGTTTTGAAGTGTTTCAATCGAAATATACTTACGGTTTCTGGGGCGACAAAGCCTGGCGACTCGGCATTAAGTACCCCATGATAATGTTAAACGCATCAAAAGTATTCTTTGTACTGTTGCCTTTCTACTATCTTTTCACCCTGTTACCCGTCCTTTTTATGATGTACGCCGATTATTCATCGGATAATGAAAAAGGTTCAGGTATAAATTACATTGCCCATAAAAAGAAATAAAGTTTCCCAACCGGAGTTTTAATGGCTAAAAAGACACAATCCGTAAAAGAATTACGAAAAAAAGAGAAAGTAACTTCAGGCTTCGATCTAGATTCCCAAGTTCCTGCTAAATACCTCAACCTCGCCGTTATCGGTCTGGTGGTTGTTATATTTCTGATTTTCCTTTCTCCCCTCTTCTTTCAAGGAAAAATTTTCCAGTCAGGCGATATAATCGCATCTGAAAGTGCAACCTCTTACCTTCAAAAAGACAGAGAAGGTTTCACTTTGTGGAATCCCTACATTTTCACAGGAATGCCGGCTTATGCTCTTTCAGTTGGATACACCTGGTTCAATCTGATTTATGTAGCCTTGACCTCGGTGCGTGAAAGTTTTACCACAATTTTTGGGAATGATTTTGTCAGATGGGCATTTTATCTGATAATGCTCGGAATCACGACTTACTTCCTTATGAGGATGCTCACTAAAAATACGATGGTGAGTCTTTTCACTTCTCTTGGAACTGCCCTGTCAACGGGGCTTGTCGTCTTTCTCTATATCGGGCATGTAACGAAGTTGACTTCGCTCGCATTTTTCCCGATTATCTTTCTGATACTCCTCAGAAACCAGCAAAAGATAAGGTTGATCGACTTTTTTATCCTTACAATAGCTATTCAGCTAATAGTGCAAGGATTCCATGTCCAAATTATCTTTTATATTCTCTTTACTGTTATGTTGTTTTTCATCTTTTATCTCATCTGGTCCCAGGTTAAAAAAGATATTGAACTCCGAAACAACACCGTAAAATCGGCTTTCCTCTTCCTTGCTGCATCTCTTATTGCTATTGGAATTCAAGCTGATAACCTGACCCAGATTTACGAATATACACCTCATTCCACCCGCGGAACCACCAGTATTCTGGATAAAGCCACACAAACGGGCGGAGAAGAAGATAAAAGCGGCACATCAGAATATTATAAATATCATACCGATTGGTCATTTTCACCCGGTGAAGTGATGACTTTTATTATCCCTTCATGGTATGGTTTTGGTAACTCCGAGCAAAATATTCAAGGACAGAAATATAAAGTTAACACCTATTTTGGTCAGATGCCATTTGTTGATGTGGCAATGTATATGGGTGTACTTGTCTTTTTCCTCGCTTTGTTTGGAGTTGTATCCAGATGGCGGGAACCCTTTGTTATGTTTCTGGCAATATTGTCGTTTATTGCGATATTAATCTCGTTCGGTAGGAATCTCCCCATACTTTTTGATCTGCTCTTTTATTATTTCCCATACTTCGACAAGTTCAGGGTTCCCTCGATGATCCTGATCATACCACAGATGGTAATGCCGATTCTGGCAGGTCTGGGCTTAATGAAGATAATTGATCTGAAAAAAGAGAAAGACCTTAAGCTTGAGAAGCTTGTCATGGGAATGGCAGGTGTTTCATCTGTTCTGTTCATCTTCTCACTCCTTGGAAGATCAGGTCTGATTTCATGGGTTTCAACCCGATTTGCAATGTCTGAAAAAGCAGCCCAATACCCAAAAGAAGCAATTGCAACTGTCGGAACTTTAGCCGGAGAGATGTTTGCAAACGATGCTATCGTCAATTTCCTTATAGTTGCTGCGGCATTTTGGCTTGCATGGTTCTTCTTGAAAAACAAAGTTTCAGCACTCATTTTCACTTCTGTGGTTGTAATTTTATGTGTGGTTGACTTATGGCGTGTTTCCTCAAGAGCCGCTGAATATACCGATCCACCTGCAAAAAGTGTCGAATTTGCCGAACCATTTTATGTTAAAACGATAAAAGCCCAAAAAGATCCCGTTACAAGTCCCTTTAGAATCCTCAATCTGAAACAGGATGGCTCAAAAGGCTCAATCCAGAGTAACGGTAACTTTAACGCCTACTTCCTCATCGAAGATGTTTACGGTTATTCTGCAATAAAGCCGAGAAGATATCAGGATTTCCTCGATATCGTAAAGAGCCCCGCAAACGAAACTTTCTTGAACATGACAGGTACCAAATACCTTGTTCTCGACCAACCGGGAATTCCCTTCGAAGGATGTGAAGTTATTTCTGCGGATACTCAATCCGAGAAAAAGACCTATATCGTGAAGAACAATAAAGCACTCTCGAGGGTCTTCTTTGTAAATCGGGTCGAAAAGAAAAAACCCGTAGAGTTTCTCGAAATGGTCAGAGATAACAAATTTGATCCATCCGAGGTAGCATTTGTCGAAGATCAGGAAGTAAAAGTTGATCCTAAAGATTCGACCGTAACTGCAAAGATCACTAAATATACCGATGAAATTCTCGAAGCTGATGTAACCACATCGGGCAACAACTTCCTCGTTTTCAGCACCACTTACCATAAAAAAGGGTGGAAAGCTTATGCAGATGGAAAAGAAGTGGAAGTGGTGAACGCCAACCATAACTTTATGGGGATAGTGGTTCCCAAAGGGACAAAGCATATCAAGTTCGAATATGCACCTGAAAGCTTCTTCATCGCTAAATATCTTGCCCTTGGACTCAGTTCGTTTGTAACTTTTGGTCTCATAATTACTTTGATTCTCAGTTGGCTGAAATCAAAGAAAAAGGAAGAGGTTGCAAACTAACACTAAAATTAATTTCGGATCTGAATCGTTCAGGAAGTATTTCGCAAATACTTCCTGGATGTTCGCCGAAAGGGTGATAAAACTTCTTCTAAGTTTTTTCATCGGGATATTTCTTGTCAGATATCTCGGTCCCGAACAATTTGGTGTACTCGCCTACGCTGTCAGTTTCGCCCTCCTTTTTGCAAGTATCGCAAACTTTGGACTTGAAAACATTCTCGTAAGGGAGCTCGTAAAATACCCTGAGGAAAGAAACGCTATCCTCGGTTCCTCCTTTTTTCTCCGAATCATTGGTTCTATTGCGGTCATTTTAACCACGGTGATAGCTGTGAACTTAAATGGTGAGGACTCAAGAACCGCATTACTGATTTATCTCGTTTCAGCAGGTACCGTTTTTCAAGCTTTTCATGTAATTGAGTTTTATTTTCAGGGGAAGGTTCAGGCAAAGTTTTCAGCTTCCGTGCAATCTTCCTCCGCAATGATAGCCTCACTTCTACGCCTCCTACTTATTATCCTTTCGGGAAGTGTTGCGATGTTTGCGGTGGTTCAGGCTTTGGAACCAATACTTATCGCAATTGGATTTGTGATTGTCTTCACCTGGCAGAAAGAAAACATTCTCAAGTGGCGTTTTAACAAGGAAGTGGCAGCCCGTCTTTTTCGTGATGCCTGGCCTCTGATTCTCGCAGGACTCGCGGTTTCAATCTACATTCGAGTAGGACAAATTTTTATTAAGAACATGCTCAGCAGTGAACAAAACGGCTATTTTGCCGCTGCGGTCAGGCTCTGTGAAGCGTGGTATTTCATTCCTATGGCTATTTCCAGTTCACTTTATCCGGCAATAGTAAACGCCAAACAGGTGAGTGAAGAGTTATATCGCTCGCGAATGCAAAAATTGTATGATCTTCTTGCATTTATCTCGATAGCGATTGCAATACCTGTTACATTTTTTTCAGAAGAGATTATTACCCTCCTTTTTGGAGTGAAATTCCTCCCTGCCGCCCCTGTGCTGACAATCTACATTTGGGCAGGTGTGGGTACATTTCTTGGTGTGGCAAGTTCACAATACCTCGTAACAGAGAATTTGACCAAAGTTTCGTTCATGAGAACTTTTATTGGGTTAATTTTGAATGTGGTTCTCAACCTTATTTTTATCCCTATCTGGGGAATTACAGGCTCTGCACTTGCAACCTTGATCTCTTACACAGCCGCAACATTTGGGCTGGTTTTCCACAGACCATCGGCACATCAGGCAGGGATGATGATAAAAGCACTATTAATGTTAAATATATTTAAATTGGCAAAAGAAAAATGGCACTCCCTGTTTCAAAACAAATAACCACCATCCTCAAACTTTTCACTGAACCCTCAGTTCTTAAAGCTCTTCTTTCTCTTAGATCGATAGGATATCTCCTCGATACAGGCTGGATCAGATCGGTAATCTCTAAAATGCCCGTCGATGTAAACGGCGAACCGATTCCCTGGGTTACCCTAAGTTTTTTTGAATTTATGAAGTCAAGAATAAAAAAAGAATTTGATGTTTTTGAGTTTGGCTCGGGCAATTCATCTCTCTGGTTCTCAAAAAGAGTAAATACCCTAACTGCAATTGAACACGATGAAAACTGGTTCAAAAAAATGACAGCCTCACTTCCAAAGAATGTTAAAATAATCCTTTCGAAAGATGAACCAGCTGTTTACTCGGGCGAGTTGAAAAAACTCGATTACAAATTTGATATTATAACTGTTGATGCAAACCACAGAAACGAGTGTCTATTTGTAGCTCCCGAACGGTTAAAAGAGAAAGGAGTGATTATACTTGACGATTCCGAGAGAGAGGAATATCTGCCGGGAATTAATTTTTTGCTTGAAAATGGCTTTAAGAAAATTGATTTTTACGGAATCGCATCCGGATTTATTCATCATAAGGCAACAACTGTATTTTACAAGCAGGGTAACTGCTTAGACATTTAGCAAATGGCTTCTAAATTTAGAAAAAACCTCTATGCAGTCTCGGGTCCTGTTCTAAAACCCCTCTCCTTGTTTGCGTGGTTTTTTTATTCACGATTTGCATCAAAAATCAAAATTGTTGTGGGAAGTGGTGACACCCTGTATATGGGGTGGTTTCCGACAGATATAAAAACACTTGATGTAACAAACAAGTCCGATTTTAACCGTTATTTTAGCAGGAGAAAAATTGATTTTATCCTGGCTGAACATGTCCTTGAGCATCTTGATCTAACGGCAATTAAAGCAATGGGTGAAAATATCAGGCAATACGCGAATCCCGATCTGAATATCAGAATCGCAGTTCCAGACGGCTTTCATAAAGACCCCGCATATATCGAACATGTAAGACCCGGGGGTTCGGGTCCGGCTGCTGATGACCATAAACATCTTTTTACTTATAAGTCGTTAACGGAAATTTTTGAAACCATCGGATACCGTTACAAATTGGTAGAATACTGGGACGAAGCAGGTTGTTTTCACTCTACCTACTCAAATGGTTCAGAAAAAGGACACATAAAGAGGTGTCTGCTTAATCACAGAAAAAATGTTGACGGAAAGCCAAATTACACTTCATTAATTATCGATTTCACCCTATGAAATTTGCACCTGTAGCCATATTTGTTTACAACAGGCGGCACTACCTCGAGATGACTGTTAAGTCACTTGCCGCAAATCGTGAGGCAAAGGAGACCGAACTTTTCATCTATTCCGATGGCTGGAAAGGCGAAAAAGATAAACCCGCAGTTTTGGATGTGCGTGAATACCTGAGAACAATTTCAGGCTTCAAGAGTGTTACAATAATTGAGGCTGAAAAGAACCGCGGGCTTGGAAAATCTATAATCCACGGTGTAACAGAAATGGTGAATAACCACGGTGAGGTAATAGTGCTTGAAGATGATCTTCAACTCTCTCCCTGGTTCCTTAAATTTATGAATGACGGGTTAAATACTTATCGTGATTGTGAGAAAGTTGTTTCCATTCATGGCTATCTTTATCCGGTGAAAGCGACACTTCCAGAATCATTCTTTTTGCGAGGTGCTGACTGCCTTGGTTGGGCAACCTGGAGCAGGGCATGGAACCTGCTCGACACAAATGCAGAATTCCTATATACTGAGATTCTCAAACGAAAAGAGATGGATCTCTTTAATTTTTATGGTGCTGCCTTTAAAGAAAGAATTTTAGAACGAGTTATAGCCGGTGAAAATGATTCGTGGGCTGTGAGATGGGATGCTTCCGCCTTCCTGAATGAAAAACTGACCCTCTACCCGGGGAAATCTTTGGTGCATCATCTCGGCTCTGACGGCGAAGGTACCAACACTAAAAAAACCACCAAACTTGATGTGGTTTTAAGCTCTGATCCAATAACTGTTACAAAAATTGCTCAAGAACATTCGCAGACTGCCTGGTTCGAAATTGGAAAATTTTATTTATCGATAAAGGCTTATAATCCCTTTAAAAGACTTAAATTCTATTTAAAATCTAAAAATTTAATACCACTTCGATAGCAGAATGAAGAACATCCTCATTATACGATTGAGCTCTCTTGGAGATGTCTTGCTGACCACACCGGTGATCCGATCTTTGAAAAATCATCTACCGGGTGCCAACATCGACTTTCTCGTAAAAGAGGGGTATAAGGAAGTGTTGCAATTTAACCCGTTCCTCAGGAAAATTATGGTTTACCGTGAAGGTGAGTCATTAGATGCCATAACCGAAGGGGTCTCCTACGATCTCGTTATCGATCTGCAAAACAGCATAAAAACGATAAAACTGACCTCCGGAATCGATAAAAAAGTCAGATTTAAAAAATCAAACATCAAAAAGTTCCTCCTGGTAAACTTCAAACTTAACATGCTTGATGATTACCCTCAGATCCCCGAGAGATATGCACTCTCAATAAAACAAAGTGGATACATCCCCGAATTTTCACTCGATGATGAAGGGCTCGACCTCCATTTTTCGCGAGTGGAAACTACACTCCCCAAGGGGAAAGATTATGTCGCCATTGCCCCCGGATCAAAACATTTTACAAAAAGATGGCCAGAATATCACTTTACAAAATTGTGTAAAATGATCCTTGACGGCGGAGCAATCCCTGTTCTAATCGGTGGTTCAGATGATCTAAAAATCTGCTCTGCTATTAAAGAAGCTGAACCGAGGGTGATTAACCTTTGCTCGGAAAATGAGCTTTACAAAATTGCATCAATACTTTCCGACTGCCGTGCAGCAGTAACCTGTGATTCAGGTTTAATGCATCTTGCGTGTGCAGTAAAGACCCCCGTACTCGTTATTTTTGGCTCGACAGTGAAAGAGTTTGGCTTTACACCTTATAAAAACAAAAGCATTGTGATCGAAAACGAATCATTATCATGCCGACCCTGCTCGCATATCGGCTTAAGTAGTTGCCCCCAAAAACATTTTAAATGCCTCGTCGATATTCAACCGGCGGATGTTTACGAAAGCCTTCTAAGATTGGTCTTCGAGGACTAAAACTTGCTTCTATTTTTATACAACCTTCTGTTTATTCCCTTTTTCTCGATCGCCATGCGAATTGCCGGGGTATTTAATCACAAAATTAAAAAAGGAATTGTGGGCAGGGAAGATGTTTTTGAGCAGGCTGCTTCTAAAGTGGCAAAGTTTGATAAACAAAAAACCACAATCTGGTTTCACTCTTCATCGTTGGGTGAATTTGAGCAAGCAAAACCGATAATCGAGAAGCTACAAAAGACCAACCTGGTAAATATATTTGTAACCTTCTTCTCCCCCTCGGGATACGATAACTCAATTAAATATCCGCACGCTGATGCAGTTACATATCTGCCATTAGACTCTCCGGCAAATGCCCGAAAATTTGTAAAAATAATAGATCCTTCCCTTGCAGTCTTCATGCGTTATGACATCTGGCCCAATTTTATTCTCGCCCTGGAACAAAGCAAGGTGCCTGTCTTTTTGGTTGATGCCACGATGCGCAGCAATTCAAAAAGGATGAATCCCTTCTTGAGACCGTTCCACACAATGCTTTACAGAAAATTTGATTATATACTCACAATTTCTGATCTCGATCTCAAAAACTTCCTTTCATTTGATCTCGATCCCAAAAAAGTATTAAAGAGTGGCGATACCAGGTTCGACAGAGTTTACGAAAGGGCTCTAATTGCACGAGAGAGAAGGCTTATAAGGGATGAAATTCTGGCAGGGAAAAAAGTGGTTGTAGCAGGCAGCATCTGGCAGGAAGATGAGGAAGTCTTACTTCCGGCTGTGAAAAAACTCTTAAAATATTATAAAGATGTGGTGGTGATTCTCGTGCCGCACGAACCGACACTTCCACACCTCGAAAAACTTGAGAATGAGTTCACCGGACTTGAACAAACAATTAGATTTTCTTTTTTGAACAGTTATAATAATGAGCGGATTATCCTTGTTGATTCAATCGGTATTTTAATGACGCTTTATTATTATGCAAACCTTGCTTTTGTTGGGGGAAGTTTTAAGTCAAATGTACACAACACACTTGAACCGGCAGTTTATGGCATCCCCGTTATTTACGGTCCAAAAACGGGCAATTCGCAAGAGGCAGGCGAGCTCGCACAATCAGGTGGTGGTGTAATTGTGCGAACTAAAAAAGAGATGTATAAACAACTTAGGAATTTCATCGCCAACGATGAGCTCGAAAAGTCAGCGGGTGAAAAAAGTCGTAATTTTGTAATGGGAAATACAGGGGCTACGAAGATAATTCTCGAGAAAATCTCGGAAATTATTTCACTTCAATAATCCCGTACCTCTCCTTAAGTATCATTAAATGATGCAGTAAGTGTCCCGCCAGAACATAAATAATCGAATTAACTTTATTTGGATTCCCACTTGCAATCCCCCCTTTTACCACATCTTCCGCTGAGAAAGATTTAAATAGTTCAAGGTTCGACCCCCTAAGAGCAACAAATTCTCTAAGAAGTGATGCAATTGTCCTCTCCCCAAATCGTCCCGCAGGTGTATATTCGTTTTCGTTGTAACCCGGTAGCGGTTGAGTTTCACCCCTTGCGAAGCACAAAGCTCTATAGCTGAAGATTCGTTCTGTATCTATACAATGACCAAAAACTTCTTTTACACTCCACTTCCCTTCCGCATATCTAAAATTTTGTTCCTCTTCCGTTAGAGCGGAGAGTGATACAACAACAGTAGTCAGTTGTTTTTCAAGAATTTGGAGAATATCATCATCTCTATCGACATGACTCAAATAATCCTCATAGTACGCCGGGTAGTCACCAGGTTGAGGGAATGGGATTATTACTTTGTTTTCCATATTTTGACCCCCTTGTTGATACCGTCACCAATTACACCACGGAACATTGAAGCAGTATTAAAAGCCATTACAAAATTGCCTGACTTATCAACTGCAATTATTCCACCATCCTGTGCATCGAGTGTTTTATTGATCACTTCGTTGCAGGCTTCATCGAGACTCATGTTTTTAAATTCCATCAGAGCAGAGATTCTGAACGCCACATTATATCTGATGAATTTTTCGCCCTTCCCAGTTGCAGAGATGGCGAGAGTATTGTTGTTTGCGTAAGTGCCGGCACCGATCACAGGTGCATCACCAATTCTTCCGGGCAATTTATTATTCAGTCCACCTGTGGAAGTGGCAGCAGCGAGATTTCCCTCCATATCGAGTGCAACCGCTCCTACTGTCCCTTTTGAGCGAGCATCTTTCCAGATTTTTTGTGTGTGTTCAGTATAAAAATAATCAGAGGCGACGGGGGTAAGTCCATTCAATTCTGCAATTTTTTCGGCACCAATTCCGGTCATCATTACATGATTGGTTTTTTCCATAACAATTCTTGCGGCAGAAATTGGATTTTTAATATGTTCAACTGCGGCAACAGCACCAGCCATCAGATTTTTCCCATCCATTATCGCAGCATCAAGCTGAGCAACACCATCTCTGTTCAGCACGGCACCCCTTCCGGCATTAAAAAGAGAGTCATCTTCGAGCACCTTAACCGTTGCTTCAACGGCATCGATGCTTTTACCTCCTGCTCTTAAAATTTTCTCTCCCGTCTCCAATGCTTTTTCGAGACCGGCGATATACTTTAGTCGCAATTCTTCAGGGATTGTTTCACTTACAAATCCTGCACCTCCGTGAATAACCAGCATATATTTTGGTTTTTCACCTCGCCCCTTCCCTGTGATACTGAATACCACAGTGAGAGCAATGAGAGCAAAAGTCGAAAGGATTAACAATATTCTACTGATCTTCATCCTCTTCTTCCTCGATGGATATAAGTTTGATGTCGTCGAGGAACGGGAATTTTTCTCTCACTTCCTGGAGTCGTTCGAGATCAATTTCGACTATACCGATTCCCTCTTCACTCCCCATCATTATCAATTCTTCACCCATTGGACCAAAAACCGAACTGCACCCCGTATAATTGAGTTTGGGGTCTGTGCCGGTTCTGTTCACAGCTACAAAATAGCACTGATTTTCAATCGCTCTTGCTTTGCACAAAGTTTTATAGTGCTCTATTCTTGCTTCGGGCCAGTTTGCAATATTTATTAGTATTTCAACTTTGTCGAGTGCCATAAATCTGAAAAGCTCGGGAAAACGGAGATCGTAGCAAATTGAAAATCCCACATGGAAATCCTCCGCATAATGATTTATGTAAGCAAATCCACCTGCATAATGTTTTGACTCTTCGCCGAAAGTGAAAGGATGAATCTTTCTATATTTATCATCCAGTTCTCCATCCCGGTTGATAAACATAAGAGTGTTGAAATATTTTTTCTTCCCCTTTTCAATAATTCCAGCCACCACATTTGTTTCATATTCTTTTGCAATAGAAGAGAAGAAACTGTAGGTTTTGCCATCCACATACTCGGCGAATTTTTCAGGTTCCATACTAAAGCCAGTTAAACTCATTTCCGGGAAAACGATCAAATCAACCTGTTTAGTCAAAGTGTCAAGTTGTTTTTTTATCTTTTCCATATTTGCTTCCTTGTTCTCCCACTCTGGTGAATATTGGAACAAGGCAATTTTAATTAGTTCGCTCATTTAATGTTGTTTCCTGTTTCAAAAAATTTGTGTAAAATTATCCCCGCAGCCACAGCCACATTGAGGGATTCCGCACCCGGCGTACCGGGGATTTTAATTGTATCATCGGCGATTGATGCCAAACCGGGAAGTACACCATGACTCTCGTTTGAGAGAACTATTACAGTCTTTGGTGACGGAGAATATTTCTTTAAATCCTTTCCGTTTAATTGCGTGGTTACAATTCTGTATCCCGCTTCCTTCAGCATCTTCAGATTTTTTTCATCACATTCGTGGTGGAATGAGCCCCTAAAAATTGATCCCATGGTGGAACGGACTGTCTTCGGATTATAAATATCTACACACCCCGTGGAAAGGAGAATTTCTCTGAAACCAAACCAGTCGGCAGTTCTTAATATAGTACCCATGTTACCCGGGTCAGATATCCTGTCGAGATAAATGATTACAGGAACCGTTTTGTCTATTTTTTGAGGTGTAGGCATCCGGAAAACTGCAACTAACCCCTGGCTGTTAATCGTATCAGACATCTTGTGAAGTTCGGAATTTTTTACCGCTTCATATCTCACACCTTTTTTCATGGCTTGTGATATGATATCCGAAATCTCATAAAATATCTCGTGATGATAAATCACAATCTCACATTTAAGCCCCGATGCAAGACCCTCACTAACCTGCTTATAACCCTCCACGATGAACTTATTAAAATCATCACGATATTTCTTCACCTTGAGTGATGAATAAATTTTTATTTCGTTTGCCGTGAGCATCAGCTGTTTTCTTCCAATGGGAGATTATTCCGCACTGCTGTCGAGAGAAGCACGACTGATCATTTCATCGATATAAGCCCAAGAGTAGATACCTGTGTCATGTCCATCTTTCCATCTGATTTGAATTGCGTAGTCACCCACCGGTGCAATTGCCGCCACTTTGTACATGTCAGGAGTCTCGATTGTTATGCGTTGGGGCTTAAAAGTGGTATAAAGAATTGTCTCACCTTTGCAGTTTGCACATGGACATTCCTCTCTAAACTGCTTCAGTCCAAAGCTCATTTCCCTGTTATCTGACCATGTGAAGTGAATTTTTCCATCTTTTATTTTTATCTGGCTCGGCTTCATAGTTTTCTCTGGTTCATAATTGTACATTTTATTGGGCAAATAATATATTTCTATTCTGAAAATTAATTAATTTTAAGCATAGTTACCAAACTTATTCGAGAGCCTTTAATGTTAAAGCGATATTTTTTACTTCTTTGTCTTATTAGTCTGCCTGTTTTTGCTCAACCGATTTCTTTTACGGATGTCACTTCCTCTTATACACTTCCTGCGGGAGTCAAATTGATTCTCGGTGAAAGGACAACAAATCCAAAATTGAAATTATGGTATTTTGATGTGGATATGAACAGAACAAATGTGGCTATCAAACCTTATTTTAATCCTGCCGGAAAGGAGGGAATCACCTCTTTTGTACCAAGAATGGGAGCGATAGCAGGAATAAATGGTGGTTATTTTGATGTAAATACCGGAGCTTCATACTCTGCACTCATAGAACCCGGCATTGTAAAGGCAAAAAATATCGCAACTCTTACCCGACCTGCCGGCACATATTATACAACCCGTTCTCTTTTTAGCTTTACAGACACAAGAGAATTTTCTGTAGATTGGATTTACCACTTCGGGAACCGACCACTCGATATTTATACTTTTAATGCACCTCTTCCAAACACCGAGACGACTCCCGCACCGGCACCCGTGACGATTCAGGGAACTCAGTATTATGAAATTCTGGCAGGAATTGGTGGTGGACCAACGCTGGTGAAAAATGGGCAAAGACATGTTACATACACTGAAGAAGTGTTTTTTGGCTCGGGAGTAGGAAGCACCAATCGCGACCCCAGAACAGTAGTTGGCTACACAGCAGACAGACATGTAATAATGATGGTTATCGATGGAAGACAAGTGGACAGTGAAGGGCTCTCACTTCCTGAAGTGGCTGATTTGATGATCTCGCTCGGTTGTGTGGAAGCAATGAACCTCGATGGCGGAGGCTCTACTCAAATGTCGGTGGGTAACCAGCTTGTTAATCTTCCTGTCGGAAGCACTTTCCAAAGACCGATTCCAACGATGCTCGCAATTGTGAATCCAGATTCAATCAACTTGCTTCCTCCACTTTTTTATATAGATAAAATTGATAATGTTGATTCCAACATTGTAAAATCAGGTACCTGGTCGGTTTCAAATGTAGGTGGATACTGGGGAACAACTCCATCGTTAAATGCAAATGCCGGAAATGGTGAGACTACGCTCAAATGGAAAATGAAAATTAATAATGAGGCGAAATACGATGTATATGCCTGGTGGGTTGCAGCTTCAAACAGAGCCTCTAATGCACCATACATTATAAAGCATAAAAACGGTACTGACACGGTAAAGATTAATCAGTCAATAAATGGCAGCCAATGGAACAGAATAGGATCATTTACTTTTTCAAATGATCCATCTGAAGGTGTAACTCTTTCGAACAAAGTGGATACGGCGGGAAAAGTTGTTAATGCGGATGCGATTAGAATCCTTTCATTCGACAGCGTGCTCGTTTCAGTAGAAGACCCCGAACCTGTGGTTCCGACAACTATTCAGTTAAATCAAAATTATCCAAATCCTTTTAATCCATCAACCATCATCTCTTTCAGCATACCCGAATCGGCAGATATTCAAGTTACAATTTTTGATATAATGGGAAGAGAATTAAAAACAATTTACAAAGGATTTAAATCTGCCGGAACACATCAGCTTGAGTATGATGGTTCCGATTTTGGCTCAGGAGTCTATTTTTATCGCTTAGCCTATGGGAATCAGGTCCTTACGAGGAAGATGCTGCTAATCAAATAAGAACTTCAGTACTTCAGAACTCCAGACGCAGTGTCACCGAGGTTCTGAGGTTCTGAAGTTCTGAGGTTCAAAAAAGTTTCTAAGGTTCTCTAGTATTTACGGAGAAGAAACCTGATTCTCTCAGCTTTGCCGTCGATGCCGTTTCTTACCGGGATGTTATAGATTTCGCAAAGAAGCGGGTATATATCGATGTTCCAAAGGGTGCCGGTTCTGAAATTCTTTTTGAATGAGGGTCCCATTGCTACAAAATAGCCGTGCATATCCATCACATCTTTTTCGTAACCGTGGTTACCTTTGGCATTCCAGCGAACGAAATTTTTTCTTCCCTTTGTGTTACCCGCTTCCCATCCCAAATCTGTTATTAAGATTAGATCGGAAAACATCGGATTATTTGTGAAGTGGTAAAAATCGGGGACTTCACTTTTTTTGTAAACTTTGTAGTGGTTCTCGTTCGCTTTTAGTCGGTTATAGGCTTCATTTATTCTGTTTTTATTGTGTTGAATAAGGCAGTAAGTGCCCCAATTCCACATTTCAACTTTTTCGTCACCAAGAATTGCTTCCACATCAATATATTTAGTGGTGTCCATATTTGTCATTCCATGGTCGCTAACGAAGATCAGATTAGTAGAATCAAGCAGATTTATTTGGGCGAGTTGTGAGGTCAGGTAGCCTGCCATACTGTCCAAAAGAGCTATCGCATAGTTGGTACTGTCGGAATCGGGACCATAGTTGTGGGCGTAGCTATCAGTTGCATCAAAATATACTGTGAGGAATTTGGGTCTTTCAGTGTAGGGGAGTTGTAACCAGGAGATAACTCCGTCAACTCTTCCTTTGTATGAAAAATCGTGGTCATAGGTTTTATAATATTTTGGTCTTCTATAATCGAGTTCCACTTCCGAGCCCGGCCAGAAAAAACTTGCGGCTATTATTCCATTTCTTTGTGCAGTCTCCCAAAATGCTTCCCCTTTATACCAGCGTGCGTTTTTAACCTGTACGGAATCATTTATTTTATAAGTCTCTTTTGTGAAGGGATCATAAAAAGTGTTTGCAATTATTCCGTGGTTTTCTGGGTACATACCTGTGATTATCGATATGTGGTTTGGAAAGGTTTTTGAGGGGTAAACGGGTCTTAAAGATGAGGCTTTTACTCCGTTATTTGCGATTTTCCACAGATTAGGGGTAATGCCGCGATCCATGTAATCGTGTCGGAATCCATCAAATGAAATGAGAATTGTGTAAGGTTGTTGAGAATATAAAAAAACCGGCAGAGCAAGAAAAACAACTATAGCTCTGAAAAATTTGTGCATAAAAATCCTAAATATTATGCACAAAAATAGCGTTTTTTCCCTATTAAATGACCAATAGTTCACTTTCCCGGACAATTATCCTGAAAGAAATCCCCAAAAAGTATGCTGAATTCCAACTAATTAGAAAAATACTCCACAAATCTCCCAAAACGGAAAGTGTAGATACTTTTATTCTCTTTTATTTCGACATCTCGTCGCCCCGAATGGGAAAAGACCTTATGTCCCAGTTTTATAAGAGTGGTAACTGTATAAAAAGTTAACCGGAATTCTCCCATCACCAAAAAATCCGCATTTTTAAGGTCTCGATCCTCTAAGGTACATTTTTCTTTAACTTCCGAATAAAATTTTTCAAAAGTTTCGCGAACTTCCACTTCCCCCCAATCGGGAGACGCCATCGGAAACGGAATATCGATAATTTCACTCCATTTTTGAAGTGCTGCCGTCTTCTGTTCCTCACTCCATAGATGGCTCGGGTGATTTGTAAAATTTATTAAAAGATTTTTCTCGTTCTGCATTGACCTTTTTCCAAAAATTTGTGTTATAATGTTATGATATAATAGAGTAATAAAAAAGTGGATTTTCCAAACCGTGTTATTTATTCAACTTCGTTAAATTTGCACATTCAATAAAAATAAATCAGGAACCCAAATATTGCCCGAGAAGAAAATTAAAATTGCCATAATAGACCTTTATAATGGAGAACCAAACCAGGGGATGCGGTGTATTCAGGATCATATCTACGAAATCGACACTCTCTATGAGGATGTACCGATAGAATACTCCATTTTTGATTCAAGATTGAAGGGAAATGTCCCCTCATTGGATCATGATATTTACATATCATCGGGAGGTCCCGGCAGTCCATTTGAAGATTCCGGCAGACAGTGGGAGGTTGACTACTTTAATCTTCTCGACAAAATCTACAACCACAATCAAAAATCGCAGGAAAAGAAACATCTCTTCTTCATCTGCCACTCATTCCAGATGATGGCAAGGTTTTTTGAACTTGGGGATGTGGTTCAGAGAGAGAAAAAATCTTTTGGTATTGTTCCCTTTGCTCTAACAGAAGCGGGTGACCAGGATATCCTGTTTTCCAATCTTACCGATCCGTTTTACGGAGCAGATTTTAGAGGTTGGCAGGTTATTCACCAGAACAAAGCAAGATTTGATGAGCTGGGTGCCAAGGTTCTAAGTATGGAGGTTGAACCTGCTGCTTTTTATATGGAACCTGCGATGATGGCGATAAGAATTTCTGATGAAATCATAGGAACACAATTCCACCCGGAAGCAGACCCGCCAAGTATGTATTACCATTTCAGACAGCCTGAAAGAAAGGTTCAGGTGGTCGAACAGTATGGAGAAAAAGCATATTACAACATGATTTCGCATCTCGAAAATCCTGTTCAAATCAATCATACTAAAAAAACCATTCTGCCCGGTTTCCTTAAAAATGCCGTTGAATCACTAAGAGAGAACGCTCATTCATTAGTTTGACCGTTCTTATAAAAAATTTTTCCCATGACCCCCCTTTTTACTAAATTGGTTGTCATGGGATTTTTTTTATTTAACAGGACCCAAACCAATGAAAAAATCATTTATCCCCTTGTTGTTCCTCACCCTCACCGGTTTACTTTTCCCTCAGGACTCACACACTCCTGACGCACTGATGCTCAGATTCCCCGACATTTCAGCTGATAAAATTGTTTTTCAGTATGCCGGTGATTTATACATCGTTCCTAAAACTGGTGGTACAGCAATCAGACTGACCTCCGTTCCAGGAAACGAAATTTTCGCAAAGTTTTCTCCAAAAGGCGATAAAATTGTCTTTTCGGGCAATTATGATGGTAATGTTGATGTGTATTTGATCCCCTCTACAGGTGGCGTACCCGAAAGGCTGACACACAACCCCACCCCCGACCAGGTAAACGACTGGTTCCCCGACGGGCAGAGTATTCTCTTCCGCTCACAACAAAATTCACCTTCTTACAGATACAACAAACTTTGGAAACAACCTGTTTCAGGTGGCATGCCAGAATTGTTACCACTCGAATATGGTGAATTTGCTTCTGTTAGCCCGGACGGTAACAAAATTGCATTTCAGACTCTTGCAGTAGAAAACAGGACATGGAAAAGATACCGTGGTGGTATGGCAAGCGACATTTGGATTTATGACCTGAAGAACAACACTTCAGAAAAAATAACTGATTTTGACGGTTCTGACGGTATCCCGATGTGGATCGGAGATATAATTTATTTCCTTTCAGACCGCGATTACAACAAAAAATTGAACATTTGGGGTTATAACACAAAATCGAAGGAAGTAAAACAATATACCTTCTTCGACGAATATGATGTAAAATGGCCCTCGGGCGGAAACAGCGAAATTGTCTTCGAAAATGGTGGCAAGTTGTTCGTTCTTAATCTCACCTCAGGAAAGTCTTCGGAAGTGAAGGTCTCCATTCCTTCAGACCTGCCACAGGTTCGTCCGACTATCAAAAACCTTGCAAAAAATATCTTTAATTTTGATATTTCCCGTGACGGTAAAAGAGCAGCTTTTGAAGCCAGAGGTGAAATTCTCACTGTTCCTGCAAAAGACGGCATAACGAGAAATCTTACCAACACTTCAGGTGTTGCAGAACGCGAACCGACCTGGTCACCTGATGGGAAATATATCGCATATTTTTCCGATAAATCGGGTGAATATGAACTTTATATCAATCAGGCAGATGGAAAAGGTGATGAAAAACAACTCACTAAAATGGGAGTTGGTTTTAAGCAAGGAATTGTTTGGTCACCCGACAGCAAAAACATCGCTTTTAACGATAATTTTGGCGTAATTTATGTCTATTCGATATCAAATGATAAACTTTCCAGGATTGATAAAGACGACTACAGCTATTTCTTCTCATTCAACTGGAGTTCCGACAGCAAATGGCTTGCATACGATAAAAGAACCTCCTACTCCTCTTCATCAATTTTCATCTACAGCATTGATGAAGGCAAAACGAGAAGAATCACTTCCGATTATTACAATTGTTCAAATCCTGTATTCGATCCAAAAGGTGATTACCTCTACTATTACAGCTTAAAGAATTTTGAGGCTACCTACTCCGACCAGGACCCCACATGGGTTTACAATAATTCCGTTAACCTTTATGCACTTACTCTGAGAAATGATGTGAAAGATATTTTCGCACCAAAAAACGACGAAGTTGAAGTGAAAGAGGAAAAGAAGGAAGAGCCTAAAAAGGATGGCGATAAAAAAGAAGAAGCTAAAAAAGATGAAGTGAAAAAAGAGGATAAATCTGTAAAGATCGATTTTGACAATATCGAAAAAAGATCGGTAATGATTAAAAAAATCGGCTCTGCCGGCTCGATTGCTGCAGTGGGAGGAAAGATTTTTTACCTCCAGTTCCCAAAACAGGATTCCTGGAGTGCGGGCGGTGGTTCTCTCTACCAGTTTGACCTCGACAAAAAAGAGCATAAAGAAATTACCGGCGGAGTAAATCAGTTCAGACTTTCTGCTGACGGTAAAAAAATTATGGTGCAGACACCCGATGGTTCTTATTCCATAATCGACCCGGCACCGGGTGCAAAAATTGGAGACTGGAAACTTGATCTTTCAGGTATGACGGCAACAATTAACCCAAAAGAAGAGTGGAAACAACTCTATAAAGAAGCCTGGAGACTTGAACGCGATTTCTTCTACGATCCCGGAATGCATGGAGTCGATTGGGCGAAAATGGGCAAAAGATATGAAGCCCTTATTCCATTCGTTGTTAACAGAAGTGATCTCAATTATGTAATCGGAGAATTAATCTCTGAATTGAATGTGTCACACGCTTATGTGGGCGGTGGCGATCTCGAGAATCCAAAATCGACTTCTGTTGGTGTGCTCGGTTGTGATTTTGACCTCGATAAAAAATCCGGCTACTACAAAATCTCCAAAATTTATGAGACCGCTCCATGGGATGCTTCTGAAGTTAGATCACCCCTTTCAGCTCCCGGCTTGAATGTGAAAGAGGGTGATTTCATAATAGCAGTTAATGGAAGAGAACTCGACATAAAAGCAGACCCATGGAAAGCTTTTCAGGGGCTCGCCGATAAAACCGTCAGCCTGACCATCAATTCAAAACCTGAAAAAGAGGGTGCAAGAGATATACTCGTAAAACCTCTTTCAAGTGAACAGACTCTAAGATATTACGCCTGGATTGAAAAAAACAGAAAATTTGTCGAAGAGAAAACTGACGGCAAAGTTGGATATGTTTATGTTCCAAGCACCGGAATTGACGGTCAGACTGATCTCTATCGTCAGTTTATGGGACAGATCAATAAACAAGCCCTCATAATTGACGAAAGATTCAACAGCGGCGGTCAAATACCCGATCGTTTTATTGAGCTTCTGAATAGAAAACTTTACAACTATTGGGCAAGAAATGGTTTCGAAGACTGGCAAACCCCCTTCACAGGCCATTTTGGACCTAAAGTAATGTTAATAAACGGATGGTCAGGATCAGGTGGCGACGCCTTCCCTGCCTACTTTAGAGCCGCAGGTCTTGGCAAAATTGTTGGTAAAAGAACCTGGGGTGGTCTTGTTGGCATCACCGGAACTCCACCACTTATCGATGGCGGTTCCGTAACCGCACCTTCATTTGGTTATCGCGAATTAAGCGGTGAACTCGGAATAGAAGGATATGGCGTTGATCCCGATTACGATGTCGAAAACTTCCCTCATGAGCTCGCAAAAGGGAACGATCAGCAACTGAACAAGGCAATAGATCTGATACTCGAAGCTTTGAATGCGAATCCTCCCAAAAAACCGGGTAAAGTTAAATATCCCGATAAGTCAAAATAGTAATTCATAAAAAAAGGCTGCATTCATTACGAGAGCAGCCTTTTTAATATAAAATCGGAATAAAAAACTATTTCTCTTTTGCTTCTTCCTGTTCTCTTTTTTCTCTTCCGTTCAACTCTTTTTTTACCGTACCTCTTGAATCCTTTCCTTTTTGCTGATCCAACCCAAAAGTGGCTTTTAATCCTTTAATCAGTTCAGCTTTTTCGGTGGGTGACAGGTTTGCTTCAGGGTGGAGCAAAAGATAGTCTGATGGTGGCATGCTCCCTTTTTCTATCTCTTCCACTGTTTCTTCAGGATCTTTTGTGCCTTGAGGATACTCCGAAAAATAGAAGTGTCGCCTTCCATTATGCACATTGTTATAAACTTTCCATGAAGCGGGAGCAATGTAAGAATACCAGGGCCAGTTTGTTTCACCGCTGTGACAATCGAAACAAGCTTTTTTTGCCAGTTCTCTTGTTCTTGGCGAATCCCAGGGTGGTTCGGATCTTGGCTTGAGGTTGGTATGGTCAACCTGGAATATCTGAATGACCAAAAAGATGACTCCCAGCGTTATGCCGGTATATTTGAGAACTTTTTTCATTTGAAATCAGATAATTATGGTTAAAATTTTATTTTTTCGTAGGTACCATCGAGACGGGGAATAACCTGAATATCAACAAACAGGGCGATTCCTAATCCTGCGGCGTAAAAAACGAAATCGAGGGGATCGAAAAAGGTTCCGAATAAATTGATATCGAACAATTGTGCAAGTTCGATAATGCTGGCGAAAAGGAAAATTATAATGGCTTTCGCAAATTTATTCCCACTTATCCTCTTAAAGAGAACGCTTATAAAATAAGCTGCAACCACAATAGTGGTCTCGAGTGCATAATTATTCATGAATCCGGCAAAAGGACCACCATACCCGTCAAGCAGAAGATAATAAGTAACTCCCGCAGCTGCAATAAATAATAAAGCCAGAGCCAACCGAATCAAATTTTTATTCCTTTAGTTCTCGTTACCGAGAGAGTGTTAATAGAAGAAAGGATTCATTTTTTTAATTATGTCATGCAATATTAAGAAAGAAAACTCTCTTTACAAAATAATTCTTTACAATAGTAAAAATTTAATATTGCAAACCTTCTCTTAAAACCTGTTAACCATCTTAAGCTCTATACCTCGAAACTCGGGTTCGTATCGGCAAACCCCGCCAATACAAATAATTCCTGCTTCCCGTGACCCCGCAAGCAGACTCAAATCAGTATGTTCCCCTATCTTTATCGTACCTTGCACATAACTCCAAAGCAGTCTGACAATGTTGCCCGGAATTGGTTCTCTTGTTTTCACTTCAGTTACAATTGCAAGAGAATACTTCGGTGATCTTAGATATTCCATCGACAATACATCGGAATAATAATCCTCAAGGGTTGTGCGATTATTAGATTGTTGATGCTCAAAAATAAATCTGAGGGTATTCCGCCTGTCGATTGAGTACCTTAAATCTAAAACACCCGTGAAGTTTTTTGTATTTTCGTCGAGTTCTTCATTGTAACCCAAGGCGAATGTGGTTTTAAATTTGTCTGACCATTCATTTGAATATTGACCGTACACTTCTCTCAATTTTATTCGCGGATCGAGGTTTTGACCATAAATTCGCTGGATATAAGAATCGCTGCCGAGAGTTTTTATCTCTGCAAATTGCAAAAGCAGGGCGGAATTGTCGCTTAAATTTGCGTTTGCTTCTATCTGATAACCTTGCTCATTGTCAGCATCGAGTGTTGAAGGGTGCCTGTTAAAGAGTTGGTAACTGTGATCTTTTCGTGTTGCCGGGGGTTGATTGTAGCTTACTGTCTGATCAAATGATCTGAATCCAAAATTATCGTAGAGTTTGTATTCACCAATGATTGAGAAAATATCGTAATAATATGAAAGAGAGGCGTATAGCCCTTTGCCAACAATACTTTCAGAACTGTTAAAAACAGAATTTTGAATGTCAGCATTCTTCTTAACACCATACTCAAAATAGCCATCAAGAGCTCCGAGAGAAGCCTCAAGCCGCAACGAGCCAATATCAGTTCTGGCGATATTGTCAAATTCAGGTTTGTTTGAAGCGAGCGTTATACCCCCTTTTATCCACTTGACCCCTCTATACTCAAGATCTGCGAGATAAAGAATGTCTTTTCTCTCGTTGTTCGAATTGGCGGCTGAACCGGTGAGACCTGTGAACCGGAAATTAGAATAATTCGCTTTAAAGAGTACTCCCTGAAGATTGTTATCAAGCCGAAGGTTTCTGTCTTCGTAACTCCTCAAAACCATTCCTCTGCCTACAAGTGCGTAGTAGTTTCCTGCCGTTATCTCAAGATTCGATTTTTTATTCCCAAAATTCAGCGTAAAATATTTAAATGCTATATCGGAATATTTTTCCTTTCCTCTGCTGATAGCGGGACTCGGATCGTTCGGTAAAAAAGATTCGTACCTTATTCCTGCGGAGAAATTTTCGTAGCGGTAATCAAGATTAAACCAGTCCTCGAAGATGGAAATCTTCTTTTCCAGATCGTATGAAGCTTTGGTCTGGTTAAGAATTGTAACACCTTTTGGAAGTTTGGGTGCCGGTATATCCTGTGCAATAACTGTTGAACAAATCAGAAGAGAAAGAAGAAGTAATCTTTTCATTACTTACTTCCCAACAATTCAAGAATCTTCTCTTTAAGTTGTATTTCATCCCCTTTTTTATAGCCGGAATGAGAATAAACAACCTCCCCCTTACTGTCGATGAGGACTGTATGCGGAACATCTTTTGCATAAAAAAGGCGTGCCACATCCCCATTTGTATCGAGCAAAACAGGGATTGTCATCTTTTTCGATTTTACAAACGGCTCAACTTTAGCCACCGATCTTTCACCATCAACTGAAATGGCAAATGCTTTTAATCCTTTTTCGCTCAGCTCCGAATAAATTTTTTCAACTTCGGGGAGTTCCTCCATACACGGTTTACACCAGGTAGCCCAAAAGCTTATAAGCACCACATTTTCACCCCTTGCCTCATTAAAAGCAATGGTTTCACCTTCAAGATTTTCGAGTGAAAAGTCAGGAGCCTTTTGTCCATCCTGACCAAAAACGCCATAACTGAAAATGGAGAGAAAGAATAAAACGAGCAATTTCATCACTTCTCCAATATCATTTTTTTGGTTATTACGCTGTTCCCGGCTCTTAATCTGTAAAAATAGACACCTGATGGCAGCTCTTTCGCATCAAAATTCACGATATGTTTCCCTGCTGTCATAAATCCATTTATCGGCTCACTTACTTTTATACCAAGCGAGCTGTAAAGAGCGAGCGACACTTCCGAACTTTGTGCGATGGTAAAAGTGATATTTGTGGAAGGGTTAAAGGGATTAGGGTAATTTTGGTCGAGTGTGTAATCGGTTGCAGGTTCAATGTCACCAACTGAAAGCGGCTGGGTTCTTCCCGTAAGCTCAACTGTGTATGACTCCGATGGTTGGTTTAGATTCACCGCCGTAACCGTAACATTCGCCGTTCCCTCGACGGAGGATGTGAAAATATGGACTGAAAATTCTCTCGACTCAAACGGCTGAAGTGGTGAGCTCGAAAAATCGGGTGTGGTTGCGACGCTGTCAACGAACGGAGCAAAACAACCCTGGTCGAAACACATCGATGATGCCCAATCTTGATGGGGAAGATTATCCTGTGTTCTGACTATATAGATTGTTTGGGGAGAATTTGTCAGATTTCTGAATGTGAACTCGAAAACAAGCTCACTGCCAAGTGTATCTGTTACGGTTGAATGAACGGGTGTAAATTGGAAAGTCTGTGCCAGGTTTAGTGCCGATAACGACATTAAAACCAGAGCAAAAAAGTAAATTTTATACATCTCTGATTATCTTTGTGTAATTGAAGACTGATATATCTCTTTTGTGGTTTTGTTTTGCAAAAATGCAATAACCCGCAATTTGGTGAGGTCCCAACCGCTGTTGATTGCGATCGCCAAATTAAAATTGCGATCCTGACCGTTTCCGGTGAACGAAGGGGTTATTCCCCCCACACCCGTCATAAAGCCGCGAACCACATTATGAAAAAGAGTTTCGCCATTTGAACCCGGCGGTGTTGCGAATGAGGTTTCTTCCTGAATAACAAAAACATGAAGCAGAATCTCATTTGTGTCAACTTGTGGCAGGTCGAGGGCTCTTAAATTCACTGTCGAATAAAGAACACCTCCCGAAGTGGAATCTTTGATGTCCATCCTGAAGCGGGCAGGGGCACCAAGCTGTTGGTTTACAAACTGTTTTATCTGATTTGAATCACTCGAAACGGGTTTAAGTGTTCCGTCGATATAAGTAGTAGGGGTAGAAAATATTTTATAAAATTGGGCTCTTGAATCGAAAGAGGCTTTATTCGCCTGGTAAAATGGATCCTGGGGCGAAGGGTAGTTAACATGATATTTTATCATTATCACTTTTTTGTCAGCCAGATATCCATTCTCAAGTGATCTGAGCACCTTGTTCGAGGTGACGCACGGGACACAACTGACATTGGCAAAATCTTCGATTACCACAACTTTTTGTTCGGTAACGGGGGCAAGATTAAATACTTCCTCACCGAGCGAAAAGGCACCGATTACGATATTCCTATTCTCCGAAACAAAGCCATCCTTCTCCACCCGCAACTGATGAGTTCCTGCCTTTGCAATAAGTGTATCGGGAAGTGTTTTACCTGTGTTCACTCCATCAAGGATAATTGAAGCCCCGGCAGGACTCCCCTTAACCACTATTCCTCCCGTCACATCCTCTTCTATATTAATTGGGGGTGAGGTTTTACACCCCGCAAAAAATAAAAATCCGGTCAGAAACAAAACTGTTATAGTTACCTTTTTCAATTCACTCTCAGATATTTCCTTGTCACGAAATTATGAATCCCCCTCAAATCACTTCAGGAGGATCATTTTTTTGCTCAACACGGTTCCTTCCGAGACTAATCTGTAGAAGTATATTCCACTCGAAAGTCCGGTAGCATCAAAATCGACATTATACTTCCCCTGCGACATCTGTTCGTTAACCAAAACCTTGACCAGTTCACCCAATGAGTTGTAAACCGCAAGATTTACCATCCCTGATTGGGGAATGCTAAAGCTGATTTTTGTTGAAGGATTGAACGGATTTGGGAAATTCTGATCCAGGTTAAAATCCACAGGAAGCTCGTTTTCATCCTTCTCGAAAATCGAGGTGGCTATTCCGGCTTCGGGTGTTGGAAGCTTTTGGGTTGTGTAAATTTTGAATTCACCCGGCAATAGAGAAACCGACATGTTCACATCAGAAACAGTGATCGAATCGCCCGAGAAGAAATCGTACCACTTCCCTGTGTTTTGGAATCCGGGGTTGTAGCTCGCCTGAGTAACACCAAAATTTCCGGTTATTACAACATTCATCTGAGTATGATTAATTTTTATGGTTTTTAGAGCATTTCCTGCATCAATCGTAAAATCGTTACTGCTGAATGCATCGTAGTTCTTCTTAAGATTGATCAATTCTGCCCAGGTTTTGTAAAGATTTAACCGTCTGCTGTCGTTGTAATATTCCCATTTAACGGGTTTTGGATCGGTTTTACAAGCATCAGTACCACACGGGTAAAATATTGAAAAATCGTATGCAAGTTCACCAAATTGCCATATCATTTTAGGACCCGGAACCGTGAAGAAAAATGCACCCGCGAGCTTTTCTCTTGCAATCGCAGTTGAAAGACTTTTCACACTATAATTGCCACTCACGGCACCATACTGAAGATTTTTCGCCATAAGTCTCTCTTCATCGTGCGATTCCATGTAACCAACAAGCTTTGGTGATCCAAAATTTCTGTTTTTCCACGATATACCGCTGAAGTTCGACTTGTTGTTGTCGTGCCAACCCATGGTAGCTTCGTTATAGTTGGAGTTGTGATTGCCCCAGAGCATCATACCTTCGTTAGCAAGGGCAATCTCCTCATTGTTGTCGGCAAAATGTTCGAGAATCACATAGGAAGTGGGGTCAACAGTCCAGATTTGTTGAGCCATTCTCTTTAAAAGGTTAATACGGGACTGATCATACTGCCCCCACTGACCAACATTTGAACCGCTGTTTGTCTGAGTAAATCCTTTAGAAAGATCAAATCTGAAACCGTCAAACTTGTATTCTTCTATCCAGAATTTGTTTACTCTGTCAACATAATCTTTGGTTGCCTGACTCTCGTGGTTAAAATCATAGCCGACATTGTAGGGGTGTCGTGCAATTGGATTGAACCAGGGGCTGTTGGCTGCTGGTCTGTTATTTGCAGCATCCCAATAGAGACGAACCATCGGATTAAGCCCAAAAGCATGGTTTAGCACCATATCGAGAACGACTGCAATTCCTTTTTTGTGGGCTTCATCAATCAGTTTTTTAAGTTCGTTTCTTGGTCCGTACCACTTATCGACTGCCATGTGGAACATCGGGTTGTAGCCCCAGCTGTTGTTCCCTTCGAACTCCATAATCGGCATTAGTTCGAGACAGTTGATACCAAGTCGCTGCAAATATCCAAGTGTATCTGTAATCGATTTGTAAGTCTGTTCGGAAGTGAAGTCTCTGATGAGCAACTCATACACCACAAGTTTCTCCTTGGGGGGTTTTTGGAAGTTGGTCACCTCCCACTGGTAAGGGGTCTGTCCCGGTTGCATAACCGAAACCACATTTGAAGTAAGACCAACAGGATAAGGAATCAAGCCGGGGTATCGCACGCTGTCAATATATTTGTCGTTCCAAGGATCGAGAACTTTTTCAGAGTATGGATCGCCGATTTTGATTGCATTGTCAACAAAATACTGAAACCGATATTCTTTGCCCGGTGTCAACCCGTTAAGCGTCACCCAATATCTGAACCCGTCGGGGGTTTTATAAAGCTCATGGGCGGGGTCAATTTCCCAGCCGTTCATATCACCGATTAAATAAACGAACTGTTTGGTTGGTGCGTAGAGAACCATTGTTGCTGAAGTGGTGGAAGTGTAGTTAATACCATCTTTTACTCCCGCAGGAAGTGCCTGAACCGGAGTTGCACCTCTTACCACATAATACACTGAGTCGTAACCCATTCCACCGCCGGGGGCGATTGCAACTGCTTTTATTCTGGTTTTTCCAACCTGGGAAGCGGTAAGCTGGTAGGTGATGGAATCGTTGTTTACTGAAGCAACTTCAGCGTCGTTCACATAAAGTTTCATCGTCTGAGTGCCTGCAGCACCAATTGCAAGGATGGGCACCGAAGTGTTTTGGGCTACTATCCCCGAAACTGCAGGTTGTAGAATTGCGGCTGTCTGACCGGGTTGTGAAAGAGGCAAAAAGATGTCGCCTCCGTCAGCGGTCTTACCTGTAAGGGTGCCGGCTGCATTTCTGAAAACAAAGGCAAGTTGAAGTATCGTCTCGTTGGCAGGGACATTGTAATATTGCCTGATTTTGAAAGCGATTTTCCATTTTGTACCACCAACAAATGTAAGTTGGGTCTCGGGTGTGTTCTGTCCCCAGTTGGTCTTTACATATCTCCAGTCAGAGGGACCTGTGCTTTCAGTCGTGATCACACCTGTATGGGCGTAAATCGGGAAAACATTCGTTAAACCTGCATTTCCTTTTGAAGCATCGTAAATAATTACAATCGAGTCCTCGGGAGTGGCAAAATAGGGAGTCCACTCAAGTTCCTGGGCATAAATTCCTGATACAAACAACAACAGGGCAATAATTAATTTTTTCATATTGTCTTACATTTTATTTTCAAAAAGTCTATTAAAAGGCGACTCTGCACTTCGGCAGAATAACACAAATACTTAAAAAAACCGCAACTCTCAGATCGTGGCTATTTGCTCCCGAATATCTGATAAACCACGGTTCTTTCCCTCGGACGGGTGTCATAATCTATAAATATCACCTGTTGCCAAGTTCCCAGGGTCAGTTTTGCTTTTATAAAAGGGACAACCAACGATGGTCCCTGAAGTGCGGCACGGATGTGTGAATGACCGTTTCCGTCTTGCCATGTCATGTCATGGTGATATATTTTGCCCGAAGGAACAAGTCTGTCCATGAACTCGGGATAATCTTTCAATAAGCCCGGTTCAAATTCTATTGTAGTAAGAGCTGCTGTTGAACCCGGTACAAAAAGGAGAACACTCCCTTCCGTAAATCCGTTTTCTTCAATCACTTTTTCAACATCAGCAGTTAGATCTTTAATGTCTGAGTTTCCATTAGTCTGGAAGGCTAGTTTACCTGTTAGAAATTCCATAATCTTCACTTAATATTTATTTACCAATTTAAAAAATAAAGATAATTCAAAGGATGAGCAAGGGGAAATTGGTTATATTTCAGCTTTTAACCGGTTTTAGAATTGCAGGTTGTTTAGCCCGATCGATTTATCCGATAAAAGGGAATGGAACGGGGGGATAGACCAGACACCCTCCCAAATTCAGTTAACCGGGTTCTTAAACTCCACTCTTGAGCAGAAACTCATCATAATTCATTCTGTGAACTACTTTCTCGGAAAGAACCGTGTAATTTTTCAGAAAAGTGAAAGGAAATTTATAACCGGCTTTTTCGTTCCACTTAAATTCAAAAGCGTGGATTCCGTCAAAATATTCTTCCAGGTAATCAATCTCCTGTTGCTGAAATGTCCTCCAAAAAAAAGTGCGAGCCATACTCTCTTCATAAGAAAGAAGTTTTCTCCGCTCAGAGATTAGATAATTTTCCCAAAGGGCTCCGACATCAGTTCTTGTACAAAAGTCGTTCAGATTACCAATCAGTGCATTTCTTACTCCATTATCGTAGAAATAGTACTTTTTCCCCTTCTTTATCTCGTTTCTTTCGTTCCTGCTTAGTGCCGGAAGCTTAAATATGATAAAAGCCCGTTCCAGAATTTTAAGGTACTTCTCAACCGTTTTATTGTCGGTTCCTGTCAGTTGTCCAAGCTCTGAAGTGCTGACTTCGCTTCCGACCTGAAAAGCAAGTGCACGCACAAGAGAATCGATCAAAGTGGGATATCGAAGACCATCTATCTCAAACACATCTTTGAATAAATAGCTTCCGGTGAGGTCTCTGATGGTTTTTACCGACATATCCGGTTTCGCCACTACCTCGGGGTAACTGCCAAGTACCAACCGTCTTTCAAGCTCACCTCTTTCAGCGAGCAAGTGAGTGTGTGCGGTAAGTTCTGCGAAACTCAATGGATAGAGGAAGAATTCAAATTTCCTGCCGGTAAGTGACTCCGAAGTCCGGTTCATTAATTCGAAGGAAGAGGAACCCGTGGCAATTACCTGAACTTCAGGAATCCGGTCGGTGAATATCTTTATTACAGTACCAACATCCTGTATCATTTGAGCTTCGTCAATCACCAAAATGTCGTATCCGGCGGTTATTCCGGCGAGTCTTTCTTTCGAGTCGGCAGTCAGTATATTTCTCGTTGCCCTGTCGTCGCCGTATAGGAAGAGGGCTTTTTTGCCAGTCTGTTCAACAATTTTGTTAACAAGAGTTGTCTTACCTGTCTGCCGGGCACCAAAAATCAGGATTGCCTTCCCCTTGAACAAATAACGGGGGATTACATCTTCCAGATATCGTTTTATCATTCACATTCCTCATTTTTATGTTTTCCAACCGGAAAAGTAAGAATTTTGGAATTAAATCCAAAAATTATATAAGAATTTTGGAGTTAAATCCAAAAATTATATAAGAATTTTGGAATTAGCTACCAGACGGCAACCCTGTCGGGGCCACACCCTCGCTTTGCGATTAATTTTTCAAACTTAACAGCACAAACGCCAAATGCATAATCGTGTTAATCCTGAAATCCCGTAAATCCTGATTCCGACAGATACCCCCGGCACAAAATCCTGTAGCCGTATTCTTTCCATTCTTTTTAATTCTGAATATCGTGTTCCAAATAAGTGTGTGTATTATCCTCTAAATTTTGTCGGCAGGACAATCGAGACGATTGTCGCTCCTCTCCTGATTTTTTAAGGTTGATCGCTACACATATATCGCCCGGAGGGCTTTTTGAGAATGGGGTTCGCTCTACGAACATTCAACCCCGCTTCGGGGGTTTAGTTTTCAGCCTTCAGAAATTCAGCCCTCGATATTTACCAGACTTTTCTTTCTTTCAGGATATCGAATAGGGTGACGCCTGTGGCGACGGAGACATTGAGGGATTGGATTTTTCCGAGCATGGGGATGGTAACGATGAAATCGCACTTGTCTTTTACGAGGCGGCGAATTCCCTTTTCTTCGTTTCCGGAGATTACAAGGAGGGGGGTTGTGTAGTCAATTTTGGGTTTGTGGGGATTGTCGTCGAGGGCGAGTCCTACCGACCAGAAGCCTGCCTTCTGACATTCTTCGATTGCAGCAACGAGATTGTTAACTTCTACAATTTTCATATAGGCGGCAGCACCAGCCGAGGTCTTAAATGCGGTGATGTTCAGGGGTGCACTTCCATGTTTTGTTACAATTATGCCATCCACACCGGCACATTCAGCAGTCCTGATAATAGCACCAAGGTTGTGGGGATCCTGTACGGAATCGAGAGCGAGGAGAAATTTATTCCGTTTTAGAGAAAAAGGGATCAGTTCCTGGAGTGAAACGGTTTGAAATGCCTGCACTTTTGCAGCCACCCCCTGGGTGGTTTCCTGCCCGCGGGTTAGATCTGCAAATTTTTTGGCATCTATTTCCGAGACGGGGATTTTCCTTTTGCCGGCAATCTCTGATATTTCTTTTATCAGTTCGCCTTTTATTCCGCGTTGAAAGAAGACGATATCAACTTTCGCTGATGCTTTTAACGCTTCCATCACAGGTTTTCTACCCGCAATTACGATCGATTCGCTCACTTTTTGATTTTCTTTGCCGCTTGTTTTTCTTCTTTTTTGGGCTTTAGAGAGTCAGGAACAACAAATCGGGGTTTATCCGGATTGACCCAGGTGTAATAGTAAAAACCCCACGATCCCGCAAAAAAGAGACCAAGTGCCACGAGTTGTGCTTCGCTTAGCCCAAGAAGTAATCTTGGATTTAGTCTGATTAACTCGATGAGAAATCTTTCGAGTCCCGCAAAAATGAGGTAAATTGAGAAGAGTTTACCTATTGCCCAGTCTTTTGTCCTTAGTTTCCAAAGTGCAAAAGACAAGATACACATCAGTAAAAATTCATAAACGGGTGTCGGGTGCAAAGGTGTATTATCGGGTACCATACCACCGGGGAAGGCTTTGCCTACTTCTGTTCCGAGGAACATGAGTGAAGGTTTCACTATACCATGTTCGTAGTTTGTACCCCAGGGGAGATCGGTTGGCAGACCATAATCACCATCACCGGCGAGATGGCAGCCAATTCTCCCAATTCCGTATGCAAGAGCAAGAGCAGGTGCAACAGCATCAGCCACAAAAAGGAAAGGGATTTTCTTTTGTCTCATCCTGAGGAATATTGCGAGCATCGCGAGAAGGAGTCCACCGTGAAAAGTGAGACCACCCGGAGAAAAGATTGCAGCGATGGGATCGGCTTTAAATTCAGCGGGATTGGCAAAAAGATGGAAGAGTTTACTGCCTGCCACGCCAAAAATAATAGCGAGAAGAGTAATCTCGGTAGCAAAATTTGTATCAACTCCCCTTCTTTCAAACTCTTTTGAGAGCATCCAGCTTGCCACGATGAACGATATTCCGAGCATCAAGCCGTAGCTGTGAACAGTAAAAGGACCAATAGTAAGGATTTCAGGATACATTTATCTGTTAACCTCTTCAAAAGTGTTTAGCTCGGGTGCAAGTCTAAACCCGCAGAAGAGCCTGTTGTTCTTTTTTTCGGGCATCATCTCTTCAACCAGCAGCATTTCCTTTTTATAAATGTTGAAGTCAACCGAGATGGAATTGATGCTGCCATCTTGTTTGATGACATTAAAAGTATGTTTGCCAAAGAGGTCCTCAAAATAGAGGTCAACCCGGGCGGGACCTGCCTGAACATGATATGCCTGCCTGGTATTCAGACCAAGCAGGCTTATATCAATCACATTTTTGACTTTCCGAACATCCACAGATATTTCATAATTCAGATAAACAAATTCCTTCACAGTTAAAATTGTGAGGACATAAAACTGTTTTTTCTGAACCTTGTCGAAGTAATAATAGACCATCGCTTTATATTCCAACGAATCCTCTGTCCTCACAGGGGTGGTATTCATCATCTTATCGATGGTTTTTTTGCGCGTTTTGGGTATCTTGGGAACACCCTCTTGCTTTCGTAGCGGCATTAAATATCTGTCTTGTTACAGGTTATCGTAATAAGTTGCCTCTTCGGTATTAAAGATATCCATTATCTCTTCCGAAGTGGTGGCTTCCATCAATTTGCGGCGAAATTCGTCTTTTGTCATCATTCTTGAGATTCTACTCAGCAGTTTGATGTGCAGGCTCACGAGATTTTCCTTCCCTACAAGGAGGAATACAAGATGCACCGGCTGACCATCGTGAGCATTATATTCCACAGGATGTGTCGCCCGACCAAATGCACAAAGTATCTCGGAGATAGCATCGGTTTTGCCATGAGGAAGTGCAAAGTTTTTGCCAATTCCGGTTGATATTATCTTTTCTCTTTCAAAGACAGAAGTTCTAACTTTTTCAAGATCGTTTACACGAGGATCTTCCGAAAAGAGATCCACCATCTGGTTAATTACTTCTTCTTTTGTGTTACCTGAGAGTTCAGGAATTATAAATTCCTTTTTCAGCAGATCAGAAAGTTTCATTTCAATTTATCCGATTCATTTTTTGGTTGAGAATAAATATCAATATCTCACGGTATTGAAAATTATTTTTGTCATGCCATCATTAAAACTTCCCGGATGTGTCCGAGAGCTTCGTCAATTTCCTCTTTTGTTATCACGAGCGGAGGAGCAAAACGGATGACATGAGTGTGTGTTTCTTTACATAAAATTCCTCTTGCGGCAAGGGCTTCACAGAATCTTCGAGCACCACCTGATTGATCATGCAACTCGACGCCGATGAACAACCCTTTTCCTCTAATCTCTTTCACATGAGCTGAAGGTATCTTTGCGAGCTCGGCACGGAAATAGTTTCCGAGATTAAATGAGTTTTCCACAAGGTTTTCTTCCACGAGTACTTTTAAACTCTCTCTTGCCACGGCTGCACCTAATGGATTACCACCAAATGTTGAACCGTGATCACCGGGATTAAATACTCCCAACACTTCTTTATCTGAAAGAACTGCCGAAACAGGATAACAACCACCGGAAAGGGCTTTTCCTATTATCACAACATCAGGTTTTACATCTTCGTACTGGAATGCAAAAAGTTTACCCGAACGACCGAGACCCGACTGAATTTCATCCGCGATAAAGAGTACGCTATGTTTTTTACAAAGTTCATAAGCTTCTTTCAAATATCCATCCGGTGGAATTATGATGCCTGCTTCACCTTGAATTGGTTCAATGAGAAACGCAATCGTATCGTCGTTGATGGCTGCTTTTAGCGATTCAATGTCGCCATATTCCACATTCTGGAATCCGGGAGTAAATGGTCCAAATCCGTCTTTATATTGTTCTTCTGTCGAAAAACTTACGATGGAGATGGTTCTGCCTGAAAAATTATTTGTACAAGTAAGAATTGTACCTTTATCTTCAGCAACACCTTTTACCTTGTGTCCCCATTTACGGGCTGCCTTTAATGCGGTTTCCACAGCTTCAGCACCGGAATTCATAGGTAACATCATTTGATAACCGGTAAGTTCACACAATTCTTGTGCAAGAAGTGGCAACTGATTGTTCCTGAAAGCTCTTGATGTTAAGGTAACCTTTTCAGCCTGATCTTTTAGTACTTTAACAATTCTTGGATGACAATGTCCCTGATTTACCGCTGAATATGCAGCCAAACAATCCAAATATTTTTTACCATCCACATCCCACATATAAACACCTTCTGCACGATCAATCACTACATCCAGCGGATGATAATTGTGGGCACCAAACTTTTCTTCAATTGCAATATAATCTTTAGAGTTCATATATATCCTTTTTCAAATTTTAAAAATCTCCGTCCTTAAATGTACCAAAAAAAACTCTCATGTAGAAAAATGTATGGTAAGGCGGGCACAGTTCTGCGAAAGGGGCAGATTTTCGCAAAGTCCGGATACTTATTACCCACCTCTTTGATGGAATTGTGGCAAAGTGTTAAAACGGATTCGCTAAAACCTCGTGGTAAAATCCACAAAAATGCGGCTGAAGGTAGAAGTTTCTTCGAAGACACCCTCATAGTTGAAGGAGAGATCGAATTGCTTGCTGATTGTCCAGTTCAAGTCGAGGGAAAGGATATTTTGTGCAATAGTTGAGTTACCCGTCGGAAATTTATAATCGATTCTGCGAAATCCAAGTGTCCCAAAAACATCTTCAAAAAGATCACGGGAATAAGCGACTCCATAGTTAAATCCATCAACGAAAACGCTTTTCAGATAGCTTATATTCACACCCATGTAGCCGGCAACATAGGGAAGACTTGTAAAATAAAAACTTGCCCCATAGTCAGAAGAAGCTCTTTTGTCGTTACCCATATTTCTGAAACCTGCCCGAACCGATACGGAGACATTTTTAATTGCGGTTGAATTGAAGCCAATTCTGAGCCCCTGCATCGTTTCATTTATCAACACAGAGTCGATAAAAGTTTTATAAGACTCGTAATAAATCACATTTTTCCTCACATCAAACGAAAGGTTCACATTATATTCTCTTGAGAAGGCATACCTTGCAGAAAGGAAAAAATTTGTGAGATTTGGTTTGGTTTTTCCCTCCCCTGCCTCAACGGTATAGAGATCGAGCTCGGAAGATGCAAAAAATGAGAGTGAATTAAAAGGATTGGAGACATGTTGCAGATAGATGTACCTGCGATCCGTCTTAAAATCGTTAGTCTGATTTACAATTCCGAACGAATTTTCCATGGTTCCCGTACCCAGTGAGTCGGTATGAGCTCCATAGGCTCCAAACTGGAAAAGTTTAAAATTGTAGCCATAATCGAGTAGATTCGGTCTGCTTCCGGCAAAAACACCAGCCGACCATTTTTTATCAAATGATTTCTCATACAGGAACCCGTCGATAGCACCGATGCTGGAGATTTTTCTGTATATGAATCTTCCTGCGTTGATGAAAGAGAGGGAATCGATTTCGTATTGCAGTTTAAGATCATACACTTTTAATTTTCTGCCGAGGTCGTGACCTTCCCTTCCCCAATCGCTGGTGAGGTAAGAAAAGGTTGTGTAGGAAGAAAAAGAGACACCACTTCCGTCTATTTTGTCAGCATTAAATGAAAAGGCATATCTCCATCTTTGATAACCGGGGGCTCCCGACATATTGCTCATATCTGTGGAAGATTGGACTGAAAACCTCCCCCTGTAATTCTTTTTTTGAATCAACGGGGTGTTTCCGAGATCATTTTTCCCTTTTTTATAGACGAATTTTTCTTTTGTTGTGTCGGTTTCTATTTTTTCTTCCTCTTTCTTCACAAAGGAGGGGTAAGCTTTCAGAATCTGATCTTTTTCGATTTTAACTGCCCCAATTTTACTTCCCGCGACCGATTTGCTGCTGATAAAATTGACTAAAATGGCAGGAATCTCCTTACCGTCTATAACCAGCCAAAGGGTGTCATTCTCAAAAATACCTTCAGTAAGCTTAAATTCCACATAGATGTTTTGGGAAGAGACAAAAGTAACCTTCCCCTCTCTAACTTCTCCTGTTTTTTGTGCAAACAAAGTACCTTCAAAAATTAAAATCGATAAACCAACGAGTAAAAGTCGCATTAATCCACCCTCTCTAACTTTCTCGGCACACCGTTTCCTGCATTAAATGAGAATGTGGTGTGGCAGTTCCAACAGTTGGTAAATCCTGCAGTAGTTTTGTGGGCAATGGTCACATCTTCCTGGTGACAGGTGATACACTGCGGCTTTGGGGTTTCACCCGTGTGGCAGTCCTGACAGGTAACACCTTTATGTTTGCCTGAAATTGGATAAAAACTATGGTCGGTTTTTTGTGGAGGAAGGTCGGAACCGTCAGGGTGACAGTCGAAACATCTCTGTGAGTTCCACGAATAGTTTGCAACTCCCTGGTGTTTACTGTTCATCGAGGCCTGATTGTGCTCGTGACAATCTATACATGAAAATGTACTAAAATTACCGGAATTTGTGTGACACGATAAACAATCACCATTCCATTTGTTTTTATGTTTTCCTGTGTAAATCGGGAAATACTGTGTATCATGATTGAATGTTGAAGGCCTCCACCCTGCCGGGCTGTGGCAATCTTCGCAAGTTCTCGGGAAGTGAGGTGTCACATGATTTGGGTTAACTGCCGTCTGATAATCTGATCCGTGACAAGAATTACAAAGCGTGGAAGTGTTGCTGTATCCGGAAGTGTGGCAGTCTGCACAGGTTGCGGTTGTATGCTTTCCTGTGAGTTGGTATCCAACAATATTATGATCGAATGTTGCAGGTGACCAACCGAGATCAGTATGGCAATTTGAACAAACCTGCGGATAATTTTTTGCAACATGGTTTGGATTTGTAGCCGCCTGATAGTCGGGGGTGTGGCAAGTGGAACACTCATTTGTTGTGCCTGTGTAAGTGGTCTGATGGCATTGAATACAAGTTTTCCCGGCATGCTTGTTTTGTAGTGGAAAACCCGTTGCGGTTGTGTGGTTGTAAGTTGTGCTTGCCCACGCTGTCGTGTTATGACACTGAGTGCAGGTTTGTGAAAAACCGGCGAGGGTATGGTTTAGCTTTGTTGTCTGGTTAAATCCTTGTTCGTGGCACGAAAAGCATTGAGTTGGAGTGTTAGCATACCCCGAAGAGTGACATCCCGAACAATCCGTCGTTATATGTGCACCTGTCAGAGGGAAAGGGGAAGTCTGATGATTAAAAGCCCCTTCAGCCGTTCCCGATGGATGACAAGAATAGCATGCAGACGATTCCCATTTGTAACCCTGAACGCCCTGATGCTCTCCATTCATGGATGCCTGGTTGTGCTCGTGACAGTCGGTACATGAAAATTGTTGAAAATTTGATGAATTTGTATGACAATCACCACAACTGTTCCATTTGTTTCTGTGTTTTCCCGAGTAAATTGGGAAGTATGGACCGTCATGATTAAACTGTGCCGGGGTCCATCCTGCTGTGGTATGGCAGTTTTCACAAGTTGTAGGGAACTGTGCAGCAGTGTGGTTAGGACTCTGAGTAGCATTATAGTTCGCCTGATGACAACTCACACAAGTTTTTGGAGTGCCTGCATATCCTTGAGTGTGGCAACTTGCACAGGTTACGGTAGTATGCCTGCCTGTAAGAGGGAATGTAGTCAGCTTATGATCAAACTGTGCAGGAGACCATGCGTTTATGTTGTGACAAACCTGACACTGCTTCGAAAAATTACCTGCGACATGGTTTGGGTTAGTAGTAGCCTCATAATTTGGTTTGTGGCAACTGTAACACTCCTTTGAGAGTCCTGCAAATGTACCGACTGTGTGACAATCGTAGCAACTTGGGCGCGAGTGCCCCCCAGTCAAAGGGAAAAAATTGTGATCGATATTCGAACTTCTCCAGTTTGTTGCTTTAGTATCGTGGCAGGTTGAGCAATCTTTCGAAAACTTGCCGTTTGGATGATTAGGTGCGAGAGTTGAATAATAATCTTTTGAGTGACAACTGTAACAATCAGTCTGGACGGGCTCAAATTGCCGCACTTCATAATTTTCGTGGCACATGCTGCAATCGGCTGTCTGGTGCTTGCCAAACAGAGGGAACCGGCTCCGCTCATGAAGAGGAAGTATAGCCTTAACAAGCCAGTTCGCAGGTGTGTGGCAACTTTGGCAATCGTTTGAAAGGGTGTTGCCATGCACTGAAGTATGGCAGCTCACACAATTTTGTGGTGTCCCTTCAAACTTAAGAGTAGTGTGGCAGGCTTTACAATCGACAGATGAATGTTGCCCCTGAAGTGGAAATTTCGTTTTTGAATGATCAAAATCCAGCTTTTTTACATCGATTTTCCAGTTCTGCGGGTTGTGGCAGTTGCTGCAATCTTTCCCCTTTAAATCACCGTGGGGAGATTGTGCATATATCGTGGTGACAAATACCAATGACAAAACTATGAGTGGCAAGCAGCGCATTTAAAATCTTCTATCTTGTATTTGATGAACCTGACCCCGTCTTGAGTCGTTTCTTTATGGCATTTTTGGCAATCTAAAAGGGAGTGTGCCCCTGAAAGAGAAAAGCGGGTATTCGCATGATCAAATTTTTCCGGGAGCCAGTTTGAAGTAGTGTGACACTTCAGACAATCGTTCTCACCCGATTCTTTGAACTGATAATTATGCACCTCTTTGTGACAGTTTTCACAATTGGTTTTAACTGAAGCAAATTTTCTCACAGGCTTAATGGCTGTTTCATCTTTTTTGTGGCAATCGTAGCATTTTTTGTTGATGTGTCGCCCTGTTAACCGAAAATCTGCTTTTTCATGGTCGAAGTTATACTTCATCCAGCTATCAACATTGTGACAGTTTGCACACTGGTTGTTCCCCATAAATTTATTGGAGATTTCTTCTCCATGTATATTGGAATGACAACTCGCACACTCGATACTCTCTTTTTTGAATTTCCACTCGTTATTTGTGTAATGGCAATTCTGGCACGACTGTGCTCTGTGGGAACCGAGCAACGGGAATCTTGTTTGCTGATGTTGTTCAAAGGTGTAGAGCGAAGGTGCAAATCCATCAACTGTGTGGCAATTAGAACAGTCTTTTGGTTTCCCCTCAAGAGCAAATTCACCTTTATGGTAGTCTTTATGACAACTTGTACAACTTTCGTGGACCGGTTTTGAGTTAAGATCTGTACCATGACATCCACCACATTTTACGACACGATGTTGCCCCAACAAGTTGTATCCGGTTTTATCGTGGTCAAAGCCGTTTAGTTTTACATTTCTGAAGTTATCGGTCGAGTGGCAATCTGTGCAGTTGTTCCCAAATTTCCCCTGATGCACATCTTTATGACAATTAGTGCAAGAAGCAAATTGAATCCCCTTGAACACTTTAAATTCTTTTCCGTTCTTAACGGTTATTGTGTGGCATTTGTAGCAGTTAACGCGTGTGTGGGCACCTGTCAGATTAAATCTTGCAGACGAATGGTTAAAACCGGTAGCCGGTTTAAATGCATTTTGTGTGTGGCAGTTTGTGCATGTGTTTCCGAGTGTCCCCTGGTGGGAATCGGTATGGCAGCTGAGGCAATTTTGGTCGAGACCGAGGAAAGTTCTTCCGGCTCTTTTGGCAACTTTTCCTTTAATAAATTTCGCCTGATGGCACCCTGCACAAGAAAGTTCTTTGTGCTTTCCTTGCAAAACATACCCGGCTCGGGAGTGGTCGAAGCCTTTTTGGTTAAAATTCACGAGTTTGTAACCTCTTCCGTGGTGCTCACTATGGCAGGCATAACACATCTTTCCTCTGGCTTCACGAGAGTGCAGACCTCTGCCAGCATTTCCAAGAGCGGAAATCTCGGTGTGGCATGTGAGACACTTGGTGTTTGTTACCTCATCACCCGAAGTGTGGCAATTGTTGCAATTGCTCATCCCTTCAAGGTTTGCGTGTGCGTTTGAGAGGTCACCCGGCGAAAACTGCGGGTATCCGGTTGATATTAATAATATTAAAAAAATAAAATAGCGGGACAAAGCAAGTCCCTTTCGCATGTGTCGTTTAATCGTGACTTAGAATAGCTTCTCCAAATTTCCTGGTGATTTTCACTCCGGCTTTTTCAAGGAACTTCGTGGGGAGTTCTCCCCCGGCAAAGATATAAACAAGATCGTTCTCGATCTCAAAAATATCTTCGGAATTCCCTCCACGGTTAAGCAGAATGGAATTGTCTTTGATTTCAACAACATTTGTGCTGAAAAGCATGTTAATCTTTCCATCGCCAACATAAGTGTTTATGTTTTCTAGATTTTTCGGTTTAATTCTTGAAAAAGAATCTGACCGGTAAGACAAGCTGACTTTATTAGTGCCTTGGGCAAGAAGAATAGCGGACTCGATAGCCGAGTCACCACCACCAACAACGAGTATGTTTTTATTTTCGATATGCTCAGGCTCAAGCAATCGATAAAAAACTTTCTCCTTGTTTTCACCTCCACACCCAAGTTTTCTTGGAGAACCTCTTCTTCCAATAGCTAAAATTACGGAAAAAGAAGAATATTCTCCTTTGACGGTTGTCACTTTAAAAATTTCGCCCTCTTTCGAGATCGATTCTACCTTCTCATTTTCATCTATTTTAATATTATTTTTCTCTATAACTTCATTCCAAAGGGAAATCAACTGATCTTTATTTGTTTCGGTCAGTTTTACTTTCCCT
>CAYSJM010000020.1:45107-47866 GCA_964431385.1 uncultured Ignavibacteriaceae bacterium | reverse complement strand
ACAATAACCCCTGCCCTGCCTCCAATTTTTAGTGAATTGATTATTCTGTTCAAAAACAATAATTCGGTTTTTGTGGTTTGTATTGATAAAGACTCGTTGATACTCTGCTTATTAATGCTCCCCTTAAACGGAGGATTTGCCATTATTACATCATAAAACCCGTCCTCATCATAGTCTTTGGAGAGTGTATCCTTTTGTTCAATATTTGGGTTTGAGATGCCATGCATCATAAGATTCATCAGTGCAATGCGAACCATACTTTCATCGGTATCATAACCGTAAAAAGTCTTTTCCTTCAGATGTGTCCACTGTCTTTCATCTGTAAGTTTGTCACCAAGCAACCCGCGCACCAATCCGTTTTCGTCAACCTGTCGATTTTGCTCACTCGTAAACTGTGTGATGATATGTTGATATGCACCCAATAAAAATCCGGCGGTTCCGGCTGCGGGGTCACAAATGGTATCGCCCAACTTTGGATTAACCAGTTCACACATAAGTTGAATTATATGCCTTGGGGTTCTGAACTGACCAAGTTTACCCGCAGTCGCAATTTCGGAGAGTAAAAACTCGTAGAGGTCGCCCTGAGTATCCTGAAAACCCTGCCCTTCCTGTTGCTGTTTTAGGATCTCTTCAAAAATTTCATCGATAATTGTTACTGCTTCAACCAACAGGGATGACCTCGAAATGATAAAAACAGCATTGGTCATGTATTTTGCAAAAGGTGCGTCATCCTTTCCAAGCTTTTTAAGAAACGGGAAAACATTGGTTTGAATATGATCGAGCATTTCCCTCCCCTCCAGATGTCGAAAATGACTCCATCTGAGAATCTCTTTTTCTCCTTCAAAAAGAGATTGATAAGATTCGCCCGTAAAATCTGAATCCTGTTTCTTTTTAAGATCAAGCTCGTCTAAGCGTTTCATAAACAGCAGATACGAAATTTGTTCAATGGCAGTGAGAGGATTTGCAATTCCCCCGCTCCAGAATTTATCCCATAAATTATTGATAGAAGATTTTAGAGTCTGGTTAAGCATAGTTTAATATTCTGTCGGTTAATTGTAATATTTCCTGTTGTAATTGATGATCGAACAGCCCCAAAAAGCCGTTATTGTGGAATTTTGTGAAGGGCTCCGAGACCAGATCCTTTTTGGTTAATTCCCCATTTTCAATTATAAATGATTGAAGTGTCTGAATAAACTGGAGCTGTTTTGTCGTTAAATTATTGTGTTCGGCAATGAATCCGTCAAATGCGGTCGTAACCTTTTCCGGGAAAGTCACCAATCCGCTAACCCCCATGATATATTTAATCAGGTCGAGAAACTTGACTTTTCTTGCTTCGTAAGCCTTTTGTAAATTTTCCTCCGTGGGATACGGGTCATTAGCCTGAAGTGTGACTGCAAGTTGGTTAATCTCTTCATTGGTTACACTTTCCCCCAACTTAATTTTTCGCAGAACAGCGTTTTTAGACTCAAGATTTCTGATCAACTCCTCAACTCGATCCCGGTACTTTTGAACAGTGATTCTTTCGTGTTCGGGACCAAACTTAATAAAACCTTTTTCGTGCACAACATCTTGCAGATCAAGTGACACCTGAGTTTGTTTTTTCTCCTCGCGGTATTTCATCAGAGGTCCCAATTTATCGATCAGGGCGTTTAACTCCGGTTCACGAGCTTTGGTTAAATAACCTCCGGAGAGAACCTGATCAATTAAGTCTTTCTCTTTGGCGACTATATTCACACTGAGGGGAAGTTCCAAAACCATTCTGTAAATCGGTTCAGCCGCTTCAGCAAGCACTTCACTTCTTGATTTTTCATCCCGGTATTTTATCAATCCGGCTGTGGAATACTGAACCACTTTTAATTCAAAATACATCGCATTATAATCTTCACCCGAACGGGTACGCATGAGAGGAGCTATATCTCTCTGAAGAAACTCTGTTTTATCTTTTGTCAGATCTGTCCAGTAATTTTCGTCTATTTGGTCAAGTTTGGATTTTGCTTCGAGGATAACCACATTATTTTGAGGCAAAGAGGCGATTTCCGCTTTTAACTTTGTTACGCAATCTTCAATAATCGAGGTCGCATTTAATGACTGAGCCAGTACTAACTTTTGCAAACGGGTTAAAAACAATCTGACGGGTAAAGGGACGGATTGTTTCTCGGTTTTTCCGCCGGGCTCCATCATAAAATAGTCAAAGTTCCCCCAACAGTCGATTATCAAAAATTTGTCTTTTGTTTTACACCAGGGTTTTATCTTTTTGGGTTCGAGCAGGCGGGTTCCGCGCCCGATCATCTGCCAAAATTTTGTATAAGAAAAGACAGGTTTGGCAAAAACGAGATTAACCAGTTCCCTGACATCGAGACCTGTATCGAGCATATCAACGCTGATAGCGATACGGGGGAAGTTTTTGTTCACAAACTGATCGAGCAACCCACCTTTGCCATAAGCCTTGGGGTCTTCGGAAACAATTACTTTCGCGATTTCTCCTTTATGCTGAGGAAACAGTTGATCAAAAACTTCCCGAAGCCGGTGAGCATGTGCAATAGTCATCGCAAAAAATATGGTTTTCCCGGGGAGATTTCCAACCTCATCTTTGATACATTCATCCATAAATTGTCTGACAATCAGAGTGTTGGTGTCAAGATTTGTGACACTCTTTTCAATATCGGTGTTTGCGTAATTTAATTCCTCAGGATTTTTCCCTTCTCCGGCTAACCGATCTAGATCCTCACTCGAAAGTGTCTCCTTTTTTATCCCCAGCT
>CAYSJM010000020.1:43871-45007 GCA_964431385.1 uncultured Ignavibacteriaceae bacterium | reverse complement strand
AAAACCCTCTGAACCCGGTTTGTTCTCATCAGCACATCGATCATCGATACGCAGGTTCGGGTTTTTCCGGTGCCGGTAGCCATTACTAAAAGGAATTTTCTCCTGGCATGGTCTATACCTTCAAAAACAGAACGGATTGCTTCGATCTGGTAAGGTCTGCCACTAATGTCACTGTTGATAAGTTCTTTTGAGAGTGGTTTTTCGTGTTCACGAAGAAACGATAACCTTTCAAGGTCTTTTTTTGTGGGGAATCCATAAACTTTGCGAGGGGGATATTTTTCAGTATCCCAAAAATAGATGTCATTACCGCTGGTATAGAATACGAACGGGAGTTTACCTTTTAATTGTGCCTGAATGTTTTTTGCGTATTGTTTTGCCTGTTCCTGGCCAATTCTTGCATCTTTAGATTATTTTTTCGCCTCCACCACCGCCAAAGGATAACCGTCATCACCAAGAAGAGCATAGTCGGCGTAGCGATGACCGTCATAAGCATGCTCATCTTCCGATACGGAATCCGGGCTTTTTATCTTGATATCCAGTTCTTTTGTTACCTGGGCAGGATTGTTTACATTCCATCCGGCTTTGGCAAGCCGTTGGTCAATTATATCCTGGCGGGTTTTAGCTTCATTCATATTAAAATTCAATATTTTAGAATGATGCAATTTATGAATAATATTGGAATATTCATGCTATTGCGGGAGGGAATTACAACTTTAGTACCAATTTAATACCGGGTTTAGTGTAGAAAAAGCGAATCACAGGTTATTTGGATTCATTACGGAAACTTCCAGTGATAAGAACTAAGATCTTTCTAAGGTCACAGATTGTGACCTTAGAAAATTCCACAAAAAATAAGTCTTGTCTCTGAAGCTAACTCCAATTTCATCAACTGCTATTGAACGAACTTTCTCTATACTCTCAAAATACTCCCAATACATCTGTTTAACAACATAATTGGGTATCACGAAGTTATATAGCCCCAATTCCGCATTTTCAATCGTTAAAAGACCGTTATAATATAAAACCGATATTGCCTCAACCCTGGTGAATGGAAGCTCAAAATTAAACTGAATTGATAAAAGTTCAGAAATTTTCTCCGAATCCAGCACTGTGGAAATTATCTCATCAGAATCTTC
>CAYSJM010000020.1:25980-43771 GCA_964431385.1 uncultured Ignavibacteriaceae bacterium | reverse complement strand
CTGTCCAGGGTTACAGGGGTTACACCGGTGGCAAAAAATCTGTCGATTATCCCTTCACCCATGTAAATCTTTATCGCTTCATAAAACTTCCTGACCCAGCCGTTTCTTGAAACAATCTCCTTGAGGGGATTCGCTTCTTCATTCTTGATCTCGGAAAATTTTTGTTTTGAAGTAGCAGTATATCGAATCTTTAATATCGAGCACTTTTTTACTATCAGATTATAACACCGTGCTGGTGATTTACTATTTTATCGATGATTCGATTTCCCCGGAACAATAATTAACCTAAATCCGCTTCAGCAATGCCTCGCCTCCTTCGCACAATCATCCCCCAAAAAATGGTTATATTTGAAATTGTTCAAACAGAGATTTTTGAAACCGGCTCAATTGTAAAATGAAAAAGCAAAAGATATCCAACTGGGGCAGATACCCCTCGGTTGAAGCACAAATTTACGACCTCTCCGATGAATTCCGCATGGGCGAAAAAATCGGGGGTCTTAGTCCCGCAATTGCCAGGGGACTCGGCAGATCATACGGCGACAGCTCACTCGGTGAGAACATAATCGCGACTGTGGGTTACAACCGCTTCATTTCTTTTAATGAAGAAACGGGCGTCCTAAAGTGTGAAGCCGGTGTTTCTTTTGCCGATATTCTTGAAGTTTTTGTCCCAAAAGGATGGTTTTTACCGGTCACTCCCGGAACCAAATTTATCACGGTTGGTGGTGCCATAGCCTCTGATGTGCACGGGAAAAATCATCATAAAGAGGGCTCGTTTGGTGATTGGGTCCGCGAAATGAAAATTTTGGTGGCATCAGGTGAAGTGCTGCTTTGCTCCCCAACACAGTACGAAGACCTCTTTTTTGCAACAATAGGCGGAATGGGTTTAACAGGTCTGATACTCGAAGCTGAATTTACGCTAAAAAGAATTGAGACTTCTTTCATTTCGCAGGAGACACTTCCCGCTGACAATCTCGAAAAAGTTATGGGGTTTTTTACTGAGTCGAAAAAATCCACTTACTCGGTTGCATGGATTGATTGCCTCGCCAAAGGGAAAAACCTCGGCAAATCGATTCTGTTTTTAGGTGAACACGCCCCTCTTTCCACTATTGAATCGACGGTTTTTAAAGACACACCCCTCTGGTATCACAGCAAAGGAAAACTCGGTGTTCCGTTTGATTTTCCATCCGGTTCCCTGAATTCGCTTACAGTAAAAGCATTTAATGGACTCTACTACTCAATGAGTAAGCTAAAGGGGAACGGGATTGTCCACCTCGATCCATTCTTTTACCCCCTCGATTCGGTTAACAACTGGAACCGTATTTATGGCAAAAAGGGCTTTCTGCAATATCAGTTTGTTCTCCCGTTCGATAAAAGTTTCGACGGAATGACTGAAGTTTTGCAGGCAATTGCAAAAGAAGGTAGAGGATCATTTCTGGCTGTGCTCAAGTTATTCGGGAGACAAGATTCTCTCATCTCCTTCCCAATGGAGGGTTACACTCTTGCTCTTGATTTTCCCATTATGCCCGGACTTATGAAATTCCTGAACAAACTTGATGAAATTGTATTAAAATATGACGGCAGGTTCTATTTCACCAAAGATTCCCGCCTGAAACCCGATGTATTTAAACAAGGATACCCTAAACTGAACGATTTTCTTGAAATTAAGGCAAAATATGACCCCAACAACCTCTTTGCATCTGCACAATCTAAAAGGCTCGAACTGACATGAAATTCGTACTTATAATCGGTGCAGGAAGTGGAATTGCAAAAGCAACCGCCACTCAATTTGCAAAAGCGGGATTTGGGCTCTACCTCGCTGGAAGAAACCTTGAAGACTTGACCAAAACTGCCTCAGACCTCTCTATCCGAAACAATATAACAGCCACTGCCCTCTATTTTGATGTGCTGGCTTACGAAACACATGCCCCGTTTTTTGCCGGACTCGACCCAAAACCTTCGGTCGTTATAACTGCTGCCGGACTTCTCGGAGACCAGACAGAGGCACAAAATGATTTTTCCGCCGCCCAAAGGACTCTCGATACAAATCTTACCGGACTCGTAAGCATTCTGAACATCGCAGCAAATCACTTCGAGACTGAAGGAAAAGGTTCAATCATCGGCATTTCAAGCGTTGCAGGTGACCGCGGAAGAATGAAAAACTATATCTATGGAGCAGCAAAAGCGGGATTTACCGCCTACCTTTCCGGACTTGGACAACGCCTCCAGAAAAAAGGGGTCTTCGTAATGTCGGTACAACCGGGATTTGTGAAAACCAAAATGTTGGAGGGAATCGAGACTCCAAAACCCCTTACCGCAGACCCTGAACAGGTGGGAAAACTGATTTACAACGGCTGGAAAGCAAGAAAACCACTGATTTATACCCCCGGTTACTGGAGGATGATAATGTTTGTTGTAAGATCGATTCCGGAGAGAATTTTCAGGAAACTTGACCTCTGATCTGATCTGTGCTCCACGATTGGTGCAAATTCAAACGCCAAAATTTCTTAACTTATGTGTTCAATTAATTCGAAATTTTTAAGCCGCGAGAAAATGAGAGAGAAATATCTTGTATTTGGAAGTCCCGTCATTGAACAGGAAGAGATCGACGAAGTAGTAAATACCTTAAAGTCGGGGTGGATTGGGACAGGACCAAAGGTTGCACAGTTTGAAGAAGAGTTTAAAGAATATGTGGGTGCCAAATATGCGATAGCAGTAGCAAGCTGCACAGCAGGGCTACACCTCAGTGTGGTTGCGCTTGGAATAAAAGAAGGTGATGAGGTAATTGTACCGGCATTAACCTTTGCCGCCACTGCAAATGCCGTTATTCATTCGGGTGCAAAACCTGTTTTTGCCGATGTTGACCGTAATACCATGACTCTCGATTTTGACGATGTTCGCCGAAAGATTACCTCCCGCACAAAGGCGATTATTCTCGTTCATTTTGCCGGCAGAGCGGTCGATATGGAGAAACTTTACGAGATTGCTCATGAGTATGGTATCCATATCATCAACGATACCGCACATGCAATTGAGACAGAATTTAAAGGGAAAAAGATCGGTTGTTTTGATGACATTTCGAGTTACAGCTTCTATGTAACCAAAAACCTGACGACGGGCGAAGGTGGAATGATTGTGACAAACAACGAAGCAATTGCAAACAGACTAAAAATTTATGCTCTCCACGGCATGAGCAAGGATGCCTGGAAAAGATTTTCTGACGACGGCTACAAACACTACCAGGTGGTTTTCCCCGGTTTTAAATATAACATGACCGATGTGCAGGCTTCTCTCGGAATTCACCAACTCAGAAAAGTTGAAAGATTACACAAACGGAGAGAAGAAATCTGGAACACTTACAACGAAAGACTAAAGAATCTCCCCTTGATTCTTCCCGCTCCGGCTGACTCTGAATCCCGTCATGGCCTTCACCTCTATATCATCCTCGTTGACGACACAAAAACGAGCGTAACAAGAGATCAGCTAATTACTGAACTTCACAAGAGAAATATTGGTACCGGGGTACACTACCTCGGGCTAAATTGGCATCCATTTTATCAGCAGGAGTTTGGTTATAAAATCGGCGATTTCCCAAATTCAGATTTTATCTCAGCGAGAACTCTTTCAATCCCATTCTCGGCAAAACTGACCGATGAAGATGTAAATGATGTTATCGAGGCTCTCGAAGACATCCTGAAGTAGATTTAATTTTCGTAGTAATAAGCCCCAAAAAGGCGAATTGCCGGTGCACCCCTGGAGTCTTTAATTTTTAATCTGACATTAGAGACTTCCACGGGTGTGTCGAGTTTTAATATCCGTGATCTTCCTATAGTTGTTCCATCAGCGAGGAAAATCCAGGAACCGTTAACATAACCCTCAATTTCAAATCCTTTCACTCTCTGACCATATTTGATGGCTTCTTCAATTCTGAAATAATTTATCCGTTTTGGGCTTTTCAGGTCAACCGTTAAGTCAGCTCTTACAACTCCCCTTTCAGTAACCCAAAATGTGTTTCTTGTTCCATCAATCGCCATAGCGGGACCATAAAGGGAATCGCCGACTCTTGAATTGCTTGCAGAAGCCACCCCACCCGTAAGGAGATTAGTTCTGAATATGTCATCAACTATTCTCCTGAAGCCGAGTAAACTGTTCACATCATTTTCATGAAAAACACCCTCGGGAGTCGGAGGTACATTTAACAACAGTGTACTGTTTCTTCCAACCGATTTTAGATACAATTCTGCAAGATATGCAGGCGACTTCACTTCGTTATCTTGATAATCGTGATAAAACCATGCCGGTCTAATCGAAACATCACACTCTGTTGGCCACCACACTTCAACATTTGATACCCCGTGATGTGCCGGATGTGATATTGTAAAAGACCAGTCAGTTTCTGAACCGAGTCCATCCTCATTCCCTACCCATCGAACATCGGGTCCCATAATTGCCATCATCGATTTAGGTTGAAGCGACTTCGAGAGCTCTGCAAAACTTAACCAGTCAAACATCGAGTGAGTAATCGCGGGGTTTCTTCCAAGGTAACCGTCGAGCCAGATCTCATTAACTTCACCATAATTGGTACAAAGTTCTCTGGTTTGTGCTCTGTAGTAGTCGTTGTATGCGGGGGTACCATAAACGGGGGAATTTTTGTCCCACATCGAAAGATAATATCCAAATTTCATCCCTTGAACAGCACATTCATCTGCAAACTCCTTTACGATATCACCGCGACCAACTTTGTACGGGCTGTTTTTAATCGAATGTTCTGTATGGGCGGTCTGCCACAAACAAAATCCATCATGATGCTTGGCTGTAAGTATCAAATACTTAAAACCGGCAGCTTTTGCGACCGATACCCATTGTTTAACATCAACTTTTTGCGGATTAAAGAGGGAGGGGCTTTCATCGCCGTCACCGATATCTTTTCCCGTGAAGGTGTTCATACCATAATGAATAAACATCACAAGCTCGGCATCCTGCCATTCAAGTTGTGCCGCCGAGGGAACAGGGTAAACATTTTCGATCCCCGGGGAAGAGGCTGTATCGTTTCTGTTTGGAATTTCTTCACCAACCGGACCAACACCGGAATTGCTGCACGCAATAAATAAAAGGGGAAGAAGTGAAATAAGGATAAATTTTGAAGTTCTGGCTTTGGTTCCGGACATCATCTAATCGATCTAATTTTAAAATTGAATTGGATAAATATAGATATATGATACAAGAATAAAAATGTAAAAACGATTTAACAACCGGGCTCCATACCCTCTTCTCAATTTTTACCCTGTAAAATAATTATATTGCAGTTTGATTTAAAATTCTTTTTATCCATAGTCCGCAATTTGCAAAATAACAGAAAATAAAAATGACTGAAGAGCGAAAAATTGAAATGCTTGATATCCTGGTGGTTCTCGTCAGGAAAAAATTCATCCTCTTTTTTGTTGCCGTTTTAACGGCGGCATTAGGGTACCTGTCAGTCTATTATCTTATCGACGAAAAATTTGAATCCACCGCAGTAGTGGTTCCCTACGAATCGGGGAAATCTGCGGGAATGTCCTCCCTTCTGAAGAATATTTCGGGCTTGCCGATTGGTGGATTATCGAACTTGGGCGGCTCCAATTCCAATCTTGATTTTTACCTGACAATAGTTTACAGCAGATCGACCCTAACAGAAATCATCGATAAATTTAATCTTCGCCAGGAATACGACCAGAAGTATTTCGCCGACCTCTTAAAGAAAGTCATTGAAGACATAACCGTCGTGAATAACGATGATCTCTCAGTTTCAGTGGCAGTAAGAAATAAAAACCCTAAAAAAGCTGCTGAAATTGCGAACTATATCGTTGATATTCTGAATAAAAAAGTACTTGAAATAAATACCCGGAAAACAAAAGATAACAGAATTTTCCTGGAAAAAAGATATAATGAAGTGGTGATCGAGCTAAAAGCTGCAGAAGACAAACTTGAAGCTTATCAGAAGAAAAACGGTGTTTTTGAAGCAGAACAGCAGGTTAAAGCAAGCGTGACAGCTTTTGCAGACCTCGAAATGGAGCTTGCAAGAAAACAGGTTGAGTATGAAACAGCCGAAAAAGTCCTCGGTGAAACCACTCCTTCAGTTAAAAACCTAAAAGATGCTCTCGTAGCCCTCGAGAAAAAAGTTAATGAAATTAAGTCGGGTAAAAACGGTAAATCGGTACTTATTCCGATGGGCTCACTTCCCACTAAAGCGATTGAATATTTCCGACTCTACAGAGATGTGAAGATAAACGCAGAGATGATCGAATTTCTTCTGCCGGTTTATGAGCAGGCAAAATTTGACGAACAAAAAGATATTCCCGTCATCCTGACAATAGACAAAGCGGTTCCCTCTGACAAAAAAGTATATCCCCCCCGTATGGTCTATGCCATACTTATCTCACTTTTTGCAACAGGAATTGTTGCCTTCGGACTCGTGATGAAAGAAGTTGCCGGAAGTGTTACTGATCCCAAAGTCAGGTTTGTTCTACGCAATATCCTTGCAATCAGGAGAAAAGAAGATTAAACCCTTCACTTCAATGGAATTTGGGCAAGACTTCAGGAACTCGTTTTTCCTGACTGTTCTTGTTCTGCTTCTCATTGTTCCGCTCACTTTTCTCCTTGGTGATCTTGGCGAAAAAAGATCCACTCAGGTTGTTCTGCTCGGGCTCCCTTTTTTGCTGCTCGGCTTTCTCAATTTCCGACTCGCACTTGTAATTTTTATGGGTTCTCTGTTTATCGATATAAATCCAGTATTTCTCTACAGTTTGTCGTTTTTGGTAATTCCATATCTGTTGCTGGTGTTCCTTGTTTTGAACAAAGGTTTTGACCCGAGAGACCTAAAAACCCCGTTTTTTGCGATTACGGTTATCTTTGTTTCATTTATGCTCCCCTCTTTTTTTAACAGTCTTGCAAAAACGAACGGTGGTCTTAATATGTTTATGTGGCCCGGATTTGTACTATTATTTACACTTCTTGGGGTTGCTCTAAAAGATGTTGAGAAGATAAACTTCCTCACCAAAGTTTATATCGGACTCGTTTCACTGAATGCGGTTTATGCGATATTTCAAGGGATAACAACGGGAAGAAGAGCTTTCGGATTTGCAGGTATAATGTTTGTGGACATTCTCGGAATCGCAATTATCATCGTTTTTATCCTTCTCCTGTATGCAAAAGGGAAAGCCAAAGCCGGTTATGGGATGCTGTTTGCACTTCTTGTGCTCGCCATGATATTTAACAAAACCAGAAATGTCTGGATAAATGTTGCATTCGTAATGATGATCTCATTTATCCATGTGGCGATAAAAGCAAAATTTTTACAGTTGGATCGAAAGAAAATCCTCAGATACGGCACAATAGCACTCCTTTTTGTTGCACTCTCGGGAGGTCTCTTAATCAGTTTCTACGGCACTACTTTTTTCAGGATAGAGGAAAAACAGAAGCTCTCTGCTGAAAGTCTCGAAGTGGCAGATGTTAATAACTCCCTCGTTACCCGTTACTTCATTTGGAGCACAGGATACAACGGGTTTAAGGACAATCCTGTTTTTGGTATCGGTATGTATTCATTCGCCTACACTTCCAAATTTTACAACGAACTTCCTGACAACATCTACAAAAAATTCGTCTCAGGGCTAACTCTGCATCAGGGTTTTTACTCCATGCTCGTTGAAACGGGAATATTTGGATTTGCCGGGCTGCTAATTTTCCTCACGCTGCTTTTTAGAAGAGCACGAAAAGTTTATATCGAATCGCAAAACACTCCACGATTCCTTCATGCGTTTATAGCATTTTGGGTCGTTATTTACATTATGACATCGCTCATGTTCACAGATGCCTGGTTTTGGGGCAGAGGGATCGTAATGTGGGGAACAGTCCTCGGGGTTATTGCAGCTCTGAATAATATTAACAAAGGGGAACGGGAAGTGTCGCAACAATGAGCGAAAAACGGAACAACATCTGGCTTGCCGCTCACTACATTTTAACAATGGTTGCTTCATTGGTCTCTCTTAAATTCAACTTAATGAATTTTGGAAGTGAAACCTTTGGTATATGGGTGCTCATTTCCTCTATTTGGGGGCTAAGCAATGTGGTTGATCTCGGTTTTGGGCTCGCACTCATTAGGGCTGTATCAAAAGAGAGAGACAATCCCATAACTCTCAGTAAAGTTACCTCAACCGGCTTTGTTTTCTTCTTCCTTTTTGGATTTGTAATTCTGGCTATCGGACTGTTAGTCGGAAATCTTTATTATATCGAAAATCCATCTCTGATTAACAACCAAATCAAACTGACTGCAACAAACACAAATTTCCTGCTCGGTATTTTCTTTTATATTAATTATATCTCCACCTTTTTTAGATCGGTTTATGAAGGTCTTGGGAAATTTGTATTCTACAGCAAAATTGCCATGATATACAGTTTACTCACCCTTTTGGCTGCTTTTTTTTCATGGTTGTTCGCTCTCGATATAGCCGGACTTGCTCTGCTCATGTTGTCTGCTGCAGCTATTCAACTTTTTCTTCTCGCAGTTTTCAGCAAATCCACTTCGGCACTCACCGGTTTTAAACCCTCAAACTTCAATCTTACTATTTTTAAGGAGCTTTTTAGCTTCAGTATTGGAGTTCAAGGGGCTACGATTCTTGGTACCGCCGTCGATCCCGTTCTCAAATATATTATCGGCAGCGGGTTGAATGTCTCGTTCGTAGGATACTATGATATCGCAAAACGGTTTTCACAAGCTTCATCAGGGCTTTTCTTTGCTGCATTTAGAACGATATACCCAAAGGCAGCAAGAATAGAAAAAGAGGAAGAAAAAACTTTTTTATTGAACGAAGTACTCTCCCTCTCCCGTAAAGGAATACTTTATGGAGGGCTCGTATTTATGGCAGCGTCTCCCCTGTTCGCAGCAATTTTTATCTATTTTTATGCGTCACCGCTAAGTTACAATATCTTTTTGTTGCTAACCCTCGTCGAGTCAGTAAACCTGTTTGGGTATTCATATTATTCAATGCTGATGGGGACAGGTGAAGCAAAATTCCTCGCACTTGTCCAATTGATAAATCTGATCGGTGTTGCTGTTTTTCTTTTTATCGGAATCAGACTAACCGATTCCTATATGGGAATTGCCGGCTACTCCCTCACCATAATTCTCGGAAATTTTCTGATGCTCTCATGGCTGAAGCGGTCTATCGATTTTTCAAGATTTCATTATTTGATGCATGCAGGGGGGATTAAACTGATTGCACAATTTGCAATTATCTGTGCAGCATTTATTTCACTTTTCAGTTTCGACCTTGATCCATTTATAACAGCGTTTGGACTCTCTGCAGCCTGGTTGCTCCTTTTTGGATCGAACATCAAAAATTACTCGGAGATCTTAATGAACCTGTTAAAACCGGCAAAACAAGGGTAAACTTTGGCTAATACCTCTTACACAGCTTCAGCCATAATTTCACTCTTTAAAGGTGAAAAATTCATCCGGGGAAGAATCGAAGACCTCCTCGCACAATCAATTGGGAAAGAGCTTGAAATTGTAATAGTTGACAGTAATTCCCCTCAAAATGAAAAAAAAATAATTGATGAATATCTTCCCGGAAACGACAACATCAAATATCTTAGAACACCTGAAACTGAAAGTATGTACACCTCTTGGAACAGAGGGATTGAAATGTCGTCGGGCAAATTCATTACCAATGCCAATGTTGACGACCGGCTTGCTCCCTTTGCAATAGAGAGGCTGATATCAGAAATTCAGAAAGATGAAAAAACAGGGCTGGTTTACGGTGATTATTTTGTCTCCCCCATTGAAAATGAATCATTCGAGGAGGCAGAAAAAAATGAAAGACCCGTTAAAACTACCGATTTATATTCCCCGCTCCGCTTGTTGAATGGTTACATGTGCGGCCCACAATCACTTTGGCGGCGGGAAGTACATACACGACACAACATAAAGTTTGATGGTTCTTTTGAAGTGACGGGCGACTTCAAATTTGTTGCGGATGTGAGTAAAGTATATGATATTCAAAAAGTTAATGGCACTCTTGGTGTCTATTTCCGCTCTCCCGCAGATGAGAATAAAGAATATCAGAATCTTGATAAAACCACTTCTGAAGCTTTCAAAATTAAACTCGAATTAATAAATCATCTTCTTGATAATGGCTTAATAGAGACAAGCACAGAAATTACAAGGTTGATGCAATTCTTCCGTTTTCTTCCCGTCCAACTTTCCGCAGTGATGTGGAAACTGTCAGCCGATCCGGTAATAAATTATGAAACTATCTATTGGATTATGGCGGTAATGTCTGAGCGAAAAGGTGATTTTAACGCTGTAAAGAAAATAATTGCCGGATTCAAAAACTTCCCTAAAGCGGTTTATATACAAAATTATGAAAAACATCTCCGATCAAAGGGACTGATATGAGTGAAAAAATTGGTGTCGGAATTGTAACATTCGAAAGAGAAGAGTTTTTTAAGAATCTTTTCCTCTCAATTCCCTCATGTGACGAACTTGTGGTTGTAAATGACGGCAAACCATATCCATCGCACACTTACTCAGGAAGGGAAGTTAAGATTATCCAGCATCAAAAAAACAAGGGCGTGGGGAAATCAAAAAATGATGCAATGAGATACCTCCTCGCAAAGGGGTGTGATCATATATTTATTCTCGAAGATGACATTCTAATAAAAGATACTTCGGTATTTGAAAAATATATAGCCGTTTCAAAAAAAACCGGAATCCAGCATTTTAACTACGCTTATCACGGTCCCCTCAACAAAAATGAGGACGGTTCACCAAAAATAAGGGGTTTGGCATCATACGACGGGGTACCTCTTGTTATTCTGAATGAACACATCCCCGGGGCTTTTTCCTACTTTACCAGAGAAATTCTCGAAAAAGCAGGCTTGATAGATGAGTGGTATTACAACGCCTGGGAACATGTAGATCTTACAACCAGAATTACAAAACTTTCGGGGCATCCTCCTTTCTGGTGGTTTGCTGATGTTTTTGGCAGCAGTGAAATGATAGACGATCAGGATACCGACCTGACAAAAAGCTCCATCCGCAAAAACAATTTTTCGTTTATGCTCTATTTTAGAATCTTTTCGAGATATTACAGACTAAAACACGGTCATATCCCATATAAAACTCCTGACTCCTCACCGGAGGAGGTAACAACCAATCTTCAAAATATTTTTAACCGTTATTGTAGTAACAGAAAAACTCCTGAAATAACAGTTTCCACAGACCTGTAAGACTACCCAAACAGCTGTTTTAGTCAGAAAATTATTTTTCTTGATTTCCTGATACTCATTCCCTATATTTGTAAGCTATATTTCTTTAAATTTTTGGAACACCATGGATTCCGAAATAAAGGTCTTCTCAGGAAGATCAAATCGTCAGCTTGCCGAAAAAATAGTAAACTATATGGGCAGGCGTTTAGATGTTGACAAGAGACTCGGGGCATTAGAGATCAAAAAGTTCAGCGATGGCGAGATCTGGGTAAAATATGGGGAGAATGTTCGCGGAAGCGATGTTTACCTCGTCCAGTCCACCAACCCCCCGGCTGAAAATTTGATGGAGCTGCTCATAATGCTTGATGCAGCCAAAAGGGCTTCCGCTAAGCGGATCACGGCTATAATTCCATATTTTGGATATGCCCGGCAAGACAGAAAAGATCAGCCAAGAGTGGCTATTACAGCTAAACTCGTGGCGAACCTGATCACTTCTGCAGGTGCCGACCGTGTGATCACAATGGATTTGCATACCCCACAGATCCAGGGATTCTTCGATATCCCCTTCGATCACCTTTATGGTTCAATTGTATTTTATAACGAGCTAAAGCATTTAAGCGATAATCTCGCGGTTATCTCACCCGATGTGGGTGGCATTAAGATGGCACGAGCTTACGCGAACAAACTTGATGCCTCCCTTGTGGTTAGCGATAAACGACGACCTGCACAAAATGTCGCCGAAATTGCTCACATTATCGGAGATGTCGAAGGTAAAGATGTCCTCATTGTTGACGACCTTATCGATACCGCCGGCACTTTTAAGAGTACTGTGGAATCTCTCAAAAAAAGAGGTGCCAATAAAATTTACGCATCTGTTACACATCCCGTCCTTTCCGGACCCGCATGTGACAGAATTCTCGACTCTGAAATAGAGAAAATATTTGTCCTCGATACAATTCCTATCGATGAAGACAAACTTGATAAATTAGGAAACAAAATTCAGGTACTTAGCGCTTCAGCCATTTTTGGTGAGGCTATATTAAGAATCAACAAACACGAGTCAATCAGTTCTTTATTCGACAAGGATAAAGGGTAATTGCCTTAACGGAGAAACAAATGGAAACAAAGGTTGTAAACGCGTCTGTAAGGACACTTTTTGGAAAATCTGGAAGGAATCAATTAAAGAGCCAAGCTAAAGTACCGGGCATCTTCTACGCTAACAAGACAGAGCCTGTTGCAATAGAAGCACTTGAAAATTCCATCAAACAAATCTATTTCACCTCAAAAAGCTACCTTATCAATCTCGAGATTGAAGGTAACGAAACTTATCAGTGTGTGCTTAAAGATGTGCAGGTTGACCCTGTAACTGACAGAATTATCCACTTCGATATGTATGGTCTTACCAAAGGTGAAAAAGTTACCATAGATGTTCCTGTAAAATATGAAGGAAACTCTATTGGCGTTATTCAAGGTGGTCAGCTTCAGATCAACCTTCACAAACTTACTATTCAGTGCTTGCCAAAAGACTTGCCAAACGCTATCACGGTAGATGTTGCACCGCTGAAACTTGGTCACAGCTTTAATGTCGGCAGATTAAACCTGGAAAATCTTACAATTCTTCACCCCGCTGAAACTGTGCTCTGCACTATCACCATTCCTCGCGGTGTCGAAATACCTGTCGATCAGGAAGAAGAAATGAAAGAACCTGAAGTTATCGCCAGAGGCAAGGATAAAGACGACGAATAACTTTGAAGATTATTACAGGGCTCGGAAATCCGGGTAAAAGATATGAAAAAACCCGACACAATGCGGGTTTTATCTTTCTTGACAGATTTGCAGCTTTGCACTCATTAAAGTTTTCACCCTCTAAATATGATTTTTACTCAGCACGGGGCTCCATTAACGGGAACCCCTTCTTGCTTGTAAAACCTGTTACCTATGTTAATTTAAGCGGTAATGCCGTTAAAGATGTATTGGACGAGTACGGTTCCTCCCCGGAGGATTTACTCGTTATTCATGATGAGATCAATCTGATGCCGGGCACCTTCAAAGTCAAACAAAAAGGCGGAGACGGTGGTCACAATGGTATCAGCTCAATTATTTATGCCATAGAAAATGACAACTTCCCAAGAATCCGTATCGGAGTAGGAAACCACTTCCGTCCCGGTGAGATGGCTGACTTTGTCCTTGAACCTTTTACAAAAGAGGAAGAGGAACTTATGTCGGGCATTATGGAAAGTTGTTTTGAATTAGTGAACAGTTTTATTGCTTCGGGCGTAAAAGGGCTGCTCGATGCCAACAGTAAAATGGTAAATAAACCCAAACGGCAAATAATTAATCCGGGAGATTAAATGGAGAAATATATCATCTATATTTTGCCTTTGTTTGGTATTCTTGGCTTGCTTTTCACTTATTTGAAAGCAAACTGGATAGCCAAACAAGAAACAGGCACAGAGAAGATGAGCCGCATATCAGGATACATAGCCGAAGGTGCTATGGCTTTCTTGAAAGCGGAGTATAAAATTCTCGCAATCTTTGTAGCATTTGTTGCTATTCTGCTTGCGGTTACTGCCAACATGAAGGAAGATTCACATCCTTTAGTTGCTGTTTCCTTTATTTTAGGAGCTTTTTGCTCTGCTTTAGCCGGTTTTATCGGTATGAGAGCTGCTACAAAAGCTAATGTGCGAACCACTCACGCAGCCAGAACCAGCCTCGGAGCTGCCCTGAATATCGCCTTTACAGGTGGAAGTGTCATGGGTCTCGGCGTTGTTGGTCTCGGAGTGCTTGGTCTTGGTTTACTTCTGACCATCTACTCACAGCTTTGGTTAACACACGATGTTTTTGCTGATAAGGCACTTCTCGCTAATGCAGTAAGTAAAGTTATCACAGTTATAACAGGTTTTTCATTCGGTGCCTCTTCGATTGCCCTTTTCGCAAGAGTCGGCGGTGGTATTTATACAAAGGCTGCTGATGTTGGTGCAGACCTTGTAGGAAAAGTTGAAGCAGGAATTCCTGAAGATCATCCCCTGAACCCCGCCACCATCGCTGATAATGTCGGCGATAATGTCGGTGATGTTGCAGGTATGGGAGCCGATCTTTTTGAAAGCTATGTAGGGGCAATAGTTGGAACCATGGTACTTGGTGCGGCTTTTATTCCGATTCAATCGTTTTCAGAGCACTTCGAAGGCCTCGGGGCAGTTATTCTTCCCCTCGCTATCGCAGCACTCGGAATTGTAATGTCGATCATCGGTACATATTTTGTTAAGGTTAAAGAGGGCGGCGATCCGCAGAAAGCTCTTAACACGGGTGAACTTTTATCTTCGTTCTTTACAATAATCGGGCTTTGGTTCCTTATTCAGTATATGCTCCCCGGAGCCTGGTCTTATAATGACCCTCTTTACGGTGAAGTGAGAGAATATACTTCGAACGGCGTTTTTATAGCTACAGTAATAGGACTTGTAGCCGGACTGTTAATCGGTCTCGTTACTGAATATTACACAGGTACCGGAAAAGGTCCTGTAATGAATATTGTCCGCCAGTCGATGACCGGCTCTGCAACCAATATTATCGCCGGCTTAAGTACCGGTATGATGTCAACTGCGATTCCAATCATAATTATTGCTTTTGCAATAGTTGTTTCATTTGAACTCGCCGGTCTCTACGGTATAGCAATATCTGCTGTTGGAATGCTCTCCAACCTCGGTATCCAGCTCGCAGTTGATGCTTACGGTCCAATTTCAGACAACGCAGGTGGTATCGCTCAGATGGCTGACTTGCCAAAAGAGGTAAGAGAAAGAACCGATAAACTTGATGCAGTTGGCAACACAACAGCAGCCATCGGAAAAGGTTTTGCCATAGGTTCCGCTGCACTCACGGCTCTCGCTCTTTTTGGTGCGTTCATGACGGCAGCTGACTTAAAAGTGATTGACATCTCAAAAGCTAAAGTTATCGCAGGTCTCTTCCTCGGTGGAGCTGTTCCTTTCCTCTTCTCCGCAATGGCGATGATGGCGGTTGGTAAAGCTGCCATGTCGATGATTGAAGAAGTTAGAAGACAATTTGCATCCATTCCTGAACTTAACGCCGCTTTAAGCGTAATGCGTAAAAATGAAGGAAAAGAGAGAGATGAATGGTCGAAAGCCGACCAAAATACTTTTGATGCTGCAGAAGGTAAAGCTGAATATGGAAAATGCGTTGAGATTTCGACTGCATCAGCTATCAAACAGATGGTTCTTCCCAGTTTGCTTGCTGTCATAGTCCCTGTTCTTGCAGGCTTCTTTGGTGGTCCCGAGATGCTCGGCGGTTTACTCGCCGGTGTTACAGTTACCGGCGTTCTTATGGCTATCTTTCAGTCGAACGCAGGTGGTGCCTGGGATAACGCAAAGAAAATGTTTGAAGAAGGTGTGGAACACGACGGAAAAATGTATTATAAAGGTTCCGACCCGCATAAAGCAGCCGTTGTAGGTGATACTGTTGGTGATCCGTTTAAGGATACTTCCGGTCCATCACTTAATATCCTTATTAAATTGATGTCTGTGGTAGCTCTCGTTATTGCACCACTTATTAAATAGTTTTATTGTTAATTGTTCATTTATTTATTAACCCTACCCGGTTTCCCAAAACCGGGTCATTGCCCATAGGGAGGATTCTTGAGAAGAAATCACTATGAAACAGCCGTAATTATTAATGCGGCTCTGGATGACGAACAGATCGAAACCGAAGTGGTTAAGATCACCGGTATAATCACCGAAGGTGGTGGCGTTATATCGGAAACTGAAAAGTGGGGCAGGAAAAGACTTGCTTACACTATCAACAAAAACAGAATTGGCTACTATATAATCTATCGGTTCGAAGCTCCGGTTGATCTTATTGCTGAACTTGAAAGACTTCTTAAAATTGACGAAGCTGTAGTAAGATTCCTTACTATCAGACTCGAAAAAGAAGCTCTTGAATATTTCGCTACAAGAAAAACTGAAGCTGAAGCTGCTGCTCTTCTTGAAGCAGTTGAATTTGAAGAAGTAACTGAAGAAGCCGAAGAAGAAATTGAAGCCGTTGCTGATGAAGTTGCGGTTGAAGTTGAAGCTGAACCCGTTGCGGTTGTAGAGGAGACTGCTGTTGAAGTGGCAGAAACTCCCGTTATTGAAGCAGCAGAAGAAGTTGAAGCTCAGAAGACTGACGATACCGACGAACAGTCGAAGTAGATATGAATAGAGGAGATCAATTATGGCTGAGTTGAAGATGCCGGAAATAAACTATGTGGTTATTGCCGGTAACTTAACAAAAGACCCAGTTTACAGGCACACTACCAACGGTACTCCTGTTGTCAATTTTACCATCGCATCCAACAGAAAATTTAAGGATTCCGGTAGCCAATGGCAGGAAGATGTTTGTTTTGTTGGAATTGTTGCTTGGAACAAATTGGCTGAAAGTTGCCGTGAGCGTGTAAGAAAGGGTTCAGCTGTACTCGTCGATGGTGAATTGCAATCGCGCACCTGGAGAGGTGACGATGGTAATAGCCGTAGTATCGTTGAGATCAAAGCAAGACGGATTCAATTCCTTAATAAACGATTTAAACCGACCGGTGAAGAAGTCTATGAAGAAGCTATTTCCGACTATGACGATGATTCCGCCGGTTACACATCCGATTCTTTCGACAAGTTCCTTACTGAAGAAGAATCCAAACTTATTAAAGAGTAATTATGATACATAACAACAACAATAACTTTAGCAACAACAGAAACAAGATGCGTATGTTGAAGCCCAATAAAGTCTGTAGATTTACCCAGATGGGCATCAAATATATCGATTACAAAGATGTGAAGCTCCTCCAGAAATTCGTTACAGAACAGGGTAAAATTATCCCTAAACGAATTACCGGTACATGTGCTAAATATCACCGCCAATTAACCACAGCTATCAAAAGAGCAAGACACATGGCTATTCTGCCTTATGTCGCTGATTCTGTGAAATAACCAATAGGAGAAGTGATTATGAAAGTAATATTAAGACAAAACATCGATTCTCTTGGTCAGGTCGGCGATACCATCGAAGTAAATGAAGGTTACGCTCTCAACTACCTCATCCCAAAAAAATATGCTTATGCTGCCCTAAAAGGCAACCTCAAAGCTATTGAAGATGAGAAAAAACTTATCGTTAAAAGAAGAGAAAAAGAAGTTGCTGCTGCAAACCAGCTCGCTACCGATATCGAAAATGTGAAAATTGAACTTATCGTTCAAGCCGGTGAAGAAGATAAACTCTTCGGTTCCGTTACCTCACAAATGATAGCTGACGGTTTGAAAGAAAAAGGATTTGATCTCGACAAAAGATCTATCGAACTTCACGAACCGATCAAAGCTCTCGGTATCTACGATGTACCTGTAAAACTTCATTCTTCCGTAACTGCAAAGATCAAAGTCTTTGTCGTAAAAGAACAGAATTAGGTATTAGGTATTAGGTATTAACTAATATCTCTGTTAGCCGGTACTTATACCAAAAAATTAAGGCTGCCCTAAAAAGCAGCCTTTTTTATTTTCAAACTTCAACCTTCAGCCCT
>CAYSJM010000020.1:0-25880 GCA_964431385.1 uncultured Ignavibacteriaceae bacterium | reverse complement strand
TAAGGCTGCCCTAAAAAGCAGCCTTTTTTATTTTCAAACTTCAACCTTCAGCCCTGAAACTTCAGCCCTCAACCTTCAGCCTTCAGCCCTCAACCTTCAGCCACCCAATTAATACCTAATACCTAATACCTAATACCTAATACCTAATACTTACTCTTTTCCGCCAATGTAGAAGTTCAGACCACCCGCCCCGATCCATTTATTTTCATTTCTGTCGATTGCTATCGAGAGGGCAGTGTTATCTTTTATGCCTGAAGTTGCGGTGGTATATTTTTTCCATTTGCCGTGAGAAAGATAGAGGATACCGGCATCTGCGGTTGAAACCCATACTGCTCCCAGATTTGAAACGGCAATTCCCGAAACGATAGAACCCGTAAAGCCGGAGTTGGCAGGAGTGTAATTCGTAAAATATTTGCCATTGAACATCGAAACACCAACAGCTCCAACCGTTCCGATGTAGCCAATCCACATATCCCCCCTTTGGTCGGTTACAATTCTGTTAACAATTTGACCGGGAATGTTGGAAGTAATTGTGTTGAAGATAGTCCAACCGCCTGTTGCTTGAGAGAAAAGGGCAATACCCTCCCCGTGCGTGCCGATAAAAATATTCCCGTTGCCATCGGCTTTCACTGCGTTTATTCTGTTTGCGGGAAGACCACTGTTTCCGGTATTATATGTTTTAAATGTAACCCCGTCAAACTTTACCAGCCCGGCAGAATAAGTGCCAAGCCATATATTTCCATAAATGTCAACATCTATGGAATTAATATAGTTATCGGGTAAGTTGCTGTTCGCCTTATTAAAAACTGTCCACGCACCATTTTCGAAGCGACCAAACCCTTCAGTGGTAGCAACCCAGATTCTATTCTGTTTTTCTATAATAAAATCGAGGATGTAGTTATCAGGTATGCCGGAATTGGAGCGATCGAAAATTGTCCATGCCTGTCCGTCGTACTTGACGAGCCCTTTACCATTGGTGGCAAGCCACTTGTTATCCTGGTAGTCGATCAAAATTTTATTAATAGTATTAATGGGAAGTGGAGAGTTTGATGAGTTCCAGTTTTGCCACCAGTCGGCAGGATTCTCCTTCATTTCGAGAGACATTGTATCTTGTTGATCGCGAGCCACGAGCGTATAAAAAGTGGTATCAACATATTTAGAGAGTTTTAGATCGATTTTATAAAACCCCGGCTCAAGTCCGTCCAACACCGTAGGGGTTACCTTTCCCGTGTTTTTATTATTGAAGTAAACCACCGCACCCGCAGGTTCGGAGACAACAGTAAGACTGCTGAACTTCAATCCGGGCAAAACGGGCGGTTCTTCTTCACATCCGGCGAAGAAAACTGCTAAAAACAGGAGAAATAAAGGTATTTTATACATTCGATTTAGATTATGATACAATTAAATAACGCACAATAACATCGTTAAAAAAGTGTGTGCAACAAACCTTAATTTACGAAATTTTTTTAACTTGCAATACCCTCAAACCGCTTCTGAAACAAGACTATTTTGAAATGTCGTGATGAGGCAATTATATGTTCAATAAGCTGAGCTTGAAAATCTTCATATTTCAAAAAAGTGGTCTCAGAAGTGAAAGCATAAATCTCAAGTGGCATCCCCGATTCAATGGGCTGAAGCAGACGGGCAGAGATGTTGAGGTCTGTTCTTATCCGTTCTTGTTTCAACAAAAACCATCTGATATAATTCCTGAATAACATCAGGTTGGTTACATCAATTCCGGTAGATTCACGATATTCGGGGCTCATTACAAATTCATCCAGGAAAGGTTTTATTCCCTTCACTTCATTTAGAGAGGCGAAAATTTCGTTATCCACCGTTTTAATCGATGAGATATCAATAATCAGGGATCGTTTTATCCGACGGGCGTTAAGCTCCTGAATTCTTCTCCAATTTTTGTATCCCACTTCCATCAACTTATAGGTTGGGATAATTGAAATGGTGTTATCGCCATTCTGCACTTTAATTGTATGCAAAGAGATATCTGTTACTGAACCATCCGCACCAAAAGCCGGCACTTCTATCCAGTCCCCCTTTTCGACAAGATCGTAGGAATTAATCTGAATGTTAACGATGAACGATAATATCGTATCGCGAAAAACCAACATAAGAATTGCTGTTAGTGCACTCAAACCGGTGAGAATAGACCATGGACTCTGATCCGTAAAAATGCCCGCGATCACCACCAAAGCCCAGAAACCGATGACTATCTTAATAATCTGTAGATAACCCTTTACCGGTCTTTTATTGAGACTTTCATTTTTTTCATAAATATCAATCAGTGCATCAATAGCCGAAAAAACTATGAGAGTCGCAAGAAGTGAATACCAGACATAAAGGAAAACCTTTACTTCGGCTGCACTTCCACCGAGAAGATATGCAAACCTGTTTGCAACAATTGTCGGGAAAATAAACATCACTCTCCTGACAAATTTTTTGTTCAGAATTACATCATCAAACTTGGTTGCGGTTTTTTTTACAAGTTTACTCACAACTTTTATGGCTATAGCTTGAATAAAAGCCCAGGCAATAATGGCAATAATCAGTATGCCAATGTATATAAAAAGATTTTTATCGGCACTCGTGAAGTCTAAAAACTCCGGCATCTCGTCTCCATTTCGTATCTTTGCTGTTTCGATCAGAATATAATAATACAGGAAAACAAAAATAATGAAGTCCATCTTCTTTTTGCGTGCCAATGTCATATTTCTAAATCATGGTTCTTTTGGTGCCTGCCCAATGCCGGTGATGAAAGAATACCAAAACCGCCAAATTGAACTCGAACAACAACCCGTGGAGTTTATGGACAGGCGACATGACGAACTCCTTTCTGCTGCAAGAGCGTGCCTCGGAAACTATCTGGGTTGTGAACGGGATGACATCGTCTATGTTCCAAATGCCACAACAGGTGTTAATTCAGTTGCCCGGTCACTCCCGTTAAAACCGGGGGACGAAGTGTTGATGAGTGATCAGGAATATGGTGCCCTTGAAAAGATGTGGAAATTCAGATGTGAGGAAACGGGAGCAAAACTCGTTAAGGCAAAAATACCTCTTCCTCTTTCAAACAGTCAGGAAATTGTCGAGGCAATGCTGAATTCCGTTACTCCTGCTACCAGGGTGGTCTTTATGAGCCACATCTCTTCCGCAACTGCCCTAATCTTTCCGGTAAAAGAAATTGTTGAGGCTCTCCGCGGAAAAAATATCTACACCGTTATTGATGCCGCTCATGCTCCCGGACAAATTCCGGTAAACATTTCTGACATCAACCCCGACTTTTACACGGGTAACTGCCACAAATGGATGATGGCTCCAAAGGGTACGGCATTTTTGTATGCAAGAAAAGATATGCAGGACTTACTCGTCCCATCGGTAATAAGCTGGGGCATGACACACAAAATGCCGACTCAATCCCGATTTATTGATGAATTTGAATATCAGGGAACTCGCGATATCTCCGGTTTTCTTGCAGTTCCGGCAGCAATCAAGTTTATGAAATTTCACGATTGGGAAGCGATCTCCAACAAATGCCACAATCTGGTTCTTGAAACCAAGAACCGGATGGAAAAAGTTAAAGGGATGGAGAGCATCTACCCTTCTGACAGTTCGTTGATAAAACAAATGGCTTCGGTTAAGCTACCCGTTACAGCACCGCTCGATTTAAAACAAAGGTTGTACGACGAATTTAACATCGAAATCCCTGTTTTCTCTCACAACGATGAGAGATTTATCAGAGTATCAATAAATGGTTACAATACCCTCGGTGATCTCGACATCCTCATCGAAGCATTGCACCATTTCCTCGATTAGGAAACCATTTTGCTTTATTTGTTGTCTAATTGTTATGGACTCTTTTAATTAACTGGATATTTTTTGCGTTTTATTCTCATTTTTTTCCTTGTTGCCACTTCCATTTTTGCTCAACCCGGTGATATAAATAACAAAATTATGCTCGCCCAACAATTTGAGCAGCTAAATCAGTTCGAAAAGGCTAAAACCATCTATTCCGACCTGTACAAAGGAAATCCATCCGATTATATTTTGCTTGAATCACTCGTCAGAGTGTGCAACCAACTCAAACAATTTGATGAATCTCTCGGTTATTTGAACAAATGGAATGAACGGGCACCAAACGATATTAACGGAATAAATCTGAAAGGGAAAACCCTCTTCCTCTCAGGCAAAGAAAAAGATGCACTCGAACTCTGGAGCCGGTTTCTTGATAACGCAGGCTATGACATCAATTACACCAAAATTCTCGCTTATTCAGCAATTGAAGTGAAGGGATTTGAAACCGCAATCGCACTTCTTGAAAAAGGAAAACAGGTCTCGGGCAAACCAATCTACTTTTTGCTCGATCTCGGTTACCTTTACGGTTACATGATGCAATTTGATAAAGCTGCCGAGGCTTATGTTGAATTGCTGCAGATTGAACCCGGTCAAGCGGGACAAATAGAAGGAAGAATCAAATCAACTTCGAACAATCCCGATGCAGTAAAAGAATACATTAAAGCTTTCGAAAAAATTTCAGATCCGGGATTAGCCACCCTCAGAATCCTTTTTTCGCTTTATATCGATCAACGAATGTTCGACAAGGGATTAAAAACAGCCCTCGAACTGGAATCATCAGGTAAAGAAAACGGCGTCACTCTCTTCAGACTGGGAGAAGAATCTTTTTATGCGGGTGATTTTTCCACCGCAGTTTCAGCCTATTCAAATTTGCTCGAAAAATATCCCGGAAGACCCGATAAACCTGTCATCAATCTGAATCTCGTTAAAGCTCTCGAAGAAATCCTGAATATCAAGTATTTGGAACTTAATCCCGAATGGAAACCGTATGATCGGGAAATTCTTCCACCGGCTGAAGAGTATCAAAAAGTTATCGAAAAATATAATGAGATTATCTCCACCTTCAAAAATTCAGAAACTGCTTCAGAAGCAATTTTTCGGACAGGTTACCTCTATTTCAAGTTAAAGAGATACGATGACGCAGAATCTTTTTTCAACAAATTGATAGAAGAGAGACAAAACTCACCATTTGTTGCAAACTGCCAATTCTACAAAGGGCTCATTTTCATTCGGTTGGATGAACTCGCAAAAGCTGAACACGCATTTAAATCCGCAATTTCCGCTTTTTCAACCGATCCCGACATCAAAAACAGGGCAAAATATCATCTAATGATGTGTAGCCTCTTTAAAAATGATCTGCAAGCAACATCCACATTACTGAATGAAATCTTGAGTGTGCCGTCAGATAATCTTGCAAATGATGCCCTTGAACTCTCCCCCGTTCTTAATAAAAACATGGTTGACTCCCTCTCCCTGATCTCTTTTGCAAAGGGGGAGCAGTGTATTCTTGCCGGAAACCTGGAAGAGTCATATAAAATATTTTCAGGGCTCGCCACTTCCACTTCAAAAATAATTGCAGCTTTGGCTACATTTCGCTCTGCAGAACTCGCAGCATCACTCGATCTCTACGATGATGCCATTGCAATCATTCAAAAATCGGTTACCGACCCAATGAACATATATGCGGATAAATCGTTATTTTTGCAGGGAGATATTTATAATTTTGGAAAAAAGGATATTCAAAAGGCAATCGCAGCTTACGAACAAATCCTCATAAACTTCCCCAAGTCTATCTTATACGATAAAGCCAGGGAGACCATCTTGTCAATTAAAACCAACTGAGAAAATATGTCCAAAAGACTTTCAAATAAAAACGCCCGTTGCTCTTTTTGCGGAAGAGACTCCGGCGAAGTCAGCCTCATTGCCGGTCCGGATGTTTACATCTGCGAAATTTGCGTGGAAAGCAGCGTCGAAATTCTGCGTTCCAACATAAGTGCTGTGAGACCAAAAAACAAACAATCGATGGAAGTGACGCCAAGAATAATCTTCGACACTCTTGGTGAGCATGTTATCGGACAGGAAAGAGCCAAAAAAACTCTCGCCGTTGCGGTTTACAACCATTACAAAAGAGTTAATCAACTCGATGCATACCTCACAATTGGCGATGTGGAAATTGAAAAAAGCAATATAATGCTGATCGGACCAACCGGAACAGGTAAAACCCTTCTGGCTAAAACCCTCTCCAAAATTCTTGATGTCCCTTTTGCAATTGCTGATGCCACAACCATCACTGAGGCAGGATATGTAGGCGATGATGTTGAAACTGTACTTGTGCACCTCCTCCAGGCTTCCGATTACAATGTGGAAAAAGCCCAAAGAGGTATCGTTTACATCGATGAAATTGATAAAATTGCCCGCAAAAGTGAAGGCTCCTCCATAACCCGTGATGTGTCGGGTGAAGGTGTTCAGCAGGCTCTTCTTAAAATTCTCGAAGGAACCGTGGCAGGTGTACCACCAAAAGGCGGCAGAAAACACCCCGAACAGAGCCTCATCAATGTGAATACCAAGAACATCCTCTTCATTGTAGGCGGAGCTTTCGAGGGGATCGAAAAAATTATTTCGAACAGAATCAACCAAAGTAAAATGGGATTTAGTGCCGATGCTATAAACACCGATCACCTTTCAGATGATGAACTTATCGGAATGGTAAAGCCGGAAGATTTATTACGATTTGGTCTCATACCCGAGCTTATTGGTAGAATTCCCGTACTCGCACCACTTCACTCTCTAAGCAAAGAAGCCCTCTCAAGCATCCTTCTTGAGCCTAAAAATGCAATTTTGAAGCAGTATAAGAAGATTTTTGCATTAGAGGATGTGGAGCTCGAATTTGATCCTTTCGCCATTGATGCAATCGTGCAAAAAGCAATCGACAGAAATACCGGTGCGCGTGCCCTCAGATCGATTGTCGAAGAATTTATGATCGATATTATGTTCGATCTCCCCGAAAGGAAAGAAATTGGCAGGTGCATCATCACCCGCGATGTTGTGATGGATGGTGCTGAACCTATTTTCCTCGAAAGAGAGAAAAAATCAGCCTGAGAATGTTAAGGCTCCCCCTGACAACCCTGCTTTTAGTCATCTTGCTTTGGGCGAATTCTCTTTCCCAAAGCAAGATTCTTATTCCAATGGACCTCGCTCAAACCGACCACCTTAAAGCATACGGAGTTACTTATCGAGCCCTCGCAAAGGGTTATACAGCCGACTGGCTCCTCAACTATCGCGGCGGTTCTTTCGCCATCGATAAATCAGATGAAGTGCTGCTTGAATGCCGCTTGCAGGGTGTCTCGTTTGAAATACTTGAACCGGGACCTGCTGTCGAAATATATTCCTTTGTTCAGCAGGAAGATCAAAATATGGATGTGGTGCGGATGGAAAAAGCACCTAAGGTTGCAGTTTATGTCCCACCCGGCTTTCACCCCTGGGATGATGCCGTAACTCTTGCACTCGAATATTCCGGTATTCCCTACGATAAATTTTGGAATGAAGAAATTCTAAAAGGTGACCTTTCAAAATATGACTGGCTACACCTCCACCATGAGGATTTTACAGGACAGTACGGAAAATTTTACGCCAGCTACGCAAATGCTCCCTGGTATATCGAAAACCAAAGAAGATATGAGGCTGATGCGAAGAGATTGGGGTATGGCAAGGTTTCAAAAATGATGCTCGATGTGGCAAAAGGAATAAAAAGTTTTGTGGCTTCGGGTGGGTTTCTCTTTGCAATGTGTTCTGCAACCGATTCCTACGATATTGCTCTCTCTGCGGAAGGAAGTGATATCGCCGGTCCTATGTTCGATGGAGATGCTGCCGACCCTCAGGCACAGTCTAAACTTAACTACAGTTCTACACTTGCTTTTACCGATTTTATTCTGGAACAAAACCCCTTCGTCTATGAGTATAGCGATATTGACATTCAGCCGAACGAAATTCTCGACTTTGGGAACGACTACTTCACTCTCTTCGAGTTCTCTGCAAAATATGACCCTATCCCAACTATGCTGACCCAATGCCACACCAATGTGGTTAAAGGTTTTATGGGACAAACTACCATGTTCCGCCGAAATCGCGTTAAAAAATCGATCATCGTACTCGGTGAAAGAAAAGATACCGACCAGCTAAAATATCTGCACGGCACTTTTGGACGCGGCTTCTTCACCTTCTACGGCGGGCACGACCCTGAAGACTACCAGCATGCGGTCTCCGACCCCCCAACAGACCTTAACCTCTTCAAAAATTCACCGGGCTACCGCCTCATCCTGAATAATATCCTCTTCCCCGCAGCCAAAAAGAAAAAACAAAAAACCTGACGATTTAGGTATTAATTATTAGGTATCAGGTATTATTTTTTTCGATATGCTTTAACTTAAGGTAAAATCGAGTAAAATAACCAAAATATGATAGCGAAATTTCATCCTCGGAAAAGGAGCGACAATCGTCCTCGATTGTCCTGCCGTCAAATTCATATTATGGGGAAATCTGCCCTGGCAGGTTTGATGTTCGTAGAAAACAATTCATCCAATAGCCCCAAAAATATCCCCGGCGGGGATTAAATATTCGTAACTCTTGATTCTCCCCTCACCAACTCGTACCCGCGGAGCGGGTTGAATATTCGTAACTCTTGATTCTTCCCTCACCAACTCGTACCCGCGGAGCGGGTTGAATATTCGTAGGAAACAAGGCATCCCATAGCCCCAAAATTACCTCGATGATAAAGCTGGCAAACCGGTAGATGGTACCACCCAAATTCAAAATATCCGGACAATTTTGCAATCCAATTGCAAATTTGTCCAAGTTTTGTATCTTTGAGTATGATAAAAAGAGAAATTGAGCAAAAACTTGTCGCCTTGAGCGGGAAATTTCCCGTTGTGGCGATTCTCGGTCCAAGGCAGTCAGGTAAGACTACACTTGCCAAAGCCCTTTTCAACGATTACCGGTATGTGAACCTGGAAGAGCCTGATACCAGATTGTTCGCAGAAGAAGACCCCAGATCGTTTCTTCAGCACCCCGGAATGATTATTGACGAGATTCAAAGAGCCCCTCTTCTGCTGTCATATATCCAAAGTATTGTTGACAAGGAAGGGAGTCCCGGACAATTTGTAATCACAGGGTCACAAAATCTCTTAATAAATGAGAAGATATCTCAAACCCTCGCCGGCAGGGTTGCAATTCTCAATCTTTTGCCGTTTACCATGGATGAACTTTTCTCCACGGGCAAATACGGGGATGCTGACAGATTCGATATGATATTCAACGGGTTCTACCCGCCGCTGCATGACAGAGGTATAGACCCCAACGACTGGTATCCAAACTATATCAGCACCTATGTTGAAAGAGATGTCAGACTGATTAAAAATATCGGCGATCTTGGAACATTCATCATCTTCCTGAAATTGCTCGCAGGCAGAATTGGACAACTCCTCAACCTCAGTTCCATTGCCACCGAAACAGGAATAAGTGTAAATACAGCAAAAAGTTGGATATCACTTCTCGAAACAAGTTTTGTTGTGTTTTCTTTGCAACCGTGGTTTTCGAATATAAATACACGATTGGTGAAGCAACCAAAAATATTTTTTTACGATACCGGTTTGGCTGTATCACTACTTGAGATTCGCAAGGTTGAGCATCTGAGAACTTATTTCCAGGCCGGTTCTCTCTTTGAGAATATGATAATTGCCGATATTTTGAAAAAACGATTTAACAGCGGACTGTCTAACAATCTGTTTTTCTTAAGGGACAAATCGGGGAGGGAGATTGATTGCCTTTTGGATAACGGCACTTCAAAAACGATGATAGAAATTAAAGCCGGACAGACTATCAATAAAGACTTCTTCACAAACCTGATATATTATTCTGAATTGGTTCCGAATCCCAACGATCAAAAATATCTGGTCTATGGAGGAAATGAAGTGCAACAAAGGCTTGGTACAACAGTTCTGCCGTGGAGAAACACAAACCGGCTCCTCTAACCCACAGCCTCCTCTATCGTAGTAACCGCCCTTATCTTCATCCCTGTTTTCCCTTTGGTTTCGGGGAGGTTGGCTTTTGGGATGATTGCGGAGGTAAAGCCGAGTTTTTCAGCTTCTTTAAGGCGAGCGACGATCTGTGAGACACCTCTTATTTCACCGCCAAGACCAACTTCACCGATTACTATAAGCCCTGCGGGAAGTGTCTTCTCTTGAGCTGATGAGATTACGCTCAAGCAAATCGGAAGATCGGAAGCGGGCTCATCTATTCGCATTCCACCCGAAACATTTATGAAAACATTCTTGTTGGAAAGGTTTATTTTTGCTCTCTTTTCGAGTACAGCAAGGAGGATGGAAAGCTTCCTCTGGTCGAATCCGCTGGTGATTCGTGAAGGATTTCCAAAGTAGGAGGGAACAACAAGTGCCTGCACTTCCGTTAAAATTGCCCTTGTACCTTCAAAAACGGCAGTTATGCAACTTCCGGAATTTACCGTTTTATCCTCGTTCAAGAAAACGCCCGAAGGATTCAACACCTCTTGCAAACCACTTCCGTGCATTTCAAAAACACCGATTTCATTTGAGCTGCCAAACCTGTTTTTGATCGCTCTGATAATCCTAAAAAGGTTGTTGCTGTCACCTTCAAATTGCAGAACGGTATCGACCATGTGTTCGAGAATTTTGGGTCCGGCAAGTGAACCTTCTTTGGTTACATGTCCGATAATCACTGCAGTTCTGCCCGTGGTTTTTGCATTTTCCATCAGTGCATACGCCGATTCTCTTATCTGCGAAACTGTTCCGGGGGAGCTCATCAATTCGGGATTGTGTACAGTTTGAATGGAATCAATAACAAAAAGACCGGGGGAAGTGTCGTTTATAGCGGATAAAATTTTATGTACATCTGTTTCAGCAAGAATCGTAATCAAATCTGAGCTGATTCCAAGCCTTTCAGCCCTCATTTTTATTTGTTGGAGGGATTCTTCACCGGTAACATATAAAGAGGGTCGTGGCAAAAGTGCAAGCGATTGAAGCAGGATGGTTGACTTTCCAATCCCCGGTTCACCGCCGAGAAGAATCACCGAACCGGGGACAAATCCACCTCCGAGAGTCCTGTCGAGTTCACCGATACCCGATGAAAAACGGGCAATTGATGAGGACTCAATCTTGTCGAGTTTACTGATATTTAAAGAACCGGCGAAGACCCTTTTCCCTTTTGGCTCTTCTTTCACCACAAGTTCTTCGCTGAAACTGTTCCACGATTCACATTCGGGGCATTTGCCGAGCCACCTTATGCTCTCATATCCACATGAAGTGCAGACAAATTTTGTTTTATCCTTTTTCAATATTCTTTCAGTCTTTTCACTTCGTCGAATATTGCAGGAAGCACATCGCCCGATCTGCCATGAATAAAAAGCCTCCTGCCCTGATGATGCCCTGTGTCGTCAATATTGATATCGACCACCATCGCACCCGATGACAAGGCTGCAGAGGGGAGAAGTGCGGCAGGATAAACAACTCCCGAGGTACCAACCACAATCATTACATCGCACGACTCACAATCCTCCTCTGCCATCTCATAGATACCACCCGGAAGGTTCTCACCGAACCAAACCACATCGGGTCTAATAAGAGCACCACAATCGCATCTGGGTGGTTTGTTGTCGTTCAGATCGATTTCATGATCATACCTCTTCCCGCAAAGCGTACATTTATTGCGCGTGATGTTCCCGTGCAATTCATATACGCAGGAACTACCCGCCCGCTGGTGGAGGTTATCTACATTCTGAGTGACAATAGTAACATCAAAGTACTTTTCGAAGTCTTTGATTGCACGATGTCCGGAATTGGGTTGGGCATCATTAATAATTCGACGCCTGTACTGGTACCACTCCCACACCAACTCCGGATTCTTCATAAAAGAGTCGAAATTCGCCAATTCCTGGGCACTGAATTTTTTCCACAAGCCATCATCGCCCCGAAAAGTAGGGATGCCACTCTCTGCACTAACGCCTGAACCCGTAAAAAAAACCACCTTCCGCGAATCAGCCAGTCTGTTTATCAACTCCTTAGGAATAACTATATCATACGACATTAAAGTTTTGTTCTCCCGTAAAACTTCATACCTGAAAATTATTTTCCTTTGATCTCATTCAGAAGGGCTTTTGCCTCGTTTGCAACAGCTGAATCATCTTCATCGAGGAAGGGAATCCCTGCTACCTTGTTCAGGTGTGTGCGGGCTTTATCATACTGATCGTTCTCAATGTAGGCTTTTGCAATTTCGAGATGAAACATTCTGAAATTTGGACGAAGTTTAATGGCTTTGTTCAGATATTTGATCGCTTCATCAATGTCGCCCCAACCCAAACCGAGAGGTGCTCTAAAGATGTATGCTTTTTCACATAATTTGTTATGAGTTCTGCCCAAAACATAATTTGCAGTTGCCTGCACTTCGGAACCGCCATTACCCAATTGTAAGGCTTTTTCAACATCAGCCTTAACACTGTTTACGATACTTGCGGCACTAAAAACATTCTTAAAAAGAGCGATTCTACCATTGGCAATTGCGCGTCTGAGATAGTTGATCGATTTGTCCGGAGCAAGTTTTATCGCCTTAGTAGCATAACTTTCAGCAGTTTCATAGTTTGACAGCTGTGCATTGCCGCCGGAATGTTCACCGATATCCACATAAGATCTGCTTAACCTCCAATAGATTTCCCAGTTGTTCGGTGAAAGTTTATCGGCTTCTTTAAACTTTTTAAGTGCATCATTATTCTTAAACTGCTTGGTTGCAAGTTTATCACCCTCTTCAACTAATTTTTTCCAGTCTTGAGAGTGTAAACTTCCTGCATTAAAAATGATGAACGCTGCCATCAAAAAGAAAAAAAGTTTGGTCTGTTTCATGCCTGATCGCCTCTGTTAATTTGAGATTGTTAATTGATTATTGATTTGACTGCTTCGATGAGTTCGGTCTTGTCTATTGGTCTTTGTAGAACAGCCTTCACTCCCCGCTCCATCTGGGTTGTTGAATCCGCATGGATATCGGTTGCAAGCAGAAGAATAGGTGTTTTGAAGTGGCTGTCGGATGGATTTACTGCCTCTACAAATTGTTCACACGACATAAGAGGCATATTTTTTCCGGCAATAATAAGGGCTGGGGCACTCTCTTTTAAGAGATCAACCGCCTCATACCCGTTATCTACGCTTGTAAGTTCATAATCTTTAAATTCTGAATGAATCATCTCCCTTAAAGCTTTCTCTTCTTCGGGTTCCGAATCAACTATCATAATGGTGTTTGCCGGTACGGGCAGAGTGAAGTGGAACTCACTCCCGCTGTCTTCTTCTGAGTAAAACCAGATTTCACCGCCATGTTTTTCCACTATCTCTTTTACGAGGGTTAAGCCAAAACCACTCCCCTTTTCCCCTTTTAAACCCTCTTTCGACACAATTTTGTCGAGATTAAAAAGCTTTGCCTTGTCATCAGCGGTTATTCCCATTCCGTGATCTTTTACTATAAATTCAACCTGCCGGGTGTTGAAGAGCCCCGCTGTAATCTCAATCGTGCTATTTTCGAAGGAAAATTTTATAGCATTATTCAAAAGATTTGATATAATCTGCCCCGCGAGCCTTTCGTCAGCGTGTACATATAAATCGATCGGCACATCGAGGACTATTTCAATATTTTTTCTTATTGCATTTCCGGTGAGATTCGATACACAATTGTGAATAAGGGCATGGGCCGGAACTCTCTGGCTTTCAGGTTTCAGTTTCCCTGTGCGGAGTCGCGACCAGTCGAGAAGATAATTGATGAATTGTAGCTGACTTACCGAGGCTTCGTAGATATAAGTAAGATATTCTATTTTTTCATGCTCGGGCAGATCGGGTTCGTTCAACAGAATTTCAGCAAACCCCAGGATACTCGTATAGGGGCCTCTCAAATCGTGAGAGAGGATATTAATGAATCTGTCTTTTGAATCATTTAATCTCTTGAGGTGCGTCTCCGATTCCTCAAGATCAAATTGTTTCAGCTTAAGTTTTGTTATATCGGTTACAATTCCTGTTATTTTTTCAGGATCACCTTTACCGTTTCGGGTTATATTCCTCTGTTCCGAAACCCAAATCACTTCACCGCTCTTGGCAACAAACCTGTATTCAAGTTTTACTTTGTGCTGAGCATGATTGTTTTTAGCCTCATTCAGTATCCGTAACACATTGGTAACATCGGCACGGTGGACAATGGAGAAGAGCCTTCCCTGTAATTTGTTTAACTCCGAAGCAGTATAGCCTGTAATCTTTTCCACTTGATCGTTGAAACTGATTGGGGCATTTGGATTCATCGGATCGCTGTCTTGCCACAGGAAAAAGTCGATTTCAGAATGTGATGAGAGTAAATCCTTAAGTACAGGGTCGCTAAGTTCGTTCTCCGATGTGGTGAGGTAAAAACCGTAAGCTGTGAATCCTTCCTCTTTTGGCACAATTTTTATGAACATCCCGTTCCCGGGGAGCTCTCTCGACAAAAAAGTGCCGGCGAAACCGTTTTTTATTATCGATTCGATATCATAAGCAACCGTGCTGGTAACGGGGTGGAAAACTTCTCTGAAACTCCTGCCGTGAAGTGTTGATGCAGAAAGTCTTCTTTCTCTCCCCTTTGTTTCAACACTTTTTATCCTTAAACGGTCGTCGAGGTCAATTAGAAAGTCGCTTATTTGCTGCATTTATTTGTATCGTGAATTTATTTAAACCAAAGTTCAAATTAATTCAAATTTGCATCATAACAAAGTATAGAATTGTTGTTCTTTATCTGATTTGCTCAATTACCGTTTAAAAGGAAAAAGCATGCAAGATTTCTCTCGCATGCCTTAAATCCGGTCATTCTTTTTTAATTTTATTTAAGCTTACTTAGTGAAATTGAGCCACCGCTGGTTTTGCAAACAAGAGGTACACCTCCACCATTTACACTCCCTGTAAAACTGCTGTTGCCCGTCTTCACATTCGATGCCGGAAGTTCGCAACTGACTGAACCGCCCGAGGTTTTCAGCACCACATCCGCCTTAAAGTTCTCCGGAACCAAGACATCGATGTCACCACCTGAAGTTGAACATTCAATTCCCTGATTCTCGCCTGTATATTTGAGGCGAATGCTTCCGCCCGAGGTTTTTGCCGTTATGGCACCTGAGTTGCTTTCGACTTCAACATCACCGCCGGAAGTGCCGGCATCAACTGAGCCTTCAACATCCTTTACCTGCACATTTCCACCAGATGTGTGAAGTTTTGCTGAACCTCTGAATTTGTTAAGCTTTACATCACCGCCGCTGGTTTTGGCATTAAGTGAACCCGATGAACCGGCAACTCCAATGTTTCCGCCCGAGGTTTTAAGAGCCAGGCTTCCGTTTATGTCTTTTAATTTGATAAATCCGCCGCTTGTCTGTACCTCTGCACTAAAGTTTGCGGGAGTTTTCACTTCAACTCTCAAATCAAGATTGCTCAGCCCCTTCAGGAAACTTTTCTTCTCGATGTTCACAGAGACTGTGTTCCCCGACTGTTCAACTGCGATGTCCACTTTCTCGAGAGCATCCTCGTCACCGTAAATTTTTACGCTCACTTCATTTTGGTTCCAGGTGGTCACTTCCACATCCGCAGCCACCACTTCCACACCAAGTTTTCCTCCCGCTGTAACCTGAAATGATTTTTCAAGCAGAAGTTTGGCAACAACATCCTTGTGGGCATAGTCGCTGTAGTGTGTCGAACACGACGATGAGATCAGAGATACCGCCAAAAGCGGGAGTAAAAAGATCGTTTTTTTGATTGTGTTACTTAAAGATTTCATGTGATTTTCCTTGTTAATAAGTTCTGATCTTTTGACCACCAAATATCCTAAAAGGTTGCTTATTAATTATCTTTATTTCAACCGCCCATAACTTTATTTCGCCGTTCCTGTTAAGCTGTGCCTCATGCCAAGTTGACTAATCCAAAAACAGGCAAAGAACATCATCCTCACCATTTCTTAAAATATTAGAAATGGATCTGGTTTTATTAATTTGAGGGTCATTTCTATCGAGTCGAGACAGTGTCATTTCTATTGTGTAATTACCCCTTCAATTTTTCCTCTCTTAACCTCTTGATTATTAACTGATTAAAGTGTATTTTTGCAGACTGTTTATCAACTAAAAAGGTGCATAATGGGCAAAGGCGACCCAAGAACTAAAAGAGGAAAGATCTTCAAAGGATCCAACGGCAAATTCAGACCTACCCTGAAGAATATCAACAGGGCAAAAAAAGAAACTGCCCAAGGCGAAACCTCAGCAAAATAGTCAGTTTTTTTTGAGTTTTGGCAGTACACAGTAGTTTGTAAATTATTATGTACTGCTTTTCTATTTTAAAAGGAATCCACTCTGTCAGATAACAACAATTGTGTAGTTATTACATTTTACAAATACACCAAAATTGAAGACCCTGAAGAATTTCAGCCGGTACTCCTTAATTTCTGCCTCCAGGAAGAGATTAAGGGGAAAATCTATCTCGCCATTGAAGGAATTAACGGCTCCATTTCAGGTGAAAGGAAAAAGGTTGAAATTTTTAAGCAATATCTTCAGTCATTCCCTTTTATTGGTGAAGTGGTGTTCAAAGAAGACCCCATCACCGGACTCTGTCATGAAAAAATGTTCGTAAGAGTGAGAAAAGAGCTCGTCAATTCGGGTGCAAGGGATATCGACCTGAGCCTCGGCGGTAAGAGACTCTCTCCTGAACAGCTCCTTAAATTCTACGAGGAAGGAAAGGAATTTGTAATTATCGACACCCGCAACTGGTATGAAAGCAAGATTGGCAGATTCAAAAACGCTGTCACACCCCATATCGAAAATTTCAGAGACTGGCCTGAATATGTTGATCAGATAACAGAGCTGAAGGATAAAACCGTTATTACCTATTGCACCGGTGGCATAAGATGTGAAAAAGCATCTGCAGTAATGGTGGAAAAAGGTTTTAATGATGTCTGGCAACTCGACGGCGGAATTGTAAGTTACCTTCATAAATACCCCGATACTTACTGGGAAGGCGGCATGTTTGTTTTTGACAACCGAAGGGTTGTGGAAGTGAACTCAAAAGAGGAATTGAAACATGTAGCTGTTTGCGAACATTGTGGTAAATCAACCTCCAAATACATCAATTGCCACAATCTGATTTGTGACAAAATTTTTGTCTGTTGTGAAGATTGCAGAAAAGTGTGGGATTATTCATGCAGTTCAGAATGTATCAAATCACCCCACAGGAGAGCGAAGTATTACGATTAATAAAATCCTTATCCTGATTTTTTCTCTTGCGGTTCTTCATCCGGCAATTTTTGGGCAGGATACTCTTAAAAATTTCCATCCGAATGGCACTGTTTCCGAAGTATTTATCCTTAAGAACAAGGTTAGAGACGGAATCGGGAAGATTTATGATCCCAAAGGGAATCTTATATCGGAAATCCCCTACATTTCGGGGCGGGTTGAAGGTGTGGTAAAAAATTATTATAGCGACGGAAGTGTAAAAGAGACATTTCAGATTGTTGACGGAAGAAGAACCGGGGTATATGAAAAATATGACTCGTTGGGGCAAATCCTGTTAACACAGAATTTTTACAATGGTGCCATAAAAAAATCGGAACCCGTGGTTACTGATATGGATAATGATGACGACATACATTCCACAAAATATGACCTCGCTTCGGTTAAGCTCACAAAAGAAGAAGTGGCATTTCTTAAGAAGTACAAACCGCTTATTCCAACCGGTGACCCTGCGATTTACGATTTGTACGATGAACCCGCACGATTTCTGAGAGGTGAGGAAGAATTTTACAGTCGCCTCTTTTATCCCTCCCGTGCACTGGAAGATGAATTAGAGGGTACTGTTGTGGTTCGTGCTCTTATAAATACCGAAGGAAAAGTTGAAAAAACGGATGTGATAAAATCCCTCGGTTTGGGTTGCGATGAGTCCGCTGCCATCACAGTTAGGTATACCGACTTCCTGCCTGCCAAACTAAACGGCAGAGAGATAAATGCATTCACTGATATCACGGTCAATTTTAAGCTACCGTCAAAGGGGAATTAATCCTCTACAAAATTATATCTTAGCCCCTGAAATCCCTTCCTTATCTCCGAATCTTCAATTTTCCCCTTTATAAAAAAGTTCGGATATTCTCGCCTGAGTTTGTAGTTCTTTCTGAGATTATCAAATGCAATCCCTCGCTCAAACTCTGAAAAGAGAGAAATTTTTCTCATATCTGAAGTATCAAAATCGGGATTGTAGCTAAAAGTTAATATTCGCTCAACTTTTTCTTCGAAACTCCCTTCACCTGAATACATAATCACTCTATTTTCCACAGCAGGCAGAAGTGGTGCCGGTTTTCTTCCGATTCGGAGAAAATCGCAAAGGGCATCATGAATAATCCGTGTTCCGTTTATTTTTCCTTCAAGCGAATACCCCGCAACATGGGGTGATGCTATAAAAGTTTTAGCGAGAAGTGACGGTGAAAAAACGGGCTCCCCTTCCCAAACATCAAGAATTGAAGTAATGTTACTCTGTGAAAGCTTTTTATCAAATGCTGAATTATCGATAACCTCCCCGCGGGAGGCATTAATCACTATCGCATCATTTTTGAGCAATTCCATCTTTTTTTCATCGAGTAGATGAAAAGTTCTGTCTATCCCATCACGGATAAGAGGTGTGTGAAATGTAACTATATCACAGCTTAAGGCTTCCTCAAGAGCTTTAAAACCTGATTCACCAGTCTCCCGTTGAAGAGGTGGATCATTTACCACGGTATTAAACCCGAATGCCTTCGCTATCTTTTTAACTCTGCTCCCGATGTTACCACAACCGATAATTCCAATTGACCTCCCTTTAAGTGATATCCCCTTTTTTATTGCAGCACGGAATATCGAAATGAACACATACTCTGCAACTGCATCAGAATTGCATCCCTTTGCTGATGAAAAGCCGATCTCGTTTTCACTAAGGTAATCTGTATCCACATGATCGGTACCAATGGTCGCAGTCCCAACAAACCGTATTTTACTCCCCTCGAGAAGCTCCCTGTTTACCGGAGTTATCGAGCGAACAATAAGGATATCAGCATCTTTTACTCTCTCGTGTGTTATCTTCCTGCCGTGAAGTAATTCTGTTTGTCCGAGATATTCGAATGTTTGTCGAGCGTTTTCTATATTTTCATCTAAGATTATCTTCAATTTCATTCCGGGTTATTAATTTTGTTTGAAATTCAACCAATAAATGTAATCTTTTTTAATTTATGACACAATTCCATTTGATTTGTTCGCCAATTCAACTTAAGTTTAGGTTATGGTTTTTATTTCTTCAAGAGAGTTGACATGATGAACTTCGACATAATGTTACACAGCGGAATTAAAGTTTTTCGCATCCATAACCCTCGTGCCACATCAACCATTGCACCTGAATTCAGGAACCTTTTGATCGAGGAAATTACAAATAAACCGGGGCAAGTGATTGCCATCGATTTTTCAAAAGTTGACTATATCGATTCTTCCTTTATCGGGTCACTCGTGGCAGCCTACAAAGAATCTCTTACAAAAAATGTTACAATAAAACTGTTCGGAACTCAAGAAAGGGTTGAATCAACTTTTGAGTCCACTAAACTTTATACATTGTTTGAAATATTTAAGAATTTTACACAGCTAAAGAAAACTTTGGAATAATGGAACCCGATAAGGTTTCTCTCAAATTACCTGCATCTGCACGACACCAGCTTTTCTTCTCGGAAACGGGAATGAAAATAATTGAGTCGTTCGCCGGGGTTGAGAAGAGTGCCGAAAACACAAAATATTTTTCCGATTGCAAACTTCTTCTTCACGAACTCTTTACTAACGCCATTAACCATTCCGGAAGTAAGGAAGTGGAGTTCCAATTCACTTTTGAGAAAAAAGTCTTTACTATCGAAATGATATTTGAGGGTTCCGGTTTTACAATCAAACCTGTGAAAGCTGACAGTACCCCTGGTTTGGTAAAACACAAACCACCTTTTAGCGGGTTAAAGGGGGAAAATTTTATTTTGCATCTTGACGCAGATTTTGAAGTGGTGTGCGAAGTAATTAACGATTTTGAACTGACTCTTAAAAACAGAAACAGAACCACACCAAAGGCAAGTGATAAATTCTCTATCCCCGAGCACTTTGGTTTGTTCATTATTACAATGCTCGGGCATGATGTCCGTTACAAACGGGATAAAAACGGGAGAGATATCTTCAGCTTGAAAAAATCTCTCCCCTGAATTCTGATTTGTTATTTTAACAAATTTTCAATCTCTTCTTCATATTTCGCTTTTGCGATCAAACCGACATGTTTGTCAACTATGTTTCCTTCTTTGTCGATCACAAAACTTGTTGGTATAGCCTCAATATTTCCAAAAGCCGCGACAACTTTTTCATCACCAAAAACTACAGGATAGTTTATCTTGTACTTCGCTACAAACGGTTCCACATCCTTCATTGTCCTTTTATCATCAAGACTTATCCCAATTATAACGAGGTCTTTTCCATATTTTTCCTGGAGTTCAACCAGATCAGGAATCCCCTTTCTGCACGGTCCACACCAGGTAGCCCAAAAGTCAATTATTACAATCTTCCCTTTGTAGTCGGAAAGTTTTACCATCTTCCCATCAGTCGATTTTAATTCAAAATCAGGTGCCTTGTCGTAACCACCAAACCCAAGTGAAAAGAATGCTGCCACAATAAAAACCAAAAACAGTGAACCCAATCTGCGGTCCATAATAACTCCGATAAATAAGTTTAAATAAAAACAATGATAAAAATTAAATTTGAATGTTCAAATTCATAAATTTATATACAAAAAAGCACCCTATGAAAGTTTTTTCCACATATCAACTGCCGGGCAAGCTCGACGAAAAGTTTCTTGCCGCAGGAATTGAATACTCTTCAAATCCTCACGACCGCTCACTTTCGAAAGACGAAATTATAACAATGGCAAAAGATTGCGAAGGACTGATATCGTTATTAAGTGATAACATTGATGATGAGGTTATCGGTTCCCTGCCGAACTGCAAAATAATTGCCAACTATGCTGTTGGATTTAACAACATCGATCTTGTTTCAGCAAAAAATCATAAAATTATCGTTACAAATACCCCCGGTATTTTGACTGATGCCACCGCCGAAATATCTTTTGCCCTCATCCTGGCAGCTGCACGGAACATACGAGCGGGTGAATTGATGGTAAGAGAAAATAGATTCACAGGGTGGAAACCTGAATTGCTGACCGGTCCGGGTCTCACAAATAAAACTCTGGGAATAGTGGGTGCAGGAAGAATTGCCCGGGCTGTCTCGAGAATTGCGAGAGCTTTTAAGATTAACATTATCTATCATTCCAGATCGGAGAAACCCGAAATGCACGGTGAATTTGTAGCTCTGGAGAACCTGATGCAAAATTCAGACTTTATATCGCTACACATCCCCTTAAATAGTGAGACACGCGGTATTATTTCGGCTTCACTGCTCAATATGATGAAAAAAGATGCAATTATTGTCAATACTTCGCGAGGCGAGGTGATTGATGAAATGCATCTTATAAAACTATTGAAGGAAAACAGAATCTATGCTGCCGGCTTTGATGTCTATACAAACGAGCCGATTATTAACCCCGAACTTCTGAATCTCGATAACGCTGTCCTGTTGCCACACCTCGGAAGTGCAACTTTTGAGACCAGAATTGAGATGGCACACCTTGTAGCAGACAATATTCTCGCCGTTCTGCGGGGTGAGGATCCACTAACGCCGGTCACCCTTTAACGCACCATGGAAAAGATGTGCAAACATTTATTAGATATAAAGCTTATTTGGTTAAATATTTTTTTGGAAGCAATCTAATTTATTAGTATTTTGCCATTGATAAAGTTGATATGTTTTGAGTCTTTTCAATTCATATTTAATATCAATTTTTAACCGAACTATTTAAACGAAACAATATGCGATTTTCGATTACTTCCGGTGATGAAAGCCAGGAATTCAGACTTCTCTCGACACCACTTTTTTGCGGACTTAAACCGATTGGCACGGACGAACCAATTTTTCCCTCTGAAATTGATTTTTCTCTTTTCCCTAAAAATTCTCAGAGACTTTTTGACCTTTTCAACGCCACACATTTTATCGATATACTAAATTGCCAGTATATCACTCTACTAAAAGATCAAAGAGTCAGAAAAATTACTATTGACCATACCCGTCACTTGATAGCCGAACTTTTCTACGGCGAGCCGGGCAGGTTCCTGAAAGAGATTGATAAAAAAGCAATTGCAAAACTTAAAGACTCTTTCCCCGATAAAATCTTACTCGATGGTCAGAACATTGAAATGACCCCCGTCCTGGCAGAGATTCTCGATCATCCCGTAAAAAGATATTTGTTAAAATTTAGCACAAAAAACAAAAAATTTATCGCAAGTAATCCCTGGATCAAAAAAGTTTATCATGTTTACAATCTCCTGGCATTTTTCCCCGATGAATATCTCCGTCATGTAACCATACCCAAGGAAAGCCTGACAGATATGCTTAGATCGTTTAATTCGATCATATCAAGTCAGACTACTGATGTCTATTTGACAAAATCTTCGGGAAAAGACATTATTGCCGAGTCGGCACTCGTGCTAAAAGCTCTCCACGACATTCAAGATGAGAGAACCAAAGATTTTTTGCACATGAGATTTGGCCTCGGACTCGAGATGAAAATTATTGGTAAAAAACACGGTATTTCATCTGAAAGAGTGCGACAAAAACTCGTTGCGTTTATCGATGACGCTCGACATGATATGTCAACTCTGGAAAAACGGTTGCAATCACATCTCGTTAATCAGCTCGTTAAACACCCGGAAGTTATTCCAAAAGAGTTCTTTCAGAATAACATAATGGATGTTGATACTTTTGTAAGGATGTTAAATACCATCTATCCCAGTATCCCCTCATACTCAAACAAGTTTTTTGTGTCTCAAAATATTTATCGCGAAGAAAGCCCTCTCTATGCCCATTACTTCAGATTGAGGGAGTATTTTAAAGAGAATGACGGCGTTAAGATCGAAAAATTCGTTGAAGATTTTTCTGATGTTAAAGGGTGGGAGAAGCTGAATCTCTTCAGAATTATTCTCGCTATTAAATATTTTAACATAATCCATAAAGATAATTCCTACATCCTAAGAGGAAGACTGAGTCTTCCCGAAATGGCGGAACACACCCTTCTCACAAGAGACGAGGCAATGAAAATAAAAGACCTCATTGCACTGATTAAAGATCTATATGGAAGAGAATATCATGATTTGAAGGTTTCATTATGCCACATTCGAATGAATCCAAATGTTCTTCAACTCGATAGAGATACATTTGGCGTCGAAAAACATCTGTCATATAGGGGAGCTGAGGTAAAAGCGATCCAAAAATTAGTTGCTAACTTCCTCGAAGAACAGAAAAAAATTGTTGACGCATCAGTTCTTTACAAATTTGTAAAAAAACAGTTCCCTGATGTCCGTTCTAAATATGAACTCGTTCAAATTCTTCGAAAAGGGAAGGATATTGTCGATCTCGGCTTCTTCTGCTTCATTCACAAATCCATTAAAATGGATCAAAGAAAAATTGTGAATGAATATCTTTTGGAAGTGTTGGGGAAAAACAACTTCGTAATGCACGGAAAAGAACTGCTCGCAGAGATAAATAAAAAAAGAGTTGTGAGCGTTACTGGTTTCTCGAGTAAGCTTCAACATGTTGATTTTATCGACTCCTATGGCGGCAACTTCTATGGTCTAAAAGATCACAGGGAAGAGAATAAAAAATTAATCGCTTCAAACCCTCTTTTTATAAGCAACTATTTATTCCAAACTGCTTATCCGGATATGCGACTTTCAAAAGTTGCAACAATTTTTAAAGATTTTAATGTTGAGGATATTACCAATACCATCCTGAACAGCGATCTTTTTGTTCTGTTCGATCACCCCGACGGGAATGATAAGCTCATCCTCTCCAAAGACTGGAAAAGGAATAAACTTTTCTACATCGTTTTGTACGCACAGAAAAAAGCGATTACTCTTGCGGAACTGAACGAATATATGCAGCCATTGGGACATGATGCTAATATCTTACCGGGAATAAATTTTTATGCCCTCGGCATAGATGTGTCCCGAAACTACTGTTGGCTTCGAGACAGAACAGCAGAGCCCAAGGGCTTAATAAGAAAAAGAAGATCACGCAAAAAGAAATGACAAAAAAAGGCTGCCCCACACGAGACAGCCTTTTTTATTTATTACAACATTGTAGTCTTATGAATTTGTTTCCCAAACATTTGCGAGGGTAACAATGTTTTTAACCGACATTTCCATATCCTGAACAGCCACCCACTCAGTCGCTGCGTGGAAGTTATGACCTCCCGCAAAAAGATTTGGAGTAGGCAATCCCATAAAACTGAGTCTTGAGCCGTCAGTTCCTCCTCTTATTGCCGACTGAATTGGCTTGATTCCAAGCCTTTTTAATGATTCAAGAGCATACTTCTCTATTTCAGGGTGCTGATCGAGTATGTTTTTCATGTTTCTGTATTGTTCAATCACCTGGAACTCAAAATTCGCTCCCGGGTATTCGGCAATAACTTCCTTAAGGAGCTCCTCCAGGAATTTCTCATACTCTTTAAGTTTGCTGTCGATAAAATCACGAATAATGAACTTCAAAACGGTTTTTTCTTCGGTACCGTTAAATGCCACACAATGGACATAGCCTTCTCTTCCCTCGGTTGTTTCGGGACAAAGTGTGTCCTTTGGTAACGAATCCATAAAACGGGATGCCACTCTAATCGAATTGATCATCTTCCCTTTTGCATAACCGGGATGGACATTTTTGCCATGAATTGTTATTGCAACAGCATCAGCACTGAAGGTTTCTGTTTCCACTTCACCACGGGTTGAACCGTCTATTGTGTAAGCATATTTTGCACCAAATCCGGGAACATCAAAATGCTCGGTCCCCCTTCCAACTTCCTCATCAGGTGTGAAACAGACCCTTATTTTGCCATGTTTTACTTCGGGATGTGTAACTAAATAATTCATTGCATCCATTATCTCAGCAATACCGGCTTTGTCATCTGCTCCGAGCAAGGTTGTTCCGTCGGTTGTGATAATATCAAATCCTTTCATCTCTTTCAGTTCCGGATTCGATTCAACATCGATTACTTTGGAAGTGTCTCCGGGAAGGATAATATCCGTACACTGATAATTTTTGTGAATAATGGGCTTCACATCTTTGCCGCTGATTGCCGGCGATGTATCAACATGAGCAATAAATCCGATAACCGGCACATCCTTTTCTGTGTTTGAAGGAAGTGTCGCATATACATAGCCATGTTCATCAAGAAAAGCATCCACCAGACCAATTTCTTTTAACTCCTCCACTAATACGCGTGAAAGATCCATCTGCTTTGCGGTGGTTGGAAATCCGGGTGCTTCATCATCCGATTGAGTATCAATTTTTACATAACTCAAAAAACGGTCGATTACTGTAAATTTATATTTTGGGTCAAACATCTCTTTCTCCCGATTAATTTTCAAAATAGACTTCAATAATAGACAAAATTTAGACCATTTTCAATTGTTTTTTTTGTTCTTGAACCTTTTCTTTGCCCTATAGGAAAAAATAGTGGCAAAGATGAAAAAGGTTTAATTCTGGGATTGATGAAAAAAAAAGGCAGGGAAGGAGCAACGAACTTTTTGCCCGACCCACTGGCCACCACTTTGTTTGGCGGGTAAAGATATTGAACGGAAAAATCAAAAAAGCTGGTGTGGGGAAAGTAATCTATCCCCGGTCTGTTCTGTGAGAATGCACAAAACGAAATGAACACAAACATAATGTATAATCTTGCATGTTTCATCTTTTTAATTTTCTTTTATTTTATTTAATGTATATTACTTTGACGGTTTTGGTCGTCGCCCCCTTCTGCAGGTCAGAAGAA
>CAYSJM010000019.1:0-48388 GCA_964431385.1 uncultured Ignavibacteriaceae bacterium | reverse complement strand
AATTTAGATATTCTAAAAACACAAAATAATAAAATCTTATGAATATTGCCTCAATCGATACCGGTACAAATACAGTTCTTTTGCTCATTGCAAGCACAAAAGACGGCAAAAACATCATTCCAGTTAAGGAACTGCATAGAATGCCACGCATGGGTGAAGAAGTTTTCAGAACAGGAATTATAAAACAAGAGAAAATTGTCGAGTTATGTAAAATATATTCCGACTATCAAAAGGAATGTGAAAAATATGATGTTTCCAAGATCGTTGCCGCAGGAACAAATGTCTTCAGAATAGCTAAAAACAGTGACGAGGTAATTAATAGGGTTTTTGAGGCATCTGGAATAAAAATGGAAATAATCCCCGGTGAAATGGAGGCTGATTGTGCGTATTTGGGGGCGACTGCAGATTTTGATAGAAACGAGAGAATTGCAGTGATCGATATTGGAGGTGGAAGTAGCGAGGTAACTTGTAAGGAAGCTGAGAATCTCATCTTTCGGAAAAGTTTTACTACCGGTGTGGTTACACTTCGCGAGAACTTTCTTCAGGAAGGGATGCTGACATCAAAGAATCGACGAAAAATTGAAGAATTTTGTGACGATTATTTTAAAGAGTTATCAGAGATGGCTAATTTTCCTAAAAAAGCTATTTCAATAGCAGGTACACCAACCACACTTTTTTCTCTTAACAAAGGTTACGGGGAATTTTATGGGGACAGAATACATAAACAACTTCTTGCGATTGAGGAGATAGACTCAGTGTTGAGTCTTCTTTATAATTTGCCATTTAGTGAGTATAGTAAATTTGGACCGATTATTAAAGGGCGTGAAGATTTATTGGCTGCAGGTGCGATCATTCTCAAAACGATATTGAAAAAAACGGGACTAAATAGCACTTTTGTTTCGATAACAGGACTAAGATTTGGGCTGATTCTAAATTATTTACAGAATCACCAATCTGTTTAATAGTCCGAAGTTATCACGATTTTTGGTAAGTGTTTTGTATTATTGTGTTTTCAGGTGTTGTACTCTCACTTAAATTTGGATAATCAAGTGTGTAGTGTAATCCCCTGCTCTCTTTCCTTAAAATTGCAGATTTCACTATAAGGTACCCAGAAGTAACAAGGTTCCTTAACTCTATCAATGAGTCGAATACTTTGGTTTTTTTGTAAAAATCTTCAATTTCATTGTAGAGAAGGTTAATTCTGCGGGAAGCAAATTCAAGTCGCAAATCTGATCTGACAATACCAACATAATCGGACATCAGTTGTTTAAGTTCTCTTGTGCTGTGTGTAATTAATACTTTTTCGTCTGCTGAGAGAGTACCTGAATCATCCCAATCGGGAATTTGTTCCTTACACTCAGAAAATTCAGTTATATTTTCTCTAATATTTTCTGATGCTCTTTCTGCAAAAACCAATGCTTCGAGGAGTGAATTACTTGCCAATCGATTTGCACCGTGGACCCCAGTCATCGAGACCTCACCAACCGCGTATAGCCCTGCTAATGTGGTTTTTGAGAACTCATCAACACACACACCGCCACAAATATAATGAGCAGCCGGAACCACAGGAATGTAGTCTTTGGTGATATCAATGCCTCGTTCAAGACAATTTTGATAAATATTAGGGAAATGGTCAAGGATATCCGATTTTTCTTTGTGAGTTATATCAAGAAAAACAAAATCTTCACCCTTCTTTTTCATCTCTGTATCAATCGCCCTCGCCACAATGTCTCTGGGTGCCAGTTCTTTTCGGCTGTCGTATTTCTCCATGAATCGTTCACCTGAAGAATTTCTCAAAATACCACCAAATCCCCGGACAGCTTCTGAAATTAAAAATGAATGAGTCGATTTATTATCCGGTTTTGGATCGTAGAACGAAGTTGGATGAAATTGAATAAACTCCATGTTCCCCATTCTCGCACCTGCTCGATATGCCATTGCAAAGCCATCACCTGTAGCAATCGAAGGGTTTGTTGTGTGAAAATAGACCTGCCCTATTCCACCAGTTGCAAGAAGTGTAGCTTTTGAGGTAATTTTTATCACTTTTCCTGAACTGTTCTCAAGCACATAAGCTCCCCAACAATGACGATTATTAATAGGTTTATCCTTCAAATTTTTGATGTTGTGTTCAGTAATCAGATCGATGGCGAGTGTATTTTCGAGAATGGTGATATTTGGTGTATTTGCAGCCTTTTCAATCAAGGCTCTTTCAACCTCTTTGCCGGTAAGGTCTTTTGCGTGAACGATTCTATTAAATGAATGTCCGCCTTCTCTTACCAGATCAAGCTTGCCGTCCTTTAGTGTAAAACCAGTCCCGATTTCCATCAATTCCAGGATTCGCTCCGGTCCTTCTTTCACTAAAATTTCGACAGTTTTTGGATCACAAAGTCCTGCACCTGCAATTAAAGTGTCTTTGATGTGGTTCTCAAAAGAATCGTTTGGATCGAGAACGGATGCAATTCCTCCTTGTGCATAGTTAGTGTTAGACTCACTTTTATTCTTCTTTGTAACAAGGATTACCTCAGCAAAATCGGAAATTTTAATTGCACTGTAGAGGCCGGCTATACCGCTACCGATAATGAGGACATCAGTTTTGTAATTCATGCGAAACCTGAAAAATTAAGATTGAAATGATTCAAAATGAAAAAACTTATAGCTGCAAATGTGGACATCAGAATTATTGAAAGTAAAAAGGCGGTAGATTTGAGCATACCAAAACGCCGAAAGAATATTGTGTTCAACACGAGTGTCCAAATCACAAAAATCGACTCTAGCAACAAAAACATTATGCCAAACATTTGTTTAAAATCGAGGGGTGAAGGTTGTCTTTCGAATAAATATCCACCATAGATTATTAATTCAAGAAAAATGAGGAGTACTGCACTAAGTGCTATCGGTGAATACGAATACCCGATACCAGCAATTAGATCCCTCCATCTGATTTTCAGTTTGCCAAATATTCCGGTTTTTAATATCAGATATGGTAATAGAAGGAATACACCAATCAATAAAAGGAATTGGAAATAAAGTAGTAAAAGCTGCCCAAATTGATAATCAAACAGGTGAAATGAAAAAAAGAGAGATAGGAAGAAGAATTTAAGGGTAGCAAAAACAACAAAAAACGAAGTGAAATTTTTATTTTCTGCAAAAATAATTTTGTCAAAAGTCTCACCGGGACGATCAACCAGTCCCGAAAGAGTCTCCCATAAATCGATGTTGGCGACTTTATCGCGGAGCACATTACCACATTCATCACATTCACGATTAAACCGCGAGCTTTCTGCTCCACATTTAGAGCAGATCATGATTTTAGGGATCATATTGATCAGAATTTAAATTTGAAATTTAGCTGTCTACTTCCGGTATTGAAATTCTGCGAGACATCGAAGTCGAATAAACTTGCATCAACATAAGCATCAAGCAGGTTCGCTAAATAAGCAATTCCTATATAAATTACAAATAAATCTCTTTGATCGCGATAAAAATCCCTTAAACGGCGATAACTCTCGATAGAAAAATTTGATTGTATGTAGAGCCCCTTGTAATCGGAGTAATTATTGTTGTTAAGAACATAATTGTAAGTGAGCCAGCCAAATATTCCCCAGAAGACAGGAATTTTCCAATACGACTCATTGTAATATTGCCCCCACCCCGGAAGAATGGCACTTTTCCAAACTGCTGTCATTGGATCCTTTGCCGGGACATAAGGTTCATAGTTTCCAACTGTATCCATCACAATTCCGGGAGACTCCGGTTTACCGATCGATGAGTCTGCTTTGATTGTGTCCCGCACTTGTGCTATCAAGGGTGCCGAAAAGAAAAACAGTATGAAAAAGAGACTATTTATGATTTTTTTCAATGATCTCAAAAAGTTCGATTAGCCTGTCAAGCTCATCATTTGAATAAAATTGTATTACTATATCACCGGTACCATCAGCCTTCTGAGAACAGGTGATTTTTGTTGCCAATATTTTGCGTAAATAATCCTCAATAGAACCGAGGGCGGCTGAATTTTTAGGTTTTGGTTTTTCCACAACTCTGGGTACAATTCGTGAAGCTGGTTTTGATAGTTTTTTCACCAAATCTTCGACTTTTCGAACTGAGAGTCCATCTTCCTTGATTTTATCAAAAGCCTGAAGCTGTTGTGTCTCACTTGGAAGGTTGATTAAGGCTCTTGCATGACCAACTGTAATTTCATCGTCAATTAACGATTGTTGTATCCGTTCAGGCAGTTTAAGAAGTCGGATGGAATTTGCAACTGTTGATCTGCTCTTCCCTACTCTTTCTGCAATCTCCTCTTGGGTAAGATCACATTCCTCCATTAATCTTTTGTAAGCCAGACCTTCCTCAATCGGGTTAAGCCGCTCTCTCTGAATATTTTCGATAAGAGCCATAGCAAGCATAATCTCATCGGAGGAGACTTCAATGATATATGCAGGAATTTCAGCAAGCCCCAATTCCCTGAATGCCCTTAATCTTCTTTCTCCCGAGATTAACTCGTAACTGTTTTTACCGGCAGCCCTTACAGTCACAGGTTGAATTAAACCGTTAGCTTGAATCGAGCGTTTAAGGTCTTCGAGTGATTGCCGATCAAAATTTGTACGAGGTTGGAACGGATTTGGTTTAATCTGCATAATTGGCAATTTAACAATCGAGTCAGCTAATTGTGTCTCTCGTCTTTCGGGCTCTTGTACTTGAAAATCGGAACCATCTCTATTTCCCATTAACGCCTCGAGACCTCTGCCAAGTCCTGTTTTTGCTTTTCCCATTACCTTTTATTATTCCTTCCCAAAAATTCTTGTGCGAGTTCGATGTAATTTTTTGCACCGTTTGAAAGTGCATCATACATCAAGACAGGCTTTCCAAAACTTGGTGCTTCGGAGACTCTCACATTTCGATGAATTTTTGTACTAAAAACTTTATCTTCAAAATATTTCCTTACTTCTTCAGCCACCTGTTCGGAAAGTTTTAGGCGTGAATCGTACATGGTAAGCAAAACGCCTTCAATTGTCAGGTGTCGATTAAATCTCTCTTTTACAGTTGAGATAGTCCTTAGAAGTTGACCCAAACCTTCCAAAGCGAAATATTCGCATTGAACAGGTATCAACACCGAATCACTTGCAGCCAAGGCATTCAAAGTTAAGATACCAAGAGTTGGAGGACAATCGATAAAGATGTAATCATACTTCGATTTTGCCTCTTTTATCCTTTCTTTCAGGATAAATTCTCTGTTCTCCATTTCAAGAAGTTCGATTTCTGCTCCAACCAGATCGATTGTTGCGGGAATCAGGTCAAGAAATGGAATTACCTCCTTAACCACCGTATCTGAAAATCCTGTAGAACCAACGAGGAGATCATAAACAGATGGTTGAGTGTTCTGAAAACTCAAGCCTGAAGACGAATTTCCCTGAGGGTCGATATCTATCACCAATATTTTTTTCTCTGCAACTGCAAGAGAAGCAGAAAGGTTTATTGCAGTGGTTGTTTTACCCACTCCCCCTTTTTGATTAGCAACTGAAATTATTTTACCGTGCATAAATTATTCTTCTATTCCAGACTTTTTTGATTTAATCATAAAATAATTTCTTCTCCAAACTCGAGTATCCTGCATTTTTTATTCAAAGATTCAATTTTTCTTTTAAATTCCGAAGGATCATTTTCAATTACCGGGAAAGTATTAAAATGAAGTGGTATGGCAACCGTTGGGTTCACAAATTCCACCGCGATTACAGCATCATCAATTCCCATGGTATAATTATCACCAATCGGTAACAACATATAGTCAATTTTATTCAATTCACCGATCAATTTCATGTCCTGGAACAACCCGGTATCTCCGGTATGGTAAATATTTTTGCCTTCGATGCTAACGATAACACCAACAGGATTGCCGGCATAACGACCGTCAGGATATACACTTCCGTGATGTGCAATTGTGAATTTTACTCTCCCAAATTCAAAATTGTAGCCACCACCGATGTGCATAGTGTGAACCGTAAGCCCCGTTTCCTCAAGAATATTTCCAAGTTCGAAAACACAAATCACGGTTGAGTTGCATCTTTTTGCTATTGAAATGGTGTCACCTACATGATCGCCATGAGCGTGAGTAAGAATAATATAATCAGCTTCCACTTCATCAGCTTTCACCGGTGAGACAGGATTTCCATTGAGGAAAGGATCAATAAGTATCCTTTTACCACTGTTTGTGGTAATCTGACAAGCAGAATGTCCAAAAAATCTCAGTTTCATATCAAAAATCTTTCAAAGGTTTAACTATTTGCTTCACAAATTTAAGGGTTGTTTCCATATTTTTCATTTTACTTTTTTCTTCCCCATATATAGTGGGAATATCCACCCATCCAAAAGCGGCACCCCAAATGGAAGCTTTTATAATCATCTCGGTCTCAGCGATATATCCTTTTTCATCAGGTAAAATCCGTTCTAATAAACTGGATTTAATTCCGCGGTAACCCGACTGACTATCCCTGATATTTATTTTCGTTTTTTTTGAGAGTAAATAGGAAGAAATTGTGTTGCTTAGAACTCTCTCAACAGGCATTATTTTGTGATTAATTTCCCTTTTGCCAATGATAAAATCGAAATTATCAAGTTGTTCAATAAATTTGGGAATATACTCTGGTGGATGCTGAAGGTCCCCATCGAGAGTTATAACCCTGCTAAATCCTCTTTCCAATGCCCGGAGAAATCCCGTCTTTAGTGCGTTTCCCTTACCCGAATTTATTTCGATTCTGACTACCTCAACACCACTAAAGTGTTTAATCAACTCTGCTCCCCCGTCAGTAGAGCCATCATCAATTGCGATTACAGATTCGCAATATTTAAGTGATTTAGACACCACTTCTGCAATAAATCTCCTCTCGTCAAAAAAAGGAATTATTACACAATAACTCATTTTCTTGAAAATATTTTGTGCAGAAATGTATCTTTGGTTGACTCTTCTTTAATCAAAGATTTTTTCAGAATGTTTGTTAACGATTCTCTCGTCAATCCTCTTGTTAATGTACCTGCCAGTGCAACGGAGATGGTACGAGTCTCTTCAGAGACAATTATAACGAGTGAATCATACTCTGAAGAATGAGTCAAACCGGCTTTGTGTCTCATTCCTGTGCCTTCTGAACTAAAATGTTCCTCTTTAGAGAACGGAATAGAGCACCTTGCAGCCACTATAACATCATCTCGCACAACAACTGCCCCATCGTGGAGTGGAGAACCGGGGACGAATATCGATCTTAATAACATGGTGGAGACTTTCGCATTAACTTCAGTCCCACTTTCGATCAATTGTCTTAGATCATTCTCTTTTTCGACGATAATAAGAGCACCATGTCCAACATTGGAAAGAGCCATTGCAGCGTTAGTGAGAACTTCAACGAGACCGGGATTGTTCTTGTCCTTTCTGAATGCCTGAAAAAGCGGATTTGATGCCAGTGAAGCGAGAAATCTTCGGATTTCGGGTTGAAACAGAATAATAAATGCAATAAGCCAAATATCAGTTATCACCTTGAGGATGATGCTGACCGCTTTTAAATTAAGGGCTTGCGAGATAAGAAAAAGCAGGAGAATTATCACAAGTCCGAATAAAATCTGACTCGCAACTGTCCCACGGAGCAGTTTGTAGATGTTGTAAATAATTGCAGCTACAATTACAATATCTACAAGATCGAGAAATCTGAAAGTTACAAATCCAAACTGAAAGAGATCAAACATTTAGACTACTCACTATTTTCCTGAGTTTTAATGCATTGTTGATATTGTGAGTCCGTATGTAGTCAACTCCATTAATGGCGGAATAAAATTCATATAGAGTCGAAGGGAAATCTCTCGCAGAAGTTTCCACTCCAAGAAGTTCACCTATAAACGATTTCCGTGAAAGTCCAATCAAAACTTCGAATCCATGATTTACAAAACATTGAATGTTTGATATAATTTGTAAATTTTGTTCCATCGTTTTACCAAACCCGATACCGGGATCAATAATCACTTCCGAGACACCAGTTTGAACTGCACTACGAGCTTTTGCCATCAGCCAATTTTTAACATCCTCTACGGGATCATTATAAGATGTCATTTGTTGCATCACCGATGGTTTACCGGGTGTGTGCATCAATATATATTTTGCCTTTGTGTTTGCCACAACCTTCCACATATCAGAGTCAAAAGTTCCACCACTAACATCATTTACGATTGAAGCACCCTCATCAATAGCAACCTTGGCAACTTCACTTTTATAGGTATCAATTGAAATTATTGCCTCGGATGACTCTTTCAAAATGCCTTTAATTACAGGAATAGTCCTTCTCAACTCCTCTTCCGCAGAAACTTCGGCAGAGCCGGGTCTTGTTGATTCACCACCGATATCCACAATGTCAACACCTTTTTCAAGTATCTCTAATGAATATCGGATTGCATCCTTTGGTGAAAAGAATACCCCCCCATCTGAAAATGAATCGGGGGTTACATTAACTATTCCTGCAATCTTGACATTTTTCAAACTATTCAGACTATTCCATCGATCTCTTGTATTTGATATTTCCTTGATGAATCGTCATTTCCACTTCAAATTCATCGTTCATCACGACAATATCGGCATCTTTACCAACGGCAAGTATTCCTTTTCTGTCTTCAATATTCAGAACTTTAGCACCATTAAGAGATGCCATACGAACAGACTCTGTAACTTTTGCGTTAGCTTTTTTGATCATATTTTTAATTGCGCGATTCAAAGTCAGGGTACTTCCTGCGAGTGTTCCATCAGGTAAAAACGCTTTGCTTCCCTTCATAAAGATTTTTTGATCTGCAAATTCATATTCGCCTTCATGCATTCCTCCGGCACGGATCGAATCTGTAATAAGAATAATTCCGTTTGAACCTTTTAGTTTAAGGAGTAATTCCATTACGGCAGGGTGAACATGAAGCGTATCAGCAATAAGTTCGATCTTTAATTCATTTCTCAACATTGCACCGAGAACCACACCGGGATTTCTATGGTGAAGCTGTGTCATGGCATTAAACATGTGCGTAACATGAGCAGCACCATGATCGATAGCCAGTTCGATGGTTTCATAATTAGCTGTTGAGTGTCCAATTGAAAGAACAACACCTTTGAGTGCAGCAGCTCTCATAACTTGCAGCGATCCTTCGAGTTCGGGTGCGATTGTCATTATTTTGATCAATCCTCTGGAGGCTTCCCACATCTCATCCCAGGATTCAACAGATGGTTTCCACAAATACTCCTCATTCATAGCCCCTTTAAGAACGGGATTGAGGTAGGGACCTTCCATGTGGATACCGATGATGTTCGAGTCCGGGTTCTCGCAAATATAATCTGCAACTCGTCTCAAATCTGCAAGAAGTTGAGCTTTTGGTTTTGCATAGAGAGAAGCGAGTACTGTGGTCGAGCCATGACGCAAGAAATAATCGGCAACAATTCCGATACTTGTCGGGTCTTCGTCGGCGAAACCTCTGCCACCCCCACCATGCACGAGCAAATCGACAAATCCGGGAGTTACAATATTTCCACTCACATCTATTACTTCACATTCGTCAGGGATTTTAACATCGGAAGCTTTTCCGATGTCAGAAATTTGACCATCCTGCATTACAATTGTTCCATTCTTAACATTCCTGAAAGGAGTTATGATCTCTCCTCCGATGAGTGCTAATTTCACGGTTTACCTCAATTATTTAACATTTTTAAAAAATTATTAACAGTTTCAGGGATATTTTTCGACCCATAAACAGATGATCCTGCAACAAAAACTTCACACCCGGCTGCAGAAATGTCGCCAATATTCTCAAGTGTTACTCCACCGTCCACTTCAATCAGAAAATTATATCCATTTTCTTGTTTAAGCTCTGCGAGTTTTTTTATTTTTTTAAGTGCATTTGGTATAAACTTTTGTCCACCAAATCCGGGATTAACTGACATGACCAGAATAAGATCTGCAAGTTCCAATACTTCCGAGAGTGTCTCCACCGGTGTGGCGGGGTTTATAGCGACTCCGGCTTTAGCTCCAAGTTCCTTTATTCTGTTAAGCGTACGGTCTAAATGGACTACTTCTTCCTGGTGGACCGTAATATAATCAGCTCCTGCTTTAATGAAATCCGGGATTAGAGAATCGGGGTCTTTAACCATCATGTGAACATCGACCGGAAGTTCTGTAACTTTGCTTACTGCGTCAACCACAATACTGCCAAAAGTAAGATTTGGCACAAACTTACCATCCATTATATCACAATGGATGAAGCCTGCACCACTATTTTCAACTATCTTAATCTGTTGTTCAAGAATTCTAAAATCAGCAGATAATATTGAAGGGGCTAAAAATTTCTTTATCACTGAATTATTTCCTCGTCGGAATTTGAAGCAGAAACCTCAAGGTCAACCACTTCACCTTTCTTCACTTTGATACCGGGACTAATACTCTGACTAACGACAGAGCCCGGCAAATGCTCAGAAGAGACAACTTCCTTAACATTTCCAACTTTTAGTCCAAGTTCTGTAAGTTGTTTAATCGCTTGTTGTTTCGGCAGTTTGATTAAACCAGGCATCGTGACCATTTCAGATTCAATGGTTTGATCCTCCTCAGTTGAGGAAAAACCAACAGTATCTACTATCACCTCACCGGGCATGTCGAGCCTGATAAAAATAGTTGATCCTTCGGGGACTTTTTCTCCTGGTTTCCTACTCTGTTCGAGAACCAAAGCTTTCATGTCAGGTTCATCAACTTTATTAATTAGTCGTAGAATAAAATTTGAAGCGAGCAAAATCTGTTCAGCTTCTGCGTAAGTTTTTCCAATTAAATCCGGAACTTCAACAGTCGGTCTGGTATCATTTGTACCACTTCCACGATAGCTACCAATCCATAAAAGGATCGACCTTCCTTCTTTAACAATCTTGCCATTTGCGGGCTTTTGCTGCAGAATTTTACCATCCTTTGTAGGATCATTCACTTCAATTATGCTCGTGACGGAATATTTTAGATCGATTGAATCAAGGAGATCAAATGCTCTTTGTTTGTCGAGACCAACAACATTTGGCACTTTGACCTCATCTCCTGAGACATAAAACGGCATGATTATTTTGTCTATAGCGAAAAGCGTTATAAACAATCCGAGGACAATGTAGGAGGTTCTAAGTAATAGTGTAATTTTTCGTGTTTTTTTCATTAAACCAGACTTATGGAATTTTTTGTTTTAAATATGAAATTTATCACAAAAAAATGAATTAGAGAAATTAAGCTCCAGTTTCGTAATTTGCCTTATGATAATTTAAACTTTTTTTTAGCTCATTTTTTTCTAACTTTTAGTTAACTGATTATTCTTAATAATCAAATAAGGTATCTTATGTTCAAAAATCACCCTTCCGGACTACCGGTTCTATTTTTCACTGAATTGTGGGAAAGATTCGGCTATTATTTAATGTTGGGAATCTTTTTCCTGTACATGACCGATTTTGCCCCCAAGGGATTGGGCTACTCAACTGAAATGGCTTCAGATATTTACGGGACTTATATTGCTTTAGTCTATCTTACTCCATTTTTGGGTGGACTATTGGCAGACAGAGTATTTGGATATATTAAATCCATTGTTTTTGGTGGCATTTTAATGGCATTAGGATACTTTGGGCTTGCAATACCCGGCGATACCTTTTTGTGGCCATCACTATTCTTAGTCATTTTTGGAAATGGATTCTTCAAACCGAATATTTCCACTCTCGTTGGAAATCTTTACTCACAAGAAAAATTCAAAATCCTAAAAGATACGGGATACAATATTTTCTATATGGGAATTAATATTGGTGCTTTCGTTTGTAACTTTGTGGCTGCATATCTAAGAAACGAATTTGGCTGGGGTTTTGCATTTGCTGGTGCAGGTGTGGGAATGATCATAGGTGTTATTTGGTTCATGGCTGGTTTGAAACATGTTCGCGAAGCTGACATCAAAAAGCCGGCTCAAAAAGGTGACCAATCACTTGTTTCAATCTTTTTATATGTGTTCCTCCCTGCTATTGTAACTGCAGTAATTGGATATATGCTTCCGACCGTAATATTTGGTAAGCCTTTATTTGGCTCACCTGCAACCGATGCTTTCATTTTTGCAAGCATCCCGATAGTGCTGTTTTATTTTAGTCTCTGGTTCCGTGCTGCAAAAGAAGATAAAGAATCGATCGCTGCACTTCTGTCGATATTTGGAGTAGTAATCGTTTTTTGGGCAATTTTCCATCAAAATGGTGCTGCACTAACAATATGGGCTCGTGATTATACTAACAGACAGTTGCCCACTGTAGTTGAATCGGTTGTGTCTCCATTAGGATTAACCGAAGAAAAATATAAAGATGTTCTTTTGGTTGAAAAAGCAGGAAAAACGGTTGAAGTGCCGGTTTTGTTAATAACAACGGGTAATGAACCATCAAAGATTTATTACAAAACCTCCGCCAGTGATAAAACCAATCAATCTGTTGATACAACAGGTGCAAAAGTAACAAAAGGACACGGAAGTTATTTTGGCAATATGTCAGAGGAAGACAGATCAAAGGTGCCGGATAAGGAGCCGTATATCATCCTTTCTACAGAGATATTTCAATCTATAAATCCATTCTGGGTAGTACTTCTCACCCCTGTGGTGGTCTCCTTTTTTACAGTGTTACGCCGAAAAGGAAAGGAACCTTCAACCGCCGGAAAGATCGGGTGGGGGCTTTTCATCACAGCTGTATCGACGATTGTAATGATTGGTGCAGTTATTTTCTCAGAAAATGGAAGTGTGAAGAGTTCTGCTGCCTGGCTCGTTGGTACTTATTTCGTTATTACCATCGGTGAGTTGTGTTTAAGTCCGATGGGGCTTTCACTTGTGTCGAAGGTTTCACCTCCAAGATTTACAGCCTTGATGATGGGTGGATGGTTTTTATCAACATCAATCGGAAATAAACTTTCGGGTGTTATATCCGGTCTTTGGACAAGTTTCGACAACAAAGTCTATTTCTTTCTAATCAACTTTATTGCTGCCGGAATCGCAGCCCTGGCAATCTTTATGATGATAAAGTGGTTGCGAAGAGTAATCTCACAACATTCCTGACACTAAATTTTTGGAGGCTATCTCACAAGGATAGCCTCTTTTTTTGACTATGTATAACAGTTATTTTTTCTTAAACCGTTTTTTAACGGAGATAATCCCTCAAATTCAGGGGAAATTCCTTATTTCCGTCCATTCACAGGAAAAGGATATATTTCATATTACCATTGGTGATTCGCTTCACTCTGAGGATAATATTGTTCTGGAATTTTCTACTGTGCCGAATGCTCCCTCACTTTTAAAGAGGAAATATTTTAAACCCGCAGGAAAAAACTTAATCTACTTTTTCAAAGATTACTTTCCTCAACAGATTCAGGACATTAAAATAGCCAGGGGTGAACGGGATATTTTGCTCCTTTTAAGTTCAGGTTATGTAATTATCTCACTCAAAGGTTCAAAAAGCAATCTCTATTATGTCGATTCAGAGCTAACTCTTTCCGGCAAAAAATCTGATGAGAATTTCTCATTCTTTTCGCAAAATGAAGAATTAACCTTTATTTCAATCGAAGAAACAAAAGAATTACCACCTAAAGAGTCTTATGCAAACGCTACTGAAGTTAAAAAGTTGTTACCATTTTTAGGTACTGACTTTATAAAAGAAGTTCAATCACTTCCCGAGCCGGTCTTACGCTCAACTATAATGAGTAAGATAAGAAGTATCTTTGTTGATAAAATTGTGATGGTGAAAGACGGTCTCTCAGGAAAACTTACACTTCTGCCTGAATCATTCAAGACTGATTGTGAAAGAATCAGAATTTTTGACACAGCTGTTCAGGCACTTCAAGAGTATGTCTCTTCAATACGAAAAATGGACTCGGAAATCCAGATTCGTAAAAGGGTTGAGACAAGAATCAGGAAAGATTATCAGTTTTTCTTACAAAAAAAAGAAAACCTGTTAACACTCCTGGCATCTGAAAGTAAAGCAGAGCTTTATGATCAATTTGCAAATTTAATAATGATTAACCGTGATAATATTCTCAAGGGTGTTGATTCATTAACCGTGCCGAATCTCTTTGATGGTGAAAAAATTGTGGTTATAAAGCTAAAAAGTGATTTTTCTGTTAACGAGAATGTTGAATTTTACTTCAAAAAAGCAAGAGGCGAAAGGTTAAAGTTTGAAACCGCATCGAAGTCTCTTGTGCAAGTAAATCAAAAAATATTAGATTTGGAGTCAAGGATAAATTTATTTGAGAATATGGACTTAAACGATTTAAGAAATTACGAAAAAGGACTCCCACCCGAAAGAAATTTTGGCACTGGAGCATCAAAAGAAGAGTTAAAAGCCCGGAGATTTACTATTGATGAAAAATGGGAAGTTTTGGTGGGTAAGGATAGTGAGAACAACGATTTTTTAACAACTAAAGTCGCCAAACAAACCGATTATTGGTTTCATGCAAGAGGTTCCTCGGGTAGCCATACCATTCTGAGATTTAGTGGCAAAGAAAAACCTCCTCGCGAAATTATTAAAAAAGTTGCACAATTGGCAGCTTTTTACAGTAAAGCTAAAAATTCTAAACTTGTACCAGTCTGCTTCACACAAAAAAAATATGTTGTAAAGCGTAAAGGGATGAACCCCGGACAGGTTTCGTTGTTGAGAGAAGAAGTAGTAATGGTTCCCCCCATTATACCTGAAGGAGCACTTCAGGATACAAACGAATAATATATGGAGATGAAAATATGAGATTAATTATTCAGCCAAATTACGAGAGAATTTCCGAATGGGTTGCATATTATGTAGCAACCAGAATAAAGGAATATGCTCCGAACAATAAAAGAAAATTTGTTCTTGGTCTTCCGACCGGGTCCTCGCCCCTTGGGATGTACAAGAAACTTATTGAACTTAACAAATCCGGCTACATTTCATTTAAACATGTGGTCACTTTTAACATGGATGAGTATGTTGGTTTGCCCGAAGATCATCCGCAAAGTTACCATCATTTTATGCACACAAACTTTTTCAATCACATCGATATCGACCCCGATAATATCAATATATTAAACGGAAATGCAGAAGATCTTGAAGAAGAATGTAAGTTGTATGAAAGCAAAATTAATACCGCCGGAGGTATTATGTTGTTTGTTGGTGGCATCGGACCTGACGGTCACATCGCATTTAATGAGCCTGCATCCTCTCTTGGTTCTCTTACCAGAGTGAAAACATTAACTATGGACACTATGATAGCCAACAGTCGTTTCTTCGACAATGATATCGAAAAAGTACCCAAAACTGCTTTAACAGTTGGAGTAAAAACCGTTCTTGATTCAGAAGAAGTGCTAGTGATTATTTCCGGACATGCCAAGGCAAGAGCGTTAGCAAAAGTGGTAGAAGAAGGTGTAAATCATATGTGGACCGTGAGTGCTCTTCAGCTTCATCCAAAAAGCACAATTGTCTGTGACGAGGCTTCCACGGTTGAGCTTAAGGTTGGAACTGTTAACTACTTTAAGGATATAGAAGCAAACAATCTCGACCCAAAAACACAACTAATATAGCTTAAATTAAAAAGGGCTAAAGCATTATTTTATAATTCTTTAGCCCTGTTTCTTTTAGACTTTAATGAGGAAGTTATCTATCAGTCTCGTTTTGCCAATTCTGCAGGCAACGAGAATAAAATATTCACCCCCACTTCTTAACTCTTCAACTGATTCAAACGAATTGTAATCCACTATTTCAAAATAATCGAGTGTAGCAGACTTCACTTCCGAATAAAGCAAATTAGCTTTTTGTTTTATAACAGAAGTTGAGGTTTCACCATTTTTTATTAATCCGGCTGCAAGTTTTAACGATTGTGAAAGTACCAGTGCATCCTTTCTTTCTTCTCTCGAGAGATAAACATTCCGCGAGCTCATCGCCAATCCGTCATCTTCTCTTTTGATGGGGCATACAACCATTTTAAGATCGATAGCGAGGTCATTTACCATTCTATTGAGAACTGCACACTGCTGAGCATCTTTCTGCCCAAAATAAGCCTTATTGGGCTTAACCGCATTAAAGAGAATTGTAACAATTGTCGTTACTCCTCTAAAATGAATGGGTCTAAACTTCCCCTCCAACAATGTTGAAATTTTTTCCTGAACCACAAAAGTTTCATATCCATCAGGATAAATCTCAGAAACTTCAGGATAGAACAAAAAATCAACTCCGGCATCAAGAAGCAATTTTTCGTCTTTAGCAAAATCTCTCGGATACTTTGAGAGATCTTCATTTGGTCCAAATTGCGTTGGATTCACGAAGATAGATACCACTGTTATGTCATTCTGTTTAACAGAGTTCTGAACAAGTGAAATATGTCCATCATGTAAAAAACCCATTGTGGGGACAAATCCAATCGATTTGCCTTCTCTGAATAGAGAATTGGAAATCGCCTGCATTTCTTTGATATGATTTACGATTTTGATAACTATCTCACTTGAAGAAAATCGAGAAGTGTAGAAAGTGTTTGCTTCATTTCTTTCCGATGAGTTATCATGTCGATGAATCCATGTTCCTGTACAAATTCAGATTTTTGAAATCCGGCTGGTAGATCCTTCCCAATCGTCTGCTTGATAACTCTTGGACCTGCGAATCCAATCAAGGCATTTGGTTCAGCAACAATAACATCGCCTAACATGGCATAACTTGCGGTAGTTCCACCTGTAGTCGGATCAGTAACGATTGAAATATAAGGTATTCGAGCTTCAGCCAACTGGGCAAGCCTTGCACTTGTTTTAGCCATCTGCATTAATGAGAGGGCTCCTTCCATCATCCTTGCACCACCACTCGAGCTAATAATTATAAAAGGGCATTTATTTTTAAGAGCTTTATGGGCTGCTCTGGCAAGTTTTTCTCCAACAACAGAGCCCATGGAACCACCGATAAATTTAAAGTCCATACAACCAATAACAACCTCTTTGCCCAGTATTTTTCCTGAGCCGGTTCTTACAGCATCCTGAAGCCCCGTCGCTTTGATAGTGCTTTCTATTCTTTGAGTGTACTTTTTAGTATCTTCAAATTTTAATGGATCAGCAGATTTCATCTTTTTATCGTACTCTTTGAAGGTACCTTCATCGAGCAAAATATTGAAGTAGTCTGCACTACCAATTCTGAAATGGAAATTGCACTTTATGCATGTCCAGAGATTATTCTCAAGTTGCTTTTTATGCATAATTTCACCACATTCGGAGCACTTTTCCCACAATCCATCAGGCATATTTTCTTTTGGATTGGTTTCTGCAGCGATATTTTCTTTTTTTCTTTTAAACCATGCCATATTTTAATCTCTAATTTTTAATCTCTGCATAGATTGTTAATGTGTAATACTCTTCAACTTGATCATTGGTCACGAGTGTAATTGTTCTGCTCGTTCTTCCGGATCTGTTTTTAGAATCGAATGATACTTTGAGTTCGCCGGATTCTCCCGGTTTTAGAATCTTTTTACTTGGTTCGGCAGCAGTGCAACCACAAGAAGTTCTTATATCTTTTATTTCAAGATTGGCTTTTCCAATATTTGAGTACTTGAAGACATAATCAACCACAATTCCTTCTTTTATAATTCCAAAATCGTGTTGCGATTTTTCAAATTTAATTTTTGCTCCATCCAATTCTTTTTTGGGAGCATCAATAACTTTGCCTGATATTGTAAACTGAAAAAGTGGATTGTTAGCATCGTTTGATAAAACGCTAATGGTCTTCAACTGGTCGCCTGTTCTCCCGGTGGAATTAAATTCAACCGATACAGTTGTGTTGTCTCCGGGCTTTAATTCTTTTCTTTCCGGTTCAGCAGCGGTACAACCACATGACGAAACAACCTTATCAATCACAAGGTTTTGATCACCATTATTAATTAGCACAAATTTATGCTTAACAATGGATCCTGACTCGACTGTGCCAAAATCATATTTGTTTGCAGGCGAATATATTTTTGGTCCTTGAAATTGTGCTAAAACCGCAATAGAGAGGAATAGAACGAATGAAAATACTTTGAACATATTATCTGACCTTCACAATAAAATTTTTAAAATAATACGGCTCTATGAAATCCACTTCATTATCGAATACAAAATTAAGTTTTTTTATCGCATATTTTACTATTGATAATGCATCAGGTGATGTTTTTTCAGAAGTTTTAACTCTTTCAATCTGGATATTTGAGTAAACTTTCGAATAATTACCTTCCTGAATCATCTGAAGCAGTTTATCATTCTCAACTAAACTTAACGGAAACACTTCCATAAAACCATCATCACAGGCCTCAAACCCATAAACATAAGATTCTTCGAGTGCTGCTTTTGTAACAATCAACCCTCTTGTGTTAACACTCATCTTTTCTGAAAGTTCAAAAGCAAGACTTTGAAAAGTGGGTACCTTCAGAATTCCAATTCCGGCACCAAAAGCAATTCCTTTTGCAGCTGCAAATCCAAGTCTTAGACCTGTGAATGAGCCCGGACCTTCCGAAACACAAATTCCACCCAAATCTGGTGGTTTGATTCCAAAGTTCGACATGGCTGAATCGATGAGAGACAAAATCTTCTTTGAGTGGGCTCTATCCATATTTAGTGAGACAGTCAGATTTTTCTTTTCGTTTTCATAAACACACACGCTGCAAAGCGAACCTGTAGTCTCTATAGCAAGAAATGGCTTATTCGTGACTTTCAATTATAACCTCTCTGATCTCATCGTTCAACACATTTATCATGATATCAACTCGCTTTTTGGGTAATACTTCCGGAAAAAGATTCGCCCATTCTATAAAACTTACAGCTGATTCATCCAAAAGATATTCTTCGATCCCGATATCGTGTAACTCATCCGATTTTTTAATCCGATAAAAATCGAAGTGGTAAATTTTTATCTTTCCGTCGTATGAATTGACGATGGCAAATGTAGGACTTGAAGAGAGTGGTACACCGGCTGCATGACAAAAGGCTTTAACCAAAAAAGTCTTACCGGCTCCTAAATTTCCGTTTAGCGTAATAATTGCACCTTTAGAATAACGATTGAATAATTCCTCAGCAAGATTTTTCATCTCCTGTTCAGAATGAATCAACAATTTCCGGATCATTTAGGCTCCATGGTTATCACAGGAATAATCATTTCTTCGAGTGAAATTCCACCATGTTGAAATGTATCTTTATAGTAGCTTAAATATTTGTGATAATCTGTCGGGTACACAAAATAATAGTCTTCTTTGGCGATTATGTAGTTAACTGTAATCCCCCGTCTTGGAAGTTTATAGTCTGCCGGATCTTTAATAAATACAGCATGTTTATCATCAACTTTAAGATTTCTCCCATATTTAAAGCGCAGGTTAGAGGAAGCTTCCCTGTCCCCGAGTACCTTGGCTCCACGAAGTGCACGAATACTTCCGTGATCTGTTGTGATTATAACTTTCGCCTTCCCCATTGAAGCTATTGCTTTAAAAGTTGAGATAAGATAAGAATGAGAAAACCAGCTATTGGTCAACGATCTGTATGCCGGCTCATCCGGGGCAATTTCTTTCAACAAATCGGAATCGGATCTTCCATGAGCGATCATATCGAGAAAATTGATCACTACTGCACTTAAATGACTGTTGTGATACGATTTTATATTATGCTCAAAATTTCTTCCATATTCGGGGTCGATAACCTTCACAAATTTAAGATCACTTTTGAGGTGGACTTTTTTTCTCTCGAGTTGCAATTGCAGCAGGTCTTTTTCATACTTATTCATCGATGTTTCATCTTCATCGTCACCATACCAAAGATCTGGGTAATATTGTTCAATTTCTGAAGGATATAAACCGGCAAATAATGCATTTCGCGAGTAGGAAGTGGCTGTAGGAAGAATTCCGTAGTAGAAAGTTTTATCAATCTTAAAATCATCTGTCAGTAATTTTTCCATTACCAACCATTGATCGTATCTTAAACAATCAATCACAAAGAAAAAGACTGGAGTATCATCCTCTTTTAATGCGGGAAGAACATAATCATTTACGATATCGACAGTTAAAACTGGTCTGTCAATTTTATTTTTGGTTTGAACCCACTTTTTATAATTTTTTTCAATGTACCTTCCAAACTCTTTGTTACACTCTTTTTTCTGTTCATTTAGAGTTTGGCGAAGTCCAATCTGAGGATGAGAATCGAGTTCTATATCCCAATTCACGAGTTTGAGGTAAATTTCAATCCAATCCTGATGATCGGGTTGGTTCATAAGCAGAAAAGAGATCTGATTAAAATCTTGAAGGTAATCTTTAGCCACATATTCAGTAGAGATTTTCTTTTTCTCGAGAATCTTTTTGCAGACGAGCAAAACCTGACTTGGATTTACAGGTTTTGTAAGGTAATCATCAATTTTGCTGCCAATGGCATCAACCATTACAGATTCTTCTTCGTTTTTTGTGATCATCACCACCGGAATATTAGGGTCTTTGTCCTTTATTTTTCCCAGCACTTCAAGCCCACCCATTCCGGGCATCATCTCGTCAAGAAATACGAGATCAACTTCACTCTCTTGAATTGTTTCGAGGGCATCGATGCCATTTGTAACGGTTAGAACGGTATAACCTTTTTCGGTGAGGAAAATAACATGTGAACGAAGAAGTTCAATCTCATCGTCCACCCAGAGGATGGTCTTTTGCTTCATTGTCTTAAATATTTCTGATTAGTTGTTCAAAATTAATCAAATCGACTGATAAAATGATACCAAAAAGATGTTACTAATGGCAACAGTCGGGTTGAGCCACTTGTTCAGTATGCGGTTTTGAATCGAATGCAGGGCTTATAAAGGGGATCCCGAGATTTAGACCTCTGAGGATGAAAATGATCCCAAGAACGAGAGATACCACCGGAATAATTTTCCGACTATTAAATTTGGGGAGGTATTTTCGAAGTGCAGGTAAAAATGAGAAAGCAAAAAGAGCGGGCATTGTTCCCATGCCAAAGAGGAACATATAGAGCGAACCTTCCAATGCACTTCCTGTCGCAACTGCACCCGCCAAACCTGCATATACCAGACCGCAAGGCAAGAATCCATTAACAAGTCCTATCACAAAATAAGGTTTGGAATTGCCGTTGGAGAGGACTTTTGAGAGGAGATTTTTAACTTGGGTGTTGTATTCTTTGATTATTTGAAGACTTAGAAAACCTGTCTTTATCGATTTAGGCATAATAATCCACAAAACGATCAAAGCACCTATCGAAATTGAGGCGATTTGTTGAAGTCCAGACAACTTGATGTGATTCCCCAAAATTCCAAAAAGAGCTCCCATCACCGCATAAGTAGCTGCTTTACCAATATGATAAAGTACTCGCTGAAGAATTAATTTATACATATTGTTATTCACACTACTAATAGCGAGTATAATCGGACCACACATCCCAATACAATGCAGACTGCCTAACAAACCTAACAGAAATCCGGATAAAAGAAACATATCTACCTCAGGAAAACATCTTCTTTGAATAAATAATCTTTTCCACCATCATTCAGCAAAACAGAAATTTTCCATTTACCGGTTGCTTTACCTGTCATACTTATAAGTTGTGTCCCACTTGAATCATATTTCACCGGAATTGTAAAATCGAATTTTCTTTGATCGGGACGGTACAGATGAATGTCCCCCTTCAGATCGTTTTTTAGCAGTGAGGCTGGGTATTTAATTTCGAGATTTAGATTATTAAGATCAAATTTCATAGAATCGGGTAAGTTAAGAGCATTACGCATTATAACAATCTCATCCTCATATTTTAATTCTTTCTCATAATAATTGTCGGTAACAAGCTGGACATCCAGGCGAAAGACAAAAATCAGGACAATCAAATTAAGAATAAGGAAAATTCCGAGCGTAATGGCGATCCCATGACCCCAATTCAATTTCTTTTTCAATTACTCATTCACCTTTCCGAGAAATGAAGTTTTAATTGTTTCGATCTCCTTACCGTTTTCAACTACAGAAATCTCTATTTTGGTGTTTACCGCTTTCAGGTCTTTTTTATCAACAACCAGCATAAAACGACCTTCATAAACCTCAAGTTGTTTTACTTTTGGTTCACTTCCGAGGATCTTTATGGTTGCGGGCATCCCTTTAACCTTTAGATCAATTTTCATATCATCGAAGGTTTTATTAATCACATGGAAATTGTAGATGTTGCTAATCTTATCATGTGGTTGTTCCTGATAAAGCATACCGGGGGTTCTAAGGATGTTAACCTCCACATCCTTGCGATTAGCCATCAGTATTGAAATAACCCCAATGAGAATAATCAGAATTGTAGAGTAAACACCCACTCTTAATGAAAAGCTAAACTTCTTGCCCGTTTCCACTCCATTCAATGAGTCAAGACGAATCAATCCTTTAGGTTTTTTAATTTTAGTCATAACATCGTCGCAGGCATCCATACAAGCTGTGCAATTCACACATTCGAGCTGAATTCCATTTCTGATATCTATACCGGTGGGGCAAACATCAACACAAAGTTTACAATCGACGCAATCCCCTTCTGATCTGGCTTCATTTTTACGCAATTTTCCGCGTGGCTCTCCTCTAATAAAATCATAAGTTACAGCGAGAGAATTTTTATCGAGAAGAACGCCTTGAAGTCTTCCATAAGGACAAACAATGATACATGCCTGTTCACGGAACCATGAAAAGACAAAAAAGAATAGTCCTGTGAAAACATTCATTGCGATGAATCCACCGGGTCTTTCAGAGGGTGGAGATGAAACTATGTTACGAACCTCATCAAGTCCAACCAGATAAGCCATGAAAGTATGAGCAATCAGATAAGAAATTACAAGAAAAATGCTGTATTTTAGAGTTCGTTTAAAAAGTTTACTTCCTGTCCAAGGTGCGGCTTTGAGCTTTTTCTGATCTCTGTAATCACCATCGATCAGGTACTCTATTTTTCTGAACACAAGTTCCATAAAGATGGTTTGTGGACAGACCCAACCGCAGAAAACTCTACCGTAAATCGCCGTAAAGAGGATTACAAAAATTACAAGTGCTATGAACGAAAGAAGAAAAATGTGAAAATCATACGGTCCAAAAAATATACCAAATATGATAAACTTTCTCTCGAAGACATTAAAGAGTAAAAATGGTTGTCCATTAACATTAATGAAGGGCATACCAAACAAAAACGCCAACAAGAAAATGCTTACAACCGAACGGGCATTATAATACCATCCTGAAGGTCGCTTCGGGAATATCCAATTCCGTTTTCCATCTTTTTTAATTGTACCGATCGAATCTCTAAACGACTGATCAACAATTTCTTCTTCGTTCATAACAACTCAATCTATTTCTTAATTATGCAATGAAACTATTTTTTAGTTTCACCTTTTTTATCACTTTTCACTGAATCTTTTTTAGCGTCAGTTCCTTTGGTCGAATCAGCAGTAGCGGTTTCTTTAACCAGATCACCCTGTGGTTCTTTAGCGTTCGGCGGGTTAGTTCCCTTCAGTGATTTGATATAACTCGCAGTGGCTTCCAGATCCTGTGCACTAAACTGTGCCTTCCATGAAGGCATTCCTTTTGCCAGAACTCCGTTAACCAATACAATATAGACTTCCTTCACTGAACCACCATGAATCCAATAATCGTCAGTCAAGTTGGGACCAACCATACCTTCGCCTTTGGTGCCGTGGCAAGAAGCACAGTTTTTTGTGTAGATTTCCTTACCTTTTGCAAGCGAAGCTGCATCGGTTAGAAGTTTAACATTATCAACATTTACTGTGGTTTGACCTTGCGATGCAGCGAGTGCAAGCTGTGCTTGTCGCACTTCATTTTCATATTCTGCTGCCGATGAAGGACCATTCGATAAATGATAATAACCCATATATACCACTGAAAAAATGATTGTGGTATAGAACAGATATTTCCACCAGGGTGGCAGAGTGTTATCCAACTCTCTGATACCATCATAATTGTGGGAGAGCAGTAGCTCTTCCTCTTCTTCAATGGGTTTGGCATCATTTATCATTTTGTCAAGTTTTTTAATCATTTCCTTCTCTTCTTCAGGCTTTTTATTTTGTCCGATAAGGAAAATGATTGTCATCACTATGACATACACAAAAAAGATAAAGAAGCCGGTATTGATGTATGTTTCTGCATCAAAACCTGCACCTTCAGCGGCGTAAGATTTATTTTGCAGCATAACAAACAAAAACAGTATGTTCAAATAAATGAACGACTTGCTTCTCATTAACAACTGAAATTTTTGACTTATTTTTTCAAACATTTTTTTCCTCTAAAATTCTATTCGTCAAGGGGAATTTTTTCGATCTCGTTAATTGTTTCTTTTGGCATTTTTACAACATGATAAATCATGAAGGAGAAAAAAGCAACAAAAATAACGAGAGCTATGATCGGGAATATTGTAATACCATCGATTGATGAAAGAACATCTTTATACATTATTTAACCTGATTCGTAGTAGCAGGCACAGCTTTTATGTCAGTACCCAACCTTTGCAGGTAAGCAATAAGTGCAATTAGTTCTTTGTCATGATCGATTGCGGCACCATTTTTCTGTAAATCTTTGGCTATTTCTTTTGCCTGAGCTTCTAAATTCTTCAGTGCAGAGCTTTCGAAGCCTTCAGGATACGGCACCCCAACTCTACGGAGAGCTGTTATTTTGTCCGCTGTATAAGAAACATCCAACACATTTGTTTCAAGCCATGGGTATGGTGGCATGATGGAGCCAGGGGACATTCTTACAGGTTCGATCATGTGATGGTAATGCCATATATTCGGGTATTTCCCTCCCTGTCTGTGAAGATCAGGACCCGTTCTCTTCGAACCCCACAAAAACGGGTGGTCGTACACAAATTCACCGGCTTTGGAGTACTCGCCATATCTTTCAGTTTCCGATCTGAATGGACGAATCATCTGACTGTGGCAATTGTTACAACCCTCTCTAATATACAAGTCTCTTCCTTCGAGCTCAAGAGGTGAGTAGGGTTTAACCGATGCTATAGTGGGGATATTCGATTTCACTAGAAATGCAGGTACAAATTCAATTACTCCACCAATCAAAATGGCTACAGTCGAAAGTATTGTGAACTGCACAGGACGACTTTCGATCCAGGTGTGTGGTGATTTTTTATTGAATTTTTCAGCAGTTTTATCAATCGGAGCAGCTTCTGCCTCTTCATTTGCGAGGAACTGACCTTGCTTTGCTGTTTTAACAAGGTTGTAAATCATGATAAAAAGACTGATAAAATAGAGTGTACCACCAAATGCACGAATTATATACATCGGGATGATTTGGATGGTTGTCTCAAGGAAATTAGGATATTGAAGAATTCCTTGTGGTGTAAATTGTTTCCACATTAAGCCTTGAGTTAATGCACTCCAGTACATCGAGGAGGCATAAAAAACTATTCCGAGAAAACCGAGCCAAAAATGATAATTGGCGAGTTTTTTGGAATAGAGTTCTGTTTTCCAAAGTTTGGGAATTAAATAATAAAGTACACCAAAGGTCAAAAATCCGTTCCAACCGAGTGCACCTATGTGAACATGTGCGATTATCCAATCGGTGTAGTGAGCAAGTGCATTCAGATTCTTCAATGAAAGCATTGGACCTTCAAAAGTTGACATTCCATAAGCAGTAATGGCAACCACCATAAACTTCAGTACGGGATCTTCTCTCACTTTGTCCCAGGCACCACGAAGAGTTAAGAGACCGTTAATCATTCCACCCCAAGATGGTGCAATCAGCATAATAGAAAATACTGTTCCGAGTGATTGTGCCCAATCCGGCAGTGCACTATAGAGCAGATGATGAGGACCTGCCCAGATGTATAAAAATATCAATGCCCAGAAGTGGATAATCGATAGCCTGTAAGAATATACAGGTCTATTCGATGCCTTTGGCATGAAATAGTACATCAAACCGAGATAAGGTGTAGTAAGGAAAAATGCAACTGCATTGTGACCATACCACCATTGAACAAGAGCATCCTGAACACCTGCATACAGAGAATAACTCTTTAAGAAATTAACAGGTATTTCAAAAGAATTTACTATATGGAGCACTGCAACAGTTACAAATGTGGCGATATAAAACCACACTGCAACATACATGTGCTTTTCGCGTCTTTTTATGATCGTTCCGATCATGTTAACGCCAAAAATAACCCAAACTACAGCAATAAGTATATCAATTGGCCATTCTAACTCCGCATATTCTTTACTTGAAGTGATACCAAGGGGAAGTGTAACCGCAGCAAGAACAATGATCAACTGCCAACCCCAAAAGTGTGCGTAACTAAGTATGTCGTGAAACATTCTCGCTTTCAACAAGCGTTGAAGGGAATAATAAACACCCATAAATAAACCATTACCTACAAAAGCGAAGATTACTGCATTGGTGTGCAGTGGTCTTAATCTTCCGAATGTAAGAAACGGTAAATTCAGACTGAGTGCCGGAATGAACAACTGCAGTGCTATAAGAAGTCCTACGAGCATACCAACAACACCCCAAACGGAGGTTGCGATAGCGAAGTACTTGACTATCTTATTGTCGTAACTGAATTTTTCAACTTGCATTAATTGTGCTCCTTTTTCTCCTGGTCATTTAATTGTGAAGAATCATTTTGACTTTTAAAAACTTTTGGTTCATCCTCAAATAATATTCTTACCGAGGGAGTATATCGGTCATCCATCTGACCACTTTTTACTGCCCATAAAAAGGCAATCAAAAAACCGGTTGCCACTATAAGACTGGCACCAATCAAAATAAATATCGCACTCATACTTCGAGTCCATGTTTCTTAGCTGTATAAAGTGTACCAAGGACAGTAAAAACCACAACAGAGATTGAACTTACAGGCATCAAAATAGCAGCAAACAAAGGTGAAAGTTGCCCACTAAGAGCAACCGTGATTCCAATAATATTATAAATTGTTGACATAACAAAACTCGCTTTAACCACACTCATGGTTGAGACCGATTGTTTGATGAAAGCAGGGAGTTTACTAAGAGCACTACCATGCAACAAAGAATCACTTGCCGGTGTAAAATTCATCAAATCATCAGAAAGCGAAACACCTACATCTGCTTTACTAAGTGCGGCAGCATCGTTAAGACCGTCGCCTATCATCAAAATTTTTTTATTTTTGTTCTGTAACTCTGAAATGAAATTCATCTTGTCGGATGGTGAACAGTTGAATTTGATATTTTCTGATTTCGTAATTTTAACCAGGTTTTCTTTCTCATTCGAATTGTCGCCTGACAGAATAAAAATCTCCTTGGTCTCCCCTACCGATTTTATTAACCGGTCTATGCCGTCCCTGTATTTATTTATTACCTTAAAATATCCTTTTTCTTCGGAGCCAATTCTCACATAGACTCTACTGCCGGCAAAATCTTCACCCTTAACAGAATCGTTTGTGACATCACCACTTCCGATGAATTTTGCTGAGCCAAAAAAGACTTCACGATCATCTACAATTGCTCTACCACCTTTACCGGGGATCTCTTCAAATGACATGACCAACTTCTCGGTAAATTCCGATAAAGAACGATAGATTATTTTGCTTAGCGGGTGAAGTGAATTCTTAAAAGCCGATTTTACGAGGGTCGTCTCGTAGTCTGTTAACTTAGAACCAACAAAAATAATGCCAATTTCTTGATTTTCAGTAAGTGTACCTGTTTTATCAAAAACCACTGCATCCACAACAGCGAGGTCTTCCACAACATTCACACTTTTAAGGAAAAATTTGTTTCTTCCAAACAAGCGAAGTGTGTTTCCGAGTGCAAATGGAGCCGAAAGAGCCAGTGCACAGGGGCAAGCGACAATTAATACGGCTGTAATTACAGATAAAACCTGGGCTATCCCGGAATTGTACCACAAAATTGCTCCAAGCACAGCGAGAAGTAAAATTGCCAGAGTAAAATATTTACTTACCAAATTTGAAAAATTAATGAGCCCGTTTTCTCGATTTTTAGAAACGATAAAATCGTTCCAAAGCCTCGTGAGATAACTTTGTGATATCTCATTTATCACTTCCAACTCAATAACTCCACCAATTTGTTTGCCACCCGCAAATACTTTTTCACCTGCACTTCGAAATTGAGGAAGGCTCTCCCCTGTCACAAAACTATAATCAATATTGCCGGTGCCCGACAAAAGTATGGAGTCAGCCGGGATTATCTCATTATTTCTAACTAAAATTCTGTCCTTGACTGCGATTCTCGAAAGAGGCACAACTTCTTCAGATCCATTTCGAGATTTTCTGGTTATCGAAATTGGAAAATACGATTTGTAATTCCGTTCAAAATTAAAATATTCGTAAGTTTTGTTTTGAAATACTTTACCGATCAATAAAAAGAAGATCAGTCCGGCAAACGAGTCCATATAACTCTGACCGGACCCGTAAAATATCTCATAGATACTTCTGCCCCACAGGGCGACAATTCCTATCGAGAGAGGAAAATCGATATTGATAAATTTTTTCTTTATCCCTTTCCATGCTGAGATAAAATAATCTGAGCTACTGTAGAATAACACGGGAAGGGACAGAGCCACCATAATCAATTGGAAAAAAGAGCCAAACGAATCGACGCTGTCCTGAATTGAAAGATATTCGGGAAAACTTAACATCATTATGTTTCCAAACGAAAAACCGGCAATCCCCAATTTATAATAGAGGGATTTGTTAAACGATTTTGTATCCTTCTGGTCAAGTTCATCAAGACTCAATCTCGGTTCATAACCAATTGAATCCATTATGGAAACTATCTCACTGATATGGATGGAGGGTTTGGCTTTTATAAATACTTTTTTTGCAGGGAAATCGACTCTTGAATCCAGAATTCTGTCATCAAGTTTATAGAGATTTTCAAGCAGCCAGATACAAGAACTGCAATGGATAACGGGGACAAAAAATGTAAGCTTGAAAAGCTGATCGTTTTTAAATTCGATCAGCTTTTCAGATATTTCAGTATCATCAAGGTAGTCATATCTTTTACCGACAAGATTTTCTCGTTTGGTAGCTCCCGGTGATGCATTCAAGTTGTAGTAGGTACAGAGATTATTCTCGTCCAAAACCTGGAAAACAAGTTTACAACCTTCGCAACAAAAGGATTTTTCTTCAATCGAGATCGACGCGTCTTCACACTTTTCACCGCAATGAAAACAGATCAAATCTTCTCTTATATCGACTATTTCAGGCATTCTCTGTAAATTACTCCATTATTTGGAGTTCCAAAAAAATAAAAACTAATCTCGAATTATAATCAATTTTTATTTCATATCAGTCTGATTAGTCTGATTTTAATTCACTGTCCTGTCGTGATAGTGTGTATGTAAAAGAGTATGTGCTGTGTGGCTTCCCGGTTCACGGAAGAACTCTTTATAAAGCCTTTTAACCGATTCATTTTCGTGTGATTTTCTTGTCACACTTTGTTTATCGATCTCATAGAGAGCACGAACTCTCTTCATAACATTGTCTAGATTTTGATGAATCGGCTGACCACCACCATTGATGCATCCACCCGGGCATGCCATCACTTCGATGAAGTGGTAAGGCGAAGTACCGGCGATAATCTCATCAATCAGAGGTCTGACATTGCCTATTCCATTCACTACAGCCACTTTCACTTCAAGCTCACCCATCTTTAGAGATGCGGATTTTACACCTTCCATACCACGAATCTGGTCAACTTCCACATTATCAAGATTTTCGCCTGTTATGTTAAAGTAGGCTGTTCTTATTGCTGCTTCCATTACACCACCGCTGGTTCCAAAAATTGCAGCAGCACCTGTTGACTCACCGAGTGGATTGTCAAATTCTTCATCCGGAAGGTCTGAAAAATCGATACCCGCCATATTAAAGAATCGAACAAGTTCTCTTGTTGTCAATACTGAATCGACATCATGTAGTGCGTCGTGGGAAAGTTCCGGTCTCTCAGACTCAAACTTTTTAACCGTACACGGCATTATGGAAACCACAAAGATATCTCGTGGATTTATTCCCATTTTTTTAGCATAATAACTCTTCAGTACCGCACCTTCCATCTCATGTGGTGATTTACATGAAGATAGATTTGGAATTAATTCAGGATAATTCATTTCCGCAAATTTTACCCATCCCGGACAGCAACTTGTAAACATTGGAAGAGGCTGGTTATTTTTGACTCGCTCGATAAGCTCATGTGCTTCTTCCACAATCGTTAAATCTGCCGCAAAGTTTGTATCGAATACTTTTTTGAAACCGAGCCTTCTCAATCCGCTGACAAGTTTTCCGGTTACATCGGTACCTGCCGGCATGTGAAATTCTTCACCTAATGTAGCTCTTACAGCTGGAGCAATCTGTGCAATGACATATTTATTTTTGTTGCCAAGAGCAGTCGAAACTATCTTTGTTGAACTTCTCTCACGAAGTGCTGCTGTAGGACAAGCAAGGATACACTGACCGCAGAGGATACAATCGCTGACATTTAGACCTTTGTTGTAAGGAGTGGTTACGATACTGTTAAATCCTCTACCTGAAAAATCGATTGCACCTACTTTTTGTACTTCGTTGCAGACCCTGGTACATCTTCCACAGAGGATACACTTCGCAGGATCGCGTTCCAATGAAGGACTTGAGATATCAACCACATGTTTTCGTTTTTCACCGGCAAATCTGTGTTCTCTCACTGCGTATCTTTCAGAGAGATCCTGAAGTTCGCAGTTTTTGTTTCTAACGCAGATCAAGCAGTCTTGTGGATGGTTTTCAACCAGCAATTCAACAATGGTTTTTCTTGCTCTTCTTACTCTTGGTGAGTTGGTTTCAACTACCATGCCTTCAGCAACAGGATAAGCACACGAGGGTAAAAGATTCCTTTGACCGGATACTTCCACCACGCACATTCTGCACGCACCTGTAGGGAAAAGATTTTTAATGTAACACAATGTAGGAATCGAAACGCCCACAGATTTTGCCGCATCCAGAATTGTCATTCCTTCTTCGGCTTTAACTTTTAAATTATTTATTGTTAATTCTACCATTTTAATCTCCGGCTCAGTTTACATTAATTGCACAGAATCTGCAAGTTTCAAGGCACATACCACACTTGATACATTTATCTTGTAGTATATAGTGCCCTTCGCCCTTCTGCCCTACTATTGCATCGGTACCACATTTTCTCTTGCAGAGACCACAACCCGAGCATAAAGTATTGTCAATTGTGAATGTCAGAAGTTCTTTACAAACCCCGGAACGGCATTTTCTGTCGAAAAGGTGTTCTTCGTACTCTTCTTTGAAGTATTGCAAACCTGAAAGGACAGGATTTGGAGCAGATTGTCCAAGACCACAAAGTGAAGTGTCGCGAATTACATCGGCTAATCTCTTAAGTCCGATAATTCCTTTAAATCGTTGTAACTGATCATATTTGTCAGCCCCGTCTTTGTAGGCAATCGGAATTCTCTCAATAATCTCGAGCATTCTTTTTGTTCCTTCCCTACACGGAACACATTTGCCACACGATTCACTTTGAATAAAGTTGAGGAAAAATCTTGCGATATCAACCATACAAGTGTCTTCATCCATTACGACAAATCCACCCGAACCCATCATAGCACCCACTTCTTTAAGAGAATCGTAATCAACCTGGGTTTTTATAACGCTCATTGGTAAACATCCACCTGAAGGTCCACCAATTTGTACTGCTTTGAACTTTTTATTGTATGGTATTCCACCACCGATGCTAAACACCACTTCTTCGAGAGATATTCCCATCGGAATTTCGACCAGACCGGTATTTACGATCTTTCCTGAAAGAGCAAAAACTTTCGTGCCTTTACTGTTCTGAGTACCGACACTCGCGAACCATTCGGCTCCACGATTGATGATTGCACTAACATTTGATAAAGTTTCCACATTGTTAATTACCGTCGGTTTACCCCACAGACCGGAAACAACCGGAAAGGGCGGTCTTGGTTTTGGCATTCCTCTTTTACCTTCAATCGAAGCTATTAAGGCTGTCTCTTCACCGCAAACAAATGCACCGGCACCTTTTTTAATTTTCAATCTGAAGTTGAATCCGCTATTCAGAATGTCATCACCAAGCAAACCATATTTTTCGCATTCATGGATACAATGATTTAACCGTGAAATTGCCAAAGGATATTCTGCACGGCAATAGATGTAGCCAAAACTGGCTCCTATAGCGTAAGCTGCAACCATCATTCCTTCAATAAGCTTGTAGGGATCACTTTCGAGGACAGATCTGTCCATAAATGCACCGGGATCACCTTCATCAGCGTTACAGATAATGTATTTGGTTTCAGATTTTTGTTTTAATGCAAATTCCCATTTTTTACCGGTTGGAAATCCTGCACCACCTCTTCCTTTTAGACCTGAATCAAGAATCTCTTTTACAACTTCTTCAGGCTTCATCAATTTTAAAACTTTATTGATTGCCTTAAATCCGTTGCTTGCAATGTATGTATCGATCGAATCGGGATCGATAACTCCACAATTCTCGAGAACAATTTTCTTTTGGTGTCTGAAAAAAGGAGTATCGTGAAGTGATGCACATGTTGAAGATTTTCTCTCGTGGCTTCCAAGAAGATTATCTTGTAATATTCCGCCTTCGACCAAAGTTGTCTGAACGAGCTTTGGAACAAGTTTTGGAGTCACTTCTGAATAAGCAATTCTCTCACCGTTAGGGAGTTTTATATCAACTATCGGCTCTTTTGCACAATAACCGATACAACCTGTTCTAACAATCTGAGCGTGAATGTTGAGTTTTAACAATTCAGCACGCAGAGCTTCTTCTACTTTACCTGCACCGGCAGCCAATCCACAGGTTCCGGCTCCTATGAATATTACAGGAGTCTCGTGTTCTTTGAAGAGAAGTTGGTTATTGAATTTTTTAATTTTATTTGTGCACTCTTCACTATGATGGCAGAGTGGACCCTCGGTACAACATTGAATAAAATGTTGACACTGTTTTTCGGGTGAATGCCAGCACTCTGAACAGCATTTTTCTATGAAGCTTTTCATTTTGCTATCTCCTCTGTTTTAATCGTAGTAGATCGTGGAGAGGCAGTCTGATATTTTTTAAGAATTTTATCAATCTCTTTAACTGTGATTCTGCCATAATAATCATCGTTGATACATATAACCGGTGCGATAGAACAAGCACCGATACAACTTACTACTTCGAGTGTGAAATTTTTGTCGCGAGTTGTTTGACCTGCCTTAATGTTCAAAGCTGATTCCAACCCGAATAAAATGTTCGCTGAATTTTTTACATGGCAAGCAGTTCCTCTGCAAACCCGTACGATATTTTTGCCGAGTGGGGTCAAACGAAACTGGTTGTAAAATGTAGCTACGCCATAAATCGAACTTAAGGGCATTCCGATATGTTTGGCTGCTTCCGTTAATACATCTTCAGGTAGATATCCGTGTTCATCTTGAATATCTTGCAGAAGTGGTATTAAGATACTTCTGTCATTTCTTGGGTAGTTTTCAATTATATTGTTTGCCATTGCAATTTCCTTAATGATACACTAATAATAAGCAAATATCGTACCAAACTATTTTAGGTCATAAATGCGTTCATATTCAATTTGGCACGCTTTTTGCTATTGGAGAGGTTTTCTCATTTGTTAGATTATTCTTTCCAATTAATGAGAATGTTAAATTTTATGATCTGACTCTTCTTCCTCTCGAATTAAATTAACTGAAATTAGTGCCCCAATTAGATGTTTGATACTTAAATGTTGAAATCTCACTATTTTTAAAGTTGAGTACTTTAAGATTATTTTTCTTTCAGTTTCTTTGAAGTAATCCCTAAAACATTGTTGATTAATGTCTTTTTATTTACACTTGCTGTTAATTTAAATTAAGTTATATTTGAGATGGAAATATATTTTAGTTCCAAAAAACTTGAGAGACTCGCATACGACCCAAGAAGATGTCAGAAAGAGATGGGTACTTTGAGGGCAAAAAAATTCCTCACCAGATTGCAAGATATCTTGGACGCCAGAACTCTTGAGGATTTAAGATCAGCTCCCGGTAATTACCACGAGCTTACCAAAAACAGGAAAGGACAGTGGGGTTGTGATTTGGATCAGCCATATCGCCTTATCTTTGAACCATACGAAAAACCAATCCCAACTGATGATTCAGGCAGATTCATTTGGCATAAAATCAAGATTGTTGAAATAATTGAGATAGTTGATTATCATGAGTAGAGAAACAAGAGTCCCGTATAACCCACCATTTGCATTTCACCCCGGAGTTTTTCTGACTGAGAAACTCGAGGAAATGAAAATGAGCAACAAAGAATTTGCTTTAAGGACAAATAAACCGGAGAAGACCATAACCGCGATCATCAAAGGTGAAAGCTCAATCACTCCTGATATGGCTGTTGTATTTGAAACCGCACTTGGAATTCCCGCTCATATGTGGATGCGTAAGCAACAAAGATTTGATGAGTTTAAAGCCCGGGAAAGACGAGACGAACTTATTAAAGAGAGTATCCCCTGGATGAAAAGATTTCCTGTTGCGGAAATGATTAAAAAAGGGTGGTTGCCGGAGGTTAAAACAGTTGAAGAGAAAACCAGAATTTTACTGAGCTATTTCGGGTTCTCTACTCACGAATCTTGGTCAAGGTATTACATAGATCAGGAATTAAAGGTCGCTTTCAGGATATCTTTGGCTCCCTCACGGGAACCCGAGGCAATTTCCGCCTGGTTGCGAAAGGGTGAATTGGATGCACGAGCTTTACAGGCTTCGGAATTTTCCCCCGCAAAATTAAAGAATATATTACCCGATCTTAAATCACTGATGGCCAAGCATCCGGCTGATTTTCATCTAAAATTGCAGGAAATTTTATTGAGCGTCGGAGTAAGATTGGTGTTCACTCCATGTATAAAAAAAGCCCCTGTAAACGGTGTTACGCGTTGGCTTGATAATGAAACACCGCTGATTCAAATTTCCGGAAGACACAAGCGGAATGATATTTTTTGGTTTACTCTTTTCCATGAAATTGGTCATATTCTACTGCATGGGAAAAAGGATATCTTTATTGATTCTGATGATGCCACCCACATGAGTGAGGCTGAGCTGGAGGCAAATGACTTTGCCGTTCAATGGACATTCCCCAAATCACAAGAAGAGATTGTTACTAGAGAACTACCTATCACCATCGAAAAAATAAAAAGCTATTCGGTTAAATTTGGGACGCACCCGGGATTAATTCTCGGAAGGCTGCAACACAATAGACTAATTCCGCATGGCTTTGGAAACGAACTATTTGTACCGGTTAAATTATTTTCTGAGTAGAGGTTCACATGTTATACAGCAGTGCAAACCCATCAGACTCACGAGTATACAAATGGGACGATATTTCTGATCAATTTAAAGGCGCAGATATTCTCTTAGGTAATGGATTTTCGATTAACCTGTGCGATGGATTTGATTACTCTCAATTGTTTTCTACATTTTTAAACACCATACCCGAAGAGAAAAGGAATACCTATTCCAGTTTTAAGACAGCAAATTTTGAATCAATATTGAAAAGTTTAGACGAGGCGGCTCGAATAAATTCTCTTTTCGAAATAGTCAGCGATCCGATAGAAGATGCAATTGGTGAAATACGAAATGGATTAATTGGATCCATATTTGAAAAACACCCTCGCCCAGAGAGCAAAGATGACAAGAAGATAAAAGAAATTGAAATTAAACTTAGACCCTTTAATTCTATTTTCACACTTAATTATGATCTTTTCCTTTATTATGTTGTGTTAAGCGCCAAAGATAGTCATTCTAACAGGGAAACAATTTTCAAATGGTCTGACTTCTTTTGGGGTGAAGGTCTGAGAAATTTTAGAGTTTATCAATATCCATTGACCTATACTACCTATAAACCAGTCTATTACCTGCATGGAGCCATTTTTATCTTCAACCACGATTTAAGTGCAAAAAAAAGAACAATGGACTTTCCAAACAGCAATCTGCTTGAGGCAATTGGAAGAGAGATCAATTCTGGTGAGATACCACTCTTTATTAGTGAGGGAAGTTACTCACAAAAACGAAGTATGATCTATCAGAATGAATATTTATCAAGAGGATTTGAAGATTTTATGACAGGTTCCGGAAACCTGGTAATTTACGGCGCAAGTCTATTAGACCCAGATAAACATATTATCGAAGCTATTAATAAACGTATGACTCGAAAAATTGCGATAAGTTTGTACCTTCCAAATCTGAATGAACTTCAAAGGCAAACAGAGATGCTTAGAATGAAGAGTCTATTCAAACATCACGAACTGTTTTTTTTCGATTCTGCGACCCTCTTCTAAGTGAATCACCTCATCAAAATCATTTTCTTTAACAGATTAGTCCCACTGGTTTCCAGCCTGTAAAAATAAACACCCGAAGCAAAACCTGAGAGGTTAAAAGCCCTGGTGTGAACACCCGCGGATTCCTCTCCTTCAAACAGAGTAAGAACTTCATTGCCCAGGATATCAAACAATTTCAGTTTGATATGTCCATCGGTCGGAAGGGCATATTTTATGCTTGTTTCGGGATTGAAGGGATTGGGGAAATTTTGATAAAGTAGATATTCTGTCGGCAGATATTGCGATTTCATTGTCCGAATGAAACTGTCATCACCTATCATCAAAGTATAATATCGACTGCCTTTTTGAGGTGATAATTTAAATGAGTTCTTTATTCTTAGATCGATAAACTCTGAATATTTTTCATCAAGTAGATATATGTTGAGGTTTTTCTGTTCAATATTTAGGCTTAATTTAAGATCATCAGGTGTTGATGTTTCATTTAATATACTGAATCTGAACTTGTTCCCTAAGCTATCCAACGGTTGAGAATCGATAAATAACTGTCTGGTTATCCCATTGTCTTCACGGGTAAACGCTATTCTTTTTCTGCTGAAGTTCGCGCCCGGCAGCAAATAATCATTAGTGTCCAAACCTGTTGAAGATGCGGGATCGAAGGTTGCCAATATTTCATTTCCTCCAAACGAAACAACGATTCCATCCTCTTTTCGCGGAACAGGATTCTCTAACCCGGCCTTAGCAAGACTTACTTCCACGGGATATATGATTTTGAGTGAAGACCGGTTATCAGGATTAAAGAAGTAGTATCCCTTATAAGGATCCATCATACCTGGGAAATTCCACTTGCCATCCCAATAGTAGAGTAAACTGCTTTGGGGTAAATTGTTAGCCACCCGTAGGTCGGACCAATTGAGAGATTTTGTAAAAACATTACCAATTATATTCCATCCCTTGTGCAATGGGACATGGTAGAGCAAGGTGCTGTCAATTGTCACTGCCTCGGACTGATTGCTGAGGCTGATGGGATCTTTAGATAATACCCAAAACCCTTTCCCTGGTTGTATAGTGAACTGGGAACCACCATTATACTGGATCTGGTAATCAACATCATTTCCATTATCCCAATACGCATTCCAATCATTGATAAACTTGCCTGACATCAGACCACCGAGATCCCCCGAAACCTTCCCGGGAATGGAGATGAGTCTGTAGTTGCCTATATCTTTTATGTCACCAAATTGCCATACATTAGAAACAGTAACCGACTGCGAATATGAATATACCGTAAATGCTATATCATTCGTACTGAACAAGGTTGTATTATTCGAAGCCTCAATCTTAATCCTGCAGTTTCTGGAATTCAGATCAGGGATAACCCAATCGAATAACCGTACAGAGGGCATGATATCACGGGCGATTTGAGTCCAAACTCCACCTCCATCGGAACTAAAAAGTAAATTCACTGAAGGCACATTCTCGAGAAACCACTCAATGCGATAGGTGATTCCGGATTTTAGATATACGGCTGAAAGATTGGACAGAAGATTAATCTTTGGAGATGGTAAAATTGTAATAGTACCGATTTGTTCACTTCTCAGGTCCGGCCTCTGGGTATAGACCACCCTGATCTTAACCTGATTCGAGTTGCTCTCAGGAATCAGCCATTCAAAAAGTTGCGATGACGCGTTTACAGAATCAGCAACAGGCTGCCAGTAGGCACCATTATCCGAAGAAAAGTAGATATCAACTGTTTCAAGATTCAGCGAGGTCCATCTAATGCTCATCGTCTGTCCCGAGGTGTATGTCTCCCCTGCCGCGGGTGAGGTCAGGGTGAGATTTCTCTCGAGTTCAATGGTAAACGGCGAATCGCTAAGGTCGCTCACAGTGGGTTCATCGACCCCCGTTAACCGAACGAGGCAGTTGTTTGATTCAGTGTTTGGAACAGTCCAAATATACGAACCAAGGTTCGCGGGAACGGAGTCTGCTACCGGAATCCATTGCGTTCCATTATCCGCTGAATACTCCGCTTTCAGTTTGCTAACGGCAACGGCTGACCAGGCAATACTGTACTGCATCCCCGACACCCATTTTTCACCGCCATTGGGTGAGGTCAAAGTTACCGCGGGTACTTCTGCAATCGCAAACCCGGCATCACTCACATCAAATATGGCAGAATTAGCATCAGAGGATATTCTCACAATGCAGTCTGCTGAGGGAGTAGTAGGGATCGTCCAAATGTAAGAGCCAAGAGTAGCGGCCACGGATTCCTCTATAAGAATCCACTCTGTTCCACCGTTGGTTGAGTATTCCAGTTCTAAGGAATCAATATTCGCCGAATTCCATGTGATGCTGTATTGGGCTCCAACAAACCACTTTTCACCTCCGTTTGGGGAGGATAATGTCACTCTTGGGATCGGAGCCGGTGAAATTGTGAAAACAGAATTACTCTGATCAGTAACTTGACTGTTCATCACATTGGTTATCTTTACCCGACAATTATTAGCTACAGCATTAGGAATCGTCCATGAGTAGGTTCCAGAAGATGCAGGGGTTGAGTTAATAATTTGCGCCCAATTTGTTCCATTATTGGTTGTGTACTCTATTTTTATATTCGAATCATTAGAATGAGTCCAAGTGATAGATTGAGTAGAACCGACATACCAATTTTCACCACCGTTTGGAGAAGTCACGGTTACGCTCTGAGAAGGTACGGCAGAAATCGTGAAGTTATTGCTGCTTTGATCAGTGACGCTACTGTTGCTCACATCAGTTATTTTAACCCGGCAGTTAGTTGAAGGCGTGTTGGGAATTATCCATGAATAGCTTCCTGTTGAAGCAGGTGTGGAGGCAACTATCAAATTCCAGATTGTTCCATTGTTGGTTGTGAATTCGAGTTTTACATTAGTTACACCTGTTTGTGTCCATCTAATACTATATGAATTACCCACTACCCAGTTTTCTCCACCATTTGGATAGTCTAAATAAATCGTCCAAGAAGCTGCTGAAATCGCAAATAACGCATCACTCTGATCCGTAACCGAACTGTTGTTTACATCTGTAATCCTGATCTTACAGTTTGTTGATATAGAGTTTGGTACAGTCCAGGAATAACTTCCGGTTGAAGCATTCGTGGAGGCAACAATTTGGTTCCAACTTGTTCCATTGTTGGAAGTGTATTCGAGTTTTACATTTTGTACACCATTAGACACCCAAGTGATATTTTGAACTGAAATTGCAGGCCAGTTTTCTCCTCCGTTTGGTGAAGTCAATGTTAAAGGTGGTGCCGCTGAAATTGTGAAGACTGTATTACTCTGATCAGTTACCGAGTTGTTATTCACATCAGTAATTCTGACCTTGCAATTTGTTGACACTATATTAGGTATGGTCCAAATATAACTTCCGGTCGAAGCAGTTGTGGAAGCTACTATCAAATTCCAGTTTGTTCCATTGTTGGTTGTGAATTCGAGTTTTACATTCGTTACACCTGTTTGTGTCCATCTAATACTATATGAATTACCTACTACCCAGTTTTCTCCACCATTTGGATAGTCTAAATAAATCGCTGAAGTCGCTACTGAAATTGTGAAGATCGCATCACTTTGGTCAGTAATTAAACTGTTACTCACATCCGTAATTCTGACTTTACAGTTTGTTGAAACCGTGTTCGGAATTGTCCATGAATAACTCCCGGTTGTAGCAGAAGTTGAAGCAGTTATTTGATACCAGTTTGTGCCGTTGTTTCCTGTATATTCAAGTTTTACATTTGCGACACCTGTTTGACTCCAAGTAATATTATGAGTTGAACCTACGGTCCAGTTTTCGCCACCATTCGGTGAAGTAAGGGTGATCGAACTTTGTATAGCTGGAAAATCAGTCGACCAGGTTGCTCCATTTATGGTTCCATCCAGGTTATTCTCGCTGTGGTCATTTAAAGTTGTACCCGATCCTTCACTAAAATCCCACTGACCAACGGTGTTTGCATCAACAATATAACTTATTGGCGGTGTAAAATTTGAACTATATCGATCAACTTTGGAAATGCGCAACCTAGTTAGAAAACCTTTAAAATAATCTGAGGATCCATCTGCAAAGTATTTTCCGAATTGAAGACTAAAGTCGGAAGTCAGGTTTCCTGTACCGTAATATAACTCTGATACTTTATTACCATCTATGAATAACTTTAAAAATCCGGCACTACTTTTAACGGCAGCGATATGATGCCATGTGTTCAGGGAAGGAGATCCTGCCCCAATATACTTCAATGGGGCATTAACACCAAAATACAGGCTGTCATAAACATATAAATTGTAACTCCAGTCGATACCAGAATTGGACCCTCGATTTATTAGCGGGGCAACATTTGAAGATTGATTTTTAACCCACAGTTCAAGTGTAAATGGAGAAGAACCCGATATTTTGTTCTCAAGAATATTTCCAATATAATCATTCACTCCGTCAAAATAGAGAGAGTAATTGCCGGTTAAACTCTGTACGATGCTAAAAACACCATTACTTTCATCAATGACCGAGGAGTGATTAACATCAGTAATCTTTACTTTACAGTTTGAGGAAATCGTGTTAGGAATTATCCATGAATAACTTCCGGTTGATGCCGGGGTTGATCCAACAACCTGAATCCATGATGTTCCGTTATTTGTCGAGTATTCAATTTTGACACTTGAAACATTCGTTTGAGTCCAGGTTATATTGTGAGCTGAACCGACCAGCCAGTTTTCCCCACCATTTGGTGATACAATTGATAAACTGTTTTGCGCAATTGGGAAATCAGTCGACCATGTTGCCCCATGAATGATGCCATTTATTTGGTTTGTGCTTTTGTCTGATAGTGCACTACCCGTGCCTTCTTCAAAATCCCATTGGCCTACAGTATATTGATCTAACTGATAGCTTATCGGAGGCGCGAAGTTTGATAAATACCTTGCGCTTTTAGATATCCTAATTCTGGTCAATTTACCCTTAAAGAAGCCAAATTGATCATTAAAATATGTCCCAAAATTCAAAGGAGTGGAGATAAACAAGTTTGTTGTAGGGCACGGTGTGGAACCTACTTTTATACCGTCTATAAATAATGAAATATAGCCATCGCTTGTTCGCACACCAGCAATATGATGCCAATCATTTAGCGCTGGTGAAAATGTTACATAATTTGGAGGCTCCTGAATGTATACACCCCAATAAAGTCGCGCATTATCCAATCTGAAATTATAACTCCAATTTCCTCCACTATGACTGCCACGAGTAATAACCCCCGCAAAATTAAAATTCTCCAATTTCACCCAAGCTTCAACTGTGAATTCTGTCGTGCCCGTAATTTTATCTTCAATCATATCCCCTACATAGTCATCGACACCATCAAATATGAGGGAATAGTTTCCAGTGGTTTGCGGAGGAACGATAAAACTTTTCTCTGTTGCGAATGTTGATCCTTGAAATGATCCATCTATCGCCTGAACACTCCAATAATAGGTTCCGGGTTGAAGATCCTTAATAAACCATGAATTTGATTGTATTCTTCCTCGGGCTGAAATTCTCCTAAATCCTGTTGTTCGGTCTGCTGAGGGTGATACAATATCATATTTCCCCGGTTGAGTGCCTATTACAATATTGTAACTCAATCCACCTTGCGGGGTGTGGTCATCTGTTCCCGGAGTCCACGAAAAATTGACGATCCCGCTCCCGACAGTTGTATTGAGATTCGATGGTTCACCAGGGGCTGAATTAGCAATTTGATTTAGATTTTTGAATAGTTTAGTGGAACTAGCTGATCCGTTCTCACCACAAATCAGTACATCCAAGGAAAAGTCATTATTAAAATCAGCTCCTGCAACAGAACCGGCATAAAGTCCTGGCATCGGTACTGGACGATTAGTGAAAGTGAGATTCCCATTATTACCTAGAAAATATGTGCGTGCCACCTCTGAATTATCTTTCCCTGATTGTATCAGATCTGTATGGCCGTCATTATCGAAGTCTCCTGATTGAACTGAACTTAAAAAGAGCCCCACGCCTGGATCAGTAGCGAGTGCGGAAAAAGAATTATCACCATTGTTCTTGTAGATTTTTGTTATTGCGGAACCTTCGGTATTCTTACCAGATATTAAAATATCAAGCGATCCATCATTATCAAGGTCCTCCCAGTTTGTAATCCCCTGCCAAACTCCGGATAGAGATATCTGAGATTGAAAAAGAAAGCTGTTATTTCCTTCATTCTTGTAAATCCGGGTGACTATCCCTTCTTGAGAATAACCGGCTAAAATGATGTCTAAATCCCCATCGCGATCATAATCTCCCCAGTTGGCACTACTGGAACTGACACCTGCCATTCCTAAAAGATTCAAGTCCTGAAAACCCTGATTTCCATTATTAATGTAGATCTTGGCAAAATACTCTCCGACAGAACCACCACCGGTCATCAGGATATCAAGATCTCCGTCATTGTCACAATCCCCCCATCGCACGGCTCCGTTATGGCTTTTCTGTAATGTACTCTGAGTTGCATCAATAAACTGCACGCCGGCATCATTCATGTAGACTTTTGTGAACCAATCTGAGTTATCAGTATTGTATCCACTGATGAGAATGTCTAAATATCCGTCATTGTTAAAGTCGCCCCAATCTATGGAAGCAGATGCAGTTGGTGAAAGTACAAAAGAGGATTGCTCTGAAAAAGTACCGTTACCATTGTTCTTGAATATTTTATTGATGTTTCCTTCGTTTCCCTGACCTGAAACAAGAAAATCCAAATATCCGTCATTATTGTAATCTGCCCAGGCCAATGCACCGTGCGTAACAGCCGGCAAATTGGAAATCGTGACTTCTTCAAACAAATGTGAGATCGTGAAAGTAGTGTCACTTTGATCTGAAATCAGGGTATCAGTCAAATCAGTAATTCTAACTTTACACCGGTTTGAAGCGGTGTTTGGAACAGTCCATGAATAACTTCCCGATGATGCCGGGGTTGATGACACAACTTGAATCCATGATGTGCCGTTATTTGTCGAGTATTCAATTTTGACACTTGAAACATTCGTTTGAGTCCAGGTTATATTGTGAGCTGAACCAACCTGCCAATTCTCACCTCCGTACGGGGAAGAAACGGTTAATTGTTGGGGTGTTCCATATTTGAGTATCACGCCTTGATTTCCACCGACCCATCCATTATTGATGTCAATGAAAAAAACTGTGCTATAATTCTGTGATGGAATTGGTGCAACTCCGGTAAAATCTTGTCCATTGGTAGTCTTACCAATCTGACCATCCTGAGTAACCACCCAACCGGTATCTTTGTTTAAAAAATAGGCATTTTTCGTGAAAGATGAAATCCAACCTACGGTAGGCCATGTCGTACCTCCATTAGAGGTTTTACGAATTTCATATCCTGTAAGCCAGGCATAGCTTGAATTACAAAGGAACACCGAACTAAAAGTGTTGAAAGTCCCGCTCGTTTGAAGAAACCAATCCTGCCCACCCAGGTAAGACCTATAAATCTTTCCACCAGTACCAACAACACTTCCAATATTTTCGTCAAGAAAATCAACATCAAAAAATATCTCATTCGAAATGGAAGATTGGTTAACCCAGTTTTGTCCTCCATCTGTTGTTTTAAGAATCTTGCCCGAAGAACCAACCACCCACCCTATCTGAGTCGAGATAAAATCCATTCCCTCTAGTGAAACCGAAAAGTTAGTGTTTATCGGGGTCCAAGAAATTCCCCCATTGGTTGTTTTATAGACATAACTATTGCCACTTAGAATATACCCATTATTCACATCCAGGAATTGAATTCGTTTAGCACCATAACTCAAACTATCAAGTTTAAACCATGTCAATCCGCCATCAGTGGATTTCTTGACCAGTCCATAGTGGGTGACAAACCAACCAATATATTTATTTACGAAGAAAATATCGTTTATTGTGTGGTCTGTTCCTGTTGGGACTTGAGTCCATGTCTGTCCCACTACTGTGGCAAAGGAAAAAGCAACTAAGCTCAAAAAGATGAATGTTTTCACTCTGATTTCTCCCCAACCAAAATTAAATCTTTACCTGAATATGTAGGATTTTGCAGTCGGCCTTTTAGTTTTCTTGACCAAAAAGGAACCCCGGATTTTTCGCTACTGACATAATTGAATAACTCTTCTGTGGTGATCTTTCCATCGATGTTTTCATCCGCTTCCCCCCTCAGCCCCTTCAGGAAGAAATATGTAAACAATCCTTGATGTTTTTCGGTGTACCAATTGCTCACTTGATCACTTTTCGAACTTGAGAATACTGCTGAACCGGGATAAGTAAGAGTGTTATTGGTTACTGTGATCTCGATTGGTGAGATATCTTTAAGGATCAAGCCCTTTTCACTGTTTCCGGAAAAACAAGCATCCATAACAACCGTAAGGCTCTTAAGTTGTTTGTCGATAGCTGTCTGATTCAGGTTATCAAAGAAGGTTTTGAGGGAATATCCATTCAGTTTAACAGCATTTGGGTCACAATCTACCGGAACCAGGTACCCCTGCTTCGAGTTTGGGTCGGGTGCTCCATGCCCGCTGTAGTAAATGAAAACTTCCGCGTTTGAGTTTGGAGGGATATTGTTGAACAGCCAACCTTCATGTGTATTCTCATTTCCGAAATAATATCTTAGATCTGCAACAGTGGCGTCTCCAATCAAACGAACATTCTGCTGATCAAAGCCCAAACGCTCAATGATGTAGTTACGCATGACTTTCGCGTCGTTCTCAGCATATTCCACATTTGTAACTTTTTGGTAATTTTTGTTACCGATAACAACTGCATACGCGTTTTCTTTTTTGAAGCCGGCTTTAGGAATATCCTTATTCAACTCCAGCCCCAAAGTCGGGAGGTCTTCCTCACTGAATTGTCCTGTTTTATCAGTTTCCTTCCCGGCGATAATAACCTCTTCGAAACCTTTCTGGTACTTATCCATTGGAATCTTAATATCCCGGGAAAACCCGTACTTTCCGGTTTTCTCTTGGACCAAGAGTGTTATTACTATTTCTTCTTTAACTCTGTTGTTGGTTGTAAACGACATCTGGAAATCTCTGGTTTCACCATATTGTATATCGCCAACAATTGTTTCTTTAATCTCGTCAAATGGGATGACATTTTCGCCGGGCTGAAGCTTCATTTTTACATTTTCAGCGGTGTTTTCTCCTATGTTCCTGATCCTTACTTTGAGTGTGCAGTTCTCATTTTTCTCAACTTTACCATCGAGATCACTGTCAGTCACTTCATGACCCACAAACTGGATCTTTGGTGGTTGATACTCTCTTGTTTTCAATTGCAAAACTATTTCAGGGTCGAGATCGAAGCCGTCTTTTTCCAAGATCCTTATACTAAGCTTTGCTGACCCTGTTGGGAGTTGATTGGCTCCCTTTACCACGACATCAAACTGAGTGGAATCACCCGGAGCAATATCTCCCAAATTTTTGGAAAACTTGACCTCAAGATTTGGATTTACATCCATCATTATGACCCTGGGTTCACAATCCTTCGCAAACTTGCCACCCGTGTTCCTGACTAAAATTTTGATTTTAATCTCTTCCCCCGCATCAATCATATCATTACCTGAGGGATCAAGAATACTGATGAAAGCTTTTAATTGGGGTATTGAAGGCAGTTCCTTTTTTGGTTCAGGAATGGGGATGGATTTTACTTTCTCTGATTTCCCGGGATCATATTTGAATTTTCCTGAGCGGCCGGTCGCCTCTTGCGCGTGTATGGTAATAACCAGGGAGAAAATAATCAATAAAAGTTTATTCATGTTTCACCTTCAGGGCCTCACCGGTGGCGCGCCGATCGTCACCGGAGGTTCTTCTTCACTGTTATTATTGATAAGCAAAAGAACGACAGCTACTCCACCTGTAAGAACCCCTCCTAACGCGTAGTAGTACCAGGGTATTCCCGTGCTCATTTCGTACACCTCAATCTGAAAATAGAAATCCTCTACCTCGGGATTGAACTGTATATACGAGTTATCCAATGGATATCTTATAAGCTTCTTCCCTTTTGAGAATACAACCTTGCCAACATCGCCCTTGGCACCAAGAACCGGATACTTAAAACCCGGAACACTTTCACGCATAAGGAAAAGTTTTATTTCGTATTCTTCCTTTTCCTCTGCGACCAGGTCGTACTCTATCAACATTTCATCGCCCGTTTGGGTCGTTTTTATGTTATTTATTTTAATCTGACCAAAAATTGTTGTTGATCCGATTATCAGAATGGGTAAAAAGTATTTTAAGATATGTATCATTGTTATGATCCAATCTTTCTGATTTCATATTTGGTCATGTTCTGAGATCGCTTGTTAGCAGGAATTCTAACCAGCCATTTATTTAACTCAGTCAGAGCTAAAATGGTCCCGGTAGATTGATTCTTAAAGAGAGATGAGTTTCCATCAACCAATGGGTCTATCCTATCCTTCAAAGCAACGATATATAGTGCTTCATATGCCCTGTCAACAGCTGAGGGAAGTGTGACAGTGAATTTTAAATCTATTTTCTTGGCATCTCTCTCAAATTGCTGTTCAGTACTTCCGGCGATGTATTTTATCTCTTGCATATACTTGTTCGGTATCAGCATCTGAACTGAATCTGTTGCTGATAACGCAAAAAGATAAACATAGCAATCTCCACTCGCCCATATTTTGAATTCAAGTTGGTCACTTTCACTGTTTTTCCCTCGAAACAGGTAAACCTCTTTTTCCATCAATATTTCAACGGTAAAGTTTGGATCAGGTTCACCTGTTTCATTTTCGACAAATGCTTCCAATGCGACAACACAAGACAATACCCCTTCCAGGTTTTCAATCCTGTCGGATAGTATTCTCTCTTTGGTTATTTTTCCGGAAGTTTTCTGGTTGGCAAATTTTGTGAAGGAGGAGAAGTAGTCGTTAAACTCACCTGTGGTGGTTTCTGTCTGGTAGCTCAATACTCCCTCGGAGATTACCACTCCAACAGCTTTCTGAATTGCATCCGCACGGGCAGCATCCAAAGCCTTCATACGAGCTTCTTCGGGTGAGATATTTGATATTTTTATCACACCTGTCCCATTCTCCCATTTTCCGGATTGTCCGGAAAGAGAGTGACAAAAAAGCATGGTTAGTACAATACAGATAATTCCCGTATTGTGATAGTAGCGACCCAAACACTCCTCCCTGGAGTTATAAATACAAATGGTTACTTTTGTTTACTCTCGTACTCTTTTACATCTTTTTCGAGTTCTTCAAATGCTTTTGTTGCCTTGAATTCGGTATAAAGAGCTTTGTTCTGTTTAATTTGGTTCATCAATGCCTGATTTGCGGCTCCCAGAGGATAAGCGATAAGAACATAAGCTCTCCAGTTGTCACCATCCTTGACCAATTCTTTCTTCGATGGGGTGGTACCATTCATCACTTGTGACACAACGGTTTTAGTTGCGACACTGAATTGCTCTAAAACTGTACCCAATTCGCCCTGACCTACTTCTTCCTGAAATAGCTTAGTTCTGGAAGCGAGTTTTACTTCCAATTGTGAAGCTATCTCTGTCCGAGCTGAAACTGTAGCTTTATCGATGGATAACTGCATATCTTGAGAAGCGGCGGTGTTGGATGCGTACAGGTATTGAGGATCGGAGGGAACATTGAGATACCACTCAGGTATATTACCCGCGCCGGTTTTTTGGATGTCAACGGAAGAACTACAACCGATAAATATAACTGCAAAGAAAAGATAACTGATATTGTACAAATTTTTCATGATGCGATTCCTTTTAGAGTGAAATTTAATATTGTGTGAATATCATTTTCTATACTGAAAATTCAGAGAATAAAATATTAACACACATGATTACTAAATTAGGTTAATTTTTACTCAAAGTCAAGACTTTTATAAAATATATTCCTCTTTGATTCAATCCCGATCATTGAATTCTGCAATGATTGCATTATTTTTGCAGTTATTGACAGGAAAATTTTATAGACGGAGGTATCTGTGAATCGGAAAAAATCAATCTTTTTAGTA
>CAYSJM010000018.1:43871-48769 GCA_964431385.1 uncultured Ignavibacteriaceae bacterium | reverse complement strand
AACCCCAGCTACCCAAACGGCACCCCTGACGGGGCACATTCTACCCATACAAGACCCCTGCCCGGGGTCAGGCTCTACACACATGTCGCCACAACACCTGTCTCTCTGCGAAAATCCTGCGTCCCCTACCCGGGGTCAATTTCTACAAATATTTCGCCTGTAGTACCGATGTATTTCATACATTGGAGAATTGCAATAAATTTATTATTTTGGGAAGTAATTCAACCCATTTACGCGATGTGATAGCAAGATATTTCGGCGTCGCTTGCAGGGAGCCTGCGGTATAGCCGGGTCAAAGGTTCTGCATGGAGGGACTGCCGGCCTCCCACATCGCAGTTATTTTTGTGATTTTCCCGCCCGGACATGGGGTTGAAACCCCATTCTATTGAATTATGTATCTTGGAGATTAGAGTATGAAATACGACGAGTTTGAAAAAGAGATAATTAAAGCAGATGAAAATGATGAGTTGATTTCCGTTGCGGATATTGATTCGGTCAAAACAGAGTTAATGGTGGCAGCCAGGATGACAACTCTCAAAAACAAGAGAATTAATATAAGATTGAGTGAGAAAGATATCGCCCTTCTAAAATTGCGTGCTCTCGAGGAGGGCATACCCTGCCAAACCCTCATCTCGAGTATTCTGCATAAATCTATTTACGGTGCGTGAGATTATTAATTATGACGAATAAACCTGAGAAAAAATTTGATTGTATTGAGTTTAAAAGAAAAGCTCAATCTATAATTTATGAAGAGATAAAAGACATGTCGGATGAGGAAATGCTTGAATATTGGAAAAGTGTAAGGACCAAATCTGATAAAAAAAAGAGGCTGACTCTTTCGAAGCAGCCTCCCGGTGCGATCAATTAATTAGTTATGAACTAAACTTTTTTCACTTCTATTTTTTTCACGGGAGTTGACTCACTACCCGTTGAAACCTTCCCTTTTTCACCTGTTACAGGACACTCGGTTTTGTCGCCGGAGTAGGGGCATTCCCCTTTTTTACCGGTGTAAGGGCACTCGGAATTTTTTGAATCTTTTTTTGTTTTGTTGGAGGCACCTTCCTTACCGGTGTAGGGGCATTTGGATGTTTTTTCACCAGCCAGCCAGGGGCACTCTTGCTTCTTAATCTCTTTTTTAGGATCACCATTGGTACCGGCGTAAGTTGTGTGTCCGCTCCAGGCAAAGCCCAAAATAAAAGCTGCTACAAACGATGCATACAGAAACAGTTTCATTTTAACCTCCATGATTTATTATTACAAACTATTATTATTTGTTTCAAGTTCCTGAATCGTTAAAAGTTTAAAATATTTATTTAATTTTGCTCTTTGCTTATCATTCTTTTAGATTTAAACTTGGACGATCTTCTTAAATATTCACTCCTTTTAGTTACCGGTTTTTTCACCGGCATCTTAAATATTATGGCAGGAGGTGGTTCCATACTGACACTTCCGGCTCTTATTTACATCGGACTTGATCCAAATCTTGCAAACGGGACAAACCGCATCTTCATTCTAATGCAAAATTTAACGGCAGTGGTTGCTTTTTCGAATGAGAAGATGAGCTATTTTAAGGAATCGTTCAGACTTGCATTATTCACTATTCCGGGAGCCATTATCGGTGCTCTTGCTGCCGTTAGAATTGAGGGTGATGTTTTTGTAAAGATTCTCGGAGTGGTGACCATTGTGCTTTCACTTCTGATGTTCATTCCTGTGAAAACTGGTGAGAATGCCTCCCCTGTTAAATCACGACTGGCACTATACCCTCTGCTTTTTGCAATAGGATTTTATGGCGGGTTCATACAGGCGGGAACGGGTATTTTTATAATGTTCATTTTGCGAAGTTTTTTGAAGATTGATCTTGTAAAAGTGAATGTTCACAAAGTGTTCATCGCTTTTATTTTCACAATACCCGCTTTTTTCATCTTTGTTTATCATGGACAGATTGACTGGCTTGCCGGACTTTTTCTCGGTATCGGTTCCATTTTTGGAGCCTGGTTTTCTGCAAAAACGGTTCTTAAACTGGGTGAAAAAGTTGTTAAGATAGTCCTTTTAATTTCAAGTTTTTTAATTGCTTTAGACCTGTTGGATATAATTTAACATGATAAAATACCCTTTACTTTTTGTATTTATATTGGTTGCTTCACCCCTCTTTGCCCAGGTGGAAAACATTAACATCGACGATGGTGTTTACTCGTTTATGAAAAAGATGAAGGTGAAGGGGATAATTCAGAGCATACACGACGATGTGCCAAACATGTCGTATGCCGAAGTGACTACATTTCTTGAAGAGATAAAAAAGCAGGAACACAAACTGACAAACACCGAAAAAAAGAAGTTACAACGCTATTTAGAGAATGTCTCGGGCATAACCAAGGGTGAAAATGTAACAAATTTATGGGGTGGAGAAAGCTTTGGGCAGAACCTTGAGGACATCTTTTCGCAAAAAATAAAATATCTTTATGCCTATGCCGACAGTAATGTCACAGCCTATGCAGAGGGGATTGGGTCACTCCAATACGGGCATCGTCTGAAACCGGATGTGAACAATGCAGCAATCTACGATGTGGGGTTCAGAGTCCAGGGTACCGTTTTGAAAAACTTTGGCTATATGTTATATGTGGTTAAGGGGCTCGCAACGGGGAACCGGGAATTTGCTTTGGAAGTGGATCCGCGACTCGCATATAACTTCAAGTTTGTTGAAAATATCGAATTTGCCCCGAGTTATGACTACACAGACGGTTATTTTAAGTGGAGCACCACTCCGGTCAAGGGGATGGAAATGCTGGCACAGATAGGGAGGGAAAAAACCAAATTTGCTTTTGGATATGGGAGTAACCTCGTAATTTCGGGTGACCACGCCAATCTCGATTTCTTTAAGTTTCAATTTAAGTATGGACCAATCCGATACACATCCTACCAGGCATCGACGGTCGGGAGATTTCAGATTGTTCGGAACGACAACTACACCAAATATATTGCTGCAAACAAATTCCAGTTACACCTCCCCGATCTTTTTGATGTATCAATCGGTGAAGTAATTGTTTATTCGGGCAGGGGTGTTGACCTGACCTACCTTAACCCGCTGATTTTTTACAAATTTGCAGAAATGTCGCTTCAAGACAGGGACAACGGCACTCTCTTTTTTGATTTGCAGACCGATTTTATCCCCAATCTCGAATTGCAGGCTTCATTCTTTTTGGATGAAAACATTCTTGGTGAGCTCGCCGATCTTGAAAGATTCTCGAACAAAACAGCATATCAACTGGGAGCTTACTGGTACACACCAGTCCCCGATTTAACACTGATAGCCGAGTACACCAGAATAAGACCTTATGTTTACACTCATACAAATCCGAAGAATACCTACACTTCGTGGGATACACCACTTGGGCATCCGATAGGACCAAATGCCGACCAGATTTTGATAAAAGCTGATTATGCCCTTAACTACATAACAAATCTATACGCTTCCTACAGTTTTACCAGAAAAGGATGGAATGAATATGACGCCAACGGCAATTTGTCGTATAATGCGGGCGGAAATCTGTTTGAGCCTCACCGTGCGGGCATCGATTCAGAACATATAAAGTTTTTATCGGGTGATGTTTACAACTACAACAATTTTGAAGTTGGGGTTTCGTACGAGGCTTTTCGCGACCTGACTTTTTATTTATCGCTCAAACATAATTCGGCGAAACAGGTTTCAACAGGCAACACTTCGGATGTTACCTGGATCAATTTTAAATTTACCATTGAGTATTAGTTCCGGGCTTTCACCTGATTTTTAACTCATTTATTCTTATCTTGCTATATTACATTTATAATTTTGTTTACAAATTGTTTTAATCATTTTTTATATTCAATCGTACTACGGGATCTATGCGAATAAGAATAGCGGTTCACATCGAACCAAAAAAATTGTCAGTAAATTACAATTACGGTATTTCAACAGCCCTCAGGCGGCTGCTAAGGACAGGTACGCCCCAGTTTGCAGATTTCCTAAGGGAAAACGGCTACAATCTGGACCCCAGGAAGTTTGACCTTTTCACTTTTTCACTTCGTTTTGAGAAGATGAAAATGTCAGGTCCTATGATTCAGCTTATCTCCCCCAAAGCATTTATTAATGTTTCATTCCCGATACTTAATGAATTTCTTGACTTCGATCTGCTCGCAGATTCAGTTAAAAATGATTTTAAGTTTAAAGTGGAGGGTGAGGATATAACGCTTAAAAGTGCAAAATTAGACTTTGTGCCGGAGACTTCGTTCACTTCAGAGATGAGGTTTATTTTCCTTTCACCTCTTGTGCTCACTACTTTTCGATTTGTTAATCAGAAGGAACGAGTTTACTTTTTGAGGCCCGAGGATAAATATGAGTTTGATACTTTGTTGCGCGATAATTTGATCGACAAGTATAAAACCATCTCGAGGAATCTGCACTATCAGCCGGGACCGTTACACATCCAGTGGGATGAGGAGTATGCTGCAAAACACGACAGGATCACTAAAAAGATATGTGTCGAAAATCCAAAGGCAAAGCCGACGGATGTGATCGGAATTTTATCGCCGTGTACCATCACAGGTGATCCAAATTTGATCAGGACAGGTTTTATTGCAGGATTTGGTGAGAAGACCTACCTCGGTTTGGGTATGGCAGATCACCTCTACGACAGTTCTTACTCCGACTCTATCTGATAAAGCTCTCCGAGAGTTTTCCCTTTAGTTTCGTCATAAAGAAGCTCCACGGCAATCTGTTTGTATAATCCGGACAGTTTGATGTGTAGCTTCTTTTTATTTTCGAACGCTGCGGAAATGTCGCCCCAGAGGTCTTTATAAAATTTGCGACCCCTTTTGTCGGGTTCACTTTTTTTATAATCGGCTAAAACTTCTTCTTCCAACTT
>CAYSJM010000018.1:0-43771 GCA_964431385.1 uncultured Ignavibacteriaceae bacterium | reverse complement strand
CCCTTTTGTCGGGTTCACTTTTTTTATAATCGGCTAAAACTTCTTCTTCCAACTTGTTACCATCTTTAATCTCGATGAATTGGGGATCTTTCCCTTTTTCACCGTCGAGCAGGAGTGCACCGTAGCTGATTTCACCCGGATAGTCGGCGGTGGAAGTTTCACCTCGAACAATCACAATTGTAATTTCATCTTTACCGAGCGTATTAAGATAATCTTTCCATTCGAATGAAAATTTTACATTGGTTTTTGCGAAGACAGAGTCTGCCGAAAGTTTGGATGCAGTTGAAGTAACTGCACCATAAATGGTATCCAAATTCTCATTCCAGTCTGCAAGTTCTTTTTTTGGAAGAAGTTTCAGGTTACCGTAATACTCAGCATGGCGAAGCCAGAAGACATAATCACTCTCATCTTCGGTAATATATTTACCGTCGAGCAGTTTTTTTGCAAACCAGTATTTCCCCGGATTTAGCATGGAGAGGATGAGATAATTATTAAATGCCAGGTGGCGAACTTCATCATTTGAAGCCATTTTTTTCATAAAAATTGAATTGTAGATGCCAAAAGCTTCCTCGGCATCTTTTTCGATAAGTTGAATATCGGGGATTGGAAGTGCAGGGTACAGCACCTGCCTTATATCGAGGCATCTGCCGAAGATTTCAGTTATCATACCGGCAGCCTCTTCAAATCGCTCCTGTCTGAAGAATACCTTAGCGAGGTGAAGAGCTGCTTTATTAATTTCGGGATTCAGACTGTCTAACAGGGATTTTCGTCCGTTATAAACCTCAATTCCAAGTTGTTCTGCTTTTATCAGGTCACCCTGTTTTAATTTTAAATCGGCATAATCACCGAGGAAATCGAAGAAAACCAGACTGTGTTTGGTATATCGTGGTTCAATTATGCTAAGAGCATTAAAAAGGAGAGAATCCGCAATTCTTAACTCCCCTTTTTTGATGTAGAGAGTTGAAAGTTGTTTCAGGGCACCGAGGAAAAGGGGGTGAATTGTGCCGATTTTGTAAGTTAAGATTGAGAGACCCAATTTATAGAGTGAATCTGCCCTGTCGAAGTTACCTGCGAGGAGATAACAGTCTGCGAGGTAAACCTGGTTAACGGCGTATTGAACATTATCTTTTCCGAGGGTTTTTTCTCTGATATTGAGAGAATTATTCAGAAAATTTAGTGCTTTTGGGAGGTCTTCGAGGAAGTAGCACATTCTGCCGATGTTAGCGAGACCGGAAGCATAAATTTCGCTCGTTTCCCCCGTTATCGACTTGTCGATGTTAGAGGCGAGCTGGTAGTATTCAAACGCTTTTACATAATCTTTTCTTGTTTTGTAGAGATCTGCAAGATTAATCAGGGTGGTTGAATAAGAAAAAGTGTTAGTGCCAACCGACTTTTCTTTAATTTTTAGAGTCTTTAAAAAAGTTCGCTCGGCATCGAGGTAACGCAATCTTTTTTGATACACCATTGCCAGATTATTAAGAGCCTTGGCGTACGAGGTGTCTTCCTTGCCAAACTCTTTTTCAGCCTGCGCAGCCGCCTGTTCCGCAAAAACCAGGGCAATACCGTAGTTGCCTTGCGAAAAGAAGTTTTGCATTTTGGTGGCGAGTTCTTTATAAGTCTGTGGATAGACTGAAACAGTTAAAGCAAGAAGTATCAGTAAAAGTAATCGTCTCATTGGTACCGAAATTTACGAAAATAAAAAAAAGTTGACCTTAAATTTAATATTTATGCCACAATCGTTACGCCCTTATTTTTCCTTCATCTGGAAAGAACCGTCCCAATCGGTGGGAACCTCATTATTCTCAAAATATTTTATTCTCTTCAGAAATTCGTTTGATGCCACATCTTTTTCCCTGAGGGCAAGACATTCAACAAAAGAGTTGGATGCGGCAGTAAAATCTTTAGAAAAATAGAGATTCAGAGCCTCTTCGAACTTCACAAAATACTCTTTTTCTTTGTTGTAAGCTTCTTCGGCAATAACTTCAAAGACTTTTACAGCTTTGTTTTTTCCTTTAACCTTGATGTAGTCGAGCGGTCTGGTTTTTATTCCACTTCCGTTAATCTGGTTAAAAACGCTCTCAGAGATTAAGATATTACAACCGTAAACTTTCCCGGCTCCTTCGAGTCGTGAGGCAAGATTAACCGTATCGCCGACGACAGTATAGTCAAAAACCTGTTGTGAGCCCATATTACCGAGAATGACCCCGCCCGAATTGATTCCAATTCTCATTCTTATTTCCGGATGACCTTTTTCGTGCCAGACTATATTAAGTTCGTCACATTTTTTTTGCATTTGTAAAGCGGAGGTTACTGCGGCGAGTGCATGCCCCTCAAATGCAAGAGGTGCCCCAAATTCCGCCATGATTGCATCACCGATATACTTGTCGATAATTCCACCGTTGGAAGTGACAATAGATGTCATTTCGGTAAAATATTCATTCAGCAGTTTTACGAGGTCCTGTGGTTTTATCGTTTCGGAGATTGTTGTGAAGCCGGCTATATCGGAGAAAAGGACCGTCAGTTCCCTCTCCTCACCGCCGAGAGCGAGTCCTTCACGATTCTCGATAAGCCTTTCAACCACACTCGGTGAAAGGTAACGGGAGAATGCAGATTTAATGAACGACTGCTCTTTAGAAGAGGTATATTGAATAGTAAGGAGCAGAATCAGGTACCCGATAATGGTATAACCCTGAAGTGTAACCAAAGGAAAGAGTATCCGCTCAACGATGAGCAAATAAGCCAGTGGAAATGAAAAAACAATTATAGCGACAAAGAAAACATGGAGGAATAATCCATTTTTGAATGTGCTTATCAAGGTCATCACAGTTGTAATCAGCAGGATAACCATGAGGAACGACCATTTACCGAATGTGGTGAAGAAACTTTCGGTAAGAAGTGCATTCATCATGGCGGCGTGAATAACCACAAGTGGGGCTGCAATATCGAGAGTTGTAGGTCCCGTATCCGATATCCCGGTTGAGACATCCCCAACAAACACAACATTTCCCTCGTAAAAGGTTGTCAGTTCATCGGTGAGTTCGGGGTCTTCCGCTCTTTCGGTGAAGTTGCGGATCTCCATTTTTCTTTTATCATCCTGCCACTTTAGCGGATACGGGATGAATGTCTGTCCGTGTTCATCAATTGGAATAACGACATCTTTTTCGAGTTTACTCTCCTTAAGAGCAGGAATTGTAATGCTTTCGCCCCACCTCACAAAGATGCTGTCGGGCTCCACATCATTCATTTTCAGGAACATCGCGAGTGTTGAGGTTGGGAAATAGCCGGAATCAACTTTTATCAACATCGGATAAAAACGATAAACGCCATCGCTTTCGGAGACAGCTGTTATATGCCCCGAAGTGGCAGCAGCTTCAGCCAGAATATCGGTTTGGTAGAGTCCCCTTCCAGCAATAAAGGGCTCCCCTTCGCCCGATTCTTTAGGATGGATCAAAAATTCATTCACCAATCGCTCGTAATAAACGCCTTCTTTGTCCATTCCCCCTTTATTGTCAAACGAGACGGAAAGTCCTGCCGGAAGACAGATGTTGCCTGCGTTTTTGAGGGAAGTGGCAAAAATGGAATCGGCTTTGGGTGAGGAAGGGCGGGCAAAAAGGATATCGAACATCACTGCATCGGGTGAATAAGATGATAAATCATCAATTGCTTTAGCGAGAAACTTTCGATCGAGCTGGTTCGACTTCAGCCAGTCGTAAGTTTTATCGTTAATATTCAGGAAGACGACCCTGTTACTCGGGGCGGGGGTTGTACCGTTATTATAAGCAATCGAATAGATAAAATCGGTCGCTTTATGATCGTAATTGTTGCCGCTTACGCTAAAAACAAGCTGCGTGATTGCCTGAAGAAAAAGAACAATCACACCTGCCACTAAAATGGTTTTAATGGAATATCTGCTTCTGAACCGCACTTGAAAGCCTTTTAAATGTGCTGAAGTATAAATTCAAACATGCGTAATTCTGATGAAATTATCAAGTATTTGAGGGAATATTTTTTGAACTGTCACTTTGTCTGTCATATTGTCATTTTTTGTCATAATTACAGACTCTGTTTGACATTTTGTCTGTCATATTGTCATTCTGTTTTGAAGTCATCTGTTAAAAATGATGAAAAAACGGAGAAAAACGGATTGGCACGCTATTTGTATAATATAAGTCAAAGAGTTCAACAATCATTCAGAAATTAAACAAAGGAGAATAACAATGAGAACTTTGGTTTATAGCCCGGTAAAAGAGATGTTAAGAATGAGCAATGAGATTGCCGATTCACTCGAAAGGGAATTTAAGTCATCATTTTCGAAGCCGGCTGTTTTCAGTCCAAGAGCAGATATCATAGAAAAAGAAGGAACAGTTACAATTCATCTTGAACTGCCCGGATTGAAAAAAGAAGACATTAAGCTTTCAGTTGTCGAAAACACCATCACTGTTGAGGGAGAAAAGCGATTGACTACAGATGAGAACACTCGCTACTTCATCAGCGAAAGAATTGCAGGCTCGTTCAAACGCAGCTTCAAAATGCCATTCGAAGTTGACAGAAACAGCATCGAAGCAGCCTTCAAAGATGGTATTCTTTCAGTCTCGTTAAAAAGAGCAGAGAAAGAACCTGAAACAAACAAAAGCATTGAAATAAAATAAGTGAAAGGAGAAAATTGTCATGTCAAAAGAGATTAAAACAACAGAAAACAACGAGGCAATGGTAAACCTCACGGAAGATACCTGGAAAGAATCTTTCGATAAAGAAAATTGGGTACTCCCCGAAGTTAACCTTCTTGAAGATGATGAGGCATTCTTCGTTTACGCTTCGATGCCCGGAGTGAAAAAAGATGATGTAAGAATCAATCTTGAAAACGGGAATCTGGTTCTTATGGGAAGAATCGACAGAAGGAAACAGGAAGGGAAGAAGATTTTACTGAAAGAAATAAATACGGGTAACTTCTACCGCAAATTCAAAGTAGCGGATTCGATAGATACTGATAATGTTGAAGCATCTTTCGAAGATGGGCAACTCGTTCTCCGTCTGGGAAAACACGAGAGAATTAAACCCAAGACGATCGAGATAAAGTAAATACTTGAGTGACTTGAGTACCTGAGAACCTGAGTGATTAGAGGTGATAATCGCTCAGGTTCTCTTTTTTTTGGTATCTCTACAATCCATAACTCAGGTACTCAGGTACCCGGTTACTCTAACACTATTTAAGGAGCAGCATTTTTTTGCTGATCACACCTGAACCGGTAGAAAGTTTATAGATATAAACTCCACCCGGCAAGTTGGTAGCATCAAATCTGTAATTATAAGTTCCGGCTTCCATTTCGCTGTTAATGAGTGAAGCAACTTTTTCACCGAGTACGGAATAAACATCGAGAGTAACAGCACTTCTTTGGGGAAGGCTAAACTTGATAATAGTACCGGGATTAAAAGGATTTGGATAATTTTGTGCGAGAGCATATTCTGCAGGCACTCCATTTTGTTCTGCTTCAATTCCAACAGGGATATATTGAGTATATTGAAGGTCATCAAAGTAGAGGGTACCGATAACTTTACCATCTGTTGAACGGGTAAGTTGGTAGCTGTCGAAACCGAGAGGAGCTTCGAGTTGACCGTTTCCGATCCAACTGCCTACTGTATCGCGTCCGAGATCCCATCTAACTAATTTCCAACCAAACCAGTCGATTGTTATCCACTTACTCACTTCATGTCCGCCTGTTCCGCCATCGTTCACGCAGAATCTGAATTTATTTCCACTTCCATCACCGAAGAGGTAAGTTTCAAGGAAGTAGTTGTTTACACCAAATGTTGGTGAAGTGGCTCCATAATATTCTCTGATCAGCCATTCTGAAGCATTCAGATCCCAGCCATAGGTAAGTTTCATCGACTTGGCACTTGACGAACCATGATTGATAATTACGCCATCTGAATAGATGTTGGTTGTATCGGTCAAAATTCCAATAGTTGTACCTGACTGCTGAGGTACCCACCAGTTTGCGATTCCCGACTCAAATGCATCGATTGTTGAAGTGGTTGAGGAGGCGTAGTTGGCACGCGAAAAGAGGAATTCATAAGCCTGCGAAGTTGGATTTCCGCTCATATCTTCAACACCGGCTTCAATTCGCAGCTTATACTGCTGTCCAACAACAAGGTCTTCTCTCGTGAAGATATTTATTGCAGATACATCGCTACCGGGATAATACCGTGTGTAAGTTTGTATATTGGCATTAGTTGCGGCATTCACAAAGGAGATTTTACCTCCGAGAGAAGCGGTTTTTAGTGGTTCGTTAAACGAAATGTTGATTACAGGTCTTATTTCCTTCACTTCGGAAGCTGCAGCAGGATAGTGGTTCAGAATAACAGGTGGCACCTGATCTGAGACTCTCGTTTTGAAAGATAGTACAAAAGGATCTCCTCCTGTACCGTTTCCATCGCCATCGAGAGGATGGTTAAATTTATCCTTCGCAGTCGCTTGAATGGTGAGGGTATATTGTGTGCTGTAAGCCATTCCCGAAGTGGTGATGCTGACAGTTCTGTCGGAGTTACCCCAGGTTGTAGTTGCACCTGCGACGGGTGGATTAAATGAAATGGCACTATTAACAGAAGCCACATCCATCGGTCTGCTGAAAGTTATTTGAATATTTTTTAGACCCGGATAGATTGAATCACCCGGTGCGGGGATATTCTCGGCTATGTAAGGAGGGGTGATGTTTCCAAGTTGCACATCCCTGAAAGTGATAAAAGTATCGCTCATGGCAACAGTACCAACAAATGTTTCATAGCCGGGTGCACTCACAGTTATCTGCTGGTTCCCTGCCGGTACCTTCTCAAAATAGTAGAATCCGTTCCTCAAAAGAGTGGAATCGGTTGTGTACTTATAAAAAAGTGACTGATATGTATCAGTTTTGTAAGTTCTTCCGTCAACAGTAATTACGGCACCATTTATAGGCAAACCGCTCTCACTGTCGGTTATTTTTCCGGCTACAATTCCGGGATAAGGTCTGCTTGCACCCTTAAATTTGATGATAGACCACCAGAAGGTTTTAGCTTCGAGTCGTTTCCATTCATAATTCATATTAAGAGTGTTTTGCATCGGGTTGGTATGAAATCCGGCTTCACTAAGTTCAGAGGGCATATTTGTCAATCTGTTTACAGAAAGATATGGACCGCCGCTTGTGCAACCGTAGAAAGTACAATCACCCACCGAGCCTCTGCTTGTGGAAGTTCTCATCCCTTTTGTCAGATTGCCGATCATGATATCGCTTAAAGCTTTTCCACCATTTGGGATTTTCTCGAGACCGTTGGCATACTGCCCCCAGAGCAAGAGAGTTGTGTTACTGCTTGCAGCTCCCGCATCGCTATGGATGGAGTGGAACCAAGCCGCTCCGATTGAGTTGGCGTAGTCAGACCGTTGAGAAAGACCAACGAGCTGTAAACTGTCTGTGCGGGTCATGTAAACAGTGTCGATATCAGTTGAGTCTTGCAAAAATGCTCTAAGATGTTTAGCCACATAAAGATTTTTCATTGCTTCAGGGTAGTTATAGATACCCATGTTTTCCTGCTGGCTGTGTCCGGGATCGAGTACAATGTTCCAACCCGAAAGCCCCGTAACCTGCGACCAGGTGATTGAGGATAAAAGAAGTGTAAATATGAAGATCGATTTTTTCATTTGTATGCCTCCACTTCCATTTTATAGATCGAACCGTCGGAGACATTATCGAACCAGATATATTTTCCATCAGCACTAAAAGAGGGGTTCATTTCGATTTTATCTGAGGAGTTTGTTATAGCTTTTTTCTCTGAACCATCGGCTTTCACGAGGTAAATTTCCGAGCCGGTGATAAAATGTCCGTCGTCAACTGAAAGCATATATGTGAGATATTTGGAATCGGGTGACCATGAAGCACGGTAACCAGTACCAAGATCTGTGAGTCCACTTCCGTCTGAATTGACGATATAGAGGTTTCCACCCAGAATTTCAAATGCTACCTTGCTACCGTCGGGTGAAAGGGAGGCATTTATACATCTCTCCTCTTTTACGGGTTCAATCACTCTTTTGGTGGTATTGGAGATAACAGAAATCTTATCATTTTCAATAAAAGCTGCAACTCCTTTTGGGGCAGAAGGGGCGGTGGTTTTTGAAACGGGGTCGTAGCTCTTTAGAGTATTATTTTCAACAAAGAAGATATCTCCGGCGGTGGAAACGCCGGGAAGGACAGTCATTCTGCCCGAAAAATCGCTTAATTGAAGTGTATTTGCTCCCAAAACATTGTAAATCACTACGCTGTTCTCTCTTTTGATATCGATATATCTGGCACTTCTGGCTACAATTCCGGAGTTGTCCGGAAGCCATTTGAATCCAAAACCGGAGGCATTGTCGCCCGTCAGCTCGCGAATTTCCTTTACATCGTTCATTAAGAAGATGCCGTTATATCCTTCCTGTGTAAAGGCAAGAGTTTTTCCGTCGGGTGATTCCTGCGGAGCCATTAAAATTTTGTTCTGCATAGATACAACTTTTTCTACTTTTTGGGCTTGTACAACCACAAAAGCAAAGAGAAGAAAAAGCATAACCTTGGTTGATCTCACTGTTCGTTTCCTTAAGTTTAAAAAGATTTTTTTACAGTCGTAAAATAGTCAAAATATGGGGAATCGTCAGGTTAGGAATTCGTGACCGAAGGGCGGGAATAAAAAAACCCCGGCATGGGGGCGCCGGGGATCGTCATTAAGGTTGACTTATCAGGGGAAGAACAAGTCAACAAACTTCTGAAAATTGTTAGTCAAATATAACAAATTATCTAATAAAGTTGATTCACTTGGTTATATTTTTGTAATTTATTTATTCTTTTTATTAAATACCGGACTGTGATGAAAAACATAACTATTCTTGGTGCTGGAATGGTCGGCAGGGCAATAGCTCGCGATCTCGCTAAAACATACTCAGTTACATCCATCGACATTGATGAGGGAAACCTCTTTTTGCTCGCTCAATTTGGGATCAACACAATGGCGGCTGATCTTTCGGATGGTGAAACAATTGCAAAACTGATACAGGACTCCGACCTTGTGGTAGGGGCAGTTCCCGGTTTTATGGGTTATAAAACGGTTGAGACGGTTATTAAATCGGGAAAAAACATAGTTGATATCTCTTTCTTTCCTGAAGATTATTCCCCTCTCGATGCACTCGCACGCGAAAATGGAGTTACTGCAATCGTTGATTTTGGGGTTGCTCCCGGGCTTAGTAATCTTTGGTTTGGTAACCAGTATGCAAAAGGAGGAGTGGATTTTCTTGAATGCATGGTTGGTGGTTTGCCCGCAGAGAGAAAATACCCGTTCCAGTATAAAGCTCCCTTCTCGCCCGTTGATGTACTCGAAGAATACACCAGACCCGCTCGAGTAAAAGAAGGGGGAAGAATTGTAACCAGAGAAGCTCTTTCAGGGAGTGAGTTTGTGGATTTTGATGGAGTTGGAACGCTTGAAGCTTTTTATACAGACGGTTTACGCTCCATTTTGGATACCATTCCAGTAAACGACATGAGAGAAATGACGCTTCGTTACCCAGGACATATCGACTTGATGAAAGCTCTAAGATTTGTAGGTTTTCTCTCGGAAGTGGAGATCGAGTTTCAGGGAAAGATGGTAAAACCGAGGGAGTTCACTTCAAAATTGCTCTTCAAAGATTGGAAATTAGGCACCAATGAAGATGAATTTACTGTGATGAGGTTAAGGTCGTTGAGAACTGTAGCCGGCGATCAAATTGAAACTGTACAGACTCTTTTTGACAGGTTCGACCGTGAATCGGGGGTTTCCTCAATGTCTCGCACCACCGGTTACACCTGTACTGCGGGAGCCGGATTAATTCTTAACGGACTTTTCAATGAAAGAGGGTGTTTCCCTCCGGAGATCATCGGGATGAAAGACAACTGTTTCGATTTTGTTATCGATCATCTCTCCAAAAGAAACATCATTTTAACTTAACAGCCGCTATTATTTCGGGGCGGTATTCAAAGTGCATGGTGTCAAAATGGTACCATCTGCCGCCCCAGATCCATCCATGTTTTTCGAAAATTTCAACAATTTCCATCGGAATATTGTTTCTGAATTTCAGCAAGCCATCTTTTTCTTTTTTGTAACCCCTCCAATAGTGACTCTGGTTTACATTAATATCGATTGATATCGCAAAACTGTGAGCACTTAGATTATCGGTTCCTGCGATATTCCTCCAAAGGAAAGTACCCGCAGGATTATCGAGGTACTTCATGAATTTTTTAGGGAGCTTATCGAGTTCATCAGATATTTTTTGGAGAGATGCAGCAGCACCATTAACTTTGTTTACGGAGAAAGATTTATTCACATTTTTCTTTAACCATTTTACGGTAACGAGATTTTTCTCAACCTGTCGCTGATTTGCCCCATATATTTTTTTCAGAAATTCGGTATTTCTAAATCTACCCGGGTCTTCATTCTTTCCGGGTACTCCAATTGGAGCCAAAAGCGGATATTCGGGAGATAACATCATATAGGGGTCGGAGTTTGCAAGGAGATCTTCAAATTCTTTATCGCTAATTTTTTGAAGATTAACCTCTTTTTTTGAAGTGGTGCGAAGCTCCATTTTTGTACCATCTTTCCAATAGATCAGATTCCCGGAAACGGAATCGATAAAATCGGGATAGCCTGTTACAAGAGGATGGGCGGAATCTTTTACGGGTACCTGTTGCACCGCAGGTGATGAGCCTTTGGTTTCGGTTTTTGATTCCGACTGGCAACACAAAGAGATGGTTGCAAAAAGCAAAAACCACTTAAGCAAATTTTTACCGCTTTGATTCTGAAATAATGGTTGAAACAAATTTGTCACCTGTTTTTTGAGAGTTAATTTCATTATTACTCAGTATGGTTACTATTATTTCCAATGAAGGAATATAAGCACAATAGGAATTCATACCCGGATTTTTACCGTAACAATAGAGATATTCAGCCCTTTCGAGACTGCCTGTGTACCAGCCAAGGATGTAATTTTTAGAACCCAATTTCTTTTTGAGTTCGGCATCTTTTATCACTTTGGTGTAAAAGTCGTTGGTGAAGAAGAGGTTTGTCAGCCAGGCATTCAAATCTGAAGCGGAGATATGTAGCCCTCCTGAACCCTTCCTTTTTTCCAACAAGCGGGTTGCTCCAGGAGGAATTCGTGAATATTTTGTACCAACTGAAGAGTAAGCAATCGCAACCTGTTTTGTTGAGTCCAATAGTTCTTCTCTTGCAAAAACGGATGCAGGAAAAAAAGGAGCGGAAATTGATTCACGAAGGTATTTTTCGAACGAAACACCTGACACATCTGCGACAATCGACGAAAGAATTATATAGTTGATATTGGAGTACTCATAACTTTTTCCAGGTTCGAAGTTTAACGGTACCGGATTCGAGTTATAGAGCCCGAATATCTGTTTATTATCAGGTCCACCGGCTCCCTTATAATTTTTTTCGGCAAGTGTAAAATAGTCAGGGATACCCGATGTATGATTTAAAAGATGTTTTATTTGAACTGTTTTGTAGGGAAGTGCCGATTTCAGATGTTTTGTAAAATGATCAGAAAACTTTAATTTTCCTTTTTTCTCGAGATCATAAATGGCAGCGGCGGTGAATATTTTTGTAAGAGAAGCGAGTTGAAAGATAGATGATTCATCGTTCTTTATCTCTTTTTCAAAATTAGAATAGCCGTACGAGCTTGTATATTTTTTCCCGTCTTTTCCCATAATGGTAACCACACCGGAGAAATTGGATTCATCGATCAACTTTGAGAGAGCTATTGATAAGGATGAATCAAACGGGGGATTCTCGATTTCTTTTTGTGTCGTCGGGGCAACTGTGTCAGATTTTGTAGCGGGGTTCCGCTCATTATCCCGGTCTTTGCTTTCCGAACACCCGTAAAAAAATATCAATAAAAGAATAGAGATGAATTTGATTCGAACGGGTGCAAACATAGTGCGGGAGTGAGCTTTTTTATCTGACATAAGTATTGCTCCCTCTTATATTGTTTGGATCATAATTTGGGGTATGCCTCACGAGGAATTCAACATTTCTTTTTTCAAGTGGAGTGAGCATGTAGTCAACACTTTCATTTCGTGCCTGGTACCAGCTCTGACTTTCAAAATAGTCCTTTAATTCCCGGCTTATCTTAAATCTATATCCATATCTGGCATAAATTTCATTCCGCATCACCACCACATCCCACACATGCATCCCCCGAATATCACTCATATTCAGATCTCTTAAGCTGGCTTCGGGGTATTTGCCCGGAAGATGCCCACCGGGAGCGGCGGTTCTTTCATTCGTTTGTTGTGGTACTTGCACATAAACTGTGTCTGTACCGGGAACTTCGGAGGGTGTTGTTTTGCTTTTGGTTGTAGAGATAGTGTCCACCGCTATGGGGACATCCTTTTTGTCTTTATTACTTAACACTAAAAATAGCACAACTGCGTTCAGTAGAACTATTACTGCTACAAGAATACCCATCAATTTAAGTTGGCTATTCTTCTTTTTTTGACCCGGACTCTGATTCGACTGTGACATAACGCCTCAATAATTTTGTTTGCTGAGGTTTTCAGGTTTCCACCTGCAGGAATTATGATTGAACCTCGTAACTAAAATACAAAATAATTTGGAATTAATCAGTATGTGAATTCCTGAGTGATCTGAGTACTAGAGTGACCGGGGTTTGCCTTTGGTTATGGGTTCAGGAGCAGTCGTTTAAACTCTTGATAATCAGTTCCGATAAGTTTGCTGAGTTTTGGTTTGTTGAGACAATTTGCAAGTCTTTGCGGGATGTCAAAATCGATACCTGCGGCAGAGCTTACGACTTCATAAAATTTGGCGGGATGGGCTGTTGACATAACAACAAAGTCTTCGTGGCGGAATTTTGATGCGAGTTCACTTGCATAAAGCAAACCCACTGAAGTATGAGGATCGGCAAGGTAGTGGCACTCGTTCCAGGTATCGGCAATCATTTTAAAAGTTTCTTCATTGACATAACTTTTTGCAGAAATGTCCCTTCTCATCAAATTTATATTTCCTTTATAGAGAGCTATAATTCTTTCAAGATTGCTTGGATTTCCAACATCCATAGCATTGGAAAGGGTCTGAATTGTCGGTTGTGGAAGATATTCACCTGTTTCGAGGAATTTTGCAAATGAATCATTTTGATTCAAAGATGCATAAAATCTGTTGACAGGCAGGCCTGCAAATTTTGTAATCAAACCTGCAGTCAGATTGCCCAAATTACCACTTGGAACCACAAAATTTATGGATTCAAGTTTTTCAAAGAGATTAATATAAGTATAGATGTAGTAAACCGCTTGCGGCAACAATCTTGCAATACTAATGGAATTTGCAGAGGACAGATTTACCTGATTACGAAGTTCAACATCAGAAAAAGCCAACTTTACGAGTTGTTGACAATCATCAAAATTGCCCTGAACCTCAAGTGCAGTTACATTTTTACCGAGCGTGGTAAGTTGCTGTTCCTGAATTTTGCTGACCTTTCCGGAGGGATAAAGTAGAACCACATCGATAGAATCGATCCCCAGAAAAGCATTTGCCACCGCACTTCCCGTATCACCCGAAGTGGCTACAAGAATTTTACACTTTTTCCCCTCTTCGTGAAGAAAATAAGACATAACATTTGCAAGGAATCTTGCACCAAAATCCTTAAATGCAAGGGTGGGACCGTGAAAAAGTTCAGCAGTCCATATTTTCCCACTTACGGACTCAATTTTCACATCAAAATTGAAAGTTCTTTCTACAATTCTTGTAAATTCCTGTTCGCCGATTCCTGTAATAAAAGGGCTTAAAAAATGCAAAGCGAGTTCTGTAAGCGACAATTCCCTTAATTCGGCAGGTTCTTCGAGGAGATGCGGGATACTCTCGGGGAGGAATAGTCCGCCATCGGGTGCAAGTCCGTAATACAAAGCATCTTTAAATTTATAGAGGGAATCAGAGCCACGGGTACTTACAAATCTCATAAAATCTCCAATACTTTTGAACCTTGGTTATTAACTTTTGAGAGTGAGATATCCACTTCGATATTTAGATTTTTATAGTTGGCAATCACGATATTTCTGAGTTTTTTAGCTGCTTGTTCGCTGTTAAAAAACCCGAACGAAGTTGGTCCGGAACCTGAAACATTAAAAGCACAAGCACCATTTGCCAAAAACAATTTTTTCATCTCGTGGTAGCCCGGAATAAGTTTTGACCGATAAGGTTCGGCAATAAAATCTTTTGAGGCTGCAGAGATTAAATTAAAATCGTTTTTTAACAATCCGGTCAACAGCATCATAGCGGCAGAAGTTTGTTGAATAGAATCTTTTGTCGGTATCATATCGGGTAAAATAGCCCGTGCTTGCTTTGTATTTATAACGATGTGCGGGTGAATGAGCATCACGACGAGATTGGTGGGAGGGTCGATTTTGATAAATTCAAATTTTTCAGTATCGGTGATCAAGATAAATCCACCCATCAGGGAGGGAATAATATTGTCGCCATGCCTTGTTCCGGAGGCAATCAATTCCCCATCGAGAGCATAATTAATCAACTTTTCAGGTGGAAGAGGTTCTTTAAGAAGAGCATTTACTGCGACAACTCCTGCAACAGCACTTGCGGCACTTGAACCCATTCCACTTCCGATGGGCATATTTTTGTAGAGAATAATGTCAACTCCTTCATTGGGAGCATTCTCGAGGAGGAAACTTTTTATTGCTTTCCCTGCCGTATTTTCGTCGATAGCAGTACTTAACGAGGTATTTCCATGAATGGCAGTAATGCGTGAGGCACCAGTTCCATTTGGCTTCACTTCAACCTCGTCACCAATACCAAAAACGGGAAATCCCATCAGATCAAATCCCGGACCAACATTGGAGACAGTGGCGGGAGCAAAAGCCCGGGCACTTTTATTTACAAGTTTACGAGTTGAATCGGGAGCCATTTTAAGATCCGATTATTTTTAATACATCATCGAGAACACCAGATGCAGTGATATCAACACCTGCACCCGGACCCATAATTACCAACGGGTATTTATTATATCTTTTGGTGTAGAAGATAAAGACATTTTTGACATCGTCAACCGCAAAAAGTGGATCATCGGGGGTGGTCTCTTTGGGATAAACCTTCAGCTTATTTTCACAAAATGAAGCGATAAACTTAATTTTATTCCCCCGCGAGCGAGCCTCTTCCACCATATTATCGATATCAAGATATTCCACCTGACCATCAGAATTTCTTTTTGCCAGGGGTGTAATTTCAATTTCTGACAACTCATGTCTAAAACCTGCATCTCTCACCAATATGAGAAGTTTACGGGCTATATCCATACCCGAAAGATCGATTACGGGATCGGGTTCTGTGAGCCCCATTTCTTTCGCTTCGGAGAGAGCCGTGGCAAAATTCTTTCCATTTGCAACCGCAGTCAGAATATAGTTTACAGAGCCTGACATTATCCCCTCAATTTTGGCAAGGTTATCTCCGGTGCCGAGGAGGTCTTTCATAGTGCGAATTACGGGAAGTGCAGCCCCCACATTGGTTTCGTATAAAAACTTTGCCTTATGCGTTTTTGCGAGGTTTTTTAATTCAAAATAGCTCTCTAAAGAGGAAGAATTCGCTATTTTGTTAGCTGCGACTATATTCACACCCGCAGAAAGAAGTGGTGCGTAAAACTCTATCACTTTTGAGCTTGCTGAGCAATCGACAAATATTTTGAATGGATTTTTATCGGATATTATCGCGTTTAAAAAATCTTTTTGATTGGCGACTGTTTGCGAATCGTTTAATCGTTCTAAGATTGCATCGGAGTCGAGCAGATTTTTACCAAACACCATTTTGGCAGAATTAATTATTCCCTTTAATTCGATCCGGTCATTCAGGTCTTTCTTTTGAGCGAGGAAACTCATAAATTTTGAACCGACATTTCCCGGACCAGCCACATAAATGCTCCAGACTTTTCTCCCATTAAAGAAAAATTCGTTGTGGAGAGCAGTCATAGCTTCTTGAAGTTCGGTATTAGAGATGACAAATGAGATGTTCAACTCCGAAGAACCTTGAGCGATGGCGTGGACATTTATTTTATGATTACCAAGAGTTTTAAATACTCTTCCACTTACACCATGCCGATGACGCATATTACCGCCTACGACAGCAACCACAGAGAGCCCTTCTTCCTTTTCCACGGTAGTAATTTTACTTGAGCGAAGCTCCTCTTCGAACTCCTTTAACAGGTGTTTTACAGCGAGAGATGCGAATTTTGGTTCGACTGCCACACAAATTGAGTGTTCCGAAGAAGCCTGAGTGATTAAAATTACATTTATTCTGTTAAGAGCGAGAGTTTTGAATAGTCTTCCTGCAATACCTGTAACACCGACCATTCCACCCCCCTCGATCCTTAAAAGGGCAATATTGTCGATGCTTGCGAGGCCGGTAATTTCATTCGAATTTTTTTCCGGAGACTTTTTTATTATCGAACCGGGATGTTCTGAGTTGAAAGTATTTTTTATTCTTACCGGTATCCCCAGGTCCATTGCCGGTTGAATTGTCGGGGCATAGATCACTTTTGCACCAAAATAAGAGAGTTCCATTGCTTCTTCATAGGAGAGTTCATCAACGATAAATGAATCATTCACCTTTCGCGGATCTGCAGTAAGCACCCCGTCAACATCGGTCCAAATCTCAATTTCGTCAACTTCTAAAGCTGCTCCAAAAATTGCGACTGTGTAATCAGAGCCACCTCTACCAAGAGTTGTCGTCTCACTTTCATGGGTTGAGGCAATAAAACCGGTGATTACACGGAGTTGTTTATTACGGGCAAACTCCTCTTTTATATAATAAAAAGTTTCAGTTTTTAAGATGCGGGCGTTGTTAAAATTGTTATCAGTTTTGATAACTTTTCTTGCATCAAGAAATTCGGCATCGAGACTGGCAGCTTTAAAAGCCACAGAAATGGTATAGGCAGAGAGGAGTTCACCAAAGCTTTGTACATAGTCGAGTGTTTTGGGAGTAAGTTCTTTAATCAGATAAATACCGTCGAGAATTTCCTTTAACTCGGCGAGCCTGAGAGCGAGTCCTTCGTTCAGCAGTTCACCCTCTTTCCCTGTTGGCACCAGTTCTTTGGCAAAATTGAGATGCTGCTCTTTTAATTCATCATAAAGATTGATGTAATTTTTATCGCGAGCGAGTGCAAGATTTGCGGCATTAATCAATCTGTCTGTAACCCCCGAATAGGCAGAAAACACGACTCCTGCGATGTTTTCACCCAATTTTTTCCGCACAATTTCGATAACACTTTTAATTTTTTCAGGGCTCCCAACAGAGGAGCCGCCAAATTTTAATATTTTCATAAACTCATTTATTCCATTTGATTAAAAATTATTACACCAACAATGTTTAACTTCTAAGTTTCTATCCTGTCAGGGATCGATTTTTTCAATTTTTCCACTTCATCGCGCAGAAATGCAGCTCTTTCAAATTCGAGGTCTTTAGCCGCTTTCCTCATTTCTTCGGTAAGTTCTTCAATCATCGCTTTTCGCTCATCGATGCTCATAAATTTGAGGACAGGTTCGGCAACTCTTGAAAATTGAGACGGGGTGCTGGTATGGTCGTAATCTTTTTTACGGACATCAGCAATGGCGGTTGAGCTCATTATCTCTTCAATGCTTTTGAACATTGTTTTGGGGACAATACCGTGTTTTTCATTATAATCCATTTGAATTTTGCGACGGCGTTCAGTTTCATCGATCACCAATTTCATGGAATTAGTAATCTTATCGGCATACATAATCACAAGACCGTTTGCATTTCTTGCTGTTCTACCGGCAGTCTGCATCAACGACCTCTCACTTCTTAGGAAACCCTCCTTGTCAGCGTCAATTATAGCAACGAGCGACACTTCCGGCATATCGAGACCTTCTCTGAGAAGGTTTACCCCAACCAGCACATCAAAATCGCCAAGGCGAAGGTCTCTTAAAATTTCAACCCGTTCGAGTGCGTCGATGTCGCTGTGGATAAATCTCACAGCAATCCCGATTTTGGCGAGATAATCGGAAAGGTCTTCCGCCATTTTTTTAGTAAGCGTGGTGACGAGGGTTCTCTCCCCTTTTTGCACTCTTACCCTGATTTCAGCAATAAGATCGTCAATTTGTGTTTTTACAGGTCGAATCTGTATTTCAGGATCGAGCAGCCCGGTGGGTCGGATGATCTGTTCGACAAATTTACCATTGGTTTTTTCAAGTTCAAAATCACCCGGTGTGGCAGAAACAAAAACGACTTTATTCATTTTAGTTTCAAATTCTTCAAATCGCATTGGTCTGTTATCGAGAGCCGAAGGGAGCCTGAAACCGTGGTGAACCAGGGTTTCTTTTCTTGATCTGTCGCCGTTATACATCCCTCTTATTTGCGAAACGGTGACATGGGATTCATCAATAATCATGAGGAAATCATCGGGGAAATAGTCGAGCAGGCAGTAGGGTCTTGTTCCCTTTTCTCTCAAGTCCATGTGACGGGAATAGTTTTCGATGCCGGCACAGTAGCCAACTTCCTTAATCATTTCGAGGTCGAACCGAGTTCTTTGTTCGATGCGTTGAGCTTCGAGGTATCTCTCTTGCTCCCTAAAATCGGCTAATCTTTCTTCGAGTTCAGCTTCGATCAGGACGAGTGACAACTTTTGTTTTTCGGGATTGGTCACAAAATATTTTGCAGGGTAGATGGCTGTTTCTTCTATTTCACGAAGTACATCGCCTGTGATCGGGTCGATAACGGAAATTTTCTCAATTTCATCGTCCCAAAATGCAATTCGAAGTGCTTCCTCAATTTCGTATGCGGGAATAATCTCGATAACATCACCCCTCATTCTGAAAGTGCCTCGCATAAACTCCATATCGTTTCGCGAATAATAGATGTTTACAAGATTCCGCATCAAGTTCTTTTTTGTTATGATATCCCCTTTATGCAAAAAAATTGTCTGTTCTGCATATTCGTGCGGAGCACCAATTCCATAAATGCAACTAACTGAAGCGACAATAATTACATCGTTTCTTCCCTCGATAAGTGAAGTGGTGGCTTTGAGCCTGAGGCGGTCGATTTCTTCATTTATCGAAAAATCTTTTTCGATGAATGTATCGCTGCTCACCACATAGGCTTCAGGTTGATAATAATCGTAGTAACTTATGAAAAATTCAACAGGATTATTCGGGAAAAACGACTTTAGTTCACCATAAAGCTGTGCCGCCAGGGTTTTATTATGAGAGATAACGAGCGTTGGTTTATTGTGTTTTGCGATAACATTAGCCATTGTGAAAGTTTTACCACTACCCGTCACACCCAGAAGTGTCTGGAATTGTTCACCTCTCTCAATTCCTTCGGTGAGTTCTTTTATGGCATTTGGCTGATCACCGGCAGGTTTATAGTGAGCTTGTAAATCAAATGGTCTGAATGGTGCTTTTCGCATTTTTTAGTGCTTGGTCTTAAATTGATGGTTTGTGTGTTAAGGGTTGGTTTTGAATCTGCAACTCTGAGATTGATTTGCGATTATTTTCCTTTTACAACCCTGAGCTTAAAATAGACTTCCTCGGGTGAAAAAATGCCACCGAAAAATCTTTCATACATCACGGGTTCTATGTTTACAAAAAAATCCATCCACTTTAACGCCGCAAAATGAGAGGTTATGAATTTTTTCTCAATTACTTCAAACTGTGCTTGTCCTTCATAGTTTGTGCGGTGATTCAACTTCCACTTTTCGTAAAACTTAAGTTTCCTGTTTCCGATATATTCATAGTTATCGAAGGTTCTTATAGAAAACGGAATTTTGTGGTCGGGATCACCAAAGTATTTTGTATTCAGGAAGAATGGGGCATAAACTATCATTGTCGCATCGGGTTTTGCAATGCGGTACAATTCATTTATTACTTTGTAAAAGTTGTCGATATGCTCAAGAATATGGGAGCAATATATTTCATCGAAATGATTCTCGGGGAATGGATAGGGAAAAGTATTAATATCATGAATATCGTTGCCGCCGTAGTCAACCACATCGAGATTAACATAACCGGGGCGAATATCCTTCCCGCAACCGAGATTGAGTTTTTTCATCTAAAATCCTTAAAAATTAACCGAGCAATTTAAGGATTTAAGAGTAGTTATTAAAATTTAATCGAAATTACTTTTTTTGGCGTAATGACACGATGAAAGGGCGACTGTCGATACCTTTTCAGCGAAATCGAAGAAAATCAGAATGTTGAAAGAATTTCTCCTATTACCCTCGCTAATTGAGGGATATCCTCCCGGGATGTCTTCCAGATTATTTCTGTGTCGATTTCATTGTATTCGTGGACGATAAAATTCCTTAATCCTCGCATACTTTTATAAGGAAGTTGAGGGTGTTTTGAACGAAAGGTTTCGGATAAACGGGCAGAAGCTTCCCCTATGATCGTAAATCTTCTAATGACAATATCCTGCAAATCGTAGTCATTATCAAATTCATCAAATGTAATATCTGAGGTTTTTGCAATAATCTTTTGTGAAGACTGATAAATGTCATTTAGATATGAAACATCACGCTGCATAAATGACATTAAAATGCCCCAATATTTCTTTCCGACGAAATGAATTTTTACTTTTCTCTATTGACCGTTTTGTGACCAGATCAACTTTACGCCCCAAAAGGTTTTGCAATTCCAGCCGCAGGTCTTCAAATACGGAGATTGTTGGCGCGTCACCTTGATTAAATTGAACAAGAATGTCAATATCGCTTTGAGCAGTGAAATCATTTCTGAGAACACTTCCGAAAAAAGATAGCTCGGTAATTTTATATCTTTGGCAGATCTCTTCAATCGCCAAATCATCATATTGTATATTCATCGTCGATAATCAGCTAATTTTCAATGAACTAAGATACAAATTTTCAGATTGATCTCAAACTTTCTGTTGATTTTCAGTCGTAATGTGCAATAACTTTTTTGGGGAATTTAGATCACAAACTTATGTTTATTTCAACAAACTCATTTTCCGACTTATTTTAACACCTTCTGCCTGTAACTGATAAACATATACACCGGAAGGAAGGTTTGATGCATCAAATGAAACGGAATAATTTCCGGGCATCTGTTCGCCTGAGACTATGGTTGCGATTTCTTTTCCGAGTAAATCATAAACTTTAAGAGTTGCAAATCCTGCTGTGGGAATGGAATAAGAAATTTTGGTTTCCGGGTTGAATGGATTTGGGAAATTTTGGTTGAGGGCATATTCATTTGGTAAAGGAAGATTTGAGTTATCTTTTACATCCATTGGAAAATCGCTCAGTTTCCATTTTCTTGCCTGGTGAATTTCGCTTTGATTTAAGGGAGATTTTTTTGAATAAACAAAGGCATTCAGGTAAATATTGTTAGCAGCCTGAACATTGGACGGAAGATAATAGAATGTATCAACCACGGCAGAATCGCCAATCGCCCAGCTATTTTTTGCGAGGTCGTTTCCGAGTGCACCATTCAACATCGATCTGACTACATTGTCGTGAATGTAATCTGTACCACCTATACATCCGGCACTTAGATTCCCTGTTTGGGAAGCGATAAGCTTATTCTCTGTAAGAACAAAATTTATTACGGGGATATCAGCGATTTCAGCGAGTGCCTTAACTACAATTCGAACATGGATTTTGTTACTGTCCCGTTCAAAACCGATTGTCCCGTCGATGCTTACTTTAGGCGGGGCATAAGAACGGTTCGATACTTGTCCTGCCCAAGCACTTCTGCTCTGGGGGGCTGTTAGACGATCAATGATTCCTGTGGGATAACTTGAAAAGCCAAGAGAGGATATAATTGTGTTGCCGGCAAATACTCTGTAGGGATCACTTGAATTTGTCGGACCGTGGTAAGCAAGTATGACCGCATTTGGTGTATATAACATTATCACATCGTGAATTACTGCATGTCCACAGGGGCAATACTGACACCAGGTGCCTGTACAATATTCCAGGACAGGATTTCGAGCTGTTTGTGCTTCAGTTTGGGGTGTAAAAGAGAGAATTGTAAGCAGGGTAACAAAGAGGAATGTGTAAAGACTTTTCATCTAAGGAATCTTTTTTTTGAATGATAACTAAATTACTTAGAGAATTGGCAATACACAAATGATACTTATGTGGTATTATTTCGAGCATTCAAAAAAAGAGGTGAAGTCTAAAGATTAAACCTCACCTCTGAAATAATTTTTACTTCAAATCACTTCATCAAATTCATCTTTTTAACCTGGACATTTCCGGCTGATTCTAATTTATAAAAATAAATTCCGCTTGCGACAGATACTGCTGTAAAATCCACCTCATAAGTGCCGGCTTCCTGGAACTGATTTACAAGCGAAAATACTTGTTCGCCGTTAAGTGAATAAACGGCAAGTTTTACGGTCCCGGCAGCAGGGACAGAATATCTAATTCTTGTCGAAGGATTAAATGGATTAGGGTAATTATTGTAGAGAGAAAACTCACCCGGAGTGCCACCCAACTCTTTAACAGAACTTGGTGCAGGTTTACTATTGGGATCACCCGGATTTGTGACATCGGCTAAAGAGCCGGGATTAGGTTGACCAGTTCTCCATGCTCCGGTTGGATCCTGAAGCTCGATGCCATTACTAAACCCGTCGCCATCGCTGTCGAGATTAGCGAGAGCAGAGCCCCACATCACATCATCATTAACGAGGAAGCCATTTTCGACAGTTTGACCAAATTGATTTCTGGCATCGCCACCAGCAGCGGAAACATGGCAGTTTGCACAAGAGAATTTTGAGCCGTTGGGAATTTGAGTTACTCTAAAACTGCGGGAATCGAGTTCAAACAGAATCCCGCCTGCTATTAAAAATATCACACCGAGTGATATTACCTTTTTCATTTATTTCTCCGATTAAATTGGGGAGCAATATAATACCAAATTAGTATTAAAACAATACTTTAAAACAAAAAACGCTTCACTTTTCTAAAAAAACTAAAGTGAAGCGATTTTTGTCACAAAATGTAAAAAATTCAGGTCTCTAACTCCATCAATTTTTGATATTTGTATCTCTGTTTTGATTCTTAAGCGAATCGAGCTTTTTTTGAATCTGATTTGCACTCTGGATTGCTGCTACATTTCCAGCTTTTGGAAAAGATTTTGTTTTTGCCTTAAGGCTCTCCGGTTTCGCATCTTCAGCTACAACGCCTGCGGGTACTGCTGCGGTAGTTGAAGGGAGATCGGAGGCAGAACCTCTTTCAGAAGTGAATCCACTCTTGGTATCCGTTCGCTGATAGTTGTTAGCAGTATAAGCCTTTTGCGGCGGAGGTGTAGCTTTCTCGACCGGTTTTCGTTGCTCTTTGCTTTCGAACTCAGGACTTTTATCCTGATTTTGCCCGGATTTTTCCGTTTGCGTGGCAGCCACTTCATTCTGTTGTAAAGGCGTATTGGCTTTTTGCATAATCTCTTCACCGGGCTGGTTCACAAGAAGCACCACAGCCACTATTGCCACAGCACCAACCGCAACAGCGGAGGGGATTGGTTTCATAAAAGCGGTGATTCTTTCCCATAAACCGGGTTTTGCAGAAGCAAACTTTTCAGAATTGATTGCTCGCATCAGGTTCGCTTCAAATCCCGGAGGAGCGTCCATTTTGGGCATCTCCTTCAGAAGATGCCTCAGTTCCTTGAACTGCTCATCATCATTTAGTAAATTGTTGTTCTCCATAAAAAACTCATTCCTTAAAAATATCTTTCAATAACTCTTGTAACTGAGAACGACCCCGGTTAATCCTTGATTTAACAGTACCGATTGATATATCCATTACTTCGGCTATTTCCTCGTAGGACAGTTCCTGAATATCCCGTAAAATGATCATTTCACGATAGACTTCGGGAAGTTTTAAGAGTGCTTCCTGAATCATAGTGTTCTTTATACCAGAGTCAACCAGCCTGTCGGGCAGGGGTCCACCATCGGGTAGCTCCATCGTCTCTTCATCCTCACCCCATGAGTTAATCGAGACTTGATTCTTCCTTTTTCTCCTTTGAAGTTCTGTTTTGGCGAGATTGCCTGCGATAGTGTAGATCCAAGTGGAAAATTTTGCAAAGGTTTTATACGAGTCTTTGTTCTTGTAAACCTTTATAAAAGTCTCCTGAACCACATCAGCGGTGGAATCTCTGTCGCCTAAAAAACGGAACACAAAGTTGAACAGTGGATTCTTGTAGCGTTGAACCAACACTTCAAAAAGTTCTGTATCGCTTGTCTTCTGGAATTCGAGAATTAACTCTTCATCAGTTAGATCTCTTAACCTTTTGTCGCTCAATGTATCTTATACTCAACTTGTTTGGAAAATGTTTCAGAGGAGAAATTTTGAATATTTCGGAATTAAGATAAAGATTTTTAAATTAAAATCTCGTTTAGTGCAGTAAAGAGTACTGTTTTTTCATCAGTATCGCTACTTTTTAATGATATATCCGCCCGTAGAAGAGCTGCATAGACCAGACTTAAATCTTTAAACGAATATTTTTTAAGTGCCGGTTTAAGTTTATCGAGTTGCCACTTCTGAATACCGACTTCAGAAGCTGCATCAAAATCATTTTTGCCGGAAGAAAGTGACTCTCTCATGGCAAGAAGTGTAGCAAACTGTCTGTTCAAATGAAACAGAATCAGGAGAGCGGGTTCGCCCTGATTTAAAATTTTACCCAGCAGCCTTAAAGCCCCGGGTTTGTCTTTCGCCAATACTTTGTCGATAAAATCAAAGATAGTGAACTGCTTGGTTGGTGCCACCGACCTTTTGATCATATCGGCGGTTATTTCATTAAACTCACCCGAAAATTCTATTAATTTTTCGAGCTGCATTTCAATCATCAATTTGTCGTCGCCGGTAAGACTAACGAGCAGTTCCGCATCATGTTTCTCCAACCTTTTTCCCGAGAGCTTTGCCGTCGCTTCCACCCAATCGACCAGATCATCAAAATCGGGAGTCTTCGCTACAAAAACGAAATTAAGAGCAGCGAGTGTTTTATAGGGCTCTTTATCGGGGAAAGCAGCATCATCAAACAACATTATAAGTGTAGTATGAGGTGAAGGACTTTTGAAGTAGCCAATCAGGTGTGAGTTGTATTTTCTTCCGTCAAATTTAAGTGACTGGAAGTTCTTCACAATTGCGAGTCTTTTATCACCAGAAAGCGGGAATGACTGACAAAAGTCGAGAATCTCATCGACGCTGGTGGAAGACCCTTGGAAAAGTTGTATATCAAATTCAAAAGGGATTTCAGGCTCTATGAATTTCCGTAGAGCCTGAGTCCTTTTGTCAATTTCATAACTGTCTTTGCCGTAAAAAAAATAAACAGGCTTTAATTTCTTCGCCCTGATATCCTGGGCGACAAGAGAAATTAGGGGTGCCTGAAATTTTTTACTCAACTACAGAAACCGAATTAATTACAACATCAACCACAGGGCGGTCGAAAGGTTTAAGAGTAGCTGTGCTACCAATTGCTTCAACCACATCCATACCTGAAATCACTTTACCAAAGACTGTATGTTTTCCATCGAGCCAAGGGGTTGGTACGAGGGTAATGAAAAACTGACTGCCGTTGGTATTTGGTCCGGCGTTAGCCATTGAGAGGATTCCGGGGCCAGAGTGTGTAAGTTCTTTTACAAATTCATCTTTAAACTTTGGTCCCCAGATGCTCTCTCCACCGCGACCGGTACCTGTGGGGTCGCCTCCCTGAATCATAAAGTTTTCGATAACTCTGTGGAAAATAACACCGTCGTAGTAGCCTTTTTTGGCGAGTGAGGTGAAGTTTTCAACAGTTTTGGGGGTCTTGTCCGCATAAAGTTCAATTGTGAAAGAGCCCATGGTTGTGTTTAGAGTTGCAGTTACTTTACTCATTTTTTATACCTTTTTTCTATTTTAATCTCTTGAATAATAACGGGATCAATCGGTTTGTCCTGTGGACCTTTTTTAACTTTGCTGATTTTATCAGCAACATCATAACCGTTGATAACTTCACCAAAGATGGTGTGTTTGTAGTTTAGCCAGTCGGTTTTCCCCGTCGTGATAAAGAACTGGGAAGTATTTGTATTAGGTCCTCTGTTAGCCATGGCGAGGAGCCCCGGTTTGTCGAAGACCAAACCCATCACAAATTCATCGCCAAAGTCACCGCCGTAAATCGATCTGCCACCCATTCCTGTGCCGGTTGAATCTCCACCCTGGATCATAAAATTCTCGATCACACGGTGGAAGATAATTCCGTTATAATAGCCCTGAGTAGCCAAAGTGGTAAAATTTTCAACCGTTTTGGGAGCTTCTCTTGGATATAATTGAATTTCAATTACGCCCAAATTGGTTTTCATAACAGCCACTGTGAGGGTATCGTAGTTAGAAACAGGCTTTTCGGGGGTTACTGTATTTTTCTTCTGTGCGCATCCGGTAAAGCTAAAAAGCACAAAAAGAGATAACAATAAAAGATTTCGCATTCAATTCTCCGTTATGGTGTAATGGTTTTTGTTGCAAGAAGTGCCAGAATAATAAGTCCGGCAGCAATTCTATAAACTATAAAAAGATTTGTAGAATTTTTCTTTAGAAATTTAAGAAGGAAATCGATTGCAAGGTAGCCACTAATTCCTGATACGACGGTAGCCACTCCAATCGCTAAAAAATATTCGCTATTTAAGAATTTTAATCCCTCTTTAAGTTGGAGCAATCCACTTGCAAAAATGGCAGGGATACTAAGCAAAAATGAGAACCGGGCGGCAGCCTCTCTGTTCATTCCCATAAACAATCCGCCGGTAATGGTGGTTCCCGACCTTGACGAGCCGGGGATCAGGGCAAAAGCCTGCGCAATTCCGATTACTATCGCTTCTTTTACTCCTACATCTTCAATTCCCTTTTTAAATTTAGCCGTTTTTTCAGCGATAAAAAGGATAATTGCGAGGACAATAAGTGAGGTTGCAATAACAAAAAGATTTTTGGTAAGGGCTCCCTCGATAATATCCTTGAACCCAAGACCAATAACTACCACGGGGATGGTTCCTATAATTACAAGCCAGCCGAGTCGTGAGTTGAGTGATTGTTGCTTAAAACTTTTACGGGCAACAAGGTTATCCCTGAAAAATTCCACAACGATATTATAGATATCTTTGGCAAAATAGATCAGAATTGAGGCGAGGGTACCTAATTGAATGATGGCAATTATTGCGGTCCATTCTTCAGGTTTGTTACTGTTTATCAGACCAAGCATCTTTCCGGTAATGGTAAGATGTGCGGTGCTGCTTATGGGTAAAAATTCGGTTATTCCCTGGACGATGCCCAGAATGATTGCTTCGAGAATTGACATTTAATTCCTTAAAAAGTAAAAGAAATTCCTAATTTCAGTCCAAATGAAAGAGAGTTGACAGAAAGATCTCTTCCGCGATGTTTAATGCCGGTTCCATTATTTTTTGGTGTGCCTCCCGCATCATATCTTGCGTCGGCACCGATATATGCAAATACACTTTTTGAGAGGGCGGTTGAGCCTGACCCTTTGATTACGACACCAAATCCTGTGGAAGTGTAGTCGAGTCCGGTAACAATAAATGGTTTAATCTCGTTAACCACCAAAAATCTGGGTCCGATACCACCTCCCAGTTTGAAGCTGTATCCGTTCCCTTTCACCATATAATAAGCTATGGCAGAGGGTGAAATAAATTTATAGTTTAACTCATATTTCCCGTTCAAGGTAATATTCGTAAACGAATTAAAAGCGTACGCCCCTTCGAGAGCAAGCTGAAGATTATCGCCAACGAGGTAACCCGCTTCGCCTGAAAACTCTATCATGGAGTTAATTTCAGACATATAATCGCCGGGCGAAGCAAAATTTTCATTCACATAATCGCGTAAATTTGCAGAACTTGTCATGTTCAACCCCATGCTTACTCTTCCTTCCCACTGAGCAAAAAGAGTGGTTGAGAGGACGAAAAAAAGAAGAAGTGGTTTTACGGACAGGTTAATCATTCTCAATATCAATTATATCCTCTTTGTGAACACCGGGAAGTTTAAACTTGAAATAAAAAAGAAATGCGACCGCAGTAGCAAGGTGAAGCAGGTATGTTACTCCGTGTAAAAAAGTTGCGTATGCCAAACCCAATTCAGCAGGACAGCGATAGAGCATCAACATTGCGGTTTTTGTTATTGTGTGGTAACTTCCTATACCGCCGGGTGTTGGTATAATTACACCAATCGAACTGATACTCATAATTATCCATGCGGCAGAGAGTCCGAGAGAATAACTTGTATCGAGTCCCAATGCATAAAATCCTGCCCAACTGGTTGCTGCATAGCCCAGCATGATAAGCACACTGTAAACAATAGTTTTAATGTAGCTCTCAGTAGTCTTCAGAGTTGAGAAGCCGATGATCATTTTATGAAATATCTCTTCGAGTTTAGCAGAAAACTTTGGTGAGAATCGCCCGATTAAATTAGTAACAAAGAGTGAAAATCGCTCTTTATACTTTATCAACAATACCACAAAAACGAGGAGTGCTAAAAATCCGCCTGTTCCGAGAGTAATGGTAAGTTTTAACCAGCTTAACTCACCCGAGTAGATATCCCCCTCGTAAATCCATCCGCTAAGAATGACGGCAAAGGCAAAAAGAAGAATATCGATAATTCTTTCTACAATAACGGTACCAAGAATAGATGTTTTTGACATCTGTTCCGATTTGCCAACAGCCACGGCTCTGGCTATCTCACCGAGTCTTGGTACAATATTATTAAGTCCATACCCTATCAGCACCGCACCAAAAAGATTCATAGTGCTAACATCAGGTTTCATGGAAGCCATAATCGCCTTCCATCTGAGTGCTCTAAACCAGTGGGCAGCCATTTGAAAAGCTATGAGGGCAATAATCCACAGAGGGGATGCCCCCTTTATGAACCCCCAAAGTTGTGAGGTATCAACTCCCCGAAACGCAAAATAGAGGAAAAGAGCGGCAAGCCCTAACGATAACACATAGATAATTATATCGCGGAGAGAGAAAAATTTCTTTTTAGCGGAGGTCAACTACTTTAATATCTCCGGAAGATTTAAAAGTAAATTCTGAATCAGCCAATCCTTTATTAAGGGAGTAACCCGAGAAATTAATTTTCATAACAACTTTTGAATTGTCTTCAATGGTTATCGATGAAATAAGGTCTTGAGAATCTTTAGTGATTTCGACAGATTTAAACCCGAGCTGTTTCCCTTTTTTGGGGGTCATCTTAACGGTATTGCCGGAACCCGAAAGTTCACAATCACCGGGGATGTTATTAATCAGTTTATTTACGCTTAGTAACGAGACAGCTTTATTGTCAACATTTGTAACAATAACCTTATTTTGTTTTTTGTCGTGGTTCCAGTTGGTTTTTCCGTCACTCACAATAAGATTGTTTCCAAAAAGCAACCTTACCTTATTCTCTTTTTTGTAAGAAAATGTCCCTTTTGCAGTGAGAGTTTTACCACTATACTGCTGGTAGGAAGCTGAAATGTCGGTAAGACTGTTAAATTTTTTCTGAATTGCCTGAATTGTAGCATTTTGAGCAGAGATTTGGAATGAAATTCCCAAAACCAACCAGACAAGGACCATAGTTTTCTTAATCATATTTTTCTCCTTTTCATGGTTTACTACAGATTCCGCAATATTGTTTCAAGTTCATCATCCGACTCAACAAGAATTTCTCTTGCTTTGCTGCCGTCACCTGCACCGACAATTCCGGCGGCTTCGAGTTGATCTACAATTCTTGCGGCTCTTGCATAACCCACTTTTAGTTTCCGTTGCAAAAATGAAACGGAACCTTGTTGACTTCTGACAACCGACTGAGCTGCTTCAGTAAAAAGTGGGTCCAGATCGTCGAGGGCATTCGCGTCGTTCCCCTTTTTATCGATAAGTGAAGGTAACTGATAAATCTCGTCCGGGTAGGGTTGTTCTGCCACCACTTCAATAAGTTTTTCAATTTCGTCAGTTGTGATGTAAGCATTCTGAATTCTGATCGGCTTTGGGGTACCCGGAGGAAGATAAAGCATATCACCGCGACCGAGTAACTGTTCGGCACCGTTCATATCAAGAATGGTTCTCGAATCGGTTCGTTGAGCTGTTTGATAAGCAATTCTCGCCGGGAAGTTCGCTTTGATTACACCCGTGATAACATCAACGGAGGGTCTTTGAGTTGCAACCACGAGGTGAATACCAACTGCTCTTGCCATCTGTGCAAGTCTTGCAATCGGTTCTTCAACATCTTTGCCTGCTGTAATCATCAAGTCAGCAAGCTCATCAATTACCACAACGATGTAAGGCATAAACCGGTGAACAAGATTTCCCTCGTCACGCGGCTTCATGGTTCCTGTTTTAATCTTATTGTTGTAATCAACGATATTCCTTACACCCAGATTTGAAAGTTTATCATATCGCAACTCCATCTCCAACACAACTGATTTAAGCAGAATCACTGCACTTTGCGGGGATGAAACGATGTACTCGCTCAAGTCGGGAGATTTTACAAGGAAGTGGTACTTCAGAGTTTCATAAACTGAAAGCTCCACTTTTTTAGGATCGATGATTGCAAATTTTACTTCAGACGGATACTTCGAAAAGAGCAACGATGAAATAATCATGTTTACTCCAACCGATTTTCCGGATCCTGTGGCTCCTGCTATCAGAAGGTGTGGTACGCGTGCGAGGTCGTCAACAAAAGTTTGACCTGATATCGATTTACCCAATGCAATCGGGAGAGAACATTTGCTGTTCTTAAGATCGGGTAAAACTGAACCAGCCAAAACGATAGATGGATTGTCGTTGGGTATCTCAACCCCAATAGTTCCGCGTCCCGGCATAGGGGCTATAATTCTGATCCCTTTTGCAGCAAGTGCAAGAGCAATATCGTTTTCGAGGGATAAAATCTTGCTTATTTTAACTCCGGGTGCGGGTACGATCTCGAAGAGAGTAACAACAGGACCCGCAGTGGTGTCAATCTTTTCTATTTCAATATCAAAGAGAGCAAGCTTTTCTTTGAGTCTGATCTTTTTGCTTTCAAGTTCAGCTTCTTCGGCATAGTGCCCCGAGTCATCAGCTTTTATTAAAAAATCACCATCGGGGATGCTATAATCGTCGGTTGAGTATCTTGCTTCAGGAATCGCCCGCTCCACTTTTGGTGGAGGTGGAACGATATCAGGATTGGTTTTCACTGAAGTGGTGAAGACCGGTTTTGGTTTTGCAGGCTGAACAGGAGGATCGGGCACGATCTGTTCAAATTCCAGTTCTTCAGCAAGAATTGGTGGTTTTTCAGATTTGTCACCTCTGATGACTTTGCTGATCTTGTCCTGACTCTTCTCGAGAGAAGTTTTTCTTTCTTCTCTTTTAGCTGCTGCTTTTTCTGATGAGTCTTTCACTTTGTTCACGCCTGAGTCGAAAGCCTCTTTTCCTTTGTCGGCAAGAAAGACAAAAAATCTTTCAATTTTCAGATCGAAGGTTATTACGAGAACAGTAACCATTAGCACCACAAAAAGTGTCACGGAACCAATTCCACCCAGGAACTGGTATGCAAGCCCTCCCATTGTTTTACCAAGCCCGCCGGCAAAAATTGTGGAGGTTCCCTCTTCAATTCCGCCAAGATGATAAATTGTTCCCCAAAAAGAAGCAAGAATAAACGCCGAACTTAAAAGGAAGTTGGTGATATAGATTAATCTTTTTATGTCGAATTTTTTAAAGAGGACAAAGCCCCACATCCCTATAATTACGGGGATAACGAGGGAGAAATATCCAAAGGCTGATTTTACGAAGAAGAGAGCAATATAAGCTCCGGCGATTCCCAACCAGTTTTTGGTAGGGAGAGCCTTTACGGAAGCATTTCTAACCTGTGGATCATCTGCTGATGAAAAGGAGAGAATACTCAGGAACAGAAGAACGGAAAACGAGATGATGAAAAGACCCAACAGCCTTTTCTTCTTCTCTTGCGATAACTCAAAATAAGTTCTGCTGCTATCTTTTTTAGTTTTTCCGCTCATTCCAAGCCGGATCAGTTATTTGTTAAATGTTGTGCAGAATTATATAGTTTTATGGAAGAATTCTCAAATACAGGGACTATATCAGTAATGTTTGTCTGCGAGCAATATTGAAGGTCTTCAATAAAGCCTTCATTTTCGAGAATTTTACCGTGTTCACTTACTCCAAAAAGGGAACGAAGGTCACTGCCATATTTCTCATAGAGATCGAGGGCAACCTTTGAGGCATCAGAAAGTGTAAGATCACTGTTCAATTTGAGTAACTCGCTAATCAGCATTCCGGCACAAACGGTATCTTCAAGGCTAAAATCTCCATTTCTACCTGAACATACAATATCATACTCTTTACCGAGGTTAACGAGCACTTCAGCAACTTTACTTACATTCAAGAACGAACAGATGAAAGTACCACTTCCATATTTAGTTTTTACGATGGCTTTTGAGCCATTTGTGGTAAAGAAGACGATTGATTTCCCTTTTACAACACTCTCAACATACTCGAGGGGAGAGTTCCCCAGGTCGAAACCTTCGATTTTTTTCGAATTCTTTTCACCACCCCGCATGGTTCTCCCCCCGAACGAACTGGCAGAAGCTATTTTGCTAAAATCGAGTGAACCAACGGGAACAATCTCTTTAGCACCGTTCATAATAGCAGTGGTTATTGTAGATGTTGCTCTAAGCACATCGATAACCACGGCGATTCTTCCGGCAAAGTACAGTTCTTCCACCATCAAAGGGGTTAATATAGTATTAATACGCATTTTATTCTTGCCTATTTTTTAAGAAACGGCAGTTTCGTGATGCTGACAGGAATCTTGTTTCCCCTCACCACCATTTCGAGACTGCTCTCAGAATTTATGTAATTAGCATCAATGTATGCGAGTGCAATTCCCTGGTCGAGCACAGGACTTACGGTACCACTTGTAAGATGACCCACAACGGTATCACCTGAAACCACTTCGTAACCATGTCTTGGGAAAGATTTCGAAAGGCAAAGAAGTGGTGTAAGCTTTCTTTTTAGCCCGTTTTCTTTAACTTTAAGAAGTGCGTCTTTACCGACAAATTTCTCTTTTTTCATTTTGGTGATCCAACCGAGACCTGCTTCGAGCGGATTGGTTGAAGCATCAATATCGTTTCCATAGAGACAGTAGCCCATTTCAAGCCGCAACGAATCGCGGGAACCAAGTCCACACGGTTTGATGAAATAGTCGTTACCTTGTTTCATCAGAGCGTCCCAAAGTTTGCAAGCCATCTCTTCGTCACCCGTGAAATAGAGTTCGTAACCGAGTTCGCCTGTGTAGCCGGTACGGGAGATCAATACTTTTTGACCGGAGAAATTTCCGTAAGTGAAATGATAATATTCGATATCGAGTTTGGTATCAAAAACAGATTCAACAACCTTTTTCGAGTAGGGACCCTGAACGGCAATCAGAGTAAACTCATCGCTTACATCTTTGATCGAAACGGCATGATTATTCTGTTTGTGCATCCATTCGAGGTCTTTTTCGATATTGGAAGCATTGATAACGAGCATGAATTTTTTCTGATCGAGCTTGTAAACAAGAAGATCATCTACAATTCCGCCGTCATCATAACACATTGCAGAATATTGAACTCTGCCCGGGAAGAGGGTTGCTATATCGTTAATTGTAAGGTTCTGAACATAATCGAATGCTCCTTCGCCTTCAATAATAACCTCTCCCATGTGGCTGACATCAAAGAGTCCAACACTGTTTCTTACGGCTTTGTGTTCTGCAATAATTGATTCATATTGAATCGGCATGCTATAGCCGGCAAACTCAACCAATTTTGCACCATGTTTTACATGTTCTGAATAAAGTCTGGTCTTTTTCACAATTTACCTGTACTTATAATTTCGTTTTTCAAGTCTATAAATATAAAATTTCTTTGGCTCAATTCATACTAAATTGAGTTACAAATCAGTTATTATGCCTGTTAAATCTTGTTTTGTCTTACGGGCAATAACTTTGAATTGATCTGAATTAAAAGCGTTGTCCTCTTCAATTCTGATCCGTAGCATGTATCTCATCTGCATTTTTGCAAGAGTGCTTGGGAAACCTTCCTTAAGCTTCTGTGCAACAAACGGATGGCATTTGATTATTACTGAACGATGAGGTGCTTCGGTTCTGTATTTTCCGAGCCATTCGTCAATTTCATGAATCAGGTGCGATTTTTTAGTAAGCAAACCTGTACCCATACAAACGGGACAAGTTTCGGTGAGAGCCTGCATAATGTTTTGTCTTACTCTTTGTCTTGTGATCTGTACGAGTCCAAAATCTGACATAGGTAGAATGGAAACTTTTGCACGGTCTCTTCTGAACTCTTTTTTCAGTTCATCGTAAACTTTTTTCCTGTTCTTTTCGTCTTCGAGATCGATAAAATCGATAACGATAAGCCCGCCGATATCCCTGAGTCGTAACTGGTGGGCAATTTCGCGGGCAGCTTCCAGATCGGTTTTTAAAGAGTTAAGTTCCTGGTCTTTGCTTGCGGCATACTTTCCGCTGTTCACATCAATAACGACCATTGCCTCGGTATGCTCGATAACAATGTGTCCCCCACTCTTCATGGCAACTTTTCTTGCAAAGAGTTCTTTGATTTGTTCTTCAACTTTAAACGCTTCAAAGATAGGATCTTCGGAACGAACCTGTTCCACCTTATCGAGGAGTTCAGGTTGCGAAACGGCGATATAATCTTTTATCTCTTTAAAAACTTTTTTATTATCGATATAAACTTTGGAGATATCTGAGGTAAAAAGATCTCTTATCACGCTCGAGGTGGTTGAAACATCCTGGTAGATAATTGCAGGGGGGGTTCCACTTCGTGCTTTTTCCTGAATCTTTTTCCAAAGTTTGAGTAAACTGCGAAGATCATCTTTAATCTGCTCTTCTGCCTGTCCCCGAGCAACCGTTCTGATAATAAGACCGTAGTTCCGCGGAAGAAGACTTTTAGCGATGATGCGAAGTCGCTTTCTTTCTCTAAAGTCGGTAATTTTTTTGGAAACGCCAATCTTGTTGTCGTAAGGAAGGAGGACACAAAATCTGCCCGGGATAGAAATAGCGGAGCTAACACGGACGCCTTTGTTGACGACCGGTTCTTTTGTGATCTGCACAAGGATAGGTTCCCCTTTTTGAAGAATGGGGACACCATTGATGAATTTAGTTTGGGCGATGGCGTTTTCTTCATCAGCGGCAACTCTTACCACATTATCGTCGTCATCGTCCTCTTCATCAATCATGGCTTGAAGCTCTTTGGTTTTCTCACCAATATCAGAAAAGTGGAGAAAACCGTCATGTTTCATGCCGATATCGATAAAAGCTGCTTTAATGCCCGGGAGAACTCTGGCAACTTTGCCAAGATAAACATCTCCCACCATCCTCCGGTTCTCGGAGTAATCGACGAAGAAATCTACTAATTTCCCGTCTTCTGTAATCGCCACACGAGTTTGTGTGTTCGATGAATTTATAATAATTTCTTTCAACATAGGTAGTTAAACTCTTTGTATTTAACAGGTTTTGAACTACTGCAAATATTCCAATTCCATATAGATGTACGCCACCCTCGAGGCGGATTGCCGCGGGTTCAATGTAATAAAACGATAAGAGAAAGTTTCTGAGAAACTCAATCATGCTTTTCAAAACTTGGTGATAAACAAGGATGTCCTCCCATTGAGGAGGACATCCCGTAAAATTATTCTTCGTTATGTTTAACTTCAGAAGTAGCAGCCGGAGTAGCTTCTTTAAGAAGAGCTTTGCGGCTAAGGCTATATTTTCCACCCTCGATGCGAAGGAGTTTCACTTTAACTTTGTCGCCTTCTTTGAAATAATCGGTAACTTTATGGACTTTTTTCATATCAATTTCAGATATGTGAACGAGTCCTGATTTACCGGGGAGAATTTCAACAAGTGCTCCAAATTCCATAAGTTTGGTAACCACGCCGTCATAAACTTCGCCAACCACAGGTTGAGTAGTCATAAGTCTGATACGGGTAGCGGCACCATTTGCTGATTCGGCGTTAGGACCTGCGATCTGGATAGTACCATCATCGTCGATCGAAATATCAACGCCAAATTCCTTCTGCATACCTTGAATGGTTTTTCCACCGGGTCCGATAATAGAGCCGATGAGTTCAGTAGGTATCTGAAGTGTTGCAAGAGTAGGAGCGAAAGAACAAAGTTCGGGTCTTGGTGCAGCGATTGCACTGTTCATAATACCGAGGATATGAAGTCTTCCTTGTTTAGCCTGTCTTAAAGCTATTTCCATAACTTCAAATGAGACACCTTTTATTTTGATATCCATCTGAAATCCGGTAATACCTTCATCAGTACCTGCAACTTTGAAATCCATATCACCAAAATGGTCTTCGTTTCCGAGGATATCAGAAAGGACGGCAAACTGGTCGCCTTCTTTAATCAATCCCATTGCGATACCAGCCACAGCTTTTTTAACCGGCACGCCACCGTCCATAAGGGCGAGTGAACCGGCACAAACAGAAGCCATGGAGGAAGAGCCATTTGATTCGAGAATTTCACTTACAAGACGAAGAGCATAAGGGAAATCTTTCTCGGCAGGGATCATTCTTTTGAGCGATCTTTCAGCGAGATTTCCGTGACCAACTTCTCTTCTGCCCACACCGGAGTATCTTCCAACTTCACCAACGGAGAATGGAGGGAAATTGTAGTGAAGATTAAATCTTTTAACAGTTTCATCCATCAAACCATCAATGGTCTGTTGATCATTTTTTGATCCGAGAGTAAGAGTTGTAAGACTCTGGGTTTCGCCTCTTGTAAAAAGTGCAGAGGCATGAGTGCGGGGAAGGACACCAAGTTCGACAGTTATCTGTCTTATTTCGTGAGTTTTTCTTCCATCGAGACGAAGATTTTCATCAAGAATGCACTTACGAATTAATTCATACTGAAAGTCGTGGAGGATAGTGTTGATGGTCTTCTCTTGTTCGGGATATTTTTCAGCCAGTGCTGCGTTAGTATCTGCGAAAATCGAATCGAAGGCATCACTTCTTTCCTGTTTAGCCATAACAGTGTAAATTGCAGTTTTGAGTCTGTCGTAAGCGAGAGCTTTAGCTTCCTCAACGAGGGTCTGATCAACTTCTTTTGGCGTAACAACCATTTTGGGTTTGCCACATTCAGCGGCGAGTTCAGAAATTGCAGTTACGATTTTTTTAATCTGCTCCTGAGCAAATTTTAATGCTCCGAGCATCACATCTTCAGAAACTTCAGAAGCTTCACCTTCGACCATCATGATTGAATCATCGGTACCGGCCACGACGAGCTCGATATCACTCTGTTCAACTTGTTCGAAGGTAGGGTTAACCACAAATTCGCCATTTACACGCCCAACTCTAACCCCTGCGATGGGACCGAGGAAAGGGATATTTGAAACGGCAAGAGCGGCAGAAGCACCAACGATAGCAATAACATCGGGGTCGTTTTCTTTATCAAACGAGTGAGTAGTTGCTACAATCTGGGTTTCATTTCTATAACTGTCATCAAACAGAGGTCTAATAGGGCGATCGATGAGTCTCGATGTCAGAACCTCTTTCTCCGATGGCTTACCTTCTCTTTTGAAAAACCCACCAGGGAATTTTCCAACAGAAGCGAGTTTTTCTCTGTATTCAACTTGAAGGGGGAAAAAATCGATACCTTCAGGAGCTTTAGGAGAAGCCACGGCGGCGACCAAAACCATGGTATCGCCATATCTGACCATCACTGAACCGGCAGCCTGACGGGCATAACGACCGGTTTCAATGCTCAGTACTTTTCCGCCTATTTCAACTTCTTTTGTGTATATCATTACTAAGACCTTACTTTCTAATATTCAATTCTTTTATGATAGCTCTGTATCTGTTAATATCTTTAGCTATAAGATAGTCGAGCAATCTTCTTCTTTTACCAACCAACATGAGAAGTCCTCTTCTCGAATGGTGATCTTTGGCATGAGCCTGAAAATGTGCAGTCAAGTCGTTTATTCTCTTAGTTAAAAGAGCAATCTGCACTTCAGTTTTCCCTGAATCTTTTTCATTTTCGCCATACTTTTTGATTAACTCAAGTTTTTCTTGATTAGTCATTGTGTTTCCTGTATTTGTTTGTACGATTCGACCCCAGAGATAACCGGAGCCAATTAATTAACTGTTTATAAACTTTTGAGAATTTCGACAGCGGAGTTTTTATCCTTGTCTATTTGATCAACGAGGTCCTGTTTTGTAATAAACCTCATTTCACCTCTAATTCTGTCAACAAATTTCACTCGGAGAGATTTTCCGTAGAGATCGTGCCCGGGGAAATCGATAAGGTGCACTTCAACAGCAAGGTCCTTAAGATTAAAAGTCGGTCTTCTGCCTACATTCAACACACCTTTGTAGAGGTTATTCTCAACCTCCACGATAACAGCGTAAACACCGTTAGCGGGGAGCAATTTGTTCTCGGAATCGCACTCAAGGTTTGCAGTCGGATAACCGAGTTCTCTGCCTCTTTTGTCACCGTGAACCACTTCTCCAAATATCTCATATTCTCGTCCCAACAGTTCCGCTGCACCTTTTACATTGCCATCGGCAAGGAGTTTCCTTACCTGCGTACTGCTGATATTGGTCTGATTTTGCATTACAGCCTCAACATATGTTACTTTAAAACCGATTTTATCTGCTAATTTTCTTATAAAATTTTCATCACCCGTTCGTCCCTTGCCAAAACGGTGATCGTATCCGACAATAATTTCTTCGATTCCGGTGCCATTTAAGATATAACTTGAGAAGAAGGAATCTGCATCCAATTCAGAGAAATCGAGAGTGAAATTGATGATAAAAACTTCATCAATACCGAGACTCTCAAAAATACGCAACTTTTCGTCAGTAGTGGTAAGCAATTTTATATCGCCACCTTTAAAAACCACCTGTCGCGGATGAGGATCGAACGAAATGAGAAGTGATCTGCTTCCCGATTTTCGAGCTTTCTCCATCAAGATTTTGAGCAATAATTGATGTCCAAGATGGACACCGTCAAAGGTGCCGATAGTAAGAACAGTTTTGTCAGTTTTCAGAACTTCATTAAGATCACGATAAATTTTCATGTTCTCCGTTCACTTCTTCAGAAACTGAGTTATATATTTCCTTAAACGACTCGATAGTTACTGCGTCTTCCACCCTGTATTCGCCAATTGCGGTTCTTCTTAACGATGACAAATAGGCACCACATCCAAGTTTTTCACCCAAATCATGAGCCAGAACTCTGATATAAGTCCCTTTAGAGCAAACCACCCTGAAATTTACCACCGGGTGTTGGTACGAAGATATTTCAAACTCGTCAACAAATACCCTGCGTGGTTCTCTCTCGATGGTTTCGCCTTTTCTCGCGAGAGAATAAAGCCTTGTTCCGTTTTTACTTACGGCAGAATACATAGGGGGCAACTGATCTATTTCACCCGTAAGTTCACCGGCAGCTTTCAGGATATCATCGAAGGAAATGTGAGAACTCTCCAACTTAATATGGACATCAGTTTCAGTGTCCATTGAAGGGGTTTGCTCACCCAGAATAAAGGTGCCTGTGTATTCCTTCGGCAACCCCATATAACTGTCGATTTTCTTGGTTGATTTTCCTGTGCAGATGATCAAGAGCCCGGTTGCTTTTGGGTCCAGAGTGCCTGCATGACCAATTTTTTTCAGGTGAATCACTCGCCTCAACCTGTAGATCACATCAAAAGAGGTGATGTCTAACGGTTTATCAATCAGTATAGTCTGACCGGCGGCAAAATCAATTTCCTTGTAGCTCGTTACCGGTCTGGTTATCATTCTTGTGTATCTGTTTTAGAAGTCCCTCGATCTTTTCAACATAGTCGGAAGTGTCATCAACAAAAAACCTTAGTTCGGGCATGAACCGGACTCTGATTTTAGAGGCGAGTTCGTGTCTTATGGTCGGCATTTCTGCTGTAATTTTTTCCAGAGCGTTTTTTCTTTGTTCTTTATCAAAGACAGAAAAATACGCTTTAGCTACTCTAAGATCGGGACTAAGTTTCACAGAAGTGATGGTGATCAGCCCAAATTCCCTGTCATGATATCTGAGGAGCATAATCATGCTCAACTCATCTTTAATCTGACTTTCCAGTCGCTGTACTCTGTGTCCCATCTCAGTTCCTCGATTCCATATTACAGATCAATAAATTACTCGAGTTTTTTCTTTGTTTCAACAACTTTGAAGCCTTCGATGATATCACCAACTTTGAGGTCGTTAAAATTCTGAACGCTGATACCACACTCATAGTTGGTATCCACTTCTTTAACATCATCTTTAAATCTCTTAAGTGAGGAAATCTCACCTGTAAAGATTACAAGCCCGTCTCTGATCACGCGGATTCTGTCGTTTCTGGTAATTTTACCTTCGATAACATAACATCCGGCAACTGTACCAATTTTTGGTACTTTGAAAGTATCCCTAACTTCAACGGAGGAAGTAATTTCCTCGGAGAGAATTGGAGAAAGCATACCTTCGAGAGCCTGTTTCACTTCATTTATTGCATCATAGATGATGTTATAAATTCTAATGTCAACTTTTTGTGTCTCTGCAAGTTTTCTTGCGTTCATGTGTGGTCTCACATGGAAACCGATAATGATTGCATTTGAAGCATTTGCGAGAAGGACATCACTTTCGGAGATAGCACCAACACCTTTGTGGATCACTTTTACCTTCACTTCTTCAGTGGAAAGTTTCATGAGTGAATCGGAAACAGCTTCCACTGAACCATCCACATCACCTTTAACGATCACAGGCAGTTCGCTCACACCACCGATGGAAATCTGTCTTGAGATTTCATCAAGAGTGATATGGTGAACCTGTTTGCTGTCGAGTTCTCTCTTAAGTTGTTGTCTTTTAATGGCAATTTCACGAGCAGTTCTTTCGGAGTCAACCACGATAAACTGATCGCCTGCCTGAGGAGCCCCTTCAAATCCGAGTACAAGTACAGGTGATGAAGGTGGAGCTTCTTCCATTTTTTTATTTCGTTCATCAAACATTGCTCTTACGCGACCGTGCTGGTTACCGCAGACAAAGATATCTCCTTGTCTCAGGGTACCCTTCTGAATCAATACGGTTGCAGTAACGCCGCGCCCTTTGTCGAGCTGCGATTCAATTACCACGCCTCTTGCTTCACGGTGTGGATTTGCTTTAAGATCGAGAACTTCTGCTTCCAAGAGCACTTTTTCGAGGAGGTTATCGATGTGTAGCCCCTGTTTAGCGGAGATTTCAACACTCTGATATCTTCCACCCCACTCCTCAACGAGTACATTACGGTCAGCAAGCTGTTGCTTAATCTTTTCGATGTTCGCACCCGGCTTGTCAATTTTATTTATAGCTACAATAATCGGAACATTTGCAGCCTGAGCGTGGGAGATGGCCTCCACAGTTTGTGGCATCACCGCATCGTCAGCAGCAACAATAAGGATAACAATATCTGTTACCTGAGCACCACGAGCACGCATAGCAGTAAATGCTTCGTGACCCGGGGTATCTAAAAATGTGATATATTGTCCATCATTCACTTCAACTTTGTAGGCACCGATATGCTGGGTTATACCACCCGACTCGCCGGCAACCACATTTGAGCTTCTTATATAATCGAGAAGTGAGGTTTTACCATGATCCACATGACCCATGATGGTAACAACTGCCGATCTTGGTTCCAGTTCATCATCCTGATCACCGATATCTTCGAGTACATCGTTAGTATATTCTTGTTCAACTTCCACTTCAAAACCAAATTCATCGGCAACGAGTGTGATGGTATCAAGTTCGATTCTTTGGTTTATGGAAACCATAAGACCAAGAGCGATACACTTAGAGATTACTTCACCCACACTTACACCCATAACATTGGCGAGCTCAGAAACCGACATAAACTGATTTACGCGGATAATTGCTTCATCAATTCTTCTCTGCTCGTCAAGTCTCTCCTGAGCTTCCATTCTCTCTTTGCGTTTTCTTTTACGCATTGAGGCTCTATTTGAAATATTAGAGTCTTCTGTGGTAAGCATCGTTTTTCTGATCGATTCCAGAACTTCTTTTTGGTCGATCTCCAATTTTTTAACTTTGGCTTTTTTCTTAACCGTTTCGGTTTCTTCTATAACCTGTTCCCTTTTTTTGTTTTTGTTTCTCTTCTTCTTTTTCGCTTTTTTCTTCTCGGGATCCTCAGTTTCAGCAGCAGGTTTTGCTTCTTCAGTTCTTACGATAGAAGCAGGTTTCGCTTCTTCTTTTTTTGGTTTTGATTCTTCACTTTCGAATCTGCCGAGAATTTTAAGACCCATTGGTTTTCCGGTACGAGGATCAATATTATATTTCCTCGTTCCGGGAGCTGCCGGTTCCTCTGCCTTTGCAGCGTGAGGTGCAACTTCTTCGGGTTCATCAGGTCGGATAAGAGCTTCAATTTCGGGAGACACTTTTTCTTCAACAACCACTTCTTCAACGGGTTTTGCCTGAACGGGCTCTTGTTTCACAACAGGAGGTGCAACCGGTTCTTTTACCTCTTCTTTTACAGGGACAGGTACTTCTGCCACAATAACGGGAGGTTCAACAACGGTTTCAACAACTGGTTCCGGTGCCACCACTACCTGAACTACAGGAGGTGCTTCAACAGGTTGTGGAGCAGGAGGTGCCTCGACCGGTTTGACCGGAGCGGGAACTTCTTCTTTAACAACAGGTTTTTCGGTTGTGCCGGAGAGTTTACGGTTAAACTCTTCAAGTTTTGTATAGTGTTTTTCTGCGCGTTCAATATCTTTTTTAAATTGTACCTTAACATCCTCAAGCATCACGGGCGTAAGAGGCGTGTTAATGGTTTTAACATCGTATCCTTTTTTCTTCAAATATTCAACAATCGCTTGCGCAGATACATTGAACTGCGATGCAAAATTGTGAATCCTGATTTTTTGCTCTTTTGGTTCAGACATCTATCTGTAATCCTATCTTTCTAATCCTGCATTCTTTTATTGAGGATGTCCAAAACTCTGTCCACCTGGTTCTCATCATCCTCAAAGATTTCAAGCAGTTTTTCTCTTCCGACTTTGATAGCTTCTTTAACAGTGTCAAGCCGGTTGTTAATAAGAATATCATAAACTTCAGGACCAAGGTCTTGCTTGCATTCGAGAAGTTCAACACCATCTTCATATTCGTCAATATCTTTTTCTATACGGTGGAAATCGATGTTGTATCCGGTTATTTGCATAGCAAGTCTGATATTTACACCGTTTCTACCCACGATCATGGCAGCTTGTGAAGAGTCAGCGAATATCACTGCGGTTTTATTAACTTCATCAAGCTCTATAGATTTTAATTTACCGGGAGCAAGAGCCCTGGTAATCATCACTTCAGGATCATCGGAGTATGCAAAAACATCGATGTTTTCACCGGCAAGTTCTTTTATAATCGAGTGAATTCTAACGCCTTTCATACCAACACAGGCACCAACTGGATCAACTCGTTTGTCCATCGATTCAACAGCAATTTTTGCTCTTTCACCAGCCTGGCGGGCAATTCTTCTCAACTCGATAATTCCGTCATACACTTCAGGTACTTCGAGTTCGACAAGTCTTCTCAAGAGTTCGATGTCGGATCTTGAAATTATTATTTCGGGTCCGCTTTTCCCTCTTCTTACTTCTTTCACAATAGCTCTGATCGTATTTCCCTTGTAATACCTTTCGTGAGGTATTTGTTCTTCACGGGGGAGCATCAGTTCGT
>CAYSJM010000017.1:0-50781 GCA_964431385.1 uncultured Ignavibacteriaceae bacterium | reverse complement strand
TCTGCCTGCACAGTTGACAGCAGAGGACATTGCAAATAAAGTTAACGAAATCGCTGCCTTAAATTCGATCCCAAAAGGGGGAGAATTTAGTAAACTAATGCCATCGGTTATGAAAGAGCTTAAAGGTAAAGCTGATGGTGCACTTATAAAAAAAGCTGTTGAAGAATATTTGCGCGGATAGCGATTGAACTGGATTGATATTATTGTAATTCTTCTTACCCTCGCTTCTTTTTATCTTGGATATAAAGAAGGATTTATCAAGAAGATATTCGATGTCATCGGATTTTTTCTCGGAATTTTTCTTGCCATCAAGTTTGCAGGAGCTGTTGGCAGCGTTTACAAAAGTCTGCTCGGTGTTGCGGATGGCTCCGCAGGTATAATTGGTGGAGTTACCATCTTTATATTTTTTCAGATTTTAACTACAATTATTGTTAAAGCAACAAAGATTCATGACAAAGACCACCACCTGGTTAATAAAATTGTTGGTGGTTTAACCGGAGCAATTCAGATAATTATCTTTCTAAGTGCTATATTTTTTTCTGCATCCAAACTCTCATTTCCCTCTGAAGAGACAACCAAAAAGTCTCTATTGTATTCGAGCGTAGTCAGTGTACTTCCAAAAATAATTGATACGATTATTCCTCCCTCAAAAGGAGAAATGAAAAAGAAAAGCAGTATTATAACCAACTTCAATTTCCTGAAATAGATGTACTATTCTGAAAAGCTTGAATTTTCAAAAATTCTGACCCATATCTCAAAATATTGTTTCACGCAAACAGGCAAAGAACTTGTGAAAGAGTTAAAACCTCTTTTAAGTGAGACTGAAATTTTGTTGGAGGGGAAGTATGTATCCGAAGCAAAGGAACTTATAAACGAGAGGGGATACCCTCCAATTTCGGCTTTGAACGAAATTCAAAGAGATATTCATCTTTCACGAATAGATGGTTCAATATTATCAGCAAAAGCTGTATTTAATATCTTTGAACTTGCTATTTGTTCGACAAATCTAAAAAGTTATCTCTCACAAAATCGGGATATATCTCCACTTCTTTCTGAATTTTCAACCTTTCTTTTTGAAGATAAACTTTTCGAGCGATACATTTCCTCTATTTTTGACCCTTCGGGTGAAGTAAAAGATACAGCGAGCAAAAGTCTTCAATCGATCAGACGGGAGATTCGCGACAGATCAGATGAATTGCGGCGGTATGTTACCAAAATTGTTAAAGATCTGACTGAAAAAGAGGTCACAAGAGATAATTATCTGACTCTAAGAGACGGAAGATTGGTTGTCCCTGTAAAAGTTGAGTACAAACGACAATTAAAAGGAATTATTCATTCGGAGTCATCCACCGGACAGACAGTTTACATTGAACCCGAAGAAACTCTCCACCTGAATAATGAAATCGTCTCACTGGGATTTGCAGAAAAAAGAGAGATTGAGAGAATTCTGAAGGAAGTGACTCTAAGAATAAGACACAGTTCAGATGAATTGTTGCTTGCTTACGAAACAGTCACTAAACTCGACTCAATTTTTGCAAGAGCAAACTACTCGATAGAAGTCATAGGAACTTTCCCTGCATTCGACGAAAATGAAGAAATTTGCATCTATGGAGGGCGGCATCCGCTTTTAATCCAAAAACATGGAATAAAAGGAACTGTTCCTTTTAATTTGCGAGTTAAACCGGGCAACTCTGTAATTATTACCGGTCCAAACGCCGGTGGCAAAACTGTGTTGATTAAAAGTATCGGATTGCTAATTTTAATGGCACAATCGGGTATTCATATTCCTGCCGGACCCGATACAAATCTCCATCTGTTCAATAAAATATTGGTGGATATTGGTGATTCACAATCAATCGATGATGATTTAAGTACTTTTAGTTCACATCTTTCCAATATCAAAAACATACTTCAGATTGCAGATGAGAGAACTCTTGTATTAATAGATGAAATTGGTACTGGAACAGATCCTGACTCGGGAGCCGCCATTTCAAGATCAATTCTCCTCGAATTGAACAAAAAAGGGAGTCTCGTCTTCTCGACGACACATCTTTCTGCACTCAAAGCATTAGCATCGGGTTTTGATGGATTTAATAATGCTTCCATGAGTTTTGATACTGTTGAACTAAAACCAACCTACATATTTAAACAAGGCATACCGGGATCGAGTTACGCTTTTGAAATTTTATTGCGACTTGGATTCGAAAAGGAATTTATTGACCTTTCAACGGGTTTTGTTCAGGATGTAAACGCCGGATTGGAAAAAGTTTTACTCGAAGTGGAGCAAAGAGAGCAGGAACTTATGAAAAAGCTCTCTCATTTTGAAAAGGAAAACACCCGCTTGACCGGGCTCGCAAATCTTTATGAGAAAAAAGTCCGGGAGCTGGATAAAGAAAAGAACAAAATTTTAAGAGAAGCAAAAGAAAAAGCTGCTGTTTTCATTGAAGAGTCGAACAAAGAAATTCAAAAAGTAATCAAAGAGATTAAAGAAACTCAGGCATCAAAAGCTACCACGACAAATGCGATTGGAACTATTTCAGAGCTAAAAAGCAAACTTTCGAAAATTAAATCGGAAGAAAAACCAGACTTGGAAAAAGAAGAGAGTGTTATCGAGATAGGTGACACCGTTAAAATAAGAGATTCTGAAACTGCCGGAGAGGTCATAGAAATTACTCCCGACAAAAAACATGTGGTTATTTCGACAGGTCCTCTTAAAATTTCTTTCAGTATCGATCTGTGTGTTAAGGTATCAAAAAAAGATTTACGAAAAGAAAAGAGAAAAGCCTCAAATATTGAGATTAAATCTGATGTAAGTTACAGACTTGATATAAGAGGGGAGAGAGCCATAGAGGTTGAAAACAGAGTCGAGAGATTTTTGATAGATGCATATCTTGCAAATTTAGGTCGATGCGAGATCGTGCACGGAAAAGGGACGGGGGCACTAAAAAAAGTGGTTCACGACATGCTTAAGCTAAACCCTAAAGTAAAAAATTACCATTTCGCTTCCGTTGATGCAGGCGGCGAAGGTGTCACTATAGTTGAATTTACGGAGTAATCATTGTACTTTAAGAAGATTTTAATTGTAAATCGAGGTGAAATTGCTCTCCGAATTATAAGAGGAGCAAAGGAACTTGGTATTGCGACTGTGGCTGTGTTTTCAGATGCGGACATGAATGCATTGCATGTAAAATATGCGGATGAGTCATATCCACTCGGTGGTTTTACGGCAGCAGAATCATATCTCGATATCAAAAAGATTTTAGAGATTGCAAAAATTTCTGGTGCCGACGCTATACATCCCGGTTACGGTTTCCTTTCTGAAAGAGCATATTTCATAGAGGCAGTAGAAAAAGCGGGAATTACTTTCATCGGACCTTCCGCAAAATCAGTGGAAATGATGGGGAGTAAAACGGGTGCCAGACAAATTATGCAAAAACATGGTGTCCCTTTTGTGCCGGGTACAACCGAACCTGTTGAATCGATCGAAGAGGGAATGGCTTTTGCCTCGAAAATTGGATATCCTGTTCTAATTAAAGCTTCTGCAGGCGGTGGTGGCAAAGGGATGAAAAAAGTATATGACAGTACCGAAATGGAAGAGGCTTTTTTCTCAGCCAAAAGGGAAGCATTAGCCGCGTTCGGAGACAGTACTGTTTACATCGAAAAGTTTATTGAAAATCCAAAGCATATTGAAGTTCAGGTGCTTGGTGATAAACACGGAAATTATGTTCATGTGTTTGAAAGAGAATGTTCTGTTCAAAGAAGACACCAAAAGATAATCGAGGAATCTCCATCACCTGTAATAAACGCCACAACTCGAAAAAGGATTACGGAAACCGCTATAAATGCGGCAAAAGCCTGTGATTATTATAACGCAGGTACTATAGAATTTCTTCTCGATGAAAGTAACAATTTTTACTTTCTTGAAATGAATACCCGTCTTCAGGTTGAACATCCTGTTACTGAATTAATTTCAGGTCTTGATCTTGTTAAAGAGCAGATTAAAATAGCTGCGGGAGAAAAATTATCTTTTACACAAAAGGATCTAAAGATTAACGGTCATGCTGTAGAATGTAGAGTTTATGCAGAAGACCCCGATAACAACTTTCTTCCTTCAACAGGCAGGATTACCTTTCATCGACTCCCAACGGGACCTGGAGTAAGAGTTGACGAGGGGATAGAAGCCGGTTCCGAAATATCGATGTTTTATGACCCAATGTTGAGCAAAGTAATCGTTCACGGCTCCGACAGAAAGTCTGCCATTGAAAGGATGAAAATTGCACTCGCATCTTACTCAATAACGGGTGTTCAGACAAATTTGTCTGTTTTATTGTGGTTATTGAATAATGATTCTTTTTTAAGTGGAAAATATTCCATAAATTTACTTGATAAGGAGTTTTTTCCTTTAGTTCCGGGAAAATGGAAGGAATGTTTGTGCGACGAGCTCGAAGATGCAGCCGTCGCTTTTGTTTCTGTACTTCGAGAGAATGCACGAAACAGCTCAAACAACATCAGACTAAATGAGGTAAATCAAGACAACAATTGGTACAAAGAAGATTAATGCCCGATTATTTTGTTGATATAAACAAGAATGAAAAATCCGTCCGGTTTACTGGCCCGGGTTTAATTACTATCGACGATAATCAATATGAGTACCGTCTTGAAGAAATTAATGAAAATTATTACCTGCTTCGCCTGAACAATAAGGTATTTCGTATAAATAGAGTATCGGGAGAAAAGAACAATTCGCTGATACTCATCGATGGAAGATATTTCGAAACCGAAATACGGACCAACCTGGAACAGAAAGCCCGCCAGGTACTCTCCAATGTTAAACAGAAAAATCACCACTCATTGATCAAATCACCTATGCCCGGGATGGTTCTTAAGCTTAAGAAGAATGCCGGGGATGAGGTTGCTCAAGGTGAGTCTATCATGATCCTCGAAGCAATGAAGATGGAGAATGATATCAAATCCCCCTTCAGTGGATTCATTAAAGAGATTTATGTCTCCGAGAGGTCTGCTGTCGAGAAAGGAGCAAAGTTATTTTTAATAGGTTAATCAATAATTATTTTATTCCGGAGGTACTGTGAAAAAATATTTATTCTCTTTTCTGTTTTCTCTAATAATTGGAGGAAATGTAATCGCTGGTGGCTTTCAGTTGAACGAACATGGAGCAAAAGCGATGGCGATGGGAGGAGCGTTTGCCGGTTTAGCAAACGATCTCTCAGCGTTTTATTTTAATCCTGCGGGTTTAGCGTTCATGAATGGTATCAATGTTTCAGCCGGTACTGCTCTTATAGCACCTGCTGCGTCATTTAGAGGTCCTTCACCATCTGTTCAAGAGACCAAAATGGTGAACAAACTTTTTACCCCCAGTCACCTTTATTTCTCATATCAGGTTAACGATAAACTTGTTGTGGGACTTGGTGCCAACAATCCATTTGGACTTGGTACTACATGGGATGACAACTGGGTTGGAAGATTTGCCGCTGTGGTAACAGAAGTGCAAGTTTTCAGTTTTAATGCGGTAGCTGCATATAAATTGCTCGATAACCTAAGCGTTTCTGCAGGTTTTCAATACAATTTTGCTAATGTAGAGATCACAAAACAACAAAATCTATCTCCATTTAATGCAGAAGCTCATGTTGACCTAAAAGGTAAAGATATGGCAGCTTTTGGTTTTATCGTGGGTGCTTTGTGGAAACCTACTTTAGATTTCTCCATTGGAGCGACATACAGAAGCCAGGTTAAATATGGTTTCGAAGGTGATGTTGTAACCACTGGTCCTTCACAGTTAGCCGCTTCACTACCAAATGCACCAATTGCAGCAAACCTTACAACACCTGCACAGGTAATTGCCGGTCTTGCCTACAAATTTATGCCTAACCTGGTTGTTACCGCAGATTTTCAGTATGTAATGTGGTCAAGTTACGATTATTTGACAGTTACCTATAAATCAGATGGTAAAGTGCTAACGACTTCCGAAAGATTTTTTGAAGACACCTGGATAGCCAGACTTGGGTTGGAATACAGATATTCAAAAAGCCTCGCACTTCGTGGCGGGTTCCTTTACGACAGAAACCCTGTTAAAGATGAATATCTTGATCCTACACTTCCGGATGCAAACAGACTCGGTTTTTCTGCAGGATTGGGTTACAGCCTGACCGATGCATTAACCTTGGATCTTGCTTATCTTTTCCTCAGATTTCAGGAGAGAACAATTACCAATTCTAAAATCAACTCATCCGGCACAAGCGGATTGGTTCCTATGAATGGTACCTACAATTCTACTGCAAATCTCTTTTCATTAACATTTAATTATAAATTTTAATCAGGAGGAGACAGATAATGAAAAAAATATTTAGTTTGGTTTTGTTTTTTGCGGCATCCGTTCTTGTTTTCACAGGTTGTGAAGACAGATCCACCCTTAATGCCCCAGCCGCTCCTTCAACAGGAACAGCAAGCTTTACCAGATATGTTGCCATCGGTAACAGTCTGACAGCAGGTTATCAGTCAGGTTCACTCTATGAATCTGCACAAAAATATTCTTATGCAAAATTGATTGCCGATCAGGTTGGTACCACATTTGCATTCCCTAATGTAGGCGAACCAGGAACAAAAGGAAGACTTGAAGTGCAATCACTTTCTCCATTTGTATCTTATGCAAATCCGGGAAGTGGAGCCCTTCTTAACTCAACCTATGCCAAACCATACAACAATCTCGGCGTGCCGGGTGCTCTGATTTACGATTTTGTGAATGCATACGATTCACTTAGTTGTTTTTCTGCAGTGTTTGGTGGTTCAGCTAACCCAATGTTTAACCTCGTCCTGAGAAATCAGGGTGGTGCTAAAACTACTCAGTGGCTTCAGACCAAGGCTCAACAACCGACTTTTGTAACTTTCTGGCTCGGTTCAAACGATATCCTCGGTCATGCAACTCAAGGTGGAGCGATTCCATATACACCGGTTCCAACTTTCACAGCTCTCTACAATCAGGCTATGGACAGTTTAAAAACACTCGGTTGTCCTGTGGCAGTTGGTAACATTCTCGATGTTACAATGGCTGCTTACTTCACAACTGTTGGTGGACAGCTTCAGCAGCAGGGTGTTACTGCTATCTGGGGTGTAAGAGGAACAGGCGATACAATTCCGCTTTCCCTTAGCAAAAACCTGATCACCCTCACCGCATCCGCTGAATTGGCAGCAGGTAAGGGATTGAGCAAAGCAAATCCACTCGGAAACAGATTCATTCTTGACTCCGCTGAAATCGTTGGCGTAAAAACAGTTATTGCTCAGTACAATACTGTAATCAAAAATGCTGCTGATGCCAGAGGATTTGTTTATGTTGATGTTGCATCACTTCTAACAAAAATTGGTCTTGCATATTTCACAAGTGGTGGATATGTAGTTGATGGAGTGAAGTTTACCCCTGTGTTCGTTACCGGAAATCTGTTCAGTCTTGATGGTGTACATCCGACAAGCCAGGCACATGCCCTCGTAGCGAATGAGTTTATAACAGCAATTAATGCCAAGTATAACGGTAAGATTCCGCTCATCAATGTTGGTACAATACCCGGAAGTTTGATATTCAAACAGACTCCAAGCGGCAGTATTGTTCCAAATTATACACCTGAAATGTTTAAGCATATATTGTTCTAATTTAATTATTAAAGGATTTTGGCAGTGAAACTTTTATTTTCTTACAAAAAAATGATACAAGTATCGATTTTTCTCTTCACCGTTGCGATATTTGCTTCATCTTGCTCCTCGGTTTCCGAAGAAAAGAAAGACGAATCGGTAGTGGTTTCAAATCAACTCGATACAATAAAATCGGTTGATAATATGCCGTCAGTCGATTCTAAAGTTGAAGTGCCAAAATCCTACCTTTATGTTGTTCAAATCGGTGCATACAGCACATTCGAAAAAGCAAAAAAGTTTAGAGAGTCAATTAAAAACAAAATAAATGAAGAAATTTTTGTAAGTTTCGATAAGAGAACTTCACTTTATGTCGTAAGGCTTAAACCTCGTGAAAAACGCTCTGACGCAGAAGAAATCAGGACAAAATTGCGAGCAACAAAAGAGTTTGCCGATGCCTTCATTTTAACTGTTGAAATTTAATTCAATCTATTCATAACATACAGGAGGTCGTGATGCGCAAGATATTACTTGTTGTGTCTATACTCGTATTTTTCATCGGGCAAAACTTTGCTCAGTTAACCACAAACTGGTCATTTACAAGCGGTGGAGCTAATTTACCAGCATGGTTCGGAACAGGCAACACTGAAAGAGGCATGACCTTTTCAAAAACAAATAATCAGGTATTGATTGTTGTAAGAAATGTTGCTGTAACTCTTAAAGCACTTGATGCCACCACAGGTGCCGAAGTAGCAAATTACGACCAAACCGGTATTTCAGGTGGAACTTTTGCACTCAATGATGCTGAAGCTTCACATGATGATGCTAAAGTTTATGCCGGCAACTTGACAACTTCAAACACCGGTCCATTTAAAATTTACAAATGGGATAATGCCACTACTGCTCCTACTGTAGCTTTTTCATATACCGCACCTGTTACCGGTACAAGAATGGGAGACAACCTTTGTCTTGTTGGAAACAATGCCGACAACAGTGCAAAATTCCTTATTATTGATGCTACCAGAGCAATGGTTTTTGTCCTGAAAACAGTTGATAATGGAAATACCTTCCAACTTCAAGATTCAGTACAGCTTCCGGTTGGTACCTTTGGTGGTCATCCATCAGTGTTCCCTATAATGAACGATCAGGGTGTTATTGAGGGAGTTATCACTAACAGCTCCGGAAAAAATGTTCAAGCATTTACCATGACCGGACAGTTAATGGGTATTATTCCTGGAGGTGTTATAGCTACCGGTTCAACAGCAATTAAAGGTTTTAACACCAATAATCTCTTTTATCTTGCAACATTTCAGTTTGGAGCAGGTAATGAGAATGTAAGAATCGTACAAGTAGGTGATAATCCTGCACAAACGAGAACTTACACCGTTACCACATCATTGGGAGCAAACGCCAATGCCAACGGCTCGGGCGATTTAGCTTTTAATGTGAAACCAAATGGTTCAGTTGATCTCTTTATTCTCGGTACAAACAACGGGATTCAGTCGGTCAATATGAATTTCCCATTCTTCATGAACGGAAGATTTAACGAACCTTATACGATTGTAGCTTCAAAACAAAATCAAAATTCAGGCTTTGGTGCTAACATGGAGTTGAAAAAATTAGGTTATGCCTACGATTCCAACTTCGTTTACATAGCTGTTCAAGGCAAACTTGACAAAACCAATTCAAATGGTATAGCCGTTTTCTTAAATTTTGACAATATTACCGGTATTCCTGCCGGAACCTCACTTGGTGGTGTTCCAAATGGCGGACATCTTTTTGGAGATGCTACAAATCCAAATTGGAAAATGGGATTTGAAGTTGACATGGCTTTTGTTATTAACGGTGGTGGAAACGATTCCGTTTCATACCTTGATGCAGCCAAATATTTCAACGGTGTAAAGACCGGTGGATATATTGGATACACTTACAAATCGGGTTCAGCTTCACAAGGTCCTGCCGCACCCGGAATATTTGCTGCAAATGCAATTTCTTTCGCACTCGATTCTGCTTACGACCAGGGTCGTGGATTAGAGATAAGAATTCCTAAAACCGAATTGAATAATCTTGGTTTTAATGGAAATATTCAGATGGCGGCATTTATTGTTTCCAATACTGCTTATTTCTCCGATCTTTCTGTTCCGGGCAACATCACCGGCGGTAACGCTGCTTTCAATCCAAACTTTTTAACTCTTCCCGGTGGACCATATTATTCAGGATTTTATTCACTTCCTGTGGAATTGGTATCATTTAATGCAAGATCAGTTGATAATACTGTAGTTCTTGATTGGATGACCGCATCAGAGTTGAACAATAAAGGATTCTCTGTTGAAAAAAGTTTCGACGGGACAAGTTTCTCTGAAATCGGTTTTGTAGCCGGTAGAGGAACTTCAACAGAATTTGGTAAATATAGCTACACAGACAATAATGCAGGTGCAGCAGTTGTTTACTACAGATTAAAACAAACAGATTTTGATGGTTCTTACTCTTACAGCAGTGTTGTAAAAGTTGAAACTGCATCAGTTCCATCTGTTTTTGCATTAAATCAGAACTATCCAAATCCTTTCAATCCTTCAACTTTAATCAGCTTTACAGTTGCTTCTGAGGGAATTGCAAGTTTGAATATCTATACAATTAACGGTGAATTGGTTTCCACTCTGTTCAATGAGACAGCTAAAGCAGGTCAAGTTTACAATGTTAAATTTGACGCCGGAAACCTTCCCTCCGGGATTTATTTCTACAGACTAACCCAAGGTAATTCGGTAGTTACCAAAAAGTTAACCCTCCTAAAGTAAAATCTTCGGATCAAAGAGGCTGTCCTGCAACGGTCAGCCTCTTCTATTACCAAGTAAATCTTAACACTATAATAATAGATGTTTCAAAAAGTTTTACTAAATTTCGAAACAGATTTTTTTAATTAACAAAACGAGGAAACGATGACTAAAAAGTCACTTTCAATAATGCTTGCTTTCTTCATGTTTTCAGCCGTACCTGCTTTCTCGCAGTTATTAACTGAAAATTTTGACTATCCTGTTGGCGATTCAGTTACCGCACATGGTGGCTGGATGGGTCATAGCGGGTTTTTATCCAACAATATTCTTGTTGGCGCACCAGGTTTGGAATTCCCAAACTATGTAGTAACCGGTGGAAACGCTGCGTTAGTAAACAATACGGGACAGGATATCAACAAAACTTTTGACTCTGTAAGCACAGGTACTGTCTATGCATCATTTTTGCTTAAAGTAACTGCTGCTCCTGTAACCGGTTATTTCTTTCACTTCGGAAGAAACCCATTTAACACATTTGATTTTAGAGCCAGAGTTTGGGCAAAACCAGATGGTGCTAACTACAGACTCGGAATCAGTTTTTCAGGAAACGCTGATACAATATTTTCAACCGGAAACTACTCAATCGATAGCACATATCTTGTTGTAGTAAAATACAAAATTGAAGCCGCCGCTGATGATTCAGTAAGCTTGTTTGTATTCAAATCTACCGATAACTTCCTTACAGAACCAGCAGTTCCGACTGCAGGTCCAAAAGCTACCACAGGTGGTGATATCTCCCCAGGTTCAATTGCATTGAGACAATATAATGCTGCACAGAGATTTACAGTTGACAATATTCGTGTAGCTACAAGCTGGGTTCTAAGTACTGTTCCTGTTGAATTTTCTTCATTCGCAGCTACATCTGTAAATGGCAAAGTAAATCTCGTTTGGGAAACCGCATCTGAAACCAACAACAAAGGTTTTGAAGTTCAGAGAAGTGTTGATAATCAAACATACAGCAACATTGGTTATGTAAACGGAAATGGTACAACCACCAAAACCTCTAAATATTCATTTACCGATGATTACAATTCAACCGGTAAAGTTTATTACAGATTGAAACAAATCGATTTTGATGGTACATCAGATTTCTCTAAAGTCATTGAAGTTGAATCCAATGTTATCACCGGGTTTGAATTGTTCCAGAACTATCCAAATCCATTCAATCCTTCAACCAGCATTAACTTCACTGTTTCTGAATCAGGTTTGGCAACACTCAAAATCTTCAGTGTAACAGGTGAAGAAGTTGCAAACTTATTCAACCAGGCTGTTGAAAAAGGAACTGTTTATACCGTTAACTTTAACGCTGCAAACTTAAACTCAGGTGTTTATTTTGCTCAGTTATCACAAGGCAACAGTGTAAAGAACATCAAATTGATCTTGAACAAATAACCCTTCAAGTAAGATTGTTTTTAAGGCGAATAACCTTTTGGTTATTCGCTTTTTTATTTTAATTTTAGTAGTGTAATTAAATTAATCTTTTACATGGAGGAAATGTGGCACTGTCACTAAACAAAGTTATGCTTATTGGACATCTTGGGAGAGATGTTGAATCCAGATTTTCAAACGATAACAGTTTAACCATCTCATCGTTTACACTCGCAACAAGTAGATCTACCAAAGGTAAGGATGGTAACTGGACAAATGAGTCAACCTGGCACAATATCGTTGGTTTTAATCTAAATGACAGGGTTCTTGAAGGATTAAAAAAGGGAACGCGCGTTTATGTTGAAGGTAGAATACAGATTAGAGAATATACAAAACAGGACAACACACCTGCGAAAGTTTATGAAATAGTAGCTGAAAGAGTTCAGCTTGTTGATAAAAGACAAGATTCCGAAGGCTCACCATTTGAAGCTTATGGAGGTGGCAACAATTCAGAAGCAAGTCCTGCACCGTCAAGTGCCACTTCGACCAAGACTGATGATGATCTTCCTTTTTAGTAATTCAGGAGTAAAATATTGTCAACCGAATTAGTTTTATTTCTTGGTTTACTCGGTTGCTTTATTGTTTCAGCCCTTTTTAGTGGATCTGAAGTTGCTCTTTTTGGAACAGACAAATCTTTAATTAAGAGGGGATTCCACAAGAACCCCCTCTTATTGCGATATTCTCTGTTTTTAATAGAAAATCCCAAGCGGCTCCTTGTAACAATTCTTCTTGGAAATAATCTTGTAAACACTCTTGCATCCATTCTGGCAGTAGCGATCACGATTTTGACTGCGAACAGGTTTGCCGTGGATATTGAATCAGCATTGACGATCCAAATAGCAACTCTCACCATACTGGTTTTGCTTTTTGGTGAAATATCACCAAAGGTTTTTGCTACTCACAACCCGATCGGATTCCTTCGAATCTCTATTTTTCCGCTTTATTGGGTAAGTCTTGTTTTATATCCCGCATCAGAGTTGATAAACGAGTTTGTTAATTTTGCATTTGGCAGACTTAAGCTGAATAAATCGAAACTTGCAATAAATCAAGAAGATATCTCGCAACTTGCCGATATCGGACACAAAGCCGGCACTCTCGCGGAAAAGGAACATGAGATAATAAAAGGGTTGGTCTCTTATATAAATGTATCAGTAAAGCAGGTAATGAGACCAAGAGTGGATATTGTAGCTGTACCTCAAAACTCAACGCTTGATGAAGTTGCAACCCTCATTCTGGATGCCGGACACAGCAGGCTACCAGTCTATAAAGATGATCTGGATAAAATAACCGGTATCTTGTATGCAAAGGATCTGCTACCGTTGATTAAAAGCAAGATGATCAGGAACAGGTCACTTTTTACACCTGCCAAATTGGCAAGACCGGCTATGTTTGTACCTGAAACCAAACTAATCAGTGAATTGATGCAGGAGTTCCAGGAAAAAAAGTTACACATGGCGATTGTTATTGATGAGTATGGCGGCACATCGGGGTTAATTACACTTGAAGATATTCTTGAAGAAATCCTTGGTGACATTCGAGATGAGTACGACAAAGAAGAACCCACAATAAATAAAATTGGTTCGAACCTTTTTGAAGTAAGCGGTGAATTAACGATTGGTGAATTGGAAGAGTTATTAGAAGTGGAGTTTGGTGAAATTTCACCCGATATTCAAACAATCAGTGGATTAATTTTTGAAAATGCAGGTAAAATACCAAAAGCAGGTTTTTCAATCATTATAGGTCCGGTATTGTTTAAAGTTGTTGGGGTGGAAAGAAACAGACTCCGTAAAATTCTGGTAAGGAGACAATAATTGAAACCCGGTTGCTTTGTTAAATCGTTAATTTTTGGAACCATCGTTCTGGGTGCTATAATCTACATTATTTCTACCAAGGGAGAAGAATGGATTATAACTCCTGTAAAGGAAAAATTAATTGCAAGTGCCTTCGAAGCCTTACCGGGTGAACTTGGTAAAATAAAAGATTCAAACGAAAAGAGATTTATTGTCCAAAAACTTGACAGTTTAATAAACCTTGTAAAGATGGATTCAATTTCTGCAACTATAAGTTTCAACAAACTTGAAAAATTTATGGACGAGCTTTCCAAATTTTCTACTGACAGTATTCTAACAAAAAGCGAAGTTGAAAAACTTAAAAAACTGAGTGAGGGAATTGTTTCCACTAAGGAACGCAGTATAATCGAATTAGAAAAAGATACGGTGAAGTGATGAATCAGCAACATAAAATGGAATTGAAAGTCGGTTTAACTGTATTGCTCGGACTCGCAGTGCTCCTTTGGGTGATTGGATGGGCTAAGAATATCAGTCTCGTCGATCAAGATAAAAAAGTAAAAGTTGTATTCAGTAATGTTTCCGGGTTGGAAAAAGGGGATAATGTCACCCTTAATGGAGTTAGAAAAGGGTATGTTGAATCGATTGAAGTGAAAGATTCGTTGGTTGTGGTTCACATTTCGCTCGATAATGATGTAGTATTAACAACCGGTACTAAATTTTATGTAACCATGCTCGACCTGATGGGTGGAAAGAAAATTGAAATTAAACCTTCAGGAAGTAAAACACCCCTGGATTTATCTTTACTGCAAAATGGTGAATTTCAATATGATATCCCGGAAGTAATGAATTTTGTTGGAAATATTAGCGGAGATATCCCCAAAATAATGGCAAAAATTGATACTTCTTTGAGTGCAATCAATGCCTATCTAAAGGATGATGAAATTAAAAATGACCTTAAGAGTGGCTTAAAAAATCTGGTTGCTCTCGCTGTGGAATTCAGATCTGTACTGAATGAGCAGAGAGGTCAAATAGATGTGTTGGTAAAGAATGGAATTAAATTAACAGAACACGCTGATTCACTAACCATGACTGCATCAGGTTTCATTAAAGAGAATAAAGATTCAATTTCTGTGAGTATAAAGAATCTCAATAAATTGCTCACCCAATCTGATAAATTAGTTGCTAAACTCAACAACATAATCGATGAGACCACAGAGCAAAAAAATAACCTCGGCAAACTTCTTTACGATGAAAAAAGTTACGATGACTTAAAAACCACTCTAAAAGAAGCCAAAGAATTGATGCAATTAGTGAAAAAACAATTGAAAAATGAAGGATTGAATGTTAAGGCCAAGATCGATCTTTTCTAAAATGAAATATTTTACACTTCTTCTTGTAAGCTTTTCACTTATATTTGGTTCTGAAACCTTTGCACAGAAAGTTTCTCAAGAAGGTGGAATGGTTGTTTCTGCCGACTCAATTGCGACAGAGGTCGGTATATCGATTTTAAGGAGTGGTGGGAACGCAATCGATGCTGCAGTGGGGGTTGGCTTTGCCTTGGCTGTAACTTACCCCGTTGCGGGAAATATAGGTGGTGGGGGATTTATGGTGATCCGGTTGGAGAAAGGGGATGAAATAACACTTGATTATAGAGAAAAAGCTCCCGCAATGGCAACCAGGGATATGTATCTTGATTCTTCCGGAAACTTTATCGAATCGTTGGCTCAGGATGGCATTTTAGCCGGTGGTGTCCCCGGAAGTGTATCAGGAATGTTGACAGCTCTTGATAAATTTGGCACAATGAAAAGAGAACAGGTTATTGGACCTGCACTAAAATTAGCAAAGGAAGGATTTTATTTATCGATACCAACTGCAAATTCTTTCAAAAAATATAACAAGTCATTCAATAGATATCCCTCGACTGCTAAAATATTTACAAAGAATGGGGAGCCGTTGGAAGAAAATGAACTTTTTATCCAGACTGATCTCGCCCGCTCACTTGAGTTGATTATAAAAGAGGGGACTAAAGGCTTTTATAGCGGAGAGACTGCCGAAAAAATTGTTTCGCACATGAAAAAAGAGCATGGATTAATTTCATTGGAAGACCTTGCAAAATATGAAACAGTCTTAAGAAAACCGGTAACAGGTTCCTATAGAGGTTATAAGATAATTTCGATGCCTCCGCCAAGTTCAGGAGGTGTTGCACTTATTCAACTTCTTAATATCCTTGAAAATGTTGATCTTAAATCATTGGGGCATTCATCCCCGGAGTATCTTCATTATCTTGTAGAGGCAATGAGACGGGTTTATGCAGACAGGTCAGAATACCTCGGTGATCCTGATTTCTATAAAGTACCGATGAAAGAGCTGATTTCGAAAGAATATGCCAAAAAGCTTTTTAAAACCATATCTAACAGAGCAACTCCTTCGAATGAGGTAAAACCCGGACTTGAGATTCACAAAGAAAGCCTGGAAACCACTCATTATTCCGTTATCGATCGATGGGGGAACGCTGTGAGCGTTACTACCACTATCAATTCGGGTTATGGGTCAAAATTAGTAATTGAGGGGACCGGCTTTTTTCTAAATAACGAAATGGATGATTTTTCAGCTAAACCCGGTGTGCCAAATCAATTTGGTTTATTAGGAAGTGAAGCAAATTCCATTTCTGCGGGTAAAAGAATGCTGAGTTCGATGACCCCAACCATCGTGTTAAAAGATAATTCACCATTCCTGATTCTGGGTTCACCCGGTGGATCTACAATCATCACTTCTGTCCTCCAGGTAATTTTGAATGTAATCGATTTTGGGTATGATGTAAGAACCGCTGTGGACGCTCCCCGAATCCATCATCAGTGGTTCCCCGATATAGTAGCGATGGAAGATGGGGTTCTCGATCATCACGGCAAAGAATCTTTTATGAACATGGGTTATGAGACAAAGGATATTTCACACCTTGGTTTAATTGAAGCGATTTTGATCGATCAAAAATCCGGTAAAATTTCAGGTGCTTCCGATAGAAGAGGAGTTGGACTTGCAAAAGGAGAGAAACAGAAATGATAGTTGGAACCGGAGTTGACATAATCGAGATCGACAGAATCAGGAAATCGATTGAAAAATTTGGAGATCGCTTTCTTAATAAAATATACACCAAAACCGAAATTGAATATTGTTCGTCTAAAGCAGATAAATATAGAAGATTTGCAGCAAGGTTTGCCATAAAAGAAGCAGTTTACAAAGCAGTTATGAAATATGACCCAACGATTGCCTGGCGGGATATTTCAGTTCAGAATGATAGTGACGGGGCACCAACATTGGAAGAACTTTCAAAGATAACCGCCATTAGAGAAATGGGTATTCGGATACATATCTCACTCAGTCATTGCAATAATCACGCTGTGGCAACCGCCATTGCTGAAATAGAGTCATAACAAAACTTCCAAGAGAAAATTCTTGTTATACTTTAAACAAGTAAGGAGCCACAATTCAGCTTCCAAAAAAATCAATCCGTTTTACACAATACTTTTGTTCTCGTTCTAAATCAGAGCTATGAACCGCTCTCGGTATGTTCTGTTCGAAGAGCCTTCGATATGATTTACCTTGGGAAAGCTGATATGGTTCTTGGAGACAGCGAAAAAACAATCAAAAGTGTTAGAAGAAATTACCCATTCCCGGTTGTAGTACGATTACGAAAATATGTGCACATCCCATATAAACAAGTTATACTCACCAGGAAAAATATACTTCGACGGGACTCACACAAGTGTGCATACTGTGGAAAGACTGATCTGGTTCTTACTATAGATCATATTTTACCGCGATCAAGGGGGGGAGAGGATAGCTGGGAAAACTTGATTTCTGCCTGTCCGAAGTGTAACAGCAAAAAAGGTGACAGGACTCCAACAGAGGCGGGAATGCCGCTCCTTTTCCAACCTTATGCTCCGAATAACATGTTTTTTATTAAATTTACAGTCGGTATTTTAGATAATCGCTGGAAACCATACCTTTTTCACTAACTGAAAATTTTCAATGCAGAAGAAACGAATTTTGAGCGGGATGCGACCAACAGGTAAGCTCCACATCGGTCATTATACAGGTGCCCTCGAGAACTGGGTAAAATTACAGGATGAGTACGAAAGTTACCATTTGATAGCCGATTACCATGTTTTGACTACAAATCTTGACTCCTCTAACATTTACAACGACACTATTGATATGGTGACTGACTGGCTCGCAGTTGGATTGGATCCGAATAAAGTGAAGATGTTCAGACAGTCACAGATTAAAGAACACACTGAACTGTTTTTAATTTTTTCAATGCTGATTACAGCGAACAGATTGGAACGAAATCCATCTCTGAAAGATCAGGTTCGTGACCTGAATATTCAACAGATAATTTATGGACATCTTGGCTATCCTGTGCTTCAGGCAGCGGATATTCTTATTTACAAAGGTGCAGTCGTGCCTGTTGGTGAAGATCAGGTACCCCATGTCGAAATAACCAGAGAGATTGCAAGGCGTTTTAACAATCAGTACGGTGATGTTTTCCCTGAACCCGAGCCACTACTGACCGTATTCTCACGACTCGCAGGTCTCGATGGTGAAGCAAAAATGAGTAAATCGTTAGGGAACACCATATTACTTTCCGATGAACCTGATGCTGTGAAACAAAAACTTCGCAAAGCAGTCACGGATATTAAAAAAGTAAGAAGAAATGATCCCGGAAGACCTGAAGTTTGTGTTGTTTTTTCATATCACAAGAAATTTAATCCAGCCGAAGTGGAAGAGATTGAATCAACTTGCAGAAGTGGTGCCCTCGGATGTGTTGACTGTAAACTAAATTGTTCAACTAAAATTTCTCAATTCCTCGAACCAGTATTGGAGAGAAGAAAAATTTATGAGAATGACATTTCACTTGTACTCGATATAATCGCTGACGGTGAAAAAAATGCGAGAGCTGTGGCAGTAGAGACGATGACAGCCGTAAGAAAAAACATGAACCTTGGATAAATGTTCAAAGTAAAGCTTGATTCATTTGAAGGTCCGCTTGATCTTCTCCTTTTTTTTATCAGACGGGATGAGCTCGATATTTATGATATTCCGATATCATATATAACCAACGAGTTTCTTAAATATCTTGAATTGATAAAAATTCTTGATTTGGAACAAGCCGGTGATTTTATTTTGTTGGCTTCAACCCTCATGCACATTAAAGTCAGAATGTTGCTACCCAAAGAGATTGATGAAAAAGGTGAGGAAATTGATCCTCGTGCCGACCTTGTGAGGCAGTTGTTGGAATACAAACGCTACAAAGAGATGGCTGATGAATTTTCGTTTTTTGAGACAGAACAGAGAAAAATTTTCTTTCGAGGTAATTTTAACCTGGATGAAAAATCATCGTTTGATGATACAGGTCTGCTGCTGAAGAATATTACTGTTTTTGATCTTGCAAGAGCTTTTCAGAAGATAATGTCGAATCTGAAACCTGAACCTGTGCATCAAATAAAACGAATTCCTGTAAGTATTGAAGATCAAATGGATTTTATTCGCAACAAATTACTTCTCGAGAAAAAGATAATTTTTTCGAGAATGGTGACAGGACTAAAGATTAAGATTCAAATAGTTTATACTTTTATTGCTCTTCTGGAAATGGTGAAAATGCAGTTGATCGGAATTAAAGAATCGGATAATTTTAATGATTTTGAAATATATGAATTAGAGAATGGTTGAAGAAGTTTATCTCCCGGTAATTGAGGGACTTATATTTGCATCCGAGGATCCGATTTCGAAAGAGGAACTTGTCAGGGCTATTAAAGCGATTGATGGTGAAACCACTCCCGTTTCAGTTGAAGATATTGAATCCGCTGTTGAGCTCATCAATATAAAGTATGAACCGCAACACTTCCCATTTAAAATTGTGAAAATTGCCGGTGGATTTCTTTTTGCGACAAAACCGGAGATTAGTAAATATCTTGGATATCTTAATTCAGAGAAAATAAGAAGAAGACTATCGCAGGCTTCACTCGAGACTCTCTCGATTATAGCCTATAAACAACCGATTACGAAACCTGATATTGAGGCTATTCGTGGTGTAAACTCCGACTATATTCTAAGCACTCTGCTCGATAAAAGACTTATCACAATCTTTGGAAGGGCAGAGACGGTTGGAAGACCTCTGCTTTACGGAACTACAGAAGAATTTCTCAAATATTTTGGTCTGAATAAAATCACAGACCTCCCAAAACCACGCGAAATTGATGAACTAATGCAAGATGAAGATTTTCTCGAGCAAAAAAGAAAATTGATGATGCAAGCATTTGAAGAAACAATAGAATTGGAATTAAAAGATGACAGCGAAAATTAGAATTAACAAGTTTCTTGCCATGGCAGGGGTGGCAAGCAGGAGAAAAGCCGAAGAATATATTCTTGAAGGAAGAGTTGATGTTAATGGTAACACAATCAATTCCCTCGGTTTTATGATTGATCCTGATTCAGATAAAGTTTCTTTGGATGGTGAGTCTCTGAAGTTCGAAGACAAAGTTTATTATATAATGAACAAACCTTCCGGATATATCACAACTGTTTCAGATGAAAAAAACCGTCCTACGGTTATGGACCTTATCAAAACTTCAAAACGGGTATTCCCTGTGGGCAGGTTGGATTATGACACAACCGGCGTACTGATTCTCAGTAACGATGGTGAGTTTGCAAATTTGATGCTTCATCCAAATAATAAGATATTAAGAACTTATGAAGTAAAATTAGATAAACCCTTTGATCATAATCAGATAGAGTCGCTCCTTAAAGGGATTTCAATAGAGGGTGGGAAAGGTAAATTTGAAAGTGTAAAAATAGATAGAAAAAATCCCAGGAATGTAACCGTTGAATGCACAGAAGGAAGAAACTTGTTTGTAAAAAGAATGTTCAGAAAACTTGGGTATTTTGTAGATAAATTACATCGGAGCAAATTTGCAGGCTTTTCAGTGAACGATATTAAACCGGGTTCATTTAGACAGGCGAGTTTTCAAGAAATTAGTGATGTCATTGCGAAATACACTATTAGTTAGTTTTGCACTTGCTTTAATTCTGAACTCCGGTGTTGATGCACAAAAGGACTCTATCAGGAACAGTCCAAAGTCGTGGAGTGCCGGTTCAAAGGAAATATGGCAAACTGTAGATGGAATATTAAACGACCCAAATTTGGCGAGTACCACTTGGGGCGTTGTTATTCAATCCATTTCTTCCGGTGAGATTTTGTATAAGAGGAATGAAAATAAGCTTTTAAATTCTGCATCTCTCATTAAACTTTTTACGACGGGTGCAGCACTTGCTGATCTTGGAAGTGACTTTGTTTATGAGACTCAAATTAAAACATCAGGCACCATCGAAGGGGACAGGTTAAAAGGGGATTTGATAATTGTTGGTTCGGGTGACCCTACAATTTCCGGTCGTTTTCAGAATAATGACACTTACTCAATTTTTAATTCCTGGGCGGATAGATTAATAGAATTGGGGGTGTTAAATATTGACGGAAATCTCATTGGTGATGATTTATACTTCGAGACCAATGGAATCGGAAGAGGCTGGAATTGGGACTACCTCGGTGAATGGTATGCAGCCAGATCATCAGCACTTGCATTCAACGACAACTCTGTCGATGTTACAATATTGCCGGGTGATGTGGGGCTAAAGGCTGAAATTGATATGAATCCTTTAACGAAGTTTGTGAGCGTAATAAATGACCTCCAAACTGTCGGACAGGATTCAATTACTGCAATCGAAATTCAGAAAGTCCCGGGGAACAACATAATCAAAATTTCAGGTACCATTAAAGCTTCAGAAAAACCGGTCAATAAAAGTTTTGCCATTGATAATCCAAATGAATTTTTTCTACAATCTCTCAAAGAAGTTTTACATAAAAGAGGGATTAAAATCCGTGGTGACATAAAGCTACTCTCTAATTTTGACGGTTTATTAGGTGATCAAAAAACCACTACACTCTTTAAGCATAAATCGAAACCACTTTCTGAGATAATAAAGGTTTGTAACAAAAACAGTTACAATTTTTATGCCGAACAAATTTTGAAAACAATCGGTCTGGTTGAGTATGGTAAAGGGAGTGTAAAGAATGGTCTTACTGTTGTAAACAATCATCTAAAGAAATCGGGGATTGATCCGGCAACCTTAAATATTGTTGACGGGAGCGGATTAAGCCTCTTAAATCTTACTTCCGCTGAACAGTTTGCCCGATATTTTAGGACTATCTTCAAATCGGAAGATTTTTCCTATTTCTATAATTCATTACCCGTCGCCGGTCGTGATGGATCACTTGCTGACCGACTTCTCGATGCCTCAGCGACAAACAATCTAAGAGCAAAACCGGGACTTAATGAAAATGTCAGAAGTCTCGCAGGTTATATAAAAACCGCTGATAATGAGATGTTGAGTGTCGTTTTTATAGCAAATAATTTTTTGGTACCCTACACTTTTATCGATAACATCATCGACAAAATTTGTAACAGACTAAGTATTTTGAAGAGAAAAAAATAGAGGATATAAATTGGAAAATCTCCATGTAAATGATGATCTAAACTCACTGATGAGAAGAAGGCTTGAAGAACTTGAAGAGTTAAAAGCAAAAGGGGTGAATACTTTTGCCTATAATTTCGATGTAACTTCAGATTCAAAAGATATAATTTCAAATTATGAAGAAGAAAGTAAAAGGGAAGTTAAAATAGCCGGAAGAATTGTAACTCTTCGGCGTATGGGAAAAGCTTCTTTCGCTCATATTCAGGATAAAGCCGGAAAGATACAAATTTATCTTCGCAGAGATGATATCCCCGAACAATATGAGAATTTCAAATTGTTCGATATAGGTGATATTATAGGAGTTGAGGGTTATGTTTTCCGCACCAAGACGGGTGAAATTTCTGTTCACGCCACATCTGTGCAGTTGCTGACAAAATCCATCAGACCCATTCCGGTTCCAAAAGAGATGGTTGATGAAGATGGAAATAAAACAGTTTATGATCAGTTTTCTGATAAAGAACTTAGATACCGACAGAGATATCTCGATTTGATTCTGAATCCTGAAGTAAAAGAGGTTTTTGTTACAAGATCAAAAATCATTTCAGCAATGCGTTCTTTCCTCGATTCAAAAGGAATTCTTGAGGTAGAAACACCGGCACTACAGTCAATTTATGGTGGAGCATCAGCAAGACCATTCGTCACACATCATAATGCATTAAATATTCCGCTTTATCTTCGTATTGCAGATGAATTGTATCTTAAGAGATTAATAGTTGGAGGATTTGACGGAGTCTATGAAATTTCCAAGGATTTCAGAAATGAAGGTATGGATAAAACCCATAACCCCGAATTCACGATGATGGAAGTTTATGTTGCTTACAAAGATTACGAATGGATGATGTCTTTTGTTGAAGAGATGGTTGAGAAAATTTGTCTTTCAATTTATGGAACCACACAGTTTGAAGTTGACGGAAAAACGATCGAATTTAAAGGACCTTGGGCGAGAGTCTCGATGGTGGATTCTTTGAAAGAAAAAACAGGAATAGATTTTCTTTCCGTTTCTGATGAGGAAGTACTTGCTACTGCAAAGAAATTTGGAGTTGATACTCAAAAAGTACAGAGCCGTGGTAAAATCATCGACGAACTATTTGAAATCACTACACAGCACGAGCTCATTCAACCCACTTTTGTGATTGATTATCCTGTTGTAACTTCGCCTCTGGCTAAAAAACACCGTGAAAAAGAAGGACTCGTTGAGAGATTTGAAGGATTTGTAGTTGGCAGGGAAATTTGTAATGCTTTCAGCGAATTAAATGATCCTATTGACCAAAGAGCAAGATTTGAAGATCAGCTTAAACAACGCGATCAAGGTGATGACGAGGCTCAGGTGATTGACGAGGATTTTGTACGAGCCCTCGAATATGGTATGCCACCTACCGCCGGATTGGGTGTTGGTATCGACAGACTCGTAATGCTCCTGACAAATCAACCTTCCATCAGAGATGTCATTCTTTTCCCAACCATGAAACCGCTGAAGTAGTGATTAAATACTATTTTTTGCTGTTATTTTTTTTTAGTGTATTCAATCTCTTGCCACAATCTGAAGGTGGCAAGAGTTTGATCCTTCCGAAAGAATCGCAAGATTCTTCACTGTTGTTCAAAGATTCAACCAGGTTGCTAAAACCCATGAATCCTGTAATTGATTTCCCAAAACCTGATTATCTACTCCTATCCGGGCTTGGACTCGCTTATACCGGCTCAATTGCTGCGATTCATTTATATCAAAATAATGCCTGGTGGAGTGGTAAAAGAGGTAGTTTTAGATTCATCGAGGATTGGGATTATGCACTGTGGCTCGACAAAGTTGGTCATTTTTATGCACCGATAATCCTGGCTCATGCCTTTTCCGTCGGGTTGGAAGCATCGAAAGTTGATTATGGAACGGGAATATGGCTTTCTTCAGCCGCTGCTCTGTTTTTCCAACTGTATGTTGAATTTGAAGATGGATTTGCCCAAGATTGGGGATTCAGCAGGGGAGATGCTGTAGCTGATATTTTGGGTGCATCATATCCGGTATTTCAATACTATTACCCCGTACTGTATAATTTTCAACCAAGATTTAGTTATTTCCCTAAAAATTTGGGCAAAGAAGGACATAATCCCGGACAAAAACTGATTTTGGTTGATGACTACGAAGGTCAAAAATTCTGGCTCTCGGTAAGGGTTAACAACCTTTTTGGTAAGTCATTTGAAAAAATATGGCCAGATTTTCTAATGTTAAGTCTGGGATATGGTGTTCGTGATCTCGATGGACGAGGCGGTGGAAAGTCGGATTTTTACATCGCTCTGGACCTCGACTATGAGCAAATTCCACTATACGGTGCTTTTTGGCAGATGGTGAAAAACTCATTTGGATTCATTAAATTTCCGATGCCTGCAATTCGTATCACCAATGGAGTGGCATTTTTTGGTTTGTGCTTCTGATGGGAATTCCCGAATTTTCAATTATTATCCCTGTACTAAATGAAGAGAAGTTGCTCAAAAGTCTCTCATCAAATTTGTTGGAAGTTGTTAAAAATAGCAAACACACTGCTGAAGTTATTATAGCAGATGGTGGAAGTAGCGACAATTCGACATCTATCGGATTAAAATTTGCAGATAAAGTTGTCAACGCAAAATTTGGAGAAATTAACAACATAGCCTCAGGTAGAAATGCCGGTGCAAATGTGGCGTGCGGAAACTACTTAATCTTTTGTAATGCAGATGTTATCTTCGATGATGTAGAGAAGGTTTTAAACCAGGTTCACGATATCTTTGAAAAAGATAAAAAACTGATTGCCGTAGCCGCTTGGGTTGATACTTTTCCTTCTGAGGAAAAATTGATTGATGTAATATTTCACAATTTTTACAATTATTACTTCCGTTTCCTGAATTTTTTACGATTAGGGATGGGCAGGGGCGAGTGTATTATAGTAAAAAAAGATGCTTTTATAAAAGCAGGCTCATTCGATAGGACACTTCCTGCCGGTGAGGATTTTGAACTTTTTAATCGTCTCATTAAGTTGGGCAAAGTTTTGTATTCTAAAGAAATCAAAGTTTTTGAGTCACCACGACGATTTCGCAAATCAGGGTATTTGAGGGTTACACTTCTATGGACCTCTAATGCTCTTTCAATCATGTTTAGAAAAAAAACGATATCTTCTGAGTGGAAACCGGTAAGATAATATTCAATGGAAGAAAATGGATAATAAAATTGTAAGACTACTTCTCTCGATTATAGTAATTCTCTCTATTTTTATGCTGTATGACCGTTTTTATGGCAACAGTTCATTATTTAGTGCGGGAGATAAAAATAAAATTGATCAAGTTTATGAGCTGATTAAAGATTTGTATGTCGATGAATTGTCAGATTCAACTTTGAGTCGCAATGCTATCGAAGGAATTTTAGCAAATCTCGATCCTCACAGTGTTTACCTCTCTAACGACGAAGTTCGTGGAAGTGAAGAAGAGATGAAAGGGGAGTTTGAGGGGATTGGCATCGAATTTCAACTCATTAACGATACGATTAATATAGTTTCGGTAATGGCTGGCGGACCAAGTGAAAAAGCAGGTTTATTACCCGGTGATAAAATTATTAAAATAGGTGATTCTTCGGCAACCAATCTAAAAACAGATGCCATAAGAAAAAGAATTAAGGGAAGAGCGGGAACCAAGGTTTCAATTTCTGTAGTCCGATATGGTAAAAAGGAACTTATAGTAAAAGCAATTAACAGGGAAAAAATTCCCGTCAAATCTGTGACAGCAGGATTTATGTTGGATTCTATTACGGGTTATTTTAATATTGTGCGGTTTGGTGAAAAAACTTCAACTGAAGTGCTGGATATGTTAAATTCTCTCCGGGCAAAGGGAATGAAACAGATTGTTATCGATCTTAGGAACAATCCGGGTGGATACCTGCAAGAAGCTGTAAAGATCGCTGACTATTTTATTGATGGGCAAAAAGTAATTGTCTCAACAAAAGGAAGAATCACTCAGGCAAACGAGGTTTTTAAAGCTGAAACTTCTTATCCGTTCGAAAAAATGCCTTTAGTACTTCTTATAAACAGATCAAGTGCATCAGCCGCTGAAATTCTCGCAGGAGCAATACAGGATTGGGATAGAGGACTAATAGTCGGTGAACGAAGTTTTGGTAAGGGACTTGTGCAACAACAACTCCCCCTTAGTGATGGTTCTGCCATAAGACTTACTATCGCAAAATACTTCACTCCTCTGGGAAGGTCGATTCAAAGACATTATGAAAACAAAGAAGATTATTACCGGGAGATTGAAGAAAGGGATGGTGCGAGGGACACAATTGATCAGGATTCAGTAAATCATCTTCCAGCATATTTCACCCCATTCAAGCGAAAAGTATATGGTGGTGGGGGAATCACACCAGACTATTTTGCCGGTATTTTCGAGGACAAAAAGGAAGCATACGCACTACTGCGGAACAACTTTTATTCGCAAGCTGCACTTTCATGGTTTGATAAAAATGGCGAAAAGGTAAAAACCGACTTTAAAAGTTTTGAAGCATTTGAAAGGTCGTTTTCGTTCAGCCCGGCAGATATGACTTCATTTTTGAATTTTGCATCATCAATTAATCTTGACTCAGATATAAAAAACTCTCCGGCAAGCATTAAGTATTTGCAAAATCGAATCAAAGCTGAAGTTGCCCGCTATATATGGAATCAACAAGGCTTCTTTTTTATTTTTATGAAACATGATGATCTGGTGCTTAAAGCACTGAACTTATTGCCTGAAGCGGCAAAAATTGCAAAATTACAATAGAGTTTAGAGATGAATATTAAGAACAAAAATGCCTCGATTTGGTCATATAACGGAAAATATCCCCGGTTGGATGAATCAGTGTTTGTAGCTGATGGTGTCAGAATAATTGGCTCTGTAACGGTTGGTAAAGGTTCATCACTTTGGTACAACTCCGTACTCAGGGGGGATGTGCAATCGATAAAAATTGGCGAATATACCAACATTCAAGATGGATCCATTCTTCATGTTACGGGTGAAGATTTTCCATTAAATATCGGAAGTTTTGTTACGGTTGGGCATAGTGCCAATCTCCATGCTTGCACAATAGAAGATTATTCACTGATTGGAATTGGGTCTATAATCCTCGATGGGGCTCTTGTCGAGAAAAATTCCATAGTAGCCGCAGGTTCTGTCGTCACTCCCGGGAGCGTTATTAAGTCCGGTTTTATGTATGCAGGCACACCTGCAAAAATAATTCGCAGTTTAACAGAGAAAGAACTTGCTTATTTCGAAAAAAGTGCTTATCATTACTTAGAGATTGCAAAAGAAAGTGAAATATCAATTTTGAATGATATTAGAAAGGAATTGCAATGAAAAATATTGATGTGGAAATTCACTCGAAACCTTCACTCACAAAAACTGTAGTGAAATCGATTGTAAATGAAGTTTCGAAAATTAAGAACTTTCATTTTAGTTATCTTGAAATTTCCTTTGTAACCAAGGAGATAATAAGAGAAATAAACAGGGAGCATTTACAGCATGATTATCCCACTGACATAATTACCTTTGAGTATGACAGAGATGAAGAGGGGAAAATAGATGCTGAGTTGATAATTTGTAGTGAGATTGCAGAAGAGAATGCTGAAGAATATGGTGTTTCTGTAGAAAGTGAACTCCTACGGCTGATCGTTCATGGAATTTTACATCTCTCCGGTTACGATGACACATCCGATGAGAAGAAAATTGTTATGAAAAGTGAGGAAGATCATCTGGTAGAGTTGCTTTATCCAAAAATATTTATTATATAAGTAAGCATCTTTTTGACATTCTGTGATTATAGAACTTGGTGAAAATTGTGATGACTTTTTGGCTTTTCTGGAGCTCCAAAAAAAGACATCACAAAATACAATAATCGCTTATCGACACGACTTGCAAGAGTTCCGGGAATTCTGTGACGAACGGAAGATCGAAACGCTCTCTGCTGTATCGATTAAAACAATTAAGAGGTATGTCGGACATCTTAACGGTAGAGACCTGGATAAATCCAGCATCGCGCGCAAGATGACGACACTCAGAATGTTTTTCGATTTTTTACTGGATCGGGAATTGATAGATTACAATTTTGTAAAAGACATAAAAAATCCGAAATTCCGGCGTAAGTTGCCGGAAATAATTTCTGAAAAGGAGTTTGAAAAAACTGCCTCTGTTTCTCAAAATCTCGAATCAAACCAATATAAAGTTCTTCTTCACGAAGCAATTCTTGAATTACTCTATGGATGTTCTTTGCGTGTCTCCGAAGTTTGCTCTGTAAAAACGGCAGATATCGACTTCACAAACGGATCACTCAGAGTTCTTGGTAAGGGGTCAAAAATAAGGATTGTACCTATAGGTAGAATTTCACTAAATTGCCTTCGCGAATATAAGTTAGTGAGAGATGGCATCTCGATGAGTCCGGGTTTTCTCATAACTGACCGCCGAAATAATGTTAATGTCAAATATGTTTACCGATTAGTAAATCGTACATTATCTGTTATAACTGAAATTGAAAAAAAAAGCCCTCATGTTCTCCGACACAGTTCAGCAACACACATGCTGGACAATGGAGCAGACTTGTTGGCTATAAAAGAGATATTAGGTCATGAAAATCTTTCAACAACTCAAATATATACACATGTAAGTATCGAGAGGTTGCGAAGTATATACAAAAAAGCTCACCCAAAGTCATAATTATTCGGGAGGTACCATGAATATACAGATCACAGCAAGAAAGTTCACCGCTAGAGACACCTTAAAAGAACTCATTAAGGAAGAGGTTCTCTCATTACAGAAATTTTCAGACGAAATTCTTGATGTAGAGGTGATTATGAGCTATCAGAATGTAAAAGATAGCATTAAGGAAGTTGAGTTGATAGTTAAACTCCCAGGAACAGTTTTAACTGCCAAAGATGAAGCTGATGAATACGCCAAAGCCTTAAAAGCTGCCGTAGAGAAAATCGCTAAACAGATACATAAAAGAAAAACAAAGAGAGATGCCGTAAAGAAAACTGAATTGGAGTTATAATTTATTGGAACTGATTAAAAAAGACAACATTTCTGTTGAGTTCTTCTTTAACAGAACTACCGGCAAATTCAAAATTACAAACTTCACGGGTAACCGTGGGTTTGACAAAGAAATAAAAGAACCCAATCTTCACAGACCCGGCTTAGCATTAGCCGGGTTTGTTGATTTATTCTCATACAATCGAATACAGATTTTTGGTAACACCGAAATAAAATATCTCTCTTCAATCCCTGAAGAGCAGAGAATTGCAACTATTGAGAATATTTTCAAATTCGACATCCCATGTATAATAATCACAAATAACATCCAGCCTTTCCCCGAGATGCTTGAGTTGTCTGAAAAATATGGTGTTGCAATATTTGGATCACCTGATTCGACCACCCGATTAAGTTTCTTTATAAGCGACTTTCTTGACGATCAATTTTTACCACAAGCCTCCATTCATGCTTCGCTTATCGATGTTTATGGGGTTGGAATCCTTTTTACAGGTCAATCCGGAGTTGGTAAAAGTGAAGTTGCCCTCGATCTTATCGAAAGGGGACACCGTCTTGTAGCCGATGATGTGGTTATTGCTACAAAAAAAGGGGAGGGGATCATAATGGGTTCCGGAACCGATTTATCAAAACACTTTATGGAAATCCGTGGGTTGGGATTGATAAATGTCGAAAAAATGTTTGGTATCAGAGCCATTCGATATCAAAAAAGAATCGAAGTAATTGTACATCTCGAGATTTGGAATCCTGATCATGAATATACCAGGACAGGTCTTGATGATACCACTACAAAAATAATGGATGTGGACTTGCCTTATGTTACACTTCCCATTGTACCAGGAAAGAACATTACAGTAATTACAGAAGTGATAGCTCTCAACTACCTCTTAAAGCACTACGGCTACGACAGTGCTAAAATTTTCCGTGAAAAACTCGAGAGAAGGTTAAAAGACCCGCCCGGAGATAATTTTGTGAGAGGAATTGACTATTTCGAGCACGATTTTGAGTGAAAAGCTCTTGTTTAAGAGTGCCAGTTTCTTAGTTTTGTACATCATAATTTTATTTTTTTCTATCTTTAACATTTAGACTCTATGAGCAATTTTCTGAGAAGATATTATTTTATCTCCAGACAAGAACTAAAAATACGCACATTCAAGTTACCCCCGGCTAAATCAATTTTCCCTGTTGTTGTTACATTTTTTGTATTTCAATTGATTATTCTTTTTACCTCAGGATTTTTCCCGGGGAGTACTGAAAATATTGAAAGCAACAATAAACTTATTGAAGAAAATACCGAGTTAAAGAAGCAACTTGCAGAGTTAAAAGATGAAATATCGAGGGTAAACGGAAGGCTTTCGACCGTAATCAGCCTGAATAACGAGATAAGAGAAATTGCCGATCTTCCAAGAATTGAACCCGAATTTTTTAAGATAGATAATGATATTGCTCCTTATGAATTATCCGGAGGGCTCGCTTCTGTATCGTATAGTGGACTTGAGGATGCAGCCAAGCTACTGAAGCTTCTTGAGAATAATTTAGAATTACAATCACGGATTAATAAAGAGATATCAACGGCCTTTGTTGATAAAACAAGCTATTTAAGGGGTATTCCTTCGATAAAACCTCTTGATGCAACCTTCAACCGAACAAGTTTTGGTCCGAGAAAAAATCCGATTACCGGTAAACCACAATTCCACACCGGACTCGATATGGGCTCAAAATTGGGGCAGGAAATTATTGCCGCTGCGGACGGAATTGTTGAAAGAGCCGATAATTTTAGTGGTTACGGACTTTGCGTTATCATCGCTCATGCGTCCGGATATAAAACACTTTATGGGCATTGTTCACGGCTTTTAGTGAAAAAAGGTGACAAAGTGTCTCGAGGAGAAATTATCGCTCTTGTTGGTAGTACAGGTCTTTCCACAGGACCACACCTTCACTATGAAGTTATCTACAATGGAGAACATTTAAACCCGGCTGATTTTTTCTTTGACGAAGAAAAAGCCATTAATGACAAGAAATCAAAGAAATAACAAAATAGGGATCATTTTATGATTTGGACAATAGAATTGGCATCATATCTCGAAGATGCTCCTTGGCCCGCTTCCAAGGAGGAATTAATTGATTATGCTGAACGCATCGGGGCTCCACTCGAGGTAATTGAAAACCTCAAAGAGTTGGAAGATTCCGATGAACCGTATGAATCAATCGAAGATATCTGGCCAGACTATCCGACCGATGAAGACTTTTTCTTCAATGCTGACGAGTATTGAGTGAAGTTTAATTTCGTCAAATGATGGATCTGTTCAGTGGTATTTATGGTCAGGAACCCGTCAAGGAAATACTTGCCGGATTTCTGACCAATCACAAAATCCCACAAGCCTTGCTCTTTTCCGGACCTGCAGGCACAGGAAAAGACTTTTTAGCGATAAGATTCGCTAATTTACTGAATACCCGCCGCGATATTTTCTCAGAAGTCCAGTTTACCAATTCGATTCAAGAACCTGCCGTTAAATTTATCTGTCCTTTACCCGTTGGAAAGAATGAATCCTCCGATGATGGTCCTTACGATAAACTCCCACAAGGTGATATTGAGTTAATTCAGGAAGAGTTTCGTAAAAAGGAAAAGAATCCATATTACCATGTTCGGATTCCTAAAGCAAATGATATAAAAATCTCTTCAATAAGATCTTTGCAGCGATACATGTCACTCTCAAGTGATTCAAATGGATACAGAGTGATTTTGATTTCAGAAGCACATCTTATGAATGAGCCGGCTCAAAACTCCCTACTTAAAAACCTTGAAGAACCCCCCAAAGGATTTGTTTTTATCCTGACCACATCAGAACCGGCAATGCTTCGTGAAACGATTCGGTCAAGATGCTGGTCTATGGAGTTCAGACCACTTTTACCTGAAGATATTGCACAAATCCTCACAAATAATTTTGGATTAGAACCATTCGAGTCAGAAGTTCTTGGAAAGATATGTGGAGGATCAGTAACCCGGGCGCTCTACTTAAAAGAGAAGAATCTCCTGGAGAAGCAAGCTTCGATTATATCATTTTTAAGAAATTCACTAAGCGGTAAGTTTCGTTCTGCACAGGCAGAATTAAAAGATATTTTGTCTGAAAATGACAGTGACCTGTTTCGACTCTTTTTTAATCTCGTTCTCTATTGGTTTGAAGATTACAAAAGATACCTTGCCGGAATTAAAGATGGACTTTTTTACGCTGAACATATCGATACTTTCGAAAAATTCAGTGTAAAATATAAAGCTCTCGATCCTACGAGGGCGATAAGTTCAATTGAAAAAATATTGTATTATATAGAAAACAACAATGTTAACATGCAAATAGCTTCCTATAACATCATGTTCTTGTTAGCATCTCTGATCCAGGAAGAAATCAGATCTGAAAAAATTTTCGTATCATGAAAGGCATTAAAATGAAAAAAGTAGTTATTACACACGCAAAACGCACCCCGATTGGATCTTTTGGTGGAGTACTTGCATCTTTCACGGCAGCTCAACTTGGATCTTATGCAATAAAAGCAGTGCTCGAAGAGTCAGGAATTGACAAAAATTTGGTTGATGAAGTAATCTTCGGAAATGTTCTTATGGCCGGTCAGGGGCAGGCTCCTGCTCGACAGGCAGCCATATATGCCGGATTACCTGAAAAAGTTGAAACCATGACACTAAATAAAATGTGTGGAAGTGGGTTAAAAGCCATCATGCTCGCACAGCAGGCAATTCTTGCAGGTGATGCAGAAATTATTGTAGCAGGTGGTATGGAATCTATGTCAAATGCTCCTTACCTTCTTCCAAAGGGACGAAATGGTTTTAAGTATGGTCATGGTGAAATATTCGATTCTGTCCTTCTTGATGGTCTTACAGATGTTTACAATAAAATTCACATGGGTAACTGTGCAGAAATTTGTGCAAAGAATATGACTATCACCAGAGAAGAGCTTGATGAATATGCTGTAAATTCTTACACCAAAGCACAACAGGCTCAAAAAGACGGGAAATTTAAAGAAGAAATGGTGCCATTGGTGCTCAAAACTAAAGCAGGGGAGACCATCATTGACAAAGATGAAGACCCGGAAAAGACCAATTTTGCTAAAATCCCGACTCTCCGTCCGGTTTTTGATAAAGAGGGTGTTGTTACCGCAGCAAACGCGAGTAACTTAAACGACGGTGCTGCGGCAGTTCTTATAATGTCAGAAGAAAAAGCACTCGAGCTTGGTTTTAAGCCTCTCGTTGAAATTGTTGCACAAAGCTCGGCAGCAAAAGCTCCGGTTGATTTTACAATTGCTCCGGCTGATGCCATTCATAAAGTATTGAATAAAGCCGGGCTATCAGTTAAAGACATCGATCTTTTTGAGATAAATGAAGCCTTCGCGGTCGTATCGATTGCAGTTAACAGATTAACCGGGATTACTCCTGAAAACACAAATGTTAATGGCGGTGCAATAGCATTAGGACATCCTATCGGTGCAAGTGGTGCAAGAATTGTCGCTACATTAATTCATGAGATGGTAAAAAGAGATTCAAAATATGGTCTCGCGAGCCTTTGCATTGGTGGTGGTGAAGCTTCAGCAATTATTGTTAAAAAATACGAATAAGGAGTTCTGTATGGATGTAAATAAAGTTGCGGTTGTCGGTGGTGGCACCATGGGAAACGGGATTGTAACCGTTTTTGCTATCAACGGCTTTAAAGTTACTCTCGTAGAAACCAAACAGGAACTTTTGGACAGAGCGACGGCAAACATCACTTCAAGTCTTGAGCGCATGGTTAAAAAAGAAACAATTTCTGAAGAGATCAAAAAATCAGCTCTTGCCAATATAAATACTTGCATTGGAGTTGATTTTGTTCACCCCGATACAGACCTCGTAATTGAAGCAGTATTTGAAAACAAAGATGTTAAGTTATCTATTTTTAATGCGTTAGATAAATTACTTAAACCTGAAGCGATACTCGCAAGCAATACTTCTTCTATCTCAATCACCGAACTCGCTCCTAAAACAAGAGCGGACAGGTTTATAGGGATGCACTTCATGAATCCTGTTCCTGTTATGAAATTGGTTGAAATTATTCGTGGTTATTCAACGAGCGACCAAACCTATGAGACAATAAAAGAACTGACTTTGAAGCTGCAAAAAATACCAGTGGAAGTTCAGGATTATCCCGGATTTATTTCCAACAGGATTTTAATGCCAATGATAAATGAGGCAATTTTTTGCTTGATGGAAGGTGTAGCTTCAAAAGAAGATATCGATTCAGTTATGAAGCTGGGAATGAATCATCCAATGGGACCACTTACTTTGGCTGATTTTATCGGTTTGGATGTATGTTTGGCAATAATGGAAGTACTTTATTTTGGATTTAATGATACAAAATACCGTCCGTGTCCACTTCTGAAGAAAATGGTTGCTGCCGGAAAACTCGGTAGAAAATCCGGAGAAGGATTCTATAAATACTGATAACAAAAGAGTTGGTTTTTTACAGACCATATCTGCTGTTTTTAAATATTACGCTCTTAAGATCCCGGTTAAATCATATAACTGGGATCTTACGCAAGATGGATACACACTACTCCTTGGTGCTGTAACGGGTGTATTGTGCGGATTTGGTGCGGTAATTTTCCACCGTTCGATCGAACTCATTAGAGACCTTTTCTTTTATCTTCCTCCTTCCATATTTCCCGGATTTAAAACCTTTTATCCTGACACTGCCATCAGTATTGTTTTTGTGCTTTTTGTTCCCGCACTTGGGGGGCTCGTAGTCGGAATTCTTGCGATGATCTTCGAAAAAGGTAAAAAAGGGGAGGGGATACCTAATGTAATTCTTGCCGTGGCAACAAAAGGAGGTATCATAAAGGGAAGTGTTGCAGTTTTAAAAACGGTTCAAACTGCTATCAGCATCGGAACAGGTGGTGCGGGTGGAAAAGAAGGACCAATCGTGCAAATCGGTGCAGCAATAGGTTCCGGATTTGGACAATTTTTGAATCTCTCTTCTGACAGACTAAGAATTCTTGTCGGATGTGGTGCTGCTGCCGGGTTATCCGCTGCATTTAACGCTCCTTTAGGTGGTGCCATCTTTACAATGGAGATAATATTAAGGACATTTAACTCAAGATCGTTGGGTCCAATTATTGTCTCTTCAGTTTTTGCCACTGTGATTTCACGAGGAATAATCGGTGAAGAACCTGCATTTCAAATCCCGGTTTACAATCTGAACAGTAATTCAGAATTTCTATTTTATATTGTACTTGGCATACTTTCCGGACTTATCGCGGTTTATTTTGTAAAAGTTGTCTTCTATTTTGATGATTTTTTTACAAAAGTGAAAATGCCGACTTTCCTAAAACCGGCTCTTGGTGGACTTATGGTCGGAGCAATTGGACTATTTTTGCCTGGTATTTATGGTTTTAACCAGCAAACTATCGATAAGTCATTATATAATGAGAACACTCTCGAATTGATGGTGTTGTTATTTTTGTTAAAGCCACTTGCAACATCATTGACTGTTGGTTCGGGTGGTCACGGAGGTACATTTGCACCAAGTCTCTTCACAGGAGCCATGTTAGGCGGAGCATTTGGTCAGTTGGTAAATATTCTTTTCCCTCAGATACCAGCCGCTCCCGGTGCTTATGCACTCGTTGGAATGGGAGCTGTTGTAGCCGGGACAACACACGCTTCACTAACGGCATTGATAATGGTGTTCGAAATGACGAATAACTATAAAATTATTCTACCTCTAATGCTGACGATCATAATAGCGACGATGATTTCAAAAGGGATACTAAAAGGATCTCTTTATACGATCAGATTAGGCAAAGAAGGCGTTGGGCTCGATATCTATGGCAGGAAAAGCTCCGTTCTTAAATCTATGAAAATATCGGCTATTATTGAAGATGTTGAAGAATATATTCATGAATCGGATACTTATCATCGAGTGGTTGAAATACTGAGAAATTCGAGATACGAGACACTTTTAGTGAAAGATTCAGAGGGAAAGGTAAAAGGTGCGATTTCATATTCAGATTTAAGAAAGTCGCTGTTTGATGAGGAAACGATGGCGGTGGTTGAATTTTTGATTGCAGGAGATTTGATGAAAAAACGATTCACTAAAATCAGTGATTTAGAGAATGCGGATAATGCGATCAAAATGATGGAAACATTTGACCTTGAATATTTACCGGTGTATGATAGCGAAAATGAATTTAAGGGAATTGTGTCAAAACAAAAAATATTGCGAGTTTATCAGAATGAGTTGTTTCTGGCAGAAAAGAATATGGATCTGTCAACATAGTCCTTTTTGACACCTTTTAAATGTCCTATAATGTATATTATGTAAACTAAAAATGGTCTAAAGTAAATACAGTATCAACACTCTCTCTTCCCCGATAATATGTGATTGAGTCAAATTCCCGAAGTTAAACTTGACTCAACCCATACAAGTCAAATATTTCAATTTTCTATTTTGCCGGAACCAGGTAAAATTTTAACTGCGATTCCTTCTTAAAAGTTTTTTTAGCGATTTCCGAAATATCTTTTGTATTGATGTTTTTGATTATTTCATTTCCATCACTAAAAGTTTTCAGGTCTGAACCACTCATTAAATGTGAACTGATTAAATTAAGTATTCCACCATTTGTTTGAAAAACATCCTCTCTTTCTTTGAGAGCATTTTCCTTCGCTTTTTGAAGTGTCGTTGAATCTGCAAAACCGGATTTAATTGAATCAATCACCGATTCAGTTTTTGTTACGAGTTCATCTATTCGCTTAGGATCACAATTAAAGTACACCGTATTATTGAATTGTGGTTTAGGATATTGATTAAAACTTACACCCGCTGAAATTGAATAACTTCCACCAAGTTCCTCTCTGATTACTTCATTCAGTTTAATATCCAGAACTTTTTGAAGGATTGTTAGGTGAATGTTGTTTATTCTGTTCCATTCATGTTTTCCCGGGAAAGCAAGAAAAACAGTCGCTTTGTCTTCAATTCCTTTTTTTATTGTTTTCTCTATTCCGTCGGTACGGTAGCGCACTCCCCTGTCGAGCCACTCCTCATTCGTAACAGATGGTTGCGAAGCAATATATCTGCAAATCAAAGATTTTATGATATCCTCATCAAAATTGCCAATTAAAACAAAAGTAAAATCTGAAGCTGAATTAAATCTCTCTTTAAATATTTCGAAAGCTTTTTTCTGGTTTATTTGACCAAATCTGCTGACGCTCATTGGTTTCATTCGAGGATGATCGCTATATAAACCCACGATAACCGAATCATAAAAAACATTATCAGGCGAAAGCCCTTCATTAATCAGATAACTTTTGAGTTTATCCATGTAATTTGCAGTTGAGATCGTATCAAGTCGTGGTTGAGTAAAGGTCAAGTACACAAGTCTAAAAAAATCTTCAAGGTCATTAATTGAACTTTGTCCGTTTATTTCTTCATAGATTTCAGTTAGATTAGTCTGCACAGAGACCATTTTTCCTGAGAGTTTTTTATACAAATCGGTCAAATTAAAGGTACCAAGACCTGATTCTTCCACAATGGAAGTAGCATAATTAGCTGAGACCAGGTCTTTATCATCAATTTTTGAGAGCCCGCCTTTACTGAAGCCATACATCAGTACTTCATCTTTTTGTAATTCGCTCTTTTTAAGATATACTTTTGCACCATTGCTCAATCGCAATAATTTCACATCATAAGCACCAATTTCTTCTTCACTGGTAATTTTACCCGGTTTTGGTTCCACTTCCACGAGAGGTTTATCTACAGTTTCAGAAATCGGTTTGGGTATTTCCATGAGATCAATTTTACTGAATATTTTCTCAAGTTCTTCCTGTTTTGGGGCAATATTTCCAGTTTTTTCAGGAAAAGATATGAGAGTTACCAAATTTGAGTCAGAGAGCAGACCTGCTGCCGTTTTATTCACTTCCTCAAGTGTAATTGTTGGAGTGATGTACTTATAAATAGCGTAACCAGTCTCGATGTCGGTGTAAATTGCATCATTAATAAATTGATCTAAAAGTGCGTTTACAATACCGGACGAATACTGATTATCTTTCTCTCTAAAATAGTTATCCATCGAGGCATTCAGATTATCCACAGCTCTTATCAGCTCTTCTCGGGTAAATCCATACCGTTTCATCTTCTCACCCTCATACAAAAGTTTATAGAAGGTAGAATCAATCTGATTCTCCTTAGCGGTTGCGTAGAGCACAAATGCTCCTTTGTTATAGGAAAGAGTTGTGGAATAACCACCACCATTTAACAGAGGAGAATTTGCTGTTTTCGAATAATCAAACAATCGTTCACTTAGAATTGAGCCAATTATCTGATGTATGATTCCGGTTTTATAATCAGTGACTGTATTTGCTTTCAGAACAGGTCTTTTGTGAACGATTACAACATTGCTCGAAGTAATTTCTTTGTCACCGGCTATAGAATAAAGTCGCTCTTTGTGGTCAGGAACTTCATAAACAATTCGTTTTTTAGGGTTCTTGGAGGCACTATAAGACCCAAAGTATTTTTTGACAAGGGTTTCCATGTCTTTAGCTTTAAAATCGCCCACAGCGACGATTGACATCAATTCCGGTTTATACCACTCTTTGTAGTAGTCTGTCAAGGCACTGTGTGGAAAAGACTTCAGAATTTTTTCATCACCAATTGGCAATCTTTTTGCAAATCGTGAATTGTGGAATAAAACAGGGAATTGCAGGTCTCTGATTCTGCCGTCAGCACCCTTCCCCATTCTCATTTCTTCAAGGACAACTCCCCTCTCTTTTTCGATTTCGAGTGAGTCAAAAGTGGCTTCAAATGCCCAGTCCGACAATACCATGAAAGCAGAGTCAAGGATAGACGCACGATCTGTAGGTACAGTTAACATATAAACAGTTTCTTCGGTTGAAGTGTAGGCATTTATCTCGGGACCAAACTTCATTCCAAGCAGTTCAAGGAAATCAATTACTTTATTACCGGGGAAATTTTTTGTACCGTTGAACAACATGTGCTCGGTAAAGTGTGCCAAACCCAGTTGGTCTTCTCTCTCATTAAGTGATCCGGATAATATACCCAACCTTAGTTCAGCCTTCTTTTCAGGCAGCTTGTTTTCAAGAATGAAATATTTTAATCCATTCTCAAGTGTCCCTTCTACAACGGAACGATGTCTGGGAATCGAATCTTGAATTTCTTGTGAAAAAAGATTGACGGTAAAAAAGAGAAGTGTAATAATTGATATTTTGATAAGTTTCATGCCTGAAATGCCTTTGGATATGGACAAATTAATCTTTTTAATGATTAAATGATAACTTTTAATTTATGGGGTGAAAGGGAGAGTGAAAATTCGTTAACTAATTGTGTGGATGTTTCACCGTCCAAGTGAAGGTGAGCCGGTTCTTCTAACGAGATCGTATAACTATTTGTAGTTAAATAAGTTACTTCTTTCAGCCCAAGATGCTTTCCTGTAATCGCCTTGGGTAAATTTTTGAATATTTTTGGAAGTGACATATTTTCAACAATACAGATATCGACTATACCATCATCTACTTTTGAAGTTGGAGTTAAACGAAATCCACCGCCGGAAAAGATTCCATTCCCGGCAGTAATGAACATTGCTGTCCCTTTATACGATTTTCCATCGCTCAATTCTAAATTATATTTTACAGGTGAATAAGAGAATAGACCTTGTATAAGAGAGATGATATAAACAGTCATCCCCGTAAGAAACTTCTTTTTTTCTTTGAGAGTCCCAACATAAGCGTCGAAGCCTAATCCCGAAGTATTTAAGAAGCGTTTTTTTTCAACTTTGCCGTCAGCAAATGTTATTCTGCAATCCCAAATGTCCATTTCAATAGAATCAGTTGCCTCAAGCGAAGCTTTCAAGGCATCTACTGGATTGTTGTCGATATTGAAATATTTGGTCAGGTCGTTTCCCGATCCTGTAGGAATAAGAGAAATGGAAAACCGGTAAGGTGGATAGACCAGGTTAATCAGTGAGTTAAAAGTTCCATCACCACCGGCAATCATCAGATGGTTTTCACTTCTATTAAGATCATTGTAAATTTTAGAAGCTTCCTCGAGTGATTCAGGCAAAGAAACTTTTAATCCCGTAATTACTTCAGAATGACTTATCAGGCTCGCAAATTTTTTCCCCCTTCCGTTACCGGAAAGAGAATTGATTATAAGGTATTTTGCTTCGGGAATTTGCAATATTAAATCTGATGTTATTTAGAGAAAATGGCTTCTACATACATACGAGGATCAAAATTTTGTAAATCTTCAATTCCTTCACCCACTCCAATATAGCGTACCGGTACCTTGAGTTCACGGCAAATCTGGAAGATGACTCCCCCTTTGGCAGTTCCATCAAGTTTAGTGACAATTAGTCCTGAAAGTTCAGTGACTTTAGAAAATTCTTTCCCTTGTTGAACTGCATTTTGACCAGTAGTGCCATCGACAACTAAAAATATTTCATTTGGGGCATTTGGCAGTTTTTTTGAAATTACATTTTTGATCTTTTTCAGTTCTTCCATGAGATTCAACTTGGTATGAAGCCTGCCGGCAGTATCAATCATCACCACATCCGCCTTTATTTTAATAGCTTCCTGAATAGTCTCGTAAGCCACGGAGGAAGGATCAGCACCCTGATGCCTGGAAATGATCGGAACTCCCGCTCGTTCAGCCCAAATCTCAAGTTGTTCGTTCGCTGCGGCTCTAAATGTATCTGCGGCTCCCACTACCACTTTCCATCCCGAAAGCTTAAAATTATGTGCAAGTTTTCCGATTGTTGTTGTTTTACCGGCTCCATTTACCCCTACGATTAGAATCACAAACGGGTTGTGGGTTTCAACATCGGGTGCATATTCTTTTGAAGAGAGGGAGTGTTCAAGCTCTTCTTCCAAAACATTTTTGACAACCGCAAGCACATTTTCGCCTGAACGATCTTTTTCGGATTTTAGTTTTTTTCGAACTTCATCGACAATTTTCATTGCGAGTTCGTATCCAATGTCAGATGTGATAAGGATTTCTTCCATCTCCTCGAGGGTAATTTCATCAATCACAGCTTTACCCGTGACCGTTTCCGATATCTTGTTGAATATCTTATCCCTTGTCTTTGAGAGTCCGTCTTTTAGTTTTCCGAAATTAAAATTCTTAATAAAACTCATTTTTTACTCTTTATAATTTTAATAGCTTTTATAACATAATTAATGTAAGATGCGACTATAAGTGCAATTAGTGAATAATAGTAAATTCGCATGAATAGAAGTGATTCTTGTAGTTGAAGAAACACCAAGATCAAGTATGAACCGATGAAAAAGAAAGTCCATTTACCTAACCAGTCAGAAGGGGGTACATTTCCTATTTTTTTACTGAGGAACAAACCCGGTAACATTATCAATAAATCGCGTGCGACAATGACAAAAAATAGTGTGGGGTCAAGTATTCCGGTTATATAAAAAGTAATGGAGACTGAAATAACCAATACTTTGTCAGCAAGAGGATCGAGAATCTTCCCTAATTCTGATACCTGGTTAAGTTTTCTCGCAAAGTAACCGTCAAAAAAGTCGGTGATGCTGATTAACAGTACCAACACGACCGTTAAAGGTCTTCCCAAAATATCCGGATTAACAAGGAAATAAATAAGGGGAAAAGAGCCAAAAAGTCTTGAAAGACTTAAAAGATTCGATACCTGAAAAAAGTGTTTTTTTTCTATCCCAAACATCATCTGATTATGGCAAGCTTTCCGGTTTTAGTTCCAAGTTCATTCTTTTTTCCATCGGTCATGGTAGCACGGTAGATATAAACTCCGGAGGGCACTTCCCTGCCGTCAGAATCGAGCAGATTCCAGTCAACACCACCATTTCCGTCATTTTCCGAAAACTCTGCGATTCTGATCCCTTCAAGATTAAAGATTATAATGTCAACATTTCTGGGAAGATTTGCAAAGGTTACTGATTTGTGTTTCGACTTGTCAACGGGACTTGGGAAAGTGTATATATCATCCAGATTTGCTGCAGTCGAGGTTAATACAATCGTTGCACCAGCATTGGAATTAATGGAAACATTACCCGAAGCAAGGTCTGATTTAAGATTTTTCAATGTTAGAGTGTATTCTCTACCAAGCGATCCCACTGGTTTTGCACCTTTGAGGCTTAAAATAATAGTCTTGGTATCAGTTCCGGAGAGTGATGCTGAAGTAACCTGATTATCAGGTGAAAAAAGATAATTCGATAGATTTCCAACTGTTGCAGGATCAATGGTAAGATTCATTGTAATCGAGACTGTGTAATTATCGATAATCTTGAAATTTTCTATAAAGAAACTCTGGAACTCCACCCCCGGTGTAAAGTTAAATGTTGCGGTATCCGTGACTACCGGAGAACCATAATTATCGACTAAACCTGAAATCAGAACTCTGTTTTGTCCTGTGTTAAAATTACTTGAGAAAGTCAGAAGGAAAGCATTCTCACCTGAGGGAGTATATGAAGATAATGATATCTTTTCTCCTCCTTTCATCAAATAAATTCCGGAAGGGTTATCAATTTCCTTCCTCATTTTATTCGAAAAAGTGACTTCAACTGAATTTGCAGTTTTCACATTAGATGAGACAAATCTTGACGGAGTATGATGAAATACTTTTAATATTTTTGATGAAGCTTTCCTTGTTCCGGAGATTGCTTCGACCTTATAAAAGTAATATTTATTCAGTTCTACGCGTGTATCAGTGTAATTTTGAGCACTTACAGAATCATAAAGGGCGATGGCATCTTCTGTTAACCCCCTATAAATATAATATTTTGAAGCAGTACCTTGATAATTGATAATAACTTTAGAATTGTCTATACTATAAGCACTTATGACTGTTAGTGCAAAGGTTGTCACTTGATTAAACTCATAAAATTTTATGATATTGCCAAAAGGATAGGCAATTTCAGGTACCCCGTTTGCATCAAAATCCTCGACTAAAATGGCATTTGTGTTCACATTCTCATCATACGACACTATTTCGCCGCCAATTCCCTGACTTTTAATAACATAGGCGTAAGGATATGTAAACAGGAGTAGCTCTTGTTTGTTATCGCCATCAATATCGCTGAATTTAAGCGAATTTGATGCCCTTTGGAATGTGGATTTGAATTCAACTGCCGGATCAATAAACGCATTGTCGTATGAAAAGTTTATGTTGTTACCATTAAAATTAAAGATCAAAATCCTGTTATATGGTGCAACATCCACATCCGGGACTGCTTGCAGAAGTATAGCGATGTCTTCTTTTGAGTCGTTGTTAAAATCGCCTGAACTGATGAAAGACGAGGAAGAAATGTATCCGGTTCTGATAATTTTGTCTGTACGAATATCATTGATTGAATTAACTTTCATTACAACAATATCACCATCGGAATCTACAAAGACGATCTCATTTTTCCCATCGTTATCGATATCTTTCACGATCATAAATGGAGAATTAAAAGTATTCCCGCCAAATCCCATTCCTGATTGGTTGTAAAATCTGGTTTTGTATGTAAGTGAAAGATCGGAATTGATGCCATACACCACGACGGTCGTATCGTTTCGCACAGCAAGTAATTCATTTTTATTGTCTCTGTCGAGATCAAAAACACCGATCGGCCAAAAATAACTTGTATCAGCCGATGTTGCAAGTTGAAATGTACCTGCGGTATTACTTTGTTTATGTATATGTGCCGAATATCCCCAGAGAGAAAGAAGATCATTAGCACCGTCTTTATTAAAGTCTCCATAATCTTTTGCGATCTTGCGATTAAGGGTATCTGTGGCAGTATGCGTGAATTCATTATTCGCAAAACGGAACAATTTAGTAACTTCAGGCGACATCACTTCCCTCATCAACACTCCTTTTTTACTATCAGGAAGTGAGATCGATTTGTCGAAGATATAACCTGCGGGAAGTGTATATGATTTTAGTGTTTTTTCATAAGTTCTAAAAAGGTCGCCACTATTAAGCGTAAAATACCTGCCGAGTGTGTCACGAATCTCTGTAACAAATCCACCCTCATTTATCACCTGGAAATAAATATCATACTGTTCAGATGGATAAATTTGAGATCTTGGAATAAATCCGTAATGGAGTTGTTTAACAAATCCGGTGTTAGTCGAGAAGCCGTCGAGCGTTACATATTGAAAGTTTGATTCACTGTTTCTCTTGTAGTACATTTTCACTATAGCAGGGTCTTCAGTATAAGTTGCAGCCATAAAAGTAGGTTTATCACCATAATATGCAGGAAGCAATGAGATTAACTCACCCTTCGTACCGGAGCGTTTAATACGAAAATTGACTCTTTCTTCGGCAGTAAATGAATTTGCCTGTTCAACTTTTAATCTTAAAGTATAAACAGTATCTGTCAAATTTTTAATCGGAAAACTGTAGATTACCTCGTTGGAGACCTGATTTAGCTGATTGTTCAGGAGTATATTCCAGGAGGTGGGATTTAATCCGCTGCCATACTCGAGTGAAAAGGATCGAAAGTAAGAGGATAAAACTGTAGCATTTATGTTCAGAGTATCGTTTGAAGCCGAGTAGTCTTGAAACGGGAAATTAAACTTAATAACTGAAGGAGCGAGTACCTTAAGAGCCCTCAAAAGATTAAGTCTCCCGGCACCTGCTCTGATATCCCACCCGGGATTTCCAATATCGTCGGCTGTGGATTTTAGAATCTGTTTCACTTCCTCATTAGAAAAAGCCTTTTTAGAGAGGATCATAGCCGCCGACGCAGTTACAAACGGGGCTGCCGCCGAAGTGCCGTTAAAATCGGTATAACTCCAATTCCTTGAAGTGGTTTTGATTTGTGTACCGGGTGCAACAAGATCGAGAGTGGAACCATAATTAGAACTTCCAGCTACGAAATCTTCTTCAGTTGAGTTCCCCACCGAGATTACTTCACTGTATCCTGAAGGATAGTGCGGATTTGGTGAATTCGAGTTACCTGAACTCCCTACCAATACTACATTTTTTGAATAGGCATAGCGGACAACATCTCTTAAAACATGTGAGTAAGAATAGTCACCAAAGCTCATATTTATAACTTTGGCACCCATCAAAACTGAATAAAGAATTGCGGCCGACACATCATCCTCTTCGCCATAACCTTGAGGATCAAACGACCTTAAATTTAGAATCTTAATCTTTGGGGCAACTCCCGCGATACCGGTCAAGTTATTGGTTTCAGCACCAATAATACCTGCAACCGCTGTACCATGAGAGTAAAGGTTTTCATCCATCGGGTCGTTATCCCAATCAAGGTAATCCCCGCCCGTGGTATCAAATGGAAATCCGGTACGATCTGTAAAATCCCACCCCATATAATCATCTACAAATCCGTTGTTATCGTCATCGACACCATTGGAATTTTTATCTCTCCCCTGCTGGTCTTTCCCCATTTCACCACTGTTGATAAAAATCTTATTTTTCAGATCGGGATGTTTATAATCCACACCGGTATCGATAATACTGACAATAACAGTATCAGATCCTTCAGTTATCTGCCACGATTCAAATGCACCGATTTTTGCCAAAGCCCATTGTTGATTCACAAGACTGTCGTTTGGAATATAGTCAATTTTATATGTCAGAGATTCTTGAATATATTCAATATTCTGATTCTCACGCAAAGCTGAAGAAATATTCACAGCCATCGATTCGTTATAAATCTTTAGGGCTACAATTCTGGATAGCTCCGGAACTCTGGCTGCGAGTCCTTTTGCGAACGGAGCAATTGTGATATTTGAATTATCCAAAGGTGCATCAGTAGCCAAAATGCTTTTAACTGAAAGATCAAGCTTGTTTTTTATCTCGGAGACAGGGACATATTCCTTGTATTTGACATAATATATTTTTTGGGTAAAAGCTGAGTTAGCTAATATCACCACTAATAAAAAAATTAACCTGCTAAACTTCATAATGCTCCTTGGTAAAATTAAAATCAACTTTCAGAGGATATTCACCTGAAAAGCATGCAGTGCAATAATCATTTGGATTGTCTTCTTTCACAGCTTCGTGCAGATGTTCAATATTTAGATAACAAAGTGAGTCAACTCCAATGTATTCGCGTATTTTATCGATATTGCCATCCATAGAGAATGCTATGAGTTCTTCCCTCGAAGGGAAATCCATCCCATAATAACACGAATGCATTATTGGCGGGGAGGAAATTCTGAGGTGAATTGCTTTAGGTTTTGCCTCTCTGATCAGATTGATTAGCTGTTTTGAAGTGGTGCCTCTCACGATAGAATCATCGACTACTACCACCACTTTGTCTTTAAGAACACCTCTCACCGGATTAAACTTGATTTTCACCCTCAGTTCACGGTTCTCCTGTCCGGGTTCAATAAAAGTTCTACCAATATAATGGCTTCTTAACAACCCAATTTCAAATCTTGCATCGATTCCCTGTTTTTCCAATTCTCTTGCGTAACCCAATGCAGCGGTATTGGAACTATCGGGGACACTGATAACAATAACTTTTTCGTTGGGGTCTTCAGGGATTACAGGGAAGTTTTTCGCGAGAATTTTCCCCAGTCTTCGCCTGATTTTGTCAACATTGTGTCCAAAAATCATGCTGTCAGGGCGTGAAAAATAGATATACTCAAATATACACTGTTTTTTCTCAGAAGTGTTTCCGTTTAATTTCCGGATGTCAAATTCAGCAGAATCCTCTCCGAGGGGAATAAAAACCACTTCACCCGGTTCAATATCTCTAATGTACTCTGCCGAAATAATATCAAAAGCACAAGTTTCAGAGGCGACAACAATCGATCCATCCAACTGCCCGATACAAAGTGGACGAAAACCAAATTTGTCTCTTGCGGCGATCAAATATTTATCCGTTAAAATGACAACCGAAAAAGCACCTTCTAAATAATTTAACGCCTCAATCACCTGATCTTTTTGATCATTTTGTTTGCTTTTTGCAATAAGGTGAAGAATTACTTCTGTATCAGAGGTAGTTTGGAAGATAGACCCTTCAGCAACGAGCCATTCCCGCAACTTTTTGTCGTTAGTAAGATTACCATTATGAGCAACTGCCAGGTTACCCGAATGATAGTTGACCAGAAAGGGTTGAATATTTTTTCTTGAATTTGAAGAGCCGGTAGTTGAGTATCGGTTGTGCCCAATAGCACTGTTACCCGTTAACTGAGGTTTCCAAAAATCAAAATCATCGAATACTTCAGAAACGAGTCCCTCGCCTTTAATCACCTTAAAAACATCTCGTCCATTTTCAATATCATGCGTTACAATTCCGGAAGCCTCTTGTCCGCGATGTTGCAGAGCGTGTAACCCGTAATATGTCATTGTAGAAGCATTTTTATGGTTGGATATACCAAAAATTCCGCAAAAGCACTTGGTTTTGCTAACTGTAATTTCCATTAGGCGTAATAATTATTGAGAGATGTCAAATTTACCAAATAAAAGGAAGGTAGAAAAGGTAAAACAGAGTAGAAAAGTTGAAAAAAATGGTCGGAACGGCGGGATTTGAACCCGCGACCCCTACTACCCCAAAGTAGTGCGCTACCGGGCTGCGCTACGTTCCGAGAATTAAAGTTTAGATTTAAGTATTTCCAGGAAATTTTTAATTTCGACCAGATCTTTATAAAGTTCTGATTTATTTTCAGAATCTTCTTTCTCCTGATCAGTGTCAAAAACAGAATTTTCTTCGATTTCCTCGTCCTGGATTTGTAATTCTTCTCTTTTGATATCATCTAAAGAGGGAATTTTCCCCTTAAACTGATCTCCGAGTACTTTTTTAGCACCTTCGATCGTATATTTTTGGTCCCGCAACAAACTTTTAATTAAAAGTATGAGCTCAATTTCCTTGTTTGTGTAGATACGGTTGCCGGCTCTGTTTTTTTGAGGGCGAAGTTGTTCAAAAACATTTTCCCAAAAACGGAGGACATACTGCTCCACATCGGTAATTTTACTCACTTCACTAATCGAATAGTAAAGCTTCTTGATGTTAAAATCTTTCATCAGAACCGTAAAAATTTAGATTACAAATGTATAAAAATAGTCAGACAAAGCAAAACTCAATATTCCGACTTTTAGTTATTCTCTTTGACGATAATGTCGATTATCTCCGAAAAATCCAATAATTCATAGTCAGCATCGTGACTTGGAGTGTTGAATGTATCGCCATATTTTGCAAATGCGGTTTTCATCCCAACATTAGAAGCACCGACTATATCCCGTTCTGCCCAGTCGCCAACCATAATTGCTTCGGCAGGGTTAACTTCCAATTTTTTTAATATAGCCAGAAATGGAACCGGACTTGGTTTCCTCTCCCCCGTCTCATCAAAAGTAACAACCTGATCGAAGATATGATGAAAATTAAGATATGCCAACCGTAACCAGGCTTCCTTGCTTGGTGCATCGGACAGGACACCAAGTTTGATACCCATTTTGACGAGTTGGTTCAAACTCGAATAAACATGTGGATAAGGAATAAGGTTAGCTTCACGGGCTTTTCGGTAGGCTACAATTCCTGCACTGAGTATTTTATGATCGATTTTTCCCAGCTGTTTTGTGAGGAAGAGATCAAAAACCTGTTGGTACTCAATCCCCTGCTCTTTATAGATCGTATCTATGGCGGCGGATGCACTTTGTAAATCCATTTTTAACCCTGCATCAATCATAGCTGTTAAAGCAGCCTCAATAGAGAGCCGCTTCATTTTCATGAAATCAACGAGGGTATTATCGAGGTCAAATATTACAGCTTTAATCATATTTAATTCCCATTTTCCAAATCTTTAATTATTTCCACAGCAGCAAGATATCCTGTTTCCTTAAATCCGGAAATGTAACCATTGCAGGCTGTGGCAGTTATCAGTGTTTGTCTAAAACTTTCGCGATTAGCCAAATGTGAAAGATGTACCTCAACTTTAATCTGACTTATCATTTCCAATGCATCCCTGATTGCCACTGAACTGTGGGCGTATCCACCGGGATTTATGATGATATTAAAATCACTTTTCCGCAATTGATGCAATTTATTGATTATCACTCCTTCAAGATTGCTCTGAAAGAACTCAAATTCAATCTCGGGGTATTTGGCTTTTAACTTTTGCTCGATACTCTGAAGTGTGGTGGTTCCATATTTTGACTCATCTCGTTCGCCGAGTAAATTAAGGTTGGCACCATTTATAACCGCTATTTTCATTTCAGCTCTGCCATAGAATCAATAAATTCCCTTATTCTTGGAGAAGTATAAATTGAATCAATTCCGAGCTCTTTTAGTGCAGATGCAAGGATATTCGCTCTGCGTTGTTCACTTGCATTTTTATTGATCACAATTACCTTCGATTCCCTCAAGATACAATAACCACCTTTAAAATCTCCTTTCTCATACCTGACAGTTGCACCAAGTTGAAAAGCGAGATCTTTAAGTTCGTTGATGAGGGATTCTAATTCTTTCTCTTTTATCTTCATTTACAGCGATTTTATAATCTAAAACTTCAGGGAAAGTTAATAAATTGCATATCTATAATAATTTAGATATTCTAAAAACACAAAATAATAAAATCTTATGAATATTGCCTCAATTGATACCGGTACAAATACAGTTCTTTTACTAATAGCATCCACAGATTCAGGGAAAAACCTCAAAGTTGTGAAGGAAATTCACAATATGCCCCGAATGGGTGAGGATGTTTTTAAGTTAGGTGTGATCAAAGGGGAAAAGATCATTGAATTATGCAACATCTATTCTTCTTACAGGAAGGAGTGCGATGCAAATAATGTCACAAAAATCATCGCTTGCGGTACAAATGTTTTCAGGATTGCGAAGAACAGTGATGAAGTGATTCGACGGGTGTATGAGGCTTCCGGAATTGAGCTTACAATAATTTCAGGCGATCTTGAGGCCGACTACTCATATTTGGGGGCGACTGCTGATTTCGACAGAAATGAAAGGATAGCCGTTATCGACATCGGAGGTGGCAGTAGTGAAGTAACTTGTAAGGAAGGAAACAATCTGATCTTTCAGAAAAGTTTTAGCACCGGTGTCGTAACACTCCGAGAGAATTTCCTTCGTGAGGGAATGGTAACCTCAGAAAATACAAAGAGGCTGGAACAATTTTGTGATGATTTTTTTAATGAACTAACAAATATCGAACCGCTTCCTTCGAAAGCAATCTCAATAGCAGGAACCCCTACAACACTCTTCTCCCTCTACAAAAAATATCCTGAATTCTATGGTGAGAAGATACACAAGCAATATCTGTCGATAGAAAACATTGATGAAGTCGTGAAAAGAATTCACAATATCCCGTTTAGTGACTATGGGAAATTCGGGAAAATAGTGAAAGGACGGGAAGATCTTTTGGCTGCCGGTGCGATGGTTCTTAAAACAATCCTGAAAAAAACGGGGCTCGCAGGTACCTTTGTTTCAATTACAGGACTTCGTTATGGCATTATTCTCAAATATCTGCTGAGTCCTGATG
>CAYSJM010000016.1:11729-54857 GCA_964431385.1 uncultured Ignavibacteriaceae bacterium | reverse complement strand
AGGAGGCGAAATTGAGGGATGAGGGCTGAAGGCTGAAGGATGACGGCTGAAGGCTCAGATCTCAGAAAAGGAGTGACAATCGTCTCGATTGTCCTGCCGACAAATTTAAATTACGCTGGGGAAACTCTTCCGGATGAGAGAAATGTTTGCCGACAAAATATAGCTTCAGCCATTGTTTCCCTCGAAGAGGGATAGATATTCGTAGAAAAATGGGAACCACCCCCAAAAAAGCCCTCCGGGCGACATGTGGGTAGAACACGATATTCAGAATGAAAAAGAGTGGAAAGAATTCCCTTATATTAGGGTGAGCCCTTTTAGCGACATGTGGGTAGGGGACGCTGATCCTCCGAAGCGGACTAAGTACACGCAGATTAAACGGTTTTTCGCAGATATATTTTTTATAGTTACACAGATACCACGGATTTAACGCAGATTTTCACGGATGAATTTTTGAAAACGACAACGAAATTTATTTCGTTAAAAGAGCAACCGGGAAGGGTTTGGTAATACTTTCTGTTGACGAGTATAATGCCATGATGGAGACTATTCATCTGATGATATCAGGAAAAACGATTGATAATATTCGTGAGTCCTTAGCTCAGATAGAATCTGGAGATGTTGTAATTAAAACCGTGCCTTAAATCTCTGAAGAAGAATTCTCTACCTGCAACTTATTGAATTTTAAGTAGTTAGCCCAAAAAACAGGCATGTTCCCGACATTGATGTCGGTAGGTCGGTTTTACAATGTGTTTTTTAGTAGTTTTCTGAAATAGCAAGCATTCCCCCCCGACTTTTCCACTAAAAAATCTGATTTAAAATCAACCTTTAAATGCATTGTAATACAAACGAAAGTGGTTATATTGACAATCGTGAATTACAATGTAAAGAGCTTGTCACAAGATAAAACTATTGAATTCGACTCTACAATTAATCCGTCCGGTTTTGTAGAAGTGAAAAGCCTTCCTTCGCTTTTGGAAGGGGTGACTACAACTCACCTGAAATTCAATGAGAAGAACGGTTCTGCTGAAGAGATAGAATTCTCCATGGTTAACGACGAGTCAGGTGGGACAAGGAAATTTTTCTCTCTTGCATATCCGATCATTGAGGCATTGACAGAAGGAAACACTCTGGTAGTAGATGAACTTGATTCCGGTTTACACCCCAATTTGGCCGAAAAGATAGTTGAATTATTTAATTCCCTTGGAAATAGCACCGGGGCACAATTAATATTCAATACCCATAGCAGTAACATCCTCAGTTCAAAACTTTTGAGGCGGGATCAGGTCTGGTTCATAGAGAAAGACCTTTTCGGAGCAGCAAAATTGTATTCGCTTTCAGATATACAGGTTCGCAAGAATGACAGGTTTGAAAAGGAATATCTGGAAGGGCGATATGGTGCAATCCCGTATTTGGCGGAAATGAGAGATTTTGTTGGCAAACATTATTATTAACAATTATATTTGATATCCTCAAAAAAGTACTTATATTTGTACTTAAAAATGTAAAAAAATATGAGATAAAAATGATACTTGCAAATTTTAGTGAGTTCAGGTCCAATCTAAAGAACTACTTGGACAGAGTTGAAATCGACAACGAAATTATATTCCTGAAGCGATCAACCGGGAAAGGATCGGTTGTGCTTTCGATAGAGGAATATAATTCAATTTTGGAAACGCTCCATATATTAAAATCAAGAAAAACAACGCAAAATATTCTTGAGTCATTAGCTCAGATCGAGTCAGGTGATGTTGTTGTGAAAACCGAGTTGATCGACTGATGGAAATCGTTTTTTCCAAAAAAGCCTGGGAAGATTATACCGATTGGCAAACAGAAGACAGAAAAGTAATTAAGAAAATCAATGATCTTATAAAAGAGATTCAACGAACCCCATATGAAGGGACAGGTAAACCTGAAGCTCTTCGTTTTGAATTGGCAGGGTTGTGGTCTCGAAGAATTACTATTGAACACAGGTTGATCTATAAAGTTGTGGATGACAAAGTAATTGTTTTAGCGTGTAAATATCACTACGATAAATAATAGGCTTTTAATTCCTTTTATTGAAGGTTGGTGTTCTACCTGCAACTATAATAATTTTAACAAGTTAAGTTTTAAAAACCGGTCTGTCACCGACATTAATGTCGATAAGTGAAACATTCTATGGTTTTTGAAGTACCCAAATCCAGATTTGATGTATAAGCTAATCTTTCAAGCCCCCCCAAAAAATATTGAACCATTCCTCAAAATTACATGTTATAACATATAATCACTAAACGGAGAAAAAAATGAATTTGAATGAGATCAAAAACATGAGAAACACGCATGAATCGACGGGGAAGATGCCTGTATTGTTTGTGGGGCACGGGAGTCCGATGAATGCGATTGAGGAGAATGAGTTTTCAGCGGGATGGCGAAAGGCGGGGGAGACACTTCCGAAGCCTTCGATGATTTTATGTGTATCGGCACATTGGGAGACGGATGGTACTTTTGTGACCGCTGTTCCGAAGCCGGAGACGATTCACGATTTTTACGGTTTTCCCAAAGCTTTGTTCGAGGTTCAATACCCGGCTCCGGGGAGTCCGGAGTTGGCGAAAGAGATTAGTGAGGAAGTGAAATCGACTGAAGTGGGGCTTGATGAGAAATGGGGTCTGGATCATGGTGCATGGAGTGTAATAAAGCACATGTATCCAAATGCTGATGTTCCTGTGATTCAGCTTAGTCTCGACAAAAGAAAAGACCCCGCATACCATTTTGAACTTGCAAAAGAGTTGGCGTTCCTCAGAAGAAAAGGTGTTTTAATTGTGGGAAGTGGAAATATTGTCCACAATCTGCGGGTTATAGCGTGGAACAAGATGAATGAGAGTGAATACGGATATGACTGGGCACATGAAGCCGACAGAATGCTTAAAAAGACGATTGAATCAGGCGACTTCAAACAACTCAGTGATTATTCGAAATTTGGGAAGGAAGTTAATCTCGCTATCCCGACTCCCGAGCATTTTATACCTCTTCTTTATTCTCTTGGATTAAAAGAAGAGAATGAGAACATCTCATGGTTTAACGACAAATTAGTTCTCGGTTCAATTTCGATGGCATCGTTGATGATCGGTTGATAATAGAAGTGGTGCCCGTCATCTGATCAGGGTTAGCATTATTTTCAGGATTGTAAACGACCATAAAATTATGTCCGGCGATTAGAAATAAATTATTCCTGATCGTCGTCACTTTTATTTGGGAGAGTAAAAATGAAGGTGCTCCCTTTGCCGGGTTTGCTCTCCACCCTGAATGTACCTGAATGTTGAGCGATTGCCTGTTTGCAAAATCTGAGACCAAGCCCCGTTCCGGTTTCCTCATTTGTTCCGGGAGTTGATGTATGGAAATCGGGATGTAAAAGATTATTTACCAACTCGGGTTTCATTCCAACACCATTATCACTCACTGCCACTTCAACAAAATCTCCTTTTTGGCGAGCAATTACTTTAACCCAACCACCATTTCCGGTATATTTAATCGAATTTGAAATCAGATTTCGGATAATTGTTCTCAGAACTCTTGAATCGGCATAAACCTCAAAATCTCCGTCTAAATCGCATAGGAGTTCAATGTCTTTCTCTTGTGCCTGGGTAGAAACAGAGCTAAAGACCTTCATTACTTCTTCATAGAGATAGATGTTTTCCGGGAAAAATGACAGGTTGCTGACTTGAAATCCTGACCAGTCAAGCAGATCGGTTAACAATTCATACTGTTTATGAAGAGCGACATTTAATTTTTTGCTAAAGTCGATAATCTCATCTTTACTGAGAATTTCTATATCTTCAGAGAGCAATTCAGATATACTCAGAAAAATATGGAAAGGGCTGCGCAGGTCGTGTGCCAGGAGAGAAAAATATCTGTCTTTCGATTCAAGGGAGTTTCTGAGTTCATCCATGTTAGCTCTCAGTTTGGATTCAGACTCTTTTCTTGCGGTGATATCTCTTGCAGTGCCAAACATGTGAGTGACTTCACCATTTTTATCGTGATAAGGTGCACTGTTGCTTGCATGCCACCTGATGGTGCCGTCTTTTTTAACGATTCTGTATTCCAAAACAGAGGGTAATTTACTCAGGAAGAAAATTTGTTTATAGTAGTCGAGACATTTGCCGAGATCTTCGGGATAAATATAGTTTTCGAAAGTTGTTCCAATTACATCGTCAGGTTTGTGCCCCATCCATTTTTCCCATTTGGGGGAGACATAGGTAAATTTACCTGTTTTGTCCAAAGTGAAGATGATATCATCAACACTTTCCACGAGGGTTCTGAACCTTTCCTCGTTTTCTCTAAGTCTCTCAGCTTGCTCATTCTTCTCAATAATCTCATTTTGAAGTTCGATTGTTTTTTCATGCACAATTTCTTCGAGGTGATCTTTGTAACGAGTAGCGACTTTGTGGTGGAGGTAGTTTTCAAGTTGAAGTGCAAATACATTCAACAGGTTCCTTACAGCCGGTTCAAATTTGAGAAACACTTCCGGTTCGGAAATGGAAATTTTAAGATACCCAAACGATTTTTTTAAAGTTCTTATTGGAATTAATCTCTCGTTATCGGGTAATTCTTGCAGAGATAGATTCAGGTTTTCATTGAGGTGGACTACAAAAGAGTAAAAATTTTGATTGTCGAGCTGCTCTCCTTTTTCCAAGGCGAGCAGTTCATCACGCAAAGTTAATTTAGCCAGAGAAATTCCAGGGACTGACTGCACTGCACCCTCAACAAATTCTCCCAGATTCACGGCTTTGTCAAAAACCTGCATAGTACTTTGAGCCGTAAGGAGCTGGTTAAGAATAACAACTTCGCTATGCCCGTTATTTCTGCCAATATCCATTACTCACCCCACCACCGGGAACCCGGGTTATTTCGTTTTTTACGCTTCCATTTATAATTTAGAATCATTGTTTTTTCCAAGAAAAACATCGGGCGTTTCATAATAAGGGTTTTGAACAACCATCCCTTTAACAAGCATATAAGGATGGACCTTCAAAACTCCAAGAATTGTAGAGCCGCTAAATTTTGAAGCGTCATATTGGCACATTACAACCAAAGGATGTTCAACAAGAATATTATTAATTCTCGATTCATACTCCAGGAGTCGTTCGCTCCCGGGTAACTCGTTTAATGCCCAGGACATTTCACCGGAACCACGACAACCGTGAAATCCTTCATCTTTTGCAGAATGGTATATTGCTTCAAGTTTTGATAGCATTTCATCAGGTTCGAAGACGCCATGGGGAGTGTAAGTATCGAAAGCGGAGGAGAGGGTGAATTGTCCGGGCTTCAATTCATCTTTAATTTGGACATTATACTGTTCCAACCACTCTTTAGGGTCGAGGGGCTTTTCCTGGTCAGCAAAGTAGGCAACTTTTTCGAATGAATTAAAACCACTTTGTGCAAAATTTTGAACTATCTCTCTCCTTTCTTCCTCGTTATTATAAATAAGGCAGATGTGTAGTCCATCTGTGGAAGAAAGTTTAGTGAAGCCAAGATCGACTTCAGAGTTAATCCATGACATATATTACCTCAAATTGTAAATCTTAAGGTTTTATAGAGAACGGCACTAATATTTTCAATGAATATTCTCTATTAAATCGTAACTAAAACTTACTCAATTTTATCTGAACAAAAAAAGGAAAAGAAGATTATTTTCAGGTTTTGTGATATTTACTACAAAAAAGAAGAACATACCCGATTTACAAAATCTTCAAAGATGCGATTAAGAAACGGGTTTGGAACTCTTTACTAAATTCGTGGCTTTTAAAGGTATGGAAAAACCTAACCGCAAATCATTAATCAAGTTTTTGAGTGCAGTAATTCTGGTTGGCATGCTTCAGGGCTGCCAATCGCTGAATGATTACGATACAAAATTGCTGACAATGAAGATTGATACACTAAAAACGGTAAAACCGGGTTGGCAAGGTACCCCGGTTGATGAGAGCGGCAGGTTTCAGAATCATGAATTCCCGGTTGAACAGGATTTTAACAGTTTTTTCCTCTGGCAGGCATGGGGCAACCCTGAAGCTGAGGAGAAGAAAAAAGATACCTTTCGGATGAAGACTGTGGATGCCACTGAGTTTCTGAAAAGCAAAGAAGATGGCATTGTGTTGGTTGGGCACGCTTCCTTTTTAATCAGGATCGGAGGGAAAACGATTCTTACAGATCCTGTTCTTACAGCACCGACGGCGTTTCACATCAGATATACCAAACTTCCATTCAAAGTGGAAGACTTAAAGGGGATCGACTACATTATCCTCTCCCATGATCATCGGGACCACATGGATGAAGAGAGTCTAAAGCTAATTTACAAACAAAATCCCAATGTTACTGTTCTGACCGGACTTCGCACCACTCCACTTTTGCACGAATGGTTACCCGGTGCCAAGGTTATGGAAGCGGGGTGGTATCAGGAGTATTCACTTGGGTTGAGAGATCTGTCGGTAGTCTTTTTGCCGTCGCGGCACTGGAGTCAGAGGGGACCTTTTGACCGGAATCTTAGGCTTTGGGGTGCATTTCTCATAAAGTCGGGCGACACGCAGATCTATTTTGGAGGTGACTCGGGGTATGGAAGTCACTTCAAGGAGGCGGGAGAACTTTTTGGTGAAATTGACATCGCAATAATTGGAATTGGTGCCTACAAACCCAGGTGGTTTATGCACCCAAATCACACATCACCACTTCAAGCACTAAGAAGTGCAAGAGAAATGAAGACAAAAAATTTAATTCCGATGCACTACGGTACTTTCGCAATGGGAGATGAACCCATTGGTGATCCTCAGCGGACAATAATTAAAGAATACAATAAAAGAAACTATAAATTCAATCTTTTGCTCCCAAATCCCGGTGAAATCATTAAAATCGCAAAATAAATGAAAAAAAAGTGAGAAAAATTAATTTTTTCACTTGCATTTTAAAATATTTGATTAAATTGTGTCATCGAATTCATTTTTTTTAGAAGTAGTAGTAGTAGTCCCCCGAATTGTCAGAATTTTTTATCATCGTTCATCACTCGAAGTTATTCCTCGCCTGAGAAGTATTCCAACCGAATAGTTAGAATTAATCCATTCGAATCAGCATGAATATACCCGATCAAATAACAAAAGAACTTGGCTTACGCAAAGAACAGGTAAAAACTGTCCTTGAGCTTCTGGCAGAGGGAGCTACAATTCCTTTTATAGCCAGATACCGTAAAGAACGGACGGGCGGGCTCGATGAAGATCAGTTAAGAACGATTGAAGACAGGCTTTCTTACCTCAATATGCTTGAGGAGAGAAAAGCTGTCATTCTTAACAGTATCGAAGAGCAGGGCAAACTGACCGATGAACTCAGATACAAAATTGAGAGCTCACTAAAACTTCAAGAACTTGAAGACCTGTATCTGCCTTACAAACCGAAGAGAAAAACTCGCGGAACAGTAGCCAAAGCAAAAGGACTCGAGCCACTTGCACTTCACCTTCTTTCCAATCCCGATGAAATAAAAACGCTTGAAGAGCTTGCCTCTGCTTTTATAAATGAAGAGCTGGGTGTTCTTACGGTTGAAGAAGCTATTAAGGGTGCGAGTGACATTATCGCTGAAATGATCAGTGAAGATGCAGAAGTGAGGAAAGTTGTAAGAGAACATGTCTCGAACGAGGCAGTAATAAAATCTGAAAAATCGGCTGATGCACCTGAACAGGATGAAAAAAACCTGAAACTCCGTGCAAAGGGGGAGCAGGATGTTTACAGAACCTACTACGATTTTCAAGTCGATATTACAAAATTAAAACCTTATCAGGTTATGGCGCTCGACAGGGGTGAAAGGGAGAAATTCCTAAAAGTCCACTTTACCGTGGAACCTGCGGCAGCCAACATAAAAATTAAAGAGAAGTTTTTCAACTTTAACACTTCAAATTTTGAAGAGTTTTTTGATAAAACAGTTGAAGACTCATTCAAAAGATTAGTATTCCCCTCGATAGACCGAGAAGTCCGCAACGAACTGGTTTACCAGGCGGGTTTGCATGCCATAGAAGTATTCGCAGAAAATCTCCATAATATACTCCTTCAACCACCGCTTGCCGGTAAAATAATAATGGGACTCGATCCCGGTTTTGCATCAGGCACCAAAGTGGCGATAATTGATGAGACAGGAAAGTATATCGACGGAGCCACAATTTATCCACATCCACCACAGAATAGAACTGCAGAAGCTGAGAAAATTACCTCCGCTCTCATCAAAAAATATTCAGTTGATGTTATAGCCATAGGGAACGGAACGGCAAGTCTCGAAACTGAAATATTTGTTTCGGAGCTGATCAATAAAAACTCGCTTGATTGCAAGTATATAGTTGTTAACGAAGCCGGTGCCTCGGTCTATTCCGCATCTGAAGTAGCCAAGAGAGAATTTCCTGATCTGGAAGCATCTCAAAGAGGCAACATTTCGATTGCACGCAGATTACTCGATCCCTTGGCGGAATTAGTTAAGATAGACCCAAAATCGATAGGTGTTGGTTTATATCAGCACGATGTTGACCAAAAACTTCTCGCAAAAAAACTTGATGATGTAGTTGTAAGTTGCGTTAACTATGTAGGAGTCGATCTTAATACAGCCTCCACTTCACTTCTAACCTATGTGTCGGGTCTGAACAAAAGGCTTGCCGAGGGGATAGTGAAACACAGAGAAGGTAAAGGGAAATTTAAGAGCCGCAGCGAATTGCTCGGTGTGCGTGGTGTGGGAGATAAAGTTTACGAACAGTGTGCCGGGTTTTTAAAGATACCCGACGGTGATGAACCGCTTGACAACACTTCAATTCACCCTGAATCTTATGATGCTACCAAAAAGTTGCTTCAGATGGTTAATATGAAACCGGAAGAGATTAAAGAGACGGGTGGAGTAATAGATTTTTATTTAAACAAGATTGGCTTGAAGAAAATCTCACAAGAAATAAATGTCGGTGAGATAACACTTCAAGATATAATCGACAATATCAAAAAACCGGGGCGTGATCCGAGAGAAGAATTACCCCCACCAATACTAAGGAGCAACATTATGAAAATGGAAGAACTCAGACCAGGAATGAAAGTCAAAGGAACCGTAAGAAATGTAGTTGATTTCGGTGCTTTTGTTGACATCGGCGTAAAGCAGGATGGTCTTCTTCATATTTCGAAAATGAAAAAAGGATTTGTTAAAAATCCAAGTGAAGTTGTCAATGCAGGTGATGTACTTGATGTAACTATCACAGAAGTAGATCTCGACAGAAAAAGAATTTCACTTAGTCTCGTTGACTAATTAAAATTCCCTAAGACGAAATTTTAACACGAAGAAAAGAAGCGAAGAAGATCCAAGTATGAAGGTATGAGCTTTCATACCGGTGCCCCGGCACAAATTCGATACTTCTCCTTTCTTTTAAGCTTCTTTCCTTCTTGACTTCGTGTTTAAGATGAAGCTACTTTTTACCCATTAAGTGGGTTTTAAGAAACTTCATTGATAATTCTTCCGCCTCAAGTGCCATAGCACTGTTGTGCTCGGGATTACTTGGGTTTGCGAAGGCATGGGCTGCCTCGAACCATTTAATTTCATATTTGCGTTTGAGAGGTCTGAAGGCCTTCACAAACTCGTTTATTACTTCCCGATTGATCCATGTATCTTTCTCTGCAAAGATGCCAAGGACGGGTGCGGTAAGATTTTTTAATTTCTTTGAGTCCATCTCCGGCATACCGTAGTATAAAATGCAGGCTTTAGCCTGTTTCCCAAAAATTATGGCTGCTTGCATCGACATTCCGCCACCAAAACACCATCCTAAAGTACCTACTTCAGCATTAGCACCCACATGTTTTTTAGCAGCTTCAATTATTTTCATCGATCTGTCAGTTTTAACTCCTTTTATCAGCATTGCTGCGGTATCGGGGCTGCCGGTTACCTGACCATCATATAGATCGAGAGCGAGAACATTCAAATTTGGGAAAGCTTCGGCGTATTTTTCAGCTTCGTTTTTGATGTAGTCATTCAGTCCCCACCACTCGTGGAACACAATTAGCCATTTATTCGATTTGCTGTTGGCTCTCACAAAATACGCATTCGATTTTGTTCGATCTGAAAGAGTCAGTTCTATCATAGCACCTCTTCCGTTTACCACAGTAACAGGTTTTGGGGCAAGATGTGCGGCTACAAAATTTGGATCATCTGCGTTACTTGCAAAGGATGCGATGGCATCACCCGTCGTTTTGCTTGAAGTGGTTGCTTTGTCCTGCTTTTCTGATGGACTGCAACAACTTTCCTGGGCATAAGCTCCGGTCGTGATGAGAGCAAATAGAACAAAAACAAAAAGTCTTCTCATACTGAATTATTCCTCTTGATTAAATGAAAAATCTAAAATACCCCGCTTAGAGATAAACTTTGTAATTGTAAAAAAAGTTCGAGAAAGGTATATTACCACTCAATTAATTAAAAAACCGGAGGAACAGGCAGCGTAACAGTTTTACCTTCTTAAAATTACTCAAAGAATAGTGTGAAATATCTGAAGTATATTGTTTTGGCTTTTGTCCTCGTATCGGTTTCTCTTTTCCCGCAAGTAACTCTTTCGGGTAAAGTTGTAACACCTTCCGGCGAACCACTTCATGGTTGTGCTGTGTTCATCCAAAAAACGCCCCTTGGTCTAATCACCTCCAAAGATGGAAAATTCAGTTTTGAGCTCAATCCGGGTAGCTACACTTTACGCGTAAGACACATTGCATATAACGACACTTCACTTTTGGTGCAGGTACTTCCTCAAAAAAATGATACAATTTTGGTTGTTCTAACCCATGCTTTTTATCAGGAAGAGGAGTTTGTGGTTATGGGTGAGAGAAAGGGGATGGAAAAGGAGACCCTTGAAGCTGAGACAATAGCCAATATCCCTACCTTGAACGGTGAAGTGTTGCAAACCGTAAGGATACTGCCGGGAGTGAAAATGAATAACGAGATGACATCGGGTTACAATGTTCGCGGCGGCAGTTTTGATGAAAACCTGATCTATCTTAACGGATTTGAGATATACCGGCCTTTTATGCTCAGGCAGGGGATCGAGGAAAATCAGTCACTCGTAAATCAGGACCTGGTTAAAGATCTCTCCTTTTTTGGTGGTGCTTTCCCCGCTGTTTTTGGTGATAAAATGGCGTCAGCACTTCAGATTAATTACGGGCGAGGAACGGGTCCTTCATTTAGTGGAATTTTAAGAGCCGGTCTTTTGTCTGCCGGACTTGCACTACACCACCTTTCCGATGGTCTTTCTGCCAGTCTTGCAGGTCGGTGGAGCTATCCAAAAATTTTCTCGAGCAAACAACACACTTCAGGTGATTACCGTCCCGACTTTAAAGACCTCCAGCTAATGGTTAACTGGATTCCTGACAGAACCGTCACTACACGGTTTTTTCTTTTGAAAGCCATCAATAATTACGACCTCACCCCGTCAAACTGGACAGGGCACTTCCGCCTCGACGGGATTATTCAAGGAATTGCAGCCGACTACACAGGTTCAACAAATTACGGTTATAATACCTCTCTCGCAGGAGTAAGCACTCGCATAAAATCGGGGAATGACCTCACTTTTGGTGCCTCCGTCTCCTGGTTTAATATAAAAGAGACGGAAACAAGAAATCTTAATTCTGATATTTACTTAATTCCGGATGCCTATGATCCTGATACGAGAGAATACCTGAAATCAGCCATTGAAAAGGGGGAAAACTCACTTGATTTGGCTGTAGTGAGCATTTTACCTGAAATTACATATATAAAAGGGATTCACAAAGTAAAAGCCGGAGCTGAACTCAAATTTGCAAATCTTGATAACAGAGTTTATGAGGAACGAAAAGAGCAGGGGGGTATCTCCATTCCTGCCGCACCCGAAATCACCACTTATTCAATAGCTCAGTCGTTAAACAGCTACTCAATATACCTGAACGATGAAGTTTCGGTGAATGAAAGATTCGACATTAATGCGGGTGTAAGGTTTACCCGGACATCCTACAACGGTGAGAATTTTTGGTCGCCAAGGGTCAGTTTGGAATATAAAGTAACTGAAAAATTCAGTGTAAATTTAAGAGCAGGAGTTTACAATCAGCCCCCATTCTTCTACGAATTGAGGGACCTCACCCCCGATGAAACCCGGGCTCTACTTTCGCAAAAATCGACGCATTACATAGCTGCACTTCACTATGTTTTTAAGAAGGGTCTCGAAATGAGGGCAGAATTCTATTATAAAGCCCTCGATGATCTTATTCCAGTCGATTTTGACGGTATGCGGATGTCTTACGGTAAATCAAATTCGCTTGAGGGGTACGCACAAGGGTTCGATCTGATGTTGCGAGGTGAAATACAAGAGGGGCTGAATAGCTGGTTTGTTTACGGGTATCTGGATAGCGGTGAAAAACTTAAGGGGAGCAGCGGGGGATATGAGAGGAGGTTGCTCGATCAGACACATAATTTGCAGATATTTTTGCAGGATAAAATAAGGAAACACCCGAACTGGCAGTCGCACCTCAGATTTTCTGTGGCAACGGGCACCCTTTACCACCCGCGAAGAGTGGAAGTTGGCACCGATGGAAAGAACTATCTTGTGGTTGATTTCAATAAAAGGTGGGAGTTGCCTTTTTATATGAGGGCTGATATGGGGCTTTCGGCAAAATTTAAATTAGGTGAAGAAAAATTTCTGACCGTGGTGGCAGAGGTGCTAAATGTGTTTAATAACTACAACATAGCAGGATATTCATGGTACCAGGTTATTCCGGGCATCAGGTCGCCACTTCGTGTACCACAGATATTCACAGAAAGATTTTTTAATTTAGCAATGGAGTTTTCATTTTAGTTTAAAAAGAAGTGCACACAAAAACAAAAAGTATCGAACTTACCGCCCTCTACCCAGATGACGCACCTGAACTTGCCGAGGTGGCGAACAACCCTGCTGTTGCACTTTATCTTAGAGATTCATTCCCACAACCATATACCCTCGAGCATGCAGCAGAATTTATTAAATTAATGAATGCCGGAAATGTACAGTCAGTTTTTGCTGTAAGATATTATGGTGAACTTGCGGGAATTGCAGGAGTTCATCTTCTTTCAGATGTTCAGAAGAAGACCGCAGAGATGGGGTTTTGGTTTGGAGAAAAGTTTTGGAACAGGGGAATAGCATCTGAAGTATGCAGGCAAATTACCAGGTTTGCGTTCACCTACTTTGATATAGTAAAGTTGCAGGCAGAGGTGGCATCCCCAAATATTGCCTCAGCAAGAGTTTTAGAGAAAAATGGCTACAAACTCGAAGGTACCCTCAGAAAATCTTTCCACAAAAACGGCTACGACTGGGATTTGCTTATTTATGGAATCCTCAAAGAAGAAGTGATTTAAGGCTCTTCTATAACTTCAAATAAACGGTTTGGATACTTTGTCCGCTAAAACTGATTCCCATTAAATAAATGGGTTTCCCTTTTGTAAGATATTTTTCGTAGTATTTTTTATTTATTATTTGCTTTAATCCCTCTTCCGCCGGGCGATTTATTTTAAATTCAACTATATGGATACTCTCGGAAAACTCTATTACACCATCTATTCTTCCAATATTAGTGTTCACTTCAGCCTCTACCTCAATTCTGCATAAATATGAGATCATAATAAAGAGAGAGTGATAGAATTTTTCCTCTTCAATAAACAGGTTTGACGGAATTTGAGCAAAAAGTGATTTTAATACCGTCTCAAATCGATGAACTTCACCGTTTTCCAAAGATTGTCTTAACTTTAGTGCCAGAGTGAGAGCTTCATATGGATGTGTATTAGAGATATCGCCGATAAGATAGCTGTAAAAAGATGTTTCCACTTCAAAATTTGGGAAATTTAACAAATACTCTTCGATCTGATATAAATCTCTCTTTTGGCTCACGGTTAGATATCCCGTTTGGAAGAGCAGATTTATCGGGTCGATATTATCGAGGCTCCCCGAATCGAATGTCAGGATGTTCGCCTCGGCATTCTTTAAAATATTGACATCGTATTTTTTCTCCCTCATTAATTTGATGAGGTAAGTAGGTGTCCCGCTGCTGAACCAATAGTTGTCGAAACGAAGCGACTGAAACAGGCTTAAAATTGAAAAAGGATTATAAACCCGGGTGCTTGCATCCCAGCTATAACCGTTGTACCAATGCTTAATTTCCTTTAAAAGTTCGTTTTTGGGAACTCCCCTTTTTTCAGTGAGAAGCTCAAGATATGGAGCAAAATGTAGTTCCAGTTCTTCTTGTGTATATCCAAGAAGTGGAGCGAATTGTTCGTGCATCGTGATATCAGTAATCTGATTCATGCCCGAGAAGAGTGAAACTTTTGAAAATTTGCTTACCCCGGTTAACAATACAAACCTGATGTGGGCATCATTCCCTTTCATCCGCACAAAAACGGATTTAAGAAATCCCCTCAATTGACCAGCGATTTCGGGGTTTTCGAGATGATCTGTTATCGGTTTGTCGTACTCGTCGATCAGAATTACGGTTTTTTGTCCAAACTTTTCCGATAGCTCTTTGATTAATCTCCCAAAATAGTGGGACTCGATTTCCGATTCGATATTAATACCGTATCCGGTTGCAATTTCTTTAAGTCTGTCAAAAAATGTTTCCCGAAAACTCTCAATACTTTCGGTTTCCATGTTCGAAAAATCGAGACGAATAATTGGGTGGGTTTTCCACTCAGGGTAATCGTAAATATAAAGCCCCTCAAATAATTTTTTCTTACCGAGGAAGAACTCTTCAATAGTCGAAAGCAGGAGGGATTTTCCAAATCTGCGGGGGCGGGAGAGGAAAACATATTTTAATGAATCGATGAGACCCATTATATGTTTTGTTTTATCAACATAAACATAATTATCTTCTATGAGGAGAGAAAATGTTTGAATTCCTAATGGCAGTTTTTTCATTTTGTTTCCATGAAATTTACATCTTACCCGGGATATTTCTCAGGTTGGTTAAGAAGTGAAGACTGTTTACGCTATTCCTCCGCTTGTAACTTTTCAGCACGATCGGCTATTTTGAGTTGTTCGATCAGATTGAAGAGATCGCCATTTATTACATCGCTCAGGTTATAGAGGGTTAACCCGATTCTATGGTCAGTCACACGGTTTTGCGGGAAGTTATAAGTGCGGATTTTGTCGCTTCTGTCGCCACTCTTAACCATAAGCTTACGCTGAGCGGCAATTTCGGAGTTTTGTTCGCTGCTTTTGAGGTCATAAAGTCTTGCCATCAAAACCTTCAGGGCTTTTTCACGGTTTTTAAGCTGTGATCTTTCATCCTGACACTGAACCACAATTCCGGTAGGCAAGTGGGTCATTCTAATAGCAGTTTCCACTTTGTTCACATTCTGACCACCGGCACCACCACTTCTAAACACATCTATCTTCACATCGTTCATATTTATATCAACGGCAACATCCTCAACTTCGGGAAGTACGGCGACTGAAGCTGCCGAGGTGTGCACGCGTCCTTGAGCTTCAGTCTGGGGTACTCTCTGTACCCTGTGGACACCACTTTCCCATTTAAGTTCGCCGTAAACGCCGGCACCTGCGATTGAGACTACTGCCTCTTTCACACCACCGAGTCCACCGGCTTCACTGAAGTCGATATATTCAGCTTTCCAGCCTTTAAGTTCGGCGTAACGCATATACATTCTAAGGAGATCGCCGGCAAAAAGTCCTGCTTCATCACCGCCTGTTCCGGCACGAATTTCGAGTATAATCGACTTATCGTCGTTTGGGTCTTTGGGGAGAAGGAGAACTTTGATCTCTTCTTCCAGCACTTCTTTTTGCTCTTTTAAGCCCTCAAGTTCCATTTGGGCAATCTCGACAAGCTCTTTGTCGGTGGAATTTTCAAGGATGTCTTTTGATTCAGCCAGATCGGAGATTACTCGGGAGTATTTGTCGAAAGCTTCCATCATAGGCAACAAATCACTCCGCTCCTTGCTAAGGGAGATAAGTTTATCGGTATCAGAGAGCACCGCTTCGTCCGCGAGTTGTTCGTTAATGCGGTCGAATTTGTCCTTTATTTTGGTTAGCTTTTCAAAAAAGTTCATGGATTCCTTATAAAATTAAGAGTGCAAATATAATGAATTTCGAGGAGAGTCTGTTGTGTAAGGGTTTTACAGAGATATTGTGAAGTGTAGCAGAAAAAAATATTCTTAAATGAATTATTAGTTTACAGTTTCATAAAAAATATTTGCTAATATTTGATTACACTTTAGTAAGTTGAGTGCCGATGTCAAAATTTTTTTCCGTTTCACAACATTTTAATCATTAAGATTTGATCACTACAAATTGATAACTACCGAGACGCTTCGTCAAATATTTGACCAATCCCAAACTGCTGTTTTTGTTACACAAAAACAAGCATTTGTATATACAAATGCAGCTTTTTGCGATCTGTTAGGATTGACTGACTCATCACACATTCTCGGCAAACAGATGGAGATCATTACCGTAAATCCTAATTACTCGGTACTGATTGATAAAAACATTGAACGAGAGAAAACCGGACTACCTTCGAATTCTTACAAGCTTCTTCTTCACAGATCAGATGGTGTTATTTTCCCCGCCACTCTGTCGGTATCAAGCATAACATTTGAGGATAGTCCCGCTACCTTGATGATTGTTCAGGATTTAAACCACGAAAAAAAATCGACAGATGATTTGGAAGATATATCTCATATGCTCATGGCACTCTATGAAAATACCTCCGAATCGATAGTTCTGATTGACCGCAATACCAGAATGATATATTTTAATAATACGGTAAGACAGATTGTTGAAAATATTTACAAAATAACACCACAACGGGGGGATTCAATACTCGACTATGCGACTCTGGAATCGAAACAAGGATTTATTCAAAATCTTAACAGTGCGTTTAATGGAATCGCAAGCAATAAGGATGTACAATTAAAATACGCTGATGGAAGCAGTCTCTGGTGGAAGGTTAGTTACAAACCGATTAAATCAAGTGATGGGAATATACATTTTGTCGCTTTTTTAGCAATGAACATTACCGAGACAGTGCTTGCCAGGGAAACCCTGGAATTGCAGAATGACAGACTCAATTCGTTGCATAAATTGATGAACATTCAGGACCTTACAGAGAGAGAAATTATAAATTTCGCTTTGGAAGAGGTTGTGAGGTTAACCAAAAGTGAGGTGGGTTACATTCATTTCGTAGAAACAGAGATCGAAGGAAATATCGAACTAAATCTCTTCTCATGGTCAAAATCAGTTGATGGGAAGTGTCAAATTCCCGATATAGTAAAATATCCCATAAAAGATGCCGGGGTGTGGGCTGACTGTATTAGAACGGGCAAGCCGGCTGTTCACAACGATTACCAAAATTTGGAAGTAAAACATGGTTAACACGAGGGGCATTTCCCCGTGGTCAGACACCTTAGTGTTCCGGTTTATGAAGATTCTGTAGCTAAAATGATTGTGGGAGTGGGGAATAAAAGAACTGAATAAACTTCGGAAGATATAAGAGATTTGCAAATATATTCGACCGAGTTGTGGAAAGTTTTAACAAAGAAAAGACTAATTGTGGAGTTGCGAAATGCGAAAGAGCTCGCAGAAAAAGCAGCTCAGTTGAAATCCGATTTACTTTCTCAGATGTCGCATGAGATAAGATCACCAATGAATGTGATGTTGGGTTCAATCGATATGTTAAAGGACGAGCTTGAAAATCCGGATGGTCTCAATCTCGAAAACACTTTTAATGCGATTGAAAATGCGGGGCAGAGAATTGTCCGCACACTGAATTTGATATTAAATATGTCGGAATTACAAACGAGTAATTTTGTTCCGCACATCCGAAAAGTTGATCTTAAACCGGTGTTAAAAAAACTTGCAAGCGAATACCAAATGAAGTGCCGGTTCAAAGGGCTGGATTTTATCGCCAACTTTGGCACGGGTGATCATTTTGTGATGGGCGACGAATATAGCCTTACTCAGATTTTTGGCAATCTTTTAGATAACGCGATAAAATATACGCATGAAGGAATTGTTCAACTAAATACTACGGCAGATAGCGAAAATGCTTTAATTGTGGAAGTGACTGACACCGGGATTGGTATATCCGATGATTTCAGAGATCACATGTTCTTTGCATTTAGACAAGAGGATCAGGGCTATGGTCGGAACTTTGAAGGGAACGGACTCGGGCTCGCACTGGTTAAAAAATACTGTGAGATTAACCGGGCTGATATCTCATTTGAGAGTGAGAAGGAAAAAGGGACAAGATTTATTGTTAAATTGGAGACGATTCCGGAGTAATAATCCAAACTAAACAGGATACTATTCCTGTTAATTATTGTACCAACTCAATTTGAGAAATTGTGAAAGCCACCTCATTCATAGTGAGAACACTTTTTAATCCACAATATTTTATCGTGATTCTGGTTTTTGCAACCATGATGAGTGTTAAAATAGAGGCAACCGACCATTCTCCAAATCTCATTAACTCCTCAACCCCGTTTATTTACCTAAAACAATGGCAGATTGTAACTGACCCCTCCCCCAAAAGCCCTCTACCAAAGATTTCAGCTTCCGCATGGAAACAGGTAGATTTGTCTCTGAATGAAAAGCTATATTCTGAAGGGAACTGGTTATTAAAAACCACAATATTTGTTCAGGACTCTCTTACTGAATCAGATGTTTTGGGACTCTTCCCTTTGGGCTTTATAACCGCATTTGAAATTTATTGGGATGGAGAGATTATCGCTCAAAATGGGGTAAGGGGGTCGAACAAAGAAGCTGAAAAAGCTGGATTACTTAATTTTATAATAGTGCTACCGAGCAAGATTATCACTCCGGGCAGACACACTCTAATGTTGCGTATTTCGAGTTATCATAACTACTCTCCACTCACTTTTTTGGACGGAGATGTTGTGGTTGGCAAATATGATTCTGTGAAAGAGGCGTTTTATAAGACCGGCTATCTTGCTTTTTTCATTTCGGGCATGCTATTGATAGCTTTTCTGCTAAATCTCTTTTTGTTCATAACACGCCGTCGCCGAACTGAGCATCTTCTTTTCAGTCTATTCTGTTTTTTTGTGATTTTGGATTTTCTGATATCGCAGGCACCATTCATTTTTAATCTTCCAACCACTTGGATACATTTCGAATACTTTTTTTATCAGATAAATAGCGTCCTTTTCACAATTCTCTTTTCGGTTTTTCTAATTTATACTTTTAATCTGCCAAAAAAAATGGTCACGATTATCCTGGCATTGGTTGTTGTTGTTTATCTGCTTTTTACCGATTACAGAAATGTATTCAATGTTCTCTCACTCACCGTTTTGATTCTTGGAAGTGCCATCTCGCTTTGGACTTTATTATTAAAGCGGGAAGGAAGTGTCGTAATTACCATTGGTTTGGTGCTTTCATGGGTTGCATATTTTTACAATTTTGCATTCGCCGGGTTGGCTACGGTGATGGTGATTTGCAGCAGTTTTTTAATTGCACAGCAGTTTGCATCAAAAGAAAAAGCAGAAAAAGAAGCACAACTAAAATCCACACATCTGGAAATTGAACTTCTGAAGAAAAATATTAATCCTCATTTTGTACTAAATACTTTAACTTCCATAATTGTCTGGTTAAGAAAAGATTCAGAATCGGCTATCAAGCTCATCGAAGCACTCGCCGAAGAATTCAGGATAATAAACCAGGTTTCAGCTCTTAAACAGATTCCGGTTCAACAGGAAATTGAGTTGTGCAAAGCTCATTTAAAAATTATGAGTTTCAGGAAGGGTGCCGATTTTAAGTTGGATACTCTCGGTATTGAAGAACAAGAGAATATCCCGCCGATGATATTTCATACGCTCGTTGAAAACGGACTGACTCATGGTTATGAGACCAAGACTACCGGGATTTTTACTTTGATAAGAACCTGGCAAACTGATTCAGTACAGTACACTTTGAGAAATGATGGTGAATTTACCAGTGACGACGGGAATAAATCATCGGGTTTTGGAATTCGTTATATTACAACCCGTCTTGAAGAAAGTTACCCCGGCAGGTGGGAATTTTCCTCTTTTAAGATCGAAAACGGGTGGGAATCCATCATTCAAATCAAGGATAAATGATGCGAATCCTCATTGTTGAAGACGAGCGTCCCACTGCCGATGATATAAAATTGTTGGTTGGTCAAATTCTGAAAAATGAAATAACTTCCCTCCATATCGAGACTACCCTGAACAATGCATCGTTCTACATTAAAGAGAATCCGATCGACCTTTTATTACTTGATTTGAATTTAAACTCGAAAGATGGTTTTCAACTGCTAAAACAGGTGGTCAGCCAGTCATTCCATACTATTGTTATTTCTGCCAATATTAACAGAGCCATTGAAGCATTTGAGTATGGTGTGCTCGATTTTATACCAAAACCATACAATGAAGAAAGGATAAAGCGGGCTTTTGAGAGATTAAAATCGAGTCATGCAATCGATGGGCATTCCATAAAATATCTGTCCGTGAAAACCGGAAATGAAATCAGGGTGATCCCTCTCGAAGATATTGCATACTTTAAAGCAGCCAACATCTATACAGAATTACATTTGAATAACGGTCATATCGTTATTTACGATAAACCGATCAAGAAACTCATTCCACTGTTGCCATCAAATTATATGAGGATTCACAGGTCTTATCTTGTGGGCCTGGAAAAAATCGAAACACTCCAACTACTTGGTGGAGGGAAAAATCATCTGATTTTGCATGGCGGGTCGAGTTTACCCGTAAGTCGCAAAATTATAAAAAAATTAAAAATGTCACTTGAGTCGGGTGTTAACAATACTATAAATGATGTGTAACCTTGATAGTTGATTGCTTTAGTTGATGTTAAAATCTCAGCTACCTGCCACTAAAGTGCACTTCACCAATTCCTGATGCAATTCACAAGGATTTCGTTTTACTTCTTCTTTTGATCAATTATGTTTCGGTTGTGTCAATCTCTTCTTCTGACTGACTTTGGAACAAATAATTAGCAAAGGAATCAAATCATGCACTTAATTGCACGAATCAACTTAGTTTTAGTTGTTGTTTTTTCATCTTTATCGATTTTCCCACAAGTTATTCCTGTCGATAGTTTGTATCTCGGGCAGACTCCTCCGGGGAGTACACCTAAAATCTTTAGTCTTCAATTAACAAGCGGTTTTAAGGCATGTGAAAGAATTGCCATCAGCTCAGATGGCAAGGAAATTTATTATGGTGAGATAAATAATTATCCGCCATCAGCACTGAGAGTAAAATGTTATAAGTACGATAATAACAGGTGGACGGGACCATTTAATGTATTTGAAGGATTTATGGCACCGAGATTTGCTAATAACGACAGTATTCAGTTTTTGCAAAATAATCACTTTTTCACATATATTGCAAAAAGGGAGGGCACGGGTTGGAGTGTGCCTGTAAGATTGTTATCAAACGACATTCACACACACTATTTTCAAAAATCGGGGCTGAATAACTCATACGCCTCCTCATATTATGAGGGATCACCAACAGACGGAAATATCAGTAAGATAATAACTGGCTTGGGTGATACCGTATTGCAAAGTCTGGGAGCTCCCGTTAACAGCACTTCGCAGGAAAGCGATTTTTGGATATCCATGGATGAATCTTATCTGCTTTTTTCGAGGAATCCGGGAAATGGTGCCGGTGATATTTTTATCAGTTTCAAAAAAGAGAATGGCAGATGGACCAACCCCAAAAAGATTGGTGAACCAATCAGCAAACCCGGAAGTAACTGGGAGTATGGACAATTTGTATCGAATGATGGTAAATATCTGTTCTACACCTCCGGAGGAACGAGTTGGTCTTCATATTACACATATTGGGTAAGAATAGATTCTCTGATTGACAGTTTAAGACGCACAAACTATGCACCATATCTAAATCGTCAGATTCCTGATCAATCCGGAGTTATCGGACAGGTGTACAGCTACACTATACCCGATTCCACATTTATTGATGATGATGGGAATAACACAATTATTTATTCTGCAACACTTATTAATGGGAATCCATTGCCCGAGTGGTTGTCGTTTGACCACTCGAACAATACTTTTATTGGCACACCTTCAGGTGGGATGAACTCTTTGATCAAGGTGACTGCAACGGATACTGGTGGTTTGGCGGCATCTTGTTCGTTTACCATGAATATTTCTGTTACAGGAGTGGAAGATGAAGTCGGGCAAATTCCCTCAAGGATGGAGTTGTACCAAAACTATCCAAACCCCTTTAATCCCTCCACTTCAATTAAAATCGCAATTCCGGAAGGTGGGAGGTACAAACTTGATCTTTTTAACGCTCTCGGGGAAAAGGTTAAAGTGATTTCAGAGAGGGATTATGAGGCAGGGTATCATATAGAAACATTGGACGCGACCGGATTATCAAGTGGAATTTACATCTATAAGTTAACGGGTCCCGGAATGTCTGTTGGTCGCAAGTTGATAATTCTTCAATAACAGATGAGTAATAAGATGAAAGTATTGGTTTTAGGTGCTTCAGGAGCAACGGGTAGATTGGTTCTTAAACAACTACTTGATCGGGGAATAGAAACCAGAATTGTCGTTCGGAATATTTCAGGGATTTCAGAAAATCATCAACGAAATCCACTATTAGAGATTATTGTAGGAAATATTTCAGAATTTGATTCTGATCAATATTCCGCATTGGTCAGAAGTTGTGATGCCGTAATTTCCTGCCTGGGTCATAACATTTCGTTAAATGGAATATTTGGAAAGCCGAGAAAACTGGTAACAAATTGCATCGAGAACATCTGTAGAGCAATAACGGCAAATCCCGATAGCAAAATAAAATTGATTCTCATGAGCACAACAGCATTCAGAAATGTTCAAAAAGAAGAGAAATATGGTTTGCGGGACAGGATGGTACTTTCGATCCTCTATTATCTCCTCCCCCCTCAAAAAGACAATGTGGAAGCCGGGTTATATTTGCCCTATACAATCGGAACGGAAAATAACCAAATAGAGTGGGTTATTGTAAGACCCGATACCCTTATAGATGAAGGATGGGTCAGCGAATATGAAATACATCAATCACCAAAGCGAAGTCCTGTTTTTGATTCGGGAGAAACAAGCAGAATTAATGTAAGTGCTTTTATGGTTAACCTGTTGAGGGATAACAAGTTATGGAGTCAGTGGAGGTTTAAAATGCCGGTGTTATACAATTCTAAACGATAAACAACAGGATAGTGAGGGTTGGAGCAATTCCCTGTGTGCCATCGTGTGAGAGCTGCTAATCCTTAACAAAAGGGCAATGCCGGCAACCACTGTTGCAGCAGGTGCCCCTTTTTAGATGATAAAACACTGTGAAGACGGAGTAGCCCGTTGAGGGATCGCGATAGGTTGGGTCACCATTTTTGCATGCTTCTTCGTGCCTCTCGAGGATTTTTTTGTAATCAAATCTATCCGGATCAAGTCTTGAACTGTGAGGCAAGGGAATTTCAGAACCGTTTTTTAAGTTCAATCAAACCTCTTCATAAATAATCTTATTAGCTCATTTGATACTGCGGGATTTTCGAAGGGCGTACCGTGTCCGGCATCTTTCACGATATGGAACTCGCCATTTTTTACATTTTTCATCATCTGTTCCATTTCTTGAGGAGGAGTCAGTGAATCGGACTCTCCACATACAGCCATCACCGGTAATTCTGTGGATTCAAGAAATGAGGTTGTATTTGTTCTTCCCATCATTGCGAGCAGGGCACCGATTGCACCTTCAGTTTTTACTGCAACACCTCTTTCGATAAAACCTTTATATTCCTCGGGTTCGTTTTCCTTAAAAGAATTCGAAAAAATTGATTCCATAAGGGCGGTGGCGTAAACTTTGATTCCCCCAAGTTTGATTATCCTGATACCGGCGGCTCTTTTCAGTTTGGCTTCATCGCTGTCTGCTGTTGCACGGGTATCAAACAGAATTAGTCCGGCTACATTTCCGGGGTTTTTTTCAGCAGCTCGAAGAGCAATATACCCTCCCATCGAAAGCCCGGCGAGGATGGGTTGCTCAATTTCCAACTCTTTAATCAGATCAAGCAGGTCATCAACATAACTTTCGAGTGTTATCATGCCGTCACAATCCTGCGACTCACCAAACCCTCTCAGATCAACGCTTACAATTGTATGATTTTCCTTCAATTCGTCAATTTGTCTTTGCCAAAGTGATGAATCGAAAATAAAACCGTGAATAAAAACAATTGTCCGTTTTCCGTTGCCGGTTTTGTGATAAGCGATTCCGGAAGAAGAAAAGAGTGTCATAAAAATTCTCACTTTTTTTTGAAATGTCGCTTCAAATTTAACTATTGTTACTTATTTTAGATAACAATAAAATTGATATTGTTTGTTCACTCTGACTGAATAATTATTATTCAGACGACAACTCCGGAATAAATTACTGATGGAAGACAGGATAAATTTTTCAAAAGTGCTATCTGGTGCCACATTTGGCATTGATGCATTTATAGTGGAAATAGAAACGCATCTTGAAAAAGCAATGCTCGCTTTTACAATTGTTGGACTCCCCGATAATGCCGTAAAAGAGAGCAGGGAAAGAGTAACCGCTGCCATAAAAAACAGCGGGATTAAGTTTCCCGGCAAAAAAATCACAATAAATATGGCTCCTGCTGATATAAAAAAAGAGGGGAGCTCATTCGACTTGCCGATTGGCATCGGAATTCTTGCCGCCGAAGGACTTATACCTCAACAGCAACTTCAAAACACCATTTTTCTCGGTGAATTATCACTCGATGGAACATTAAGAGCGGTGAAGGGTGCACTTCCCCTGGCTGTTTGTGCACGCCAAAAAGGGATTACCAGGATTATTTTACCCGAAGACTCCGTCAGGGAGGCATCGATTGTGGAGGGAGTGGATGTTTACGGGTTTAGAAATTTCATCGATATCTTTAACTTCCTGACCGGAAACCTTGTGCAAATGCCCGTGGTAACCGACACTTCAGAGCTTTTTGGATACCTGAATAAATATAATCTCGATTTTGCGGATGTAAAGGGGCAGGAAAATGTGAAACGGGCACTCGAGGTAGCTGCTGCAGGCGGGCACAATATTCTAATGATCGGACCTCCCGGGAGTGGGAAAACAATGCTTGCAAAAAGGCTCCCTTCAATCCTTCCCCCTCTCTCATTTGATGAGGCTTTAGAAACCACGAAGATTTATTCCATCGCGGGAATCCTGCCAAAAGGAACTGCTTTGATTACAGAGAGACCGTTCCGAAGTCCACATCATACAGTTTCAGATGCTGCAATGGTGGGGGGTGGTTCAGTTCCGAGACCCGGTGAAGTATCGTTTTCGCATTTTGGAGTATTGTTTCTCGATGAATTCCCCGAATTTCGAAAAAATGTTATTGAAGTGTTGAGACAACCATTAGAAGATTCGGTTGTAACCGTAAGCAGGTCGAAAATGACTATTTCTTTTCCGGCCAATTTTATGCTGGCAGCGGCCATGAATCCTTGTCCATGTGGATATTACACCGACCCTTCCCGCGATTGTCACTGTAACGGAAACCAGATTCAAAAGTATATGAGTAAAATTTCAGGTCCACTTCTCGACAGGATTGATATTCATATCGAGGTGCCGGCTGTGAAATATAAAGACCTTACTTCTGTACATAAGGGAGAGAGTTCCGATGTGATAAGGGATCGAGTGATTAGAGCGAGGACTTTGCAGCATGAAAGATTTGTGAAGCATAAGCACATTTTTAACAATGCTGATATGGGTAGTAAGGAAGTGCGGCATTATTGCCATTTGGACGATGCAGCTGCCGGGCTTCTGAAAACTGCCATGACTCGACTCGGGCTTTCTGCACGGGCTTATGACAGGATTTTAAAAGTTAGCAGGACAATAGCTGATCTTGAATCTGAGCCACACATAAATGCCGCCCATGTTTCAGAGGCTATTCAGTATCGTACTTTAGATAGAGAACTGTGGAACCAATAACTTAAACCAAATCGGTATAATAGTCGTTCAGGTGTCCTGGTTTAGAGATTATGGATTGTGATTAAAATCCAATTTCCCGAATCTCGAGGTGATACTTTTCAGGGGAGTTTTTGCTTGTGTCGATTTTTGTCTTGGTAAGTATCAAAATTCCCTTCATACTGTAAAGCATTTCTGAGGTTGAATTTTGACCCGGCGAAGATTTTGCGATTTTAATCGGTCTTCCCGCACTATTCAGAGTGTATTTTGATGTGGTGGTACCAGCGGGTGTAACAATTTTTTCTTCGATTAGATTTCCGGACGCATCGTACTTAAATTCCGAGGTCTCTTTGTGGTAGATCTTTTTAGTTTTTCTTCCCGCATTATCATATTCAAGGTAAACAGTATCTTTTACCGTGCTGTCTGAAAGATTTATTGAAAGAATGGTAACTTTTTTACCGTTATCGCTGTAATTGTAGTGCCAGGTGCTGACAGGTGGACCCTCTTCGGGGGATGGATTAAATACCAGCACTTCCGCTGGTGATTTACCGGTTTCGTTAATGAAGTGGAGTGTATTCTTTTTGATAAACCCTGAACTACCTTTGGTATAAGAGGAGATTTTACGGAAATTTCCTTTGACATAGTAGAAGAAGGAGTCGATTCGCTCACCTGTAGAATCGATTGTGGTTGCTGCAACTAATTTGCCTTCCGGTGAATAGTTAAAAATTTTCCTATCCACCGGTTTGCTGTCCGGGATGAAATTCTTCCCGGTAAAATATTGTGTTATTCTCTCTGAAACAATTAATTTTGACGCATAAAATTGATACTCCTTCTGAGAGTGTTTCATCTCATAAGGGATGAAGTCCTGACCCATGAGAGCCGGAACGAATAAAAGAGCTATCAGAACGGGAGCAAATCTCATTTTAGCGGTAAGTATATATGTAGCTGTTCCACTCGTAAGTTTTTTGTTGGTCGCTTTTTGCTGAGAATTCGGAGTAGGAGTTTTCCACGAGACCATTTTTGAGGTTCTGAACTTCCCAATCGAATGAGTAAGCATCACTATCAACGGTGGTTGCAACGAGATTTCCTTCAGCGTCATATTTGTTTGAAGTGATATAACTTGAGCCATTAATTACCATGATTTCCTGGATGATATTACCTTTGTCATCGTAATAATAGTTTGTTGAAAAGTTGTCTGAGCTCTTCAAAACAACTTCACCACGCATATTAAATTCGTATAAGGTGTTTGCCCCTGAACCTTGCTCCAGAACGGAATCAAGAATAGAGGTCAGTAGCTGGTTGTTGTCATATCTGAAAATATATTTATTGGTGACGGAGGAATTTACATTCACATCCTGACCTGTTGAAACATATTTGGTCATATACTCAATTTTGCCGCCATCAATTGTTGCCCACAATGTTGTGGTCGTAACAAAAGGATTACCCGAAGCAGCATTTGCAGTTTCGATCTGGACGACACTTTCGAGGGTGCCATTATCAGTGTATGCATAAGATGTTTCAATTCTGATATCTTCGGTAAGGTTGTAGTAATCAGCAAGAAGCAGGAATCCCATTTCGTTATAGTCATAGCTGTACACATAATTGGCTTTATCGAATGCGGGCTTAAAATTGGCATCCGTTAAATGACTTTCGACTTCCATTCTCTTAACTTTGTTGTCTCTCATTCTATCGACAACACTCGGCTGGAATTGGTCAATATGCGGGATAAAATCCTGAGCTAAAACAGAAACTGTTGCGATTAAAACAAATATGATGAACTTCATCAATTTCTCCATTGGTTTGAATGATTAAAATAGCGGTAAAATAAATCGAGTGACTCCGACAAAAACAGACTCTCGAACGAAAATAATTTAAGTAATACCGCAATATCATTAAAATAAATTAAATTACAGCAAAAAAAATTTGGATATGCTAAAATAATGTTTTTATTAAAAAAGGGAAAACAAAAAAAGGTATAGCCTCAATTCTGGGGTTTAGGAATCACCAAACGCTGGAAAACCGGGTTGGACGATATTACAAATAGAGAGAAAAATGAAATGAAAGCAATAGTTATAGGTGCAACCGGACTCATCGGAAAGGAACTTGTAAGACAACTTTTGGACAATTCCGATTATGAAGAGGTTGTTCTCTTGCTGAGAAAAAGCATGGGAATGTCGCATTCAAAACTGAGTGAGCATATAATTAATTTTGATGATCCTCAGACATATAAAGACCTTCTTCAAGGGGATGTTTTGTTTTGTGCAATGGGAACCACGATTAAAAAAGCCGGATCACAAGCTGCATTTCGGAAGATCGACTATCAATTCGTTGTTGATTTTGCGGAGATTGCGCAAAAGAATGGTGTGAAACAGTTCAGTGTTGTCAGTTCTGTCGGAGCTAAAACCAACACGACCAACTTTTATCTTCGTACAAAAGGGGAGATGGAGGCAGCGGTTTCCAGGTTGGAGTTTGATGCTGTCCATATCTTCAGACCATCGTTATTGTTGGGTAACAGAGGCGAATCGAGGCCCGGAGAGAAAATCGGTGAGTTTTTCTTCAAGGTTTTTGGGTTTCTGTTCTTCGGCAGTTTAAAAAGATACAGACCTGTTCAAGGCTCTGCTGTTGCAAAAGAAATGATTGATGCCACCTTCATGGGGAAACGGGGGATCAATATTGTAGAATCAGAAATAATCGGGAAGTAATCGCTCCCCGAAAGTTATTTAAATACTTCTTCCGCTATATACTCTCCTATACTCAACGAAGCCGTGGCTGCAGGTGAGGGAGCATTCAAAACATGGAGCATATTTTTAGTGTGTTTTAAGTAAAAATCATCGAGCAGTTTGCCATTCCTGTCAAGTGCCTGGGCACGAACTCCGGCACCCCCCTTGACTAAGTCTTCTTCCTGGATTTCAGGTAAAAGCTTTTGAAGTGCCTCGGTAAATGCAGTTTTGTTTAATGAGCGGTAGATTTCCTTCATCCCCATCGTTGCATATTTTGCACTCATTTTTAAATAACCGGGGAATGTGAGGAATTCGATTGTATCACTAAAGCTAAAATCCGCCCAACTATATCCCTCTCTCTTGAAGGCAGGCACCGCATTTGGTCCCGCTTCAACTCCCCCTTTTGCCATTCTGGTGAAGTGTACCCCAAGGAATGGAAATGCGGGGTCGGGGACAGGGTAGATCAGATTTTTCACTAAATACTCTTTATCAGGTGCCAGTTTATAGTATTCGCCCCGGAATGGTATAATCTTTATTTCAGGATCAACTCCACATTGTTTTGCTATCACATCTGAGTGGAGTCCACCGCAATTTATCAAAAATTCAGTTGAAATGTCGCCCTTTGTTGTTTGAGCGATCAATTCATTTCCTGATCGATTCAGCACGATAAATTCGCAATTAAGTTTTATTTCACCACCCATACCGGTGATTAGTTCTGCGAGCTTTGAGACAACGATTCTGTAATCAACAATTCCTGTCTGTGGAACAAACAATCCATCTATTCCGGCACAGTGGTGTTCGTAACGGCGAATCTCGTCAATCGAGAGTCTTTTTATTCCGTCAAGTCCGTTTGCTTTTCCGCGGGCTTCGATGTCGTTAAGCCTCGGAATTTCATCATTTGAGATGGCAACCACCACTTTACCACATCTTTCATGGTAGATGTTATGTTCTTCGCAGAATTTATACATCATTTCCCTGCCAATGGTGCAGTTTTTTGCTTTTAACGAGCCGGGTTTGTAGTAGAGTCCGGAGTGGATTACACCGCTGTTGTTTCCTGTTTGGTGTTGTGAGAGGGAATCACCCTTTTCAATTAAGAGGAGTTTGCTACCCGGTTTCTTTTTAAGGATTGAGTAAGCTGTTGCGGCACCAACGATTCCACCGCCGATAATAAGATAGTTGTAAGTCATGATAAATTTAAAATTGCCTAATTTGGAGAATAATGAATCGAAATTTAGTTAAATAATTCGATTGGTGAGGCAGACGATCTTACTCAAATTCAGAAGTACCGAGGTACGGGGGTTCAGAAGTTCTGAGGTTCCCAAATTCCGAGTCTGATAAAATTTGCTATATTTTCCGGTTGATTGATAGAAATTTATGAGCAATTGAATGAAGAAGCGAGTTCCGTCATTATCTTCGAATTATGAGTCCATTATATCAGAGAATGGTTACTATATTGATAAGACCGATTTTATTAAGAAAATAGAAAAATTTAACCATAAATTTCTTTTCTTGCTTTTAAATTAGTAATAACCGGCTTAGATCATAAGCTCCACGAGAATTTTACATCGGTTTAAACATGTCCCAGCTCTGAACTTTGGTATTTAGGGCAATAGTTCTCTTTTGAGTTCGTTTATATCGATAAAATCCGCCCAGTTATCCAGAAGTGGTACGCCGGAAATTCTTCCGCCAAAACCCATGAGGCGGTGAACAAACATAACAACATCAGTCGTTTTGATATCCTTGAGGCGATTTTCGTAAGCTTTTGCGTTGTATTTCGCTGACAGTTGAACCGTTTTTTTTGAGATAAATTCATTCATTTTTTTCTGAAAAAGGTAACCGCGAAGCAGTTCTTTTGAGTTTTCAAATTCGATCTTTAGTGAATCGTTCATTGTCCGCTTTTCTTTTACCATAAGCAGAGTGTATCCATCACCTCTTTTTATTGGGCCATAAAGCTGGTTGAGATCAAGTTTTGCAGCGATTATACCAATATCTCCAAGAAAGATTGCCGGTTTTAGACCTGTCTCTCCGTTTTCATTGACCAGTGGATCGGTCTTGCCATATCCCTTGGCAATCTGATCAAAAGATTTGTCTTTGCCGGTACTGTTCAGGATTGTTTCAATCTCCTCAAGGTTGTTCACGGAGATGAGTTGCAGATTTACGAGGAGAAAGTCTTTGTCTTTTAGAACATCTTTTCTGTAATAATCTTCAATTTCCTGATCGGATACCCTTGTGGAGTCGAGGAAGGAGACTTTTAGCATCTGTGAGAGGATGTTTTGCTTCCACGATACAAATTCCTTTTGAATACCCGGCAAACTTTCCAATCCCTGTCGTTCGGCTTCCGAGGTGAGAATTTGCTGCTGGACGAAGTCTTTTACGATCTTGTTAAGTTTTTGCAGCAGGAATTTTTTATTTGTGAGATTAAATCTGTGTTCTTCGAACGCGAGATTTGCCAGGAAATCCCAAACGGTTACAGTTTTTGTTTTTAAAGTAAAAAGAGGCTGTTTTAACCCTTCATGACCAAGAATGGTTTTGACAGAGGTGAACTCACCATCAGTCAGAATTCGTGAAGAGTCTGTTGCGGTTTTACCGTTTACGACTGATGCTGAAATGACTGTAAACATCGCGTCAGCTGCATTTCTGAAACTTGTTTCGTCGATGTTAATAGTGATGCCTGCGGTCAGTTCCCTGATATAATCGCGGGTTCTGTGCATAGCCCGTCGTTCTTTGATTTTCTGTTTGATTTGTTGTGAGGTTTTGCTGTCGGTCAAATCGAGAGGTTTACTGATGATATCTTTGCTTAAAAATATTATTCTGCCTGTTTCACTGTTGATGGGGGAAGTAAATTCTCCGGGTTTGAGACTAAAAAGCAAGTCCTCCACTTCTTCATCCATCAGGGTGCCAAGTTCGACTTCAAACGGATTTTGGGCGATTGAAACAAACTGCGGGAGTTTTAAAATCGAATCGACAGACACTGTTTTTTTTGAAATCATTGAGTGGAATTGGTAGATCAGAGATGAATCCTTCGAGACAAACGCTGACATTTTCAAGGTTCTGCCTGCTTTAAAAATTCCTTGTGTTATGTCATCCGGGGAGATGATAATCGCAGATTCCACTTCTTTTTTGAAGAGGGCATCGCGTAAATAGATATCTCTGACAGGATTAAAATAGAATTTGAAAATTTCCGTGCGGTCTAGTCCCTTATCGAGAGCCTCAAGATACCAGAGCTTTTCAGCGATTAGGGAGTAGAGGAAATCAGCTTTTAGTGAATCTTTATTCCATCCGTTTTTGTGAGAAACAAAGGGAGAGAGTTCATATCGGAATTTAAACTCGTTGGCTGTAATTTTTTCGGAGCCAATCTCGGATAAAATGGCAGAGTTATCCTGAGCAAAAACCGGGGACAACGCGATGCAGAATAAAAAAAGGGAGAGGGATTTGAACATTTATTTCAATCCGAGTGCTTTCAGGTAATCATTGTTGATTGTGCAGTTTTTCAGTTTAATATTCTCGAGGTAAAGGTTAAAAACCGTTTTCATCTTTGAATAATCAATTTTTGCATCTCTAATATAGCCATAGGAAATGTCAAAATTCTTGGCAAAATCGATGACACTGTCGTAGCCTTCAGGTGCTGAAATAGAGAGAATTCCTCGACTGCTTTCCATCTTTTTGTAAGGCCAGAAACACCACCCGATATTCTCTTTTTCAAGCACAATTCTAAAATCATTTATCCATTCATTTGTGTTTTCGCCCGATTCACCCAGCCAGATTGGGACATTATATTTTTCACCATAATCGATATAATCAACAATAACATCCTTGGTTGGGGGTGTCCAATATTTATGAAAAGTATAGACGAGTTTACTGTCGAAAGGTTTCCCAAACACAGAAAAATTGCTGTTCCACTGAGCACCGGCAATAAAAAGTATATGGTTCTTGTCAACTTTTCTAATTTCAGAGGTTAATCTTTTGAAGAACGGTTCGAGCAGGGGGTTAAGTTTATCCTTGTCGAAGTAGTGAGCAATCGGTTCATTCAGTAAATCATAACCGATGATAATTTTTTCATTTTTGTAAATATCAGCGAGTTTCCCCCAAATTTTTTCAGTCAGCAGGATATTTTCTTCAGACTCAAAAAGGAACGGGTAGCCGTAGCTATCATCGATGTTGTCACCTGTCTGACCACCGGGGGCACAATGCATATCGAGGACAACGGGCAGATCAAACTCTTTGCACCACTTCACTGCACTATCGAGGAGGGCATAACCAACGCCCTTCAACTCATAATAAGGTGCTTCGGTAACGAATAATCTATAATTAAAAGGGATGCGGATCGAATTAAATCCGCATTCCTTTATAAATTTTATATCTTCTCTTGTTATATAGTCAGTTCTGAATCTGTTCCAAAATTTTTCAGCCTCCACTTCACCAAGTAGAATCCTGAAAAAATCGGTGATAAGTCTCGGAGAACTAACTTTGTCGAACTTAAACATATAACCTTCGGGTACGAGCCAGTTTCCGAGTCCAATACCTTTAAGTAAAATTGGTTTTCCCGCAGGATCGAGTATTTCTTTCCCTTTAACGGAGAAAAAACCTGCATCCTGAGCATTCATTTTGCAAAATGAAACTAAAAGTACGACAAAGAGAAGGTATTTCACTATTTTGCTCCCGCGACCGATTTTTTCTCAAAACTTGGGATGCTCCCTCTAATACCGTAGTAGGCGATAAAACCATAACAAAGAACAGGGAGGATAAAAGCGTGATGGATTCCGATAGAGTCGGCAATGAATCCTTGAATAACCGGGATTAGAGCACCACCCACGATAGCCATACAAAGAATTCCGGAAGCCTGACCGGTATGTTTACCCAATCCTTTAATGGCGAGCGAGAAGATAGTCGGGAACATAATTGAGTTAAACAGACCCACGAGGAGGATTGACCAAATGGCAATTTGTCCATCTGTAAGCATGGAAATTACCACAAGAACGGAGGCTGCAACTGCATTAAAGCCGAGGACCTGTCCCGGATTAATTTTCCTTTGAATTGCAGAACCGATAAATCTTCCGACCATAGCACCGCCCCAATAGAACGATACAAGTTTACCGGCATCAACTTCAGCGAGAGTTTTATCGAGCGTGACAAAATAGTTAACAAGGAAACTACCAATTGCCACTTCAGCACCCACATAAACGAAGATACCAACAGCACCAAGAATAAGGTGTTTGTAACCCCATGCACTTGGATGTAGATCGTCATAACTCTGTTTGAGACCATCATCAGATTCTACACTTCCGGCTTCGATCTGTGGTAATTTGATATATGCAAAAACGGCGGAAAGGATAATAAGAACTGCTGCCAAACCAAGATAGGGGAGTTGAACTGCGGCAGCTTCTGTTGCTTTGTAAATTTCCACTTGAGCAGGAGCCATTTTTGCCATTTCGTCCGAGGTTTTAACTGCGGTTGAGAGAATGAGCAACGAGCCAAAATAAGGAGCAACAGTAGTGCCGAGCGAATTAAAGGCTTGGGTTAAATTGAGTCTTGAGGAAGCTGTTTCAGGTTTACCAAGAATAGTAACATAAGGATTTGCAGCTACCTGAAGAAGAGTTATACCTGCTGCAAGGATAAAAAATGCCAATAGAAAAACGGGATAAGATCTTAAACCGGCAGCGGGGTAAAAAATCAGAGTGCCCACACCGGCTATTAAAAGCCCAAGCACGATACCTTTTTTATATCCAACTTTTTCCACCAATTTTCCAGACGGGAGGGAAACGAGAAAATAAGCCAGGAAGAAAGTAAACTGCACCAACATAGATTCGGTATAGTTGAGGGAGAATACATTCTTAAGATGAGGGATAAGAATATCGTTAAGACAAGTGAGGAAACCCCACATAAAAAAGAGAGATGTAAGAATAGTCAGTTCGGGAAGATAATTTTTATTGCTTCCGTTGCTTTTTGTTTTGCCGGCATTAGTAACCAGGGTTGCCATTTTTTCTCCAATAGAAAGACTGAAAGTACTTTTAACAAAGAATATAATCACTCAATAATTGTGCCCGAATCGATTAGTTAGCTTTGGGCATCATTTTTGTAGTATTAAACGAATAATTAACCCGGATTTTTATTAAATTAATAATTTTGACTTATTAAAATAATAATACCGGAGGAAATGAATGAAAAAAATAGCGAAGAATAGAGCGACAATAATGCTCTATATTTGCAATAAAAGTTTGCGGAAATTTTATGAACCTTGAAAAAATCTTTTATATCGTTGCGAGTACTGTTCTTGTCACGGTCTTTGTTCTGATTGTTTTTATATTTTCTCCGGTCTCCTACGATGAGAATCTGAACAAGATGGAAAAGGTAATTTACTACGCAGACAATATTTCACCTGCACTTCAGAAGATTATAAATAAATTTAACTCTGAGTACAAAGGAAGGATAAGAGTAGAGACTATAGACCTCCCGTTTGATAAATTTAGCACAAATGAGAGAAAAGAGCTGTTGGCACGCTATTTAAGGAGCAAAAGCAGCAGAATTGACCTTTTTAGTGTCGATATAATATGGGTTCCGAGATTTTCAAGATGGGCATTACCGCTAAACAAACTTGCCGATTCAAATCTTGTTGAAGATCTTATGCCCCATTTTCTTCCCACAAGTTACACCAACGATTCATTAGTTGCACTTCCCCTCTATTTTGATATTGCAGTTATGTTCTATAGAGAAGATATGTTAAAAAAGGTACCGCGGTATCAAGAGTTTGAGAAAGAACTTAACGAATCGATCACCTGGGAGAGGTTCCGGGAATTGAGAAATCTTGTGGACGCTGCAAATAGAAGGGTAAACAAGCCTTTTTATCTGTTTCAAGCGGATGAATACGAGGGGTTGATGTGTAGTTTTGTGGAGGTATTAATGAATAAAAATAATCAGATAAATTTAAAGAACGGGAATCTTACTAAAGACGACAAAATTGCAGCGGAGGCAATTCAGTTTCTCACGGGACTTGTTCACGACTCAAAAATTTCTCCTGTTGAGGTCACAGGGATGAAAGAAAACCAGAGTTATGAATATTTTTTCAATAAAGAGGCTTTTGCCTTAAGGGGGTGGCCCGGTTTTTTGAGCACTTCTAACAAAGCAGTAAAAGCTGAGTACAGAGACAAATTGAAAGCAGCTCCACTACCCCACATAGCAGGGAGCAAACCTGCCTTTGTATTTGGGGGTTGGAACCTGATGATCTCTAAATTCTCCGATAATATTCCGGAAGTGATGCGATTTGTAAATTTTCTCCTCTCTGTTGAAAGCCAAAAACTTCATTATGAGGAGGGGAATGTGCTCCCTGTAAGAAGATCGGTATATGAAGATAAAGAGTTTGTTAAAAAACACCCTGAATTGACTTTTTACGCAAAATTGTTCGAATTTGGAGTTCACAGGCCTATTTTTGAAGATTATACAGGGCTTTCCGATATCCTTGTGAAGCACATTAACAATGCCATCAAGAATAATTTGAGTGCTGAAGAAACCATTGCAGAGATAAAAAAAGAGATGAATTTAAGATGAGATACTCATGAAACAGAAATTTTCTGATAAGATAAAGGAATATCACTTTGAATTTCGGCATGTCACAGTGTTATTCATCATCCTTTTTTCTTTTCAATTGATAGTCTCCTTTATCAATAAATCGTCGATAAAGAACTTTTTGGATACAACCCAGGACTGGTATCAAAAAGAGTCTGCAGAAGAAATCGCAAACCTCACAGCCACTGCCATAGAGCTTGCGGTTGAATCGGTAAATCCCGCCGAAAACCTCGATTTAGACCGTGAAAGACAGGTTATTCAATCATTTGACATCATATTCAGTCAGCAACAACTGACGCATAATGTTGATAAACTGTTTCTCATTGTGCACAATGGAAGCGAAATCTATAGTATAAATGATGGTAAGACGCTCTATTCTGCGTTAATAGACAAAAAATTCCCAAGCACTGTCGCTACAAGTGACGCTCAGGTGATCGATTTATACAAGTCGGTAGAAAAGGAATTAAAGGCGACCGAGCGGATAAAAAGCATCATTCCTGACAAAAACAACTTTCATATTTTTGTCCCTTTTGTGATCAGAGGTGAGTTTATTGGTGCCATTTATATGCTTATTTCACCCGATTTCAGCACAATAAGTGATCAGGTAATAAGCAGTTACGATGAAACATCAGTCATCTATCTTTCTCTGATTACGCTGGGGTTGCTGGCGATGTATTTTATTTCCTCATATACAGTTAAAGAGAGGGACGAAACGCAGAATTTACTTTTTGAAGAGCATGAGAAGAATCTTAAAAAACAGATTAACTATGAAAACGAGTTGATATTTACCAAAAGAATATACCATACGCATCATAAAGCAGAAAAAATAATGGGTTTCATTAAGGAAGATTTAAGGAAACTTGAGGCGGGAAACAGTGAAGAAATAAAGTACAGGGTCACGAAATATTCAAATTTTGTTTCCAGAGTTATCTATGATATGAAGTGGTATGAACCACCAATTCAAACAATTCGAAATCAGATATTCAGGACCAATTTGAATGAAGTGGTTACTTTTATTGTGGATAATATCTTCCGTCGCACATCGACTGAATCGGATGCATTTAAGATCAATTGTGAATTGGAACAGAATTTGCCTGTAGTTAATGTAAATGAATTTGTTGTTTGGGAAATTGTGGAGCCATTGATACAAAACAGCATCGATCATGGATCAGAATCAGGACTTGAAATAACAGTCCAAACTATTCATGATGAATCGATGAAGTGTTCGCGTCTCGTAATCAAGGACAATGGAAAAGGAATAGACGCAGACCTTCTCGAGACGAATGCAAAAGGGCAAAAGAAAATATTCATAGAGAATACCACCACAAAATCGCAGGGATTGCGAAACTCAGGGTACGGATGTTATATCGCCTGGGAGATGACAAGAAGATGCGGATGGGAACTTGATGCAGAGAATCTGCCTGAAAAAGGGTGCATATTTACAATTACGATAAAACACTAACAGAATTACCGGAGAGTGTAATGATTTTTCAAGATAAAAATATAAGCATATTACTGATAGAAGATGAAGAGTTTGATGTAAGAAGGGTGAAAAAAACTGTTCAGCCATTCTCTGACAAGATGGAGATTGTCCACTATGTTTCTAATGGAAAAGCAGCTCTCGAATACCTTGAGGGGAACAGGGGGAAAATAGATGTTGTGATAATGGATTATCAGATTTCGGGTGGTTTGATGGGTGAAGATCTTATTCACAAGATAAAAACCGTCGATCAATCCATCCAGATAATCGTGATAACAAAAATGACGATCAACCTTACTGACTATCATTTTGCAAACAAACTTATTAAAGCAGGGGCATTCTGGTACTGCACTAAATATCCGGGTGATATCGATGATTACATATATCAACCCACAGATTTTATATTGAGTATTTTCAATGCTCACGAAAAAAGCTGGCTCGAGAGGGAGAGGATGCGTTCCCTTCAAAAAATTAAGCGAAATGTAGAGGATATTCTTCACCAAAAAAGAATTATCGGCGAATCTCCCATCATGATCTCCTTGAAGGAGGATATTCTGAGACTCGCAAAAAGTAATATCAATATCTTGATTAAAGGTGCTTCAGGAACGGGTAAAGAGCTTGTCGCCCATAATATTCACTACAGAAGTGACAGAAAATATGAAAATTTTGTCGTGGTTAACTGTGGCAGTCTTCCCGAGCAACTCGTGGAAAGTGAGCTTTTTGGATATGAAAAGGGTGCATTCACGGGGGCTGATAAAAAGAAACCCGGGCTTTTTGAAATCGCAAACCATGGAACAATCTTCCTCGATGAAATTACTGAATTGCCGCTTACTGCTCAGGTGAAACTCCTAAGAGTAATACAAGAGGGGGAAATTGAAAAAATTGGGAGAACAGAGACTGTTAAAGTTGATGTGCGGGTTATTGCCGCAACAAACAGAAATATTGAGCAAGAAGTGAGAGAAAGGCGATTCAGGGAAGACCTTTATTACAGATTAAATGTGCTGCCCGTTATTGTCCCCGATTTGAAAAAGAGAGTGGACGACATTCCGCTGCTTATCGAACATTTTTTGCATAATAACAGCGTTGACATGGGGAGAGAAAAGCCGCACATCCCCTCTGAAACGATGCAAATCTTCACAAAATACGAGTGGCCCGGAAATGTTAGAGAACTTAAAAATGTGGTACAAAGGGTGCTGTTCCACTCTAACAATGTTATTTCACCCATCGAAGCTACAAAAGCACTCGGAATGATGTTCGATACGGTTTCAGGCAACGATGCACTGAAAGACCTCTTTAATCCCGATAAAATTCTGGATCTAAAGGATGCAGAGAGAATATTCAGGGAAAGGTATTTCAATTTTGTTCGAGTCCATTCCGTTTCCGATTCCGACGCTGCAAAAAAAATGGGAATTGCTCCCCCCAACTACTACAGGATGATGAGAGAATTGGGGCTGAAGTAATATCCCGGATTCCCATTTTATTAATTTGATAATATTTTGTTATCAAATTAATAATTTGGTGGTCTTGCCGTCTTCTCGAATTCTCTATAATGATAATAATTGTAGTATTATTGCGGCAATAATTCAATTCTCGTTGTTGGCACGATTTGTGCATCGTTATTTCTGCACAATTAACTTAAAAGATGCCCAACACATTTACCTATTTAGATGCTTTCGTTATAGTCCTTTACTTAATAGTAGTATTAAGTATCGGGTTCTATTATTCTAAAAAGAATGACGAAAGTTACAGCGGTTATTTCCTTGCAGGAAGAAACACTGGTTGGATCGCAATAGGTTTATCAATTTTCGCCACTAACATATCAAGTGAACATTTTATCGGACTCGCCGGTGCAGGCTCACTTCGGGGGTTGGCAGTAGGGCAGTTTGAATTGATGGCAATATTCACACTTCTTTTTGCCGGATGGTTTCTCGCACCCATATATTTTAAGTCAGGGGTTTACACAGTTCCCGAATTTGTAGGGATGACCTTCGATCTACGGATGAGAAAACTCTTCGCAGCATTTTCAATTATTATCTATATTCTCACTAAAATTCTGGTATCACTTTTTGCAGCCGGTATCCTTTTTTACAATATTTTTGGTTTGAATATTTATGCATCCTCAATCCTTATAGTATTAATAACGGGGCTCTATACGGTTATTGGTGGGTCGCATGCGGTTGTAAGAACACAGACATTTCAAGGAATAATCTTCATCACGGGTGCGGTTATTCTCTCGGTACTCGGTTTCATAGCGGTCGGCGGGATAGATGGTTTGTATTCAAAACTTCCCGCCGATTTTTTTACTATGTTTAAGCCGGCATCAGACACAGATTATCCCTGGACGGGGATAGTGTTTGGGGCTCCGATAATAGCTTTTTGGTATTGGTGTACAGATCAATACATGGTACAGAGAATGCTCGGTGCAAGATCTGTAGAAGACGCAAGAAAAGGCTCCCTCCTCGCTGCAACATTCAAATTACTCCCAATTTTCATTTTAGTTTTACCCGGTTTATTTGCTGCCATTTTATACCCCGAATCAAGGGGAGATGCAGCTTACTCTGCTTTGGTTAATGGTGATTTATTACCTGTTGGAATAAAAGGACTCGTAATTGCTGGTCTTCTTGCTGCCATTATGTCTTCACTTTCGGGGGCATTCAACAGCATCGCGATCTTATTTACGAACGATTATTACAAATTAAAATATCCTGAGACAAACGAACGAAAACTCGTACTCGTTGGCAGACTTGCAACCACTACTGCCGTTATTGCGGCAATACTTATAGTGCCATTAGTGAAAATAGTAAGTTCGCAGTTGTACCTTTTCCTTCAGAGTGCTCAGTCCTTTGTAAGTCCGCCGATTACCGCTGTTTTTCTTTTTGGACTTTTTTCGGGCAAAATGAGTTCGAAAACTGCTGTTATAACACTCGCAGTAACAGAATCGCTGGGAATTAGCAGATTGGTTCTCGAGATGCTTCAATCAAATGGGGTTGTGCTCCATTCATTCTTCGAGGCAATTCTCGCGATTAACTTTTTACATTTTTCACTCTTCCTCTTTATCATAAGTGTCGCCATGATTCTTGTTTTAAATCTTGGTAACAGCAGAGAGACGAACCTTTTGGCTGTTCAGTTCAAAAACTCGTTTAGAGAGAGCGGAAGAGAAATGAGTGCAAGTTTTTCAAATATTATTAAGACCCACACCCTTAACCCAAGTTTTGTTCTCTCGGCTATTGTGCTGATAATGATTCTGGGGTTATGGAGCATCTGGTCTTGAGTTAAATTTTTTACAACCAAAATTTCATTAACCAAAAACCACATTATTGAGGTAAAAAACATGAAAAGAATCGTACTATCAATTCTTTTTGTTATCGGACTCTCAACATCCGCAATTCCGCAGATTATCGAGAGCTTTGATAATAATCTAAGAAACGATACGACCTATCAGTTCTCCATTGAAGGACTTACCAGTCGTATGGACTACACAGTCAACACCACAGATGTTAAACAAGGTACCGCATCGGGAGAAATCAAGTTTGTGATTGGTGCAGTACACGAATGGGGTAGCTACGGACAGTTGATAAAAAGACTTCCTGAAGGTCAGTATTATGACTGGTCAGCTACTGATTCACTCGCACTCTGGTTGAAGATTGTTACTCCTCCAACCATTCCTGTAAACATGGTTTTCAGAATCCACATCGCAGACAGACCTACACCTGATGCAACACTCGAAGAGTGGGTTTATGAGCACACTACAATTCTTGATGCTCAGAGTGACTGGGTTGAGTTGAAAATACCAATCAAACTCCTCTGCACAGACGGTAGCCAGACTCCATCAGATTCAGGTTTCGTAATTTTCCCTTCAGGTTGGGGCGGTGGACCAAACAATTTCTGGAACAACCAGACTTTGGATTGGGATCACATAGTTGGTTTCAATATTGGTGCTATTACTTCCGGATACACGCCGGGCACAAACATCCCTGCTGATTCACTTACCGTAAGATTTGACGGCTTCAGAAGATTTGGTAACAGATCAGTACCTGCAGTTTTCTTCAACGGTTTGCAGTTCATGGGTAACCTTTCAGGATTTAACTGGGGACAGTCGAATATGGAAGTAATTACCGGTGCTGGTCCTGTTCCTAACAGCAACGCTGCTAAATGGACACAGGGTAATGAATGGGGTAATGGATGGACAGGAGCAGGCTTTAATGTTAGCCCTGTATTCAACCTCGGAAGTTCATGGCTGGTTGACAGTATGAAAATTAAAATTAAATGTCCTGCCGGAACCGGTGCACTCAGAGTACAGCTCGAAGGTGGTGGTGGTAAAAAAGGAACTGTATTCTCACCAATCGGCGACGATCAATGGCACAGCTATTCTTTCCCGTTGAGAGACATGGCATTCCAGGATAACACTACATTCTTCGATTCAACTCAGGTTAATGTTGTGCAGATTATGGCTGAAGCTACAGCCGTTGCCGGTACAGTAGTTTGGATAACAGACTGGTGGACAGGTAATCCTAAATTTGATGTAATTGCTCCTAATGCACCTCAGGGTGTTGCAGCATTTGCAGGTACCTTCCAGAATGTTGTAACCTGGACAGATGTGCCAAACGAAACAGGCGAAACATACGATGTATATTATTCAAAAAGCCCAATAACCGATCTTACAGCACCCGGTGTTGAAGTGGTTAAACTTGGAGTAGCAGAGAATGCACAGCTTTTTGAACACATCCTTCTTGCTCCAAACACAGATCAGGCAGTAACATACTACTATGCAGTTACCTGTAAAGATTTTGCAGGAAACAAGAGTGGTGTTAGCCAAAACTCTTCAGCAGTAACAAACACTGCAAAAGGAAGACCTACAATTTCACTCAGTGCTCCAGCAAACTTTGTTGCTGATGGTAACCTTGCTGAATGGCAGCAAATCAATCCATTCAGAATGTTCCTTTCTGATGGTACAGGTCATCTTGTAACAAACACCACAATCACCAACGATGCTGACTGTTCAGCCAAAGCTTATGTAGCAATGGACAACCAGTATATGTACATCGCTTTTGATGTTGATGATGATATCGTTGTTCCAAATGCTCAGAACGATTCGTACTTAAACGATTGTCCTGATCTCTATATTGGACTTTACAACTGGCACGGGATGCCCCACACATCTTACCAGAGAGGTGCACAGCCTGATTATCATTTCAGATTCGCATGGAATCGTGTAATAATAGATGGTTCAGCCGGTACAGACAGTCTTATCGGAAAAGGTGCAAATTATTACTGGGAAGAAAAATTCCCTTCAGGATACATTGTTGAATGCCGTATCAGCCTTGCTGATCTCGCTCTTCATGGAAACGATCTGACATTTGTACCAAAAGAAGGTTACAGACTTCCTATCG
>CAYSJM010000016.1:0-11629 GCA_964431385.1 uncultured Ignavibacteriaceae bacterium | reverse complement strand
CTTCATGGAAACGATCTGACATTTGTACCAAAAGAAGGTTACAGACTTCCTATCGATTTCGCTTTGAACGATGCGGATGCAACCAACAGCAGAGAAGGTATCATGACCTACTCACCTTACAACGAAGACAAATCATATCAGGATGTTTCAAGATGGATATACACCTGGATCGGCAACCTTTGGGAGCCAACAGACATCAACGATCTTGAACTTACAGCTGATAGCTACATTCTTACACAGAACTATCCTAATCCTTTCAACCCCAGCACTACAATTAAGTATGCTATTGAAAAACCGGGTCTTGTTACCCTTAAAGTTTACGATGTTCTTGGAAAAGAAGTTGCAAGTCTTGTAAATCAGGATCAGGCAGCCGGTGTTTATTCGGTTAAGTTTGATGCTTCGCTCCTTTCAAGCGGGATTTATTTCTACAAACTTGAAAGTGGTTCGTTCACGAAAATAAATAAGATGATGCTTGTAAAGTAGCATTTCTCCCCGTGAGTGCAGAATCCCCCGGGTTTCTGCACTCATCGTTTTGATCAGATAACTATTGGATATTCCGATGAGACAAAAAACAAACCATTTTTATAAAAATATTTATGCAGCAGTGTTCTTGTTGCTCTGCATTATTGGCACCGATATAGCCTATGGTGGTGTAACGGGTAAGATATCCGGCAGAGTAATGGACGAAAAGACCGGCGAACCCATAATTGGTGCAACGGCTGTTCTTGAGGGAACATTCCTCGGTGGTGTCGCAGATGCTGACGGATACTACGCCATCAATAATGTCCCACCGGGAACATACCGTGTAATCTTCACAGCGGTAGGTTATCAAAAAACCATAATGGAAAAGGTTCTCGTAAAAATAGACCTTACCACAAATATTGATATTAAATTAAAAAATGCGGGTATTACACTCGAAAAAGAAGTGGTTATCACTTCCGACAGACCACTCGTACAAAAAGATTTAACCTCCACTTCGGTTACCATTTCTTCAGAAGATATCAAAATGATGCCTGTTGAAAATGTTAACCAAATTGTTAATCTTCAAGCCGGCGTAATCGACGGTCACTTTAGAGGTGGAAGATCAAACGATGTGGCCTACCTTATTGATGGTGTTTCGGTTACCGATCCATTTAACGGCGGGTTTAATATTGAGGTGGAAAACGCTTCTATCAGACAGATGGAAGTAATTACGGGTACTTTTAATGCAGAATACGGGCAGGCACTTTCAGGCGTGGTAAACATCGTCACTGAAGGTGGTTCAAACAAGTTTAGAACAGATTTCTCAGCTTATGTTGGAAATTTTGTGACGGGCAACAGTGCGATATTTAGAAATCTTGACAAAATTGACCGCATCGCACAAAAGAATTTCCAATTGACCTTTAGCGGCCCCATTTCCCCCATACAAAATTTGTATTTCTTTGTGACCGGTAGATATTTTGATAATATTGGTCATCTTTACGGTAAAAGAGTTTATAATGTAACTGATGATGTTCCATTTTATCCAATTGCAAATGATAAAACTTTTTGGATACCACGGAACACAGGTAATGGTGAATATGTCTCAATGAATCCTTATACAAAATACTCATTGAATGCCAAACTTACCTATGCCCTCCCTACAGTTGCTTTTACTTATTCAGTTTTTTGGGATAAAACAAAAAGCAAAGGTTATGATCATGGTTTTTCATGGACACCTGACGGTATGATGACGAATTATGGTGATGACTGGATTCAAAATTTCCAAATAACAAATTACCTTTCACCCTCAACCAACCATGCTCTAAAATTCTCGGTTAACAACTATCAGTTTAAGGGATATCTATACGAGGATCCTTTTGATCCAAGATATGTAAGTCCGAGACAAGGAATTGCCCTTTCAAACTATACATTCCGTTCAGGTGGAAACCAGGGTGGAAGATATGACAGAACCACAAGAACCTATGTTGCACAATATTCATTGTCGTCACAGGTTTCAAAAGAACATAAAATTGGTTTTGGTGTCGAAGCCAGACAACATGAAATTTACAGTCACAATCTTGATCTCGTGAACTTAACAGACGGACAGATTGATACACTCGGTAATGTAATTTTCACACCCGGTTATCCTGCAGTTGGTACCATGTCCGATCAGGGTTCAAACATCGAATACAGCCGTAAACCTCTTGAAGTATCTGCTTACATTCAGGACAAGATGGAATACGACATCATGATAATAAATGCCGGTGTCAGATTCGATTATTTCAATTCAAACGGCAGAATGCCTGCAAACAAACTCAACCCGACCCGTAACGCCTCATTCCCCGGTGCTGATCAGTGGGTTGATGCAGAAGCAAAATGGCAGGTGAGCCCAAGACTTGGTGCTTCATTCCCAATTACCGACCGTGGAATTATCCGATTCTCTTATGGTCACTTCTTTAAGATACCTTCATTCGAAAATCTGTACCAAAATCCTGATTTCATCGTCAGACCCGGTAACAGCTTAAATACCGTAGTTGGTAATCCTGATCTTAATGCAGAAAAAAATGTGATTTATGAAATCGGTTTACAGCAGGCACTTTTCGAAGATATTTCATTAAACATGTCACTCTACTACAGAGATATCAGAAACTGGCTTGGCATGGAGATCGTGAACACCTATGAAGGATTTAAGTACGCAAGATTCATAAACAGAGATTATGCAAATGTTAGAGGTCTTGTACTCGTACTCGACAAGAGATTCTCAAACTACTTCAGTGCAAAGCTCGACTATACATACCAGATTGCAGAAGGGAATTCATCTGATCCTTACGCAGTTTACAACAAGAATCAGACTAATCCCCCGATCGAAGAATCGAAAACGGTTGTTCCCCTTAGCTGGGATCAAAGGCATACATTCAATCTGAGTGTAAATGTTGGTGTACCGGGAGACTGGACAGTTGGAGCGATATTCCAGTATGGTTCAGGAATGCCTTACACTGAAGATCCTAAAATCTCCCGTGGTGTTCGTTTTGAAAATGGTGGAATAAAACCGACATATTTCAATCTCGATATTAGAGCAGATAAGATTTTCAATGTTTTTGGAGTGAATGTAAGAACATACATCACGATCTACAATGCCTTGGATATCAAAAACGAATTTGGTGTTTATGGAACGACCGGTAGAGCCAATGCAGATCTGAATACTCAGTATGCGGTTGATGTAATCGGTTTGAACACTATTGAAGAATACATTAACAATCCTTCGATGTACTCGACACCAAGAGAGATCAGAGTTGGAATTGGTTTCGATTTTTAATTCCCGGAGTTTTAGAATGTTAAAGAAAATATTTATAATTTCCCTTGTGCTCCTGACAGAGTTGGTTCTTGCACAAGTATCTCCATCCACCCAACGATATCGTAACGATCAGTATGGCAACATTTCCTTTAGAAGAGAAGGAGTGATGGATGGAAACCAGGTTAGAACACTCTTCTACAACAATGGTGAAGTAGGTCAGTGGCCCTATCAGCCATCGGGTGAATGGCCCAAAGGTTCGGGGCATTCATACCTCGACGGTGTTAGTGTGCTTATTTCTTCTGAAATTACCGCACCCGGTACAGGACAGATAGTGCATCCCCTCCAGACTTCATATCGTGAGTGGATGGATAAAGATCCCGTTACGGGAGAGATCTGGGGATTTGAACCAATACCCGGGTACAACAATTCTTCATCCAAAAAACCTTCCATTAACACTGACCCTAATTCATGGCCAAAATTCTGGCCGGCAGCTTTGGGTCTAACTCCCGAATGGGATGGGTATTGGTATGGTTATTTTGGAAGAGGAGTTTTGAACTCTGACTTTGAGACCTTCTTTGTAATGGATGATTCAAAAGATAAAGAGTTCATGAGAAATCCTTTCTTCTTTAAGCCAATTGCTGTAGATACAAATCGTGGTGGTCTGGGCTTAAGAGTTGAAGTGAGGGGTTTCCAGTGGTCTCATGTATTGGCAGAAGATATAATTTTCTGGCACTATGACATTGTGAACATTTCAGATTACAATTACCCAAAAACACTATTTGGTTTTTATACCGACTGCGGTGTGGGTGGAACGGATGACTCTGAAGATGACAATGCCTCTTTCGATCTAAAACTTGACATGGCATATTGTTATGACAATAACGGACTTGGTCTGCCTGATAGCTGGAAAACGGGTTACTACGGTTATGCATATCTCGAAAGCCCGGGTAACGGTTATGACGCAATTGATAATGACCAGGATGGCTTAACAGACGAAAAAAGAGACGACAATATAGATAACGATGGTGACTGGGTTAGATACACCGACCTTAATGGAAACGGCAAGTGGGATGCAGCAGAGAACGAACCCTTGAATGACGATGTTGGTAAAGATGGTGTTGGTCCTTATGACAGACAATATACCGGTCCTGATGAAGGCGAAGGCGACGGAATACCAACTGATGGCGAACCAAACTTTGATAAAACAGACAAAGATGAGTCAGATCAGATAGGTCTTACCGCCGTATCGCTTTACAGACTTGGACAAGGCGGAACCGGTGGTGGCTGGCCAAAAGACGATGAAGCAATGTGGTTAAAGATGTCAGCAGGCACATTTGACACATCACTTCAGAGAGCAAATATCAGTATGGTATTTGCATCAGGTCCGTTCCCGCTTCAGCAAGGGCTAAGAGAAAGATTCTCGATGGCTCTCCTTTTTGGTGAAGACCTTAACGATATCATGTTCAATAAAGAGACAGTTCAGCAGATTTACAACTCGAACTACAACTTTTCAAAACCACCATTGAAACCAAAGTTGACTGCGGTTCCTGGTGATGGAAAAGTTTATCTTTACTGGGATAATATAGCTGAAGAATCTCGTGATCCTTTCCTTGGTTTCCAGGACAACGACCCGACCAAAGGTTACAAAAAAGATTTTGAAGGTTACATGGTTTACAGAAGTACTGAACCGGAATTTAATGATATAAAAGTTATCACAGATTCAAAAGGTTCAGCAAAATACTGGAAACCGATAGCACAATTCGATCTTAAAGATAGTGTAAAAGGTCCAGATCCAGTCGGCATCAATGGTGCTCATTTCTGGAGAGGCGACAACACAGGTTTACGCTATTCCTATATCGACAACGATGTAAACAACGGTCAAAAATATTATTACGCCCTCGTTTCTTACGATATGGGTGATCCAAAATTCGGAACAGCCGGTTTGCAACCTTCCGAGTGCACAAAAATCATTACTGAGGATTTCGCCGGTAATCTGCAATTTGTAGATATCAATTGTGCCGCAATTGTTCCAAATGCACCGGCTGCCGGATATGTAGCTCCAAACATTATCGGAGATGTTAAAAATGTCAGCACCGGCGGTATTGGTTCAGGTGCCTTAAATGTGAATGTTTTAGATCCTTCTGCAATAGCAAATGGAGCCGCTTACAGCATCGAATTTAATTCGACAACCACTTATCCACTTTACAAAACACTCTCATATAAGATCATTAAATCGTATAATGGTACTGTGGATACGATGATGACAGTTGATTCGGCATATTTTGGTGCTGAAAGAGTTTCACCTCCATTTGATGGACTTGCAATTTCTGTCTTGAACGATACTGTAGTGACCGTTAGAGATTCGCTTACCGGATGGGTAACAGGAAAGAGCAACCTCACGATGTTGGTAACTCCGGATCCAACCCAGGTAAGAGGAATTCCCTGGCCTGCAGATTATGAAATTACTTTCTACGATACACCACAGGATACATGTTTTATTCAGTCACCACCACTTTATACAAAATTCCCTCTGAATTTTAAGGTGTGGAACAATACAGAACAGAAGTACTCAAAGGTTGCCGTAAAAGACAATGACGGTTCGAAAGATCTTTCGATTGGAGATCAGATTCAGATACTGGAATTCCAGGGATCACCAGTACCTGCGAATATACGATTTGCATGGAACCTTTCCTACGATGTACCTGCCGATCCAAATGCCGCTTTGGTATATCCGACAGCAAATGATAAATACCGGATCACAACAAAGAAACCGTTTAAGAAAGGTGATAAAATTCTCTTCTCAACCAAAGCTGCCGGAATAGACAACAGTCTTGCCAAAGGACAGCTTGGTAAAGTGGATGTGGTACCAAATCCATATTTGGGTGCTGCTTCATGGGAAAGAAGAAATCTTAATTCGACCGGTAGAGGAGAGAGGAAGATCGATTTTATAAATCTTCCGAGTGAATGCACGGTAAGGATTTATACCATCACAGGTCAGCTTATAAAAACACTTTATAAGAACTCGACTTATCTTGATGGCAGTATCTCCTGGAACCTTGTTACTGATGACGGTATGGACGCTGCATACGGTGTTTACATTTATCATGTAGATGCACCGAATGTAGGAGAACACATCGGCAAATTTGCTCTAATCAAATAAGCGGACGGATTGAAATGAAAAAGAAGATATTTATCATAATGTTAATTGCTATTTCCGCAAATGTGGCATTTGCCCAGGTATTCAAGTCTGATGTCTCTAAACGCGGAACAACTGCAGCACCTTTCCTCTCGATAGGTCAGGGTGCAAGATCAGTTGCGATGGGAAGTGCCTTTTCTGGCTCTGCGAACGATGTAAGTTCGATCTATTGGAATCCTGCCGGTCTTACAAAGGCTGACGGATTCCAGATGATGTTCGATCATACTTCGTGGATTGCTGATATCAAATATAATTTCCTTGCAGCGAGCTATAATCTCGGTGATATGGGAACTGTTGGTTTCAGTTTTCTAAGTTCAAATGTTGGCGAAATGAAGGTTACAACCATCGATTATCCCGGAGGTACGGGTGAAACTTTTACCGCGAGTGATGTGGCAATAAGTCTTGCTTATGCCATCAGACTTACAGACAAGTTTTCGATCGGTTTTAACCCTAAATTCATCTATCAGAATATCTGGAAGATGAGTGCAACAGCTTTCGCTATCGATATGGGTGTTCAGTATGTCACCCCGTTTGATGACGCAGTGCTCGCAATGTCGATCTCGAACTTTGGTACAAAAGTGCAGTTGCTCGGGAACTCAAATCTTGTTCTCCACGATCTTGATCCAACAAGCACCGGAAACAACGGAAAGATACCCGCATACCTTGAAACAGGTGCATGGTCACTTCCTCTGAATTTCAGAGTTGGTGTTTCATACAACCCGCTAAAGTCGCAGATGCACAACCTTATTATCGCAGTTGATGCAACTCACCCAAGTGATGATTATGAGAGTTTAAATATTGGTGCAGAATACTGCTTCAATAAATTCCTCTTCATCCGTGGTGGATATAAATCAGCATTTCTTGAAGATTCTGAAGAAAGATTTACTGCCGGATTTGGAATCAAACAGCATCTTATGAACAATGTTTCTGTAATATTTGACTACGCTTACCAGGATTTTGGAAGATTTTCGAATATTCAGAAGTTCACAATGTCCGTAACATTCTAATTATTGTAGCCGGCTTTTGCATCGTAAGATGTGAAAGCCGGTTGATTTTTCATTAAAGAAAAAAAATTATGACCAAAAAACTCCTCCTTCTTATTACTCTCACTCTGCTGTTTACTGAATTTATCGCTGCCAAGGATTTTAAAGGTGCCGAGTTCAGAACCAAGCAAACATACCTTTACGGGAGGTTCGAGGTTTCCCTCAAATCTGCCGCTCGCGAAGGAATGCTTTCTTCTTTCTTTACTTATTACGAATTTACAACGGGAATCCAGGATTGGAACGAGATTGATATCGAGATACTTGGCAGATATGAAAACGATATACAGTTTAACGCTATCACACCAAATCAGGTAAATCACGAGAGCCATTACCCCCTCAATTTTTTACCGAGCGCCGACTTTCACACTTACGCCTTTGAATGGACCCCAAACTATGTTGCATGGTTTGTTGACGGAGTTGAAGTTTACAGACAAACGGGTGCCCATATTCAAACTTTGAATAAAGCACAAAAACTTATGATGAACATCTGGAACCCCACCTATACCAATTGGGCGGGTGTCTTCGATGCAAACGCACTTCCTGCTTTCGCCTATTACGATTGGGTGAAGTATTACACTTATACCCCCGGAAGCGGAAATTATGGCTCAGGCAACAACTTTTCTCTCTCATGGGCAGATGAATTTGACTATTGGAACACCGCAAGATGGGAAAAAGGCACACACACATTTAATGGTAACGGGTGCGATTTTGTTGCAACAAATGCAGTTATTACCAATTCCAAATTGATTCTTTGTCTTACCGATGCTGTTAATCTCGGATACACGGATGTTAAATCGCCTGCATTTCTTGCCACAAGAGTCAGAGATGGTAAAGTGGTCGCATGGTTCTCGGAAGAACTCGACCAGGTATCCGCCGAAACAATTGCAAATTTTAACATCCCCGGCTCAACAGTCACTTCAGCTACACTTCTGCCCGGTGGTAAAAGTGTTGAATTAACGGTTGATGGATGGGATTTTGCATCAGCAAGAAACCTGATTATTTTGAATGTTAAAGACAGATTTAACAATACAATCACTCCACGGGCACTTTCGATCATCCTTGAAAGGAATTGGAGCTGGCCGATCAAAATTAATTGTGGTGGTCCCGCTGCAATAGGTTATCTGCAAGAGAGTGATTGGGGATTTAATACCGATTACGGCTCACTTGACGGGTCAAACGGTTCGTTTTCAGCCGGACTTCAGATAAACGGTACCGATGAAGATGAAATTTTTAGAAGTGAAAAGTATGGTTTGGCTACTTATTCCGTAAGGGTTCCAAACGGTAACTACAAAGTTAAATTGATGTTTGCTGAAAACTACTTCACACAAGCGGGCAAACGAATTTTTAGTGTTTTCCTCGAGAATAACAGAGTTATCGATCAGCTTGACATCTTTTCCCAGGTTGGAGCAAATACCGCATTGATTAAAGAGTTTAACAATATTGCGGTACAGGATGGCAAGGTAGATCTCCATTTTGTTACACATCTTGATAAACCCATCATAAATGGAATAATTATCGAAAAAATTCCATCCGGAATTGAGGAAGGTTCATCAGATGTACCTGAATCATTCATACTGAATCAGAACTACCCAAATCCGTTCAACGGACAAACAATAATCTCTTTTTCGGTGAACAAACCGGGTTTTTTTACATTTTCGTTATTTAACTCCACAGGTGAGCAGATAATGAAAAAAGAACTTGGCTGGCTCGATGAAGGTTCTCATACTTTCCCTCTTGCAAGGAAGGAGCTGAGTGCCAGCGGAATCTATTTTTTTTCTCTCGCTACAGCGTCCCTGTTAGAAACCAGAAAGCTTGTTCTGTTAAACTAAACTGTTAAAAAGTAATTTTATCATATACCACTTAAAACCAATAATACCATGAAAACTTTCAGACTATCGCTAACAACCCTAATTTTTCTGGCAATTCTTCCTATCGCATCATTTGCGCAGAAAACAGATAAAGAAATAAAAGATGAAGTTGCAAAACTTGTCGGGAAGATGACACTTGAAGAAAAAGTTGGTCAGATGACCCAGCTTACGATTCAGGCAATTTCAAAAAAACAAGGAAACAAAGACCAGCATCATGAACTTGACTTACAAAGACTTGAGGAAGTAATTGTGAAGTATCATGTTGGTTCAATTCTTAATGTTTACGACAAAGCACATGAGATAAACTACTGGCACGAAGTAATTACTAAAATTCAGGATGTTGCAACAAAAAAAACAAGATTAAACATCCCTGTGATGTACGGTATCGATGCCATACACGGTGCTACCTATACCCTCAATTCAACCCTTTTCCCTCAAGCTTTGGGAATGGCTTCCACATGGAACAGAGAGATTGCTAAAAAAACCGGTGAAATAACCGCACTTGAAACCTATGCTTCAGGAATTCCATGGAATTTTAATCCCGTTCTCGATCTGGGAAGACAACACCTTTGGCCAAGACTTTGGGAAACTTACGGTGAAGATGTATTTCTTGCTTCAGAGATGGGTTACAACTACATAAAAGCTTCACAAGAAAACGCTTCCGTTCCTAAAAACAGATTTACAACCTGCTTAAAACATTATGTCGGTTACAGTTTCCCGTTAAACGGACTTGACAGAACCCCTGCATGGATTTCAGAAAGAATGCTCAGGGAATATTTCCTTCCTCCTTTTGAGGCGGGTGTGAAAGCCGGTGCACTAACTGTAATGGTAAATTCAGGCGAAATTGATGGAATTCCGGGTCATGCAAACTATCATCTCCTCACAGAAGTACTTCGCGGAGAGATGAATTTTCAGGGATTTGTAGTTTCCGATTGGGAAGATATTAAACGACTTTTTACCCGTGACAGAGTTGCTGACTCCCCAAAAGAAGCAGTTCGTCTTGCTGTTATGGCTGGTGTTGATATGAGCATGGTTCCCCAGGATCTCAGCTTTTATGAATTGCTGGTAGAGCTTGTTAAAGAAAACAAAGTTCCAATGTCGAGAATCGACGAAGCTGTAAGCAGAATTCTTTATGTAAAAATGAAAATTGGTTTGTTCGAGAATCCATATCCTGATAAAACTTACCTTTCAAAATTTGCAACACCTGAAAATACACAGGCAAATCTTGATGCAGCACATGAATCGATAGTATTACTAAAAAATGACAAAAACATATTACCACTTAAAAAAGATAAACAAATATTCGTTACCGGTCCAACATCCCGTATGTTGTCAGTACTGAATGGCGGCTGGACGATAACCTGGCAGGGAAATGAAGAATCATTAATGCAGCAGGACAAAAAAACCGTTGTTGATGCGATGGTTTCCGAGGTTTCTTCAAAAAAAATAATATTTAACGAAGGTTGTTCATTTGATAAGATGCTCGATGTTGATAATGCTGTTAATCTGGCAAAGCAATCTGATGTTGTGGTTCTTTGTCTTGGTGAATCAGCATACTGTGAGACACCGGGAAATATCACAGACCTTACATTGCCAAAAGCACAGATTGAATACGCCAAAAAGATTATAGCAACAGGGAAACCGGTTGTACTTGTTATGCTTGAAGGCAGACCACGAGTTATAACTGAAATTGCTGACAAAGTTGATGGAATTGTAGTGGCATTTCTCCCCGGAATGCAGGGTGGAGTTGCCATCTCTGATGTTCTCTTCGGAAATGTAAATCCCAGTGGAAAACTTCCGATAACTTATCCTAAATCGGTTAATGGAATCACACTTTATGACTATAAACCGATTGAATTTTTTGACGGGAACAAGTATGACCCTCTTTTCCCGTTTGGCCACGGACTCAGCTACACAAAATTCACATATTCAAATTTGAAACTCAACGCAACAGAGATGACTGAAAACGGTGAGATAAAAGTGACCGTTGATGTAAAGAACAGTGGTGATAAAAAAGGGAAAGAAGTTGTACAACTTTATCTTACTGATATGTTTGGTTCTGTAAGCAGACCCAACAAACAACTTAAAGGCTTTGATAAGATTGAACTTTCACCCGGTGAAACCAAAACAGTTTCCTTCGTAATTAATAAAGACCACCTCTCGTTCATTGGACTTCAGAATAAGAGAATAGTTGAAAAAGGTGATTTTGTGGTCACTGTTAAAGATTTACAGGCAAAATTTAGCCTTAAATAAGGAGTTATCTCCT
>CAYSJM010000015.1:0-55798 GCA_964431385.1 uncultured Ignavibacteriaceae bacterium | reverse complement strand
GAAGATACAGCGACCTGATGATGATCTGCGATCCGGCTCATATCTGTGGCAGAAGAGATATTTTAAGGGATGTGTCGCAGAAAGCAATCGATCTCGATTTTGATGGATTGATGATTGAAAGTCACCGTGACCCCGATAAGGCATGGAGCGATGCAAAACAACAAGTAACTCCATCAGACCTCAAAAAGTTACTCGATCAACTCGTTTGGAGGGATGCTTCGAGTGAAATAATCGAATCTGATTCACCTCTTGAAGAATACAGAGAGGTAATAGACCAGATTGACGATGAAATGATGCAATTGTTGGCGAAGAGGATGAAGCTTGCTGCAAAGATTGGCGAATACAAAAAGGAAAAGAAAATCACCATTCTTCAAACTAACAGATGGAACGAAATTTTAGAAAAAGGAATAAATCTGGGGCTTAAACTGGGATTAAGCAATGAATTTGTTGCCGGTTTTCTTGAGGTGGTGCACATGGAAAGCATCAATCATCAAAACCGTATTATGAACTCACAGGCGAGTTAGATCGATGGAGTGTAGTTGTAAAGGACCCTTTCAGTCTCTGTTAAAATGACATGATCGTCATGTAGTGGTAATGTTATTGTAAATACGGAACCCTTGCCGGGGGTACTGTTTACTGAAATTGTTCCACCCATATTTTCGATGTGATTTTTTGCGATGGTCAAACCGAGACCGGTACCTTCAAAGTCTCTTCCAACGCCCTCGCTTGCCTGTCTGAACTCGAGGAAAATTATTTCAAGGTCCTTCTCTTCAATTCCAATGCCGGTGTCCGCGACTGAAACAATAAGGAATTTCCCACCGGGTGTTTCCTCCTTTGTCAGATTAACAGTCACCCCACCTTCAAAAGTGAATTTTATCGCGTTAGAGATGAGGTTCTCCAACGCTTGAGAGAACATATTTGCATCAAAGATACAGCGACATTCTGCAATGTTAGTGCTCAATTTGAAAGACAATTTTGAATTTTGTAACTGATAATCGAACAGATTGCAAACATCGGTTACAATATTTAACAGCTCAAATTGTTTTAGTGAGGGATGTGATCTTCCCGCCTCGATCCTGCTAAAATCCATGATCTTTTTTAGTGTATCCATCAATCGAGTGGAACTGGCAAATATTCTGTTCCCAATACTTTGAATGCCCGGATCGGATTCATATTCACCCAGAATCTCTGCAAATCCCAAAACACCAATCATTGGAGTTCGCAACTCATGACTCATATTCAGGAGGAAACTCGATTTGAGTGCACTCATCTCCTCAGCTTCTTTTTTGGCCTTTAAAAGGAGTTCCTCATTCGCTTTTCTCTCTGTGATATCGGCGATCAGAGTAAGAATACCGGTTTTCCCTCCCGTAAGTGGTACCCGGGTTTCTGTGAGCTGGACTATGAGAACGGTTCCATCCATTCTCGAAGCCAAAGCCTCCTGATGGAGCACCTCACCGGAGAGAATTCTTTTAATATTCGATTCTATAAGTGTTTTATCGGCGTGTGAGGCTATAACATTAATATTATTATTGATCAGGTCTTCTTTTGGGAGACCAATCAATTCCACCGCTTTTGGGTTGGCATCAATGATGTTCCCCAGTTCATCCTGTAGAATTATCCCCTCAGGTGAAAGTTCGAACAATGAGTGATATCTCTCTTCATTCATTCTTAGGGCAGTGATATCGTTAAAGATAATATTGATATAATCGTGCCCCTCCATCAGGATGTGGGTACCCGAGACATCGGTATAGATGAGGTTCCCATCCACTCTTACCAAACAAATGTCTCGCAATTCAAAAACTTCGAGTCGTTCGGGATGACTAAGGCTTTCTATTGCTTTGGGGAGACTTGAAGGATGGACAATTTCGAGGATATCACGACCGAGCATTTCATCCTTTGATGTTGCTCCGATCATCTTTAAAAAGGCTGGATTCACGAACACAAATTTGCTGTTATCATGCACAATTGTTGGTGCAGGATAAACCGCAAGCATATTAAAAAATTGTTTTTCGTTGTCCATATTTTGTGCCGGAATAAAATATTAATTGTATTTAATATAGTGAAAAATTCATTTTGTGTGAATAAATTAAAGTTCAAAGAAAAAAAATTGTGAGCTAATGCATACCTTTTACCGAATTACCCTTTTTCTGATCTTATTTTTTCCCTTCATCCGGGCCCAAATGCCTGATAGATTCGTAATTCTTGTAATTGTGGATGGAGCCAGATACAGCGAGACACTCGGCGACACTTCCGAAAGATATACACCTAACTTAAAACGGCTATCAACCGAAGGTGTGGTTATCGACTCATTCTTTAACAACGGCTGGACCGTTACGAACCGAGGGGTTCCGGCTATCTGGTCAGGTTCGTGGTCAACACCGCTCGACACATTTTACAATGGATTTTTAACTCAATATGCTACCGTACCCACTCTGTGGGAGTATTTCAGAAAAGCACATCAGCAGGATTCTACAGAGGCGATGTATATTATGAAGTATCTCTCGTCACCCTGGTTACAGAGTTTTCGTCCGGATTATGGACCTGCGTACTGGCCCTGGTATATATTACAAGGAAGTAGCGACATTTCGGTTTGGCAAAAAACCAAAAGTATGCTCCAAACATGGCATCCGAGACTTTCCGTTGTCTATTTTTCTGATGTTGATCACTATGGACACGCAGGTGTCTGGGATGATTATACCCGTGCAATAACCATTGCGGACAGTTTAATTAATCAGCTGTGGGAATTTGTAAAAGCCGACCCCGTGATGAAAGACAAAACTACAATTCTTGTAACTAATGACCACGGAAGACACTCCGACGGCGTATCGACGGGATTTATAGGGCATGGAGATGGTTGTGCCGGATGTAGAAGAATTATGCTCTTCGGAATTGGTGCCAATGTGAAGAAAGGGATTCATACAAACACAAAAAGGTATATACCTGATATTGTGCCAACTATCGGTACAATTCTGAATTTCCCCACACCCGTAGTTTCTGGGGTTTCCATGAATGAAATTCTTGACATTCAGACTGATGTTGCAGATGAAAAATTACCTGAACACTTTTTTTTGAGTCAGAATTTTCCAAATCCATTTAATCCCGCAACCAATATCAACTTCACTCTGACAACTCAAGAGAGAGTTCAGCTTGATGTTTACAATACTATTGGTGAAAGGGTCGTCCGTTTGGTTGATGGTGATTTTGTCGCCGGAACACACAACATCTATTTTGATGCTTCCGATTTGGCAGGCGGAGTTTACCTTTACAGACTTGTAGCCGGCTATAAAGTTGAGTCCCGTAAGATGATTTTACTTAAATAGCTAATGACAAATTAACTATTATTTTAGAATAACCATCTTTCCTGTAAGAGCTGCGTTTTCTGAACCGACAGTTCGAAGTCTGTAAAACCATACTCCTGACGGGAGGTAGCCTGAATCATATTTAATTGTGTTTACCCCTTTTTGGCATTTAATCGGGAGTTTTTTGTCGATCAGTGAGCCTTTTGAATCAAAAACTTCGAGGATGACTTCCAAATCGTCCGGAACAGAAAAAGTGATTAAGGTTGAGCCGTTAAAAGGGTTTGGGTAATTGTTAAACAGTCTGAATGCACTGGGCATTTCTGTTTTGGAAGATCCAATACTTAACGGAAGTGTGACGAGCTGCCAGGTATGACCTTTGTCTGAGGAATATTTAATTGATTCAGAGCCGACTTCCCTGATTGCAACATTTGATTTACCCGCTGATATGGCATTAAGTTCAGTTGTCCCCCTGTAAAGTTCAGACCAGTTGGCTCCTCCGTCTGTGGTTCCGAGCAATAATTTACTCGAATAAACACCCTGGTAACCTGTGAGTGAATCAGCAAAAGTTGCATGTCCCGAAAGTAAGCCGGCATCCTGAAAAACCACATCCCAACTTTCACCCCCGTTTGATGTCAACCATAATTTGGACATGGTGGTAACAAAACCATGTTTAGATGAAATGAATCCTGACATCCCCTTTTCACCGAGAGACTCAATCAGTTGCCATGTGCTGCACGAATCTCTCGAAACGAGATAGTTCATACTTCCGGAAAATGGATTAAAATAAGGTGCATACAGAAACACCTTCCCGGCATTCGGAGTACCTGCAAATGAGATAGTGCTATAATTCTGCAGTGGAATTTGAAGAGATATTGAAGTAAATGATGCTCCACCATTAAATGATCTGTAAAGTTTCAGACTGTCCCCCAAAACCAACACAGTTTGACCATCGGGGGAAAAACTTGAAGAGCTGAGACTGCCGTTTAATTCCAGAATCTTTATCCAGTCACTTCCTCCATTTGAGGTGCGAAAAAGTTCATTCTCTTTTGCTGCATAACCGACAGATTCATTTGAAAAATAAAGGAGGGTAATGGTTTTATTGTCTGGTCCAAAACTCAACAGTTCAAACTGTAGTTGTGACCCCGTTTGTCTGTAAAGATTTGTTCCTTGAGAAATGAAGAGTTTTCCACCGGCAAATTGAAATATTTGCGAGTAAACCGGAAGTGACAGAAGAAACAGAACGATTAAAACTTTAAGTTTCATTGTAGCAACAAAAATTAATGATAATGATATTCAAATATGGAAAATCATAATTTCACTTCTATGAATATCTGTAAGTTCAATTCAAGAATGCAGGAAATTTATTCTTTTGGCAGCAATTCCTTTATCAAATTTACAAATGCATCCCGTTTGAATGGTTTCGACATATAATGTGTACATCCCGCTCTCATCGCATCTTCTTTATCTTTTAACATCGCAAAAGCGGTAAGGGCAATAATTGGAGTATCTTTATATTGTGGCATTCTTCTCAACTCGACTGTTGCCTGATAACCGTCGAGCCCTCTGCCAAGATTCACATCCATCAGAATTAACGGATAATATTGTTTTCCCGCTTTTTCGATCGCTTCTTTTGCGGAAATTGTAGAGTCAATTTTGCACACTTTTCTGAGCATTCGACCAACCATTTCGATTGCAATTGGGTCATCTTCCACATATAGAATTGTAGGTAATTCCGGAAGAGATGGAGCTGGTGGAATAATATCATTTTTATCAGTGTCAATTGAATCCAAGCCATGCAGTGGAAGAGAAACGATAAAAACAGTTCCTTTATTTACTTCACTCTCAATATTAATTGTGCCGTGTAGTTTATCAACAAACTTTTTGGTAACTGCAAGACCTAAACCGGTTCCTTCAAAATTCCTCCCAAATCCTTCACTTGCCTGGCGGAAGTCATCAAATATGATTGCCTGATCCTCAGGTGAAATGCCAATTCCAGAATCTTTCACCTTAAAAAGAATAAAGGGTTTCCCGGAAATATTCTGAGTGGCGAGTTCAACCTTAACTGATCCTGTCTTTGTAAATTTTACTGCATTATTGATCAGATTTGAACAGATTTGAGTGAATATTCTTTCATCCGTGAAAAAGGGGATTTTATTTTGGGAGGTTATCAATTCAAATTCGAGGTTTTTCTTTTTAGCTTCATTAGTGAAGAGTTGGAAGTTTTCATTCACTATTTCAACTGCATCTATCTCCGATTTTGTCATTTCAAGCTTACCCGCTTCAATTCTCGAAAGATCAAGAATCAGGTTCAGCGTGTTCATCAAGCGGGTACCACTCTTATAGATGATATCAGCATATTCATTAACTTCAGGTGGATATGTCTCTTCACCAAGTAAATCAGAATAGCCGAGAATTCCAATCATCGGTGTGCGGAGTTCATGACTCATGTTCGCGAGGAAACTCGACTTAAGACGATTCATTTCCTCAGCTTCTTCTTTTGCAAGTATGAGTTCTTTTTCGTATTTTTTTCGGGAGGTTATATCGGCTATAATCGTCATTATCCCGGCAGAGCCGGTTGGTAACACTACTTTTGCTTCAGTAAGCTCAACATTAACTATTTCGCCGTCTTTTCGAAGTCCCTCGGCTTCGTGCTTAAGTGTACCGGAAAAAATAATATCTTCAATATCTTTTGTAATATATTCTAATTTATCAGGTGGTGTTATCATGCTTACATGCTTACCAAGCACTTCTTCCCGCGGATATCCTAAAATGTGTGTAAACTCTCTGTTTACATCCATAATTACTCCATTCTCGTTTTGGAGAATGATACCCACAGGGGAAAGATTAAAAAGGGATCTGTATCTGCTTTCGCTCTCTATCAGAGCCTCTCTTGCCTTTATCCGTTCAATATTGTTTCGCCTGTCTTCCAGTGCCCTGAGGATAGCTGTCCCTAACCGCACGATCTGTTCTTTAATCACATAATTTGCGGCACCCGCTTTCATACACTCTACCGCGGTTTCTTCATTTACGGAGCCTGTTACAATTATTACGGGAGTTACGGGTGTGTGTTCTATGGCGAGTTTTAAGGCTGTGAGACCATCGAATTCAGGCATCGAGTAGTCGGAGAGGATTATGTCAGGTTCAAATTCTCTAATCTCTCTTAAAAAATCATCAGCCTTTTCTACGGTTCTGAATAGTGGGTTAGCGAGAACTTTATTAACCTCTCTCTTAGCGAGTTCGATATCGGGTTGAAAATCTTCAACGATCAGTACTTTGTTTGCTTGTTCCATTGTAATTCCGGAAAAAGATTGGTTTTATTGGGAAGATTCATTTAGGATGAGCCAGTACATCCCTAATTGAGAAACGGCTTTTACAAAATCTTCAAACTGCAACGGTTTCACCACATAACTGTTTGCACCTAAATCGTAAGCCGATTTTATATCGGGATCCTCTTTTGAAGATGAGACAATAACTACAGGTATTTTCCGTGTCTTTTCGTTGGACCGTATCTCTTTTAGCACTTCAAGTCCGTTTATTTTTGGTAATTTCAGATCTAAAAATACAACTCTCAACTCCGAGTGTTCTTTTGTATTCTCATATCGCCCGGTGCAAAAAAGATACTCCAGTGCCTCTTCGCCATCTTCACAAACTTTTATATAGTTCGCAAGATGATTTTTCCGAAGAGCCCGCATCATCAGGGCGGCATCACTTGGGTTGTCCTCAACAATTAGTATTTCGATGGGGGTATTGTTGTTGTCCATGTTTCTTTCAATTCCACAATTTAATAATAAGAATCCCGTATTTGAATTATTAAAATAAGTAATCGACACACCAAAAACAAAGATTAATTTAGATTCATAAAATAAAGTCATCAATTCAGAACTTAATAAGCCACACTTCAAAATATTATTATGATATTTGGAGAGAAAAAATTTTCATTTTATTGGATTTCAAATGTCAAACAACGAACCTGTAAAACCCGGAATTATTAAACAAACTCTGATTGAAGTTACACAACCTTTTAAAGATTTGGTGCATTCTCCAAGAGCACTTTGGGGGATCAACATCTCCTACCTCCTCGAGGGACTTACTTATTTTGGTGTAGTGGGACTCCTCACCATCTTTTTTACTGAAAATATCAAACTCAATGACATCGAATCAGGACAGATGGTGGGAGTTCTTACAGCAGGAATCACCCTAAGCATGCTTTTTCTCGGGGCAACTGTCGATATTATCGGTGTGAGGATGTCCCTGATTATTTCGCTTATGGCGATGCTGGTTGGCAGGGTGCTCCTGGCTGTAAGCCCTGATCTTTTTCCCGGAACCGGTCTTTGGGGTTCGGCTCACATTACTGCTATGCTGGGTATTCTTGGAATAATTATCGGCTACGGAATTTACCAACCCGCTTGTTATGCAGGCGTAAAACGCTTTACTGATGAAAAAACTTCGGCAATGGGGTATGCAATGCTCTATGCTCTTATGAATCTTGGTGGATTCCTTCCGGGCTTGATTTCTCCACCCGTAAGGAAGAGCTTTGGAATAACGGGAGTGTTCTGGGTTTATGTCGTACTCACTGTTGTCGGTATTCTCTCCGTACTTTTCATACTGACTAAAAAGACGGTAAAAATGGCAGAGGCAAATCTCAGTGATGAAAAAAAAGCTGAAGTGCAGGCTGAAAATGAGATGCCTTTAGGCGAAAAAATGAAGTATTACATGAAAAATTTTCCGCTAAAGGATATGAGGTTTTTGTTCTTTATTTTTATTCTTATCCCCGTTCAGACTCTTTTTGCACACAACTGGCTGACGCTCCCGACTTATTGTTATCGTGCATTCACCGGTGTGGTGAGTGAAAATTTTGAATTTTTTACTAATTTTAATCCTATTCTCATTTTTGTACTTACTCCTGCAGTTGCGGCACTTACCGCTCAAAAAAATGCTTATAAAATGATGATTTGGGGAACATTTGTAATGGCTTCACCAACCTTCATTTTGGCTTTGGGACCAAACATCTATACTCTCTTTGGCTACCTGATTATCATGACAATCGGTGAAGCGATGTGGCAGCCAAGATTTTTGCAATGGGTTGCTGAAATTGCCCCCAAAGGGATGACCGGAATCTATATGGGAATCGGGCAGTTTCCCTGGTTTCTCACCAAAGTGATAACTTCCCTCTATTCAGGCTGGTTTCTTATGAATTATGCACCCGATGGTGTCCCGCCCGAAAAAATGAACACAGAGATGATGTGGCTAATTTACGGATTTATTGCGATTATCAGTCCGGTTGGGCTAATCCTCGCAAAAAACTGGATGGTAAAAGGATTTAAGACTAAGAGTGAAGACTAAAGTCAATTATTAATTATTAGGTATTAATTATTGAGTGAATTGAGGATAAAATGCACAAATTGATTGAAAAACCGGCAATTGTTGAAGCTGCAGGAAACAAACCGAAAATAATTGAAGAGTATATCGGAAGAGTAAATTCAGGCACTGAAGTAGTGAGCATCGCCAGGATGAAATCCCCCGGTGGGTGGATTGAACCGGCACAGATTCCTGAGTTTGATGAATATACAGTTGTGCTTAAAGGTGTTCTTAGGGTGGAAAGCAAATCAGGGTTTAATGATGTTTCAGCCGGTCAGGCAATCATTACTCCCAAAGGCGAATGGGTGAAATACAGCACCCCCACTGATGAAGGAGCTGAATATGTGGCTGTATGTATCCCGGCATTTTCTCCGGATACTGTAAATCGGCAGGGTTGAGCCTGATATATATAGAAAATCGGAAAATCTCTATATATGAGAGGTGATATGTATAGAAAATCGGAAAATCTATATATATGAACACTGATATGTATAAAAAAATGAGAAATTTATATATATTGAGTCGAATTTGTATAATAAATTGACATTTGTATATATATGCTTTTTGATCCCCTAAAGCCATTCAATTCAATCCCTCTTTTACCTCCGGATATTAAACTTGAGACAAATAAGGTTCTGGAACAACTTGCTGCTTCCCATTGGTATCTTGCAGAGCTTAAAAGAAATTCACAAACAATCGCCGAAAAATCTGTCTTGATAAATACTTTTGCTTTCCGGGAGGCAAAAACCAGTTCTGCAATCGAAAATATAATCACCACCTACAATGAATTGTTTATGTCAGATCTTTTTCCCGACCAAATTGAAAGTCCTGCTGCGAACGCAGTGAACAGATACGCAAAAGCCCTTATTCAGGGTTTTAATCTCATCAAAAAAGATAAACTTCTAACGGGCAACAAGATAATTGAAATACAAAAAGTCCTTCAAGACAATGATACCGGCGTTCGAAAAATTCCAGCAACCGTTCTAAAAAATTCTAAAACGGGGGATACAATTTTTACACCTCCCGATGACCCGGGAGCAATAACGGAGGCATTCGGTAATCTTGAAAAGTATATTAACGATAAAGAGTTTCATAAAGTTGATCCCTTGATAAAAATGGCAGTCATTCATTATCAGTTTGAAACAATACATCCTTTTTTCGATGGAAATGATAGAACGGGGAGGATAATAAATGTGCTGTATCTGGTGTTGAATAATCTTCTGGATATGCCCGTAATAAACTTGAGTCGCTATTTAATAGAAAAGAAAGCAGATTATTACAGGTTACTTAATGAGGTGCGTACAAGAGACAATTTGGAGAATTGGATTATGTTTATCCTGAAGGCGGTTCAATCGACAGCCGAAGACGGCATTTCCCGTATTACGGAAATCAAAGCACTAATGAACGAATTTAAGTTCAAAATATGGAACGAATTGCCCAAAATTTACAGCCAGGATCTGCTCTACCTGCTATTTAGACATCCCTACATCAATATTGAAATCGGGTTGAATGATCTTCGCATGTCACGATTAACTGTAACAAATTACTTAAACGAGTTGACCGAAACAGGTCTTCTGACTCGAAACAAACTTGGTCGAAGCCTCTATTATGTAAATAAACCGCTGTTGGAACTTTTTGAGCGGAATTGATTACAGGATATTTGCATCTTTGAGATTTAAAAAGTAATTTGGGGGTAAGTAAAACAAAATACTTTTAACAAAAAATACTTGTTATGTTTACTCAAGAAGAAGCAAATAATTTAATTGCATTACCTAAGTTGGTGTACTTGGATGAGGCTGGTCAGCACGCATTTCTTTTCTCAAATAATGTTCCTCTACAAAGAAAGCTGGATTTAATATCAGAGGATTCGCAATATCAATTTCAACTCGATATTAATCAAAGCAGGAAATATTCTGTTAAATTGTCAGTCCATCACCAGGAGTCGGAGAGTAATATCGGGTTGGTACGACTTGATTTTTTTGGCACTCACACGAATCCGGTTGAATTAACAGATAAAGTACCTTCCATTTTTCATGAATTTGCAGGTATCATTAAATAGAGATATTTTGTAAGAAGTTATTTGGGGTAAAACATTGGATGTAAACTGAATGACATTCCCATCCCCCAAGGATTTGATGTGAGAAACGAGATTCCCGTGATTATTTTAGTTAAATTTTGTAGTTTTTCGACACGATAAAAATTCTTTTTGGATGAATGTTATTTTTGAACCCGCCGTTCCTGATTAGTTCAAGGTACCTTGGCTGAATCATGTATATCTTTTCATCCATTTTCGACACCTAAAGAAACAAAATGAACAAACCTGAACTTCTTCTCCCGGCGGGAGATTTTGAAAAATTAAAATTTGCATTTCAATATGGTGCCGACGCAGTCTATGCGGGAGTACCGGCATTCTCTTTAAGGGCGAGAGAAAACGATTTTAAAATTGACGGTGTTAAAGAAGCCATCGACTATACTCATTCGCTCGGAAAAAAGATTTATCTGACCGTGAATATTTTCCCGCACAACAGTAAGCTTGAACCGATGCGTCGTGCGATTTCTGCAATGGCAGAGCTGAAACCCGATGCTTTTATCATGGCAGACCCGGGGGTCATCTATTTTGCAAAAGAGATTTGTCCGGAGATACCAATTCACCTTTCGACTCAGGCGAATAACATCAACTGGGCTTCAGCCAAATTCTGGAGAGAACAGGGAATATCGAGAATCATTCTTTCGAGAGAACTTTCACTTCGGGAAGTGAAGAAAATCCATGAAATGGTGCCTGATGTGGAGCTGGAGTTTTTTGTTCACGGTTCCATCTGCATGGCTTATTCAGGGAGATGTCTGCTTTCGAACTACATGTCATACCGCGATGCAAATCAGGGGACCTGTGCCCACAGTTGCCGCTGGCAGTACAAGGTTTATAAAGGGCACGAACAGGAACACAATCCTGAATTTGAAGTGGTTGCTTCTGAAGATGAACTGACTCATGATGGCGTTTATGACCCTGTCTATAAACCCCTCGAGGGAAATTTTTATCTGGAAGAGCAGCAGCGACCGGGCGAATTTCTTGAAGCCGACGAGGATGAATACGGCACTTATATCATGAATTCGAGAGATCTGTGTGCCGTGGAATATCTACAGGAGCTAAAGGATGCCGGTGTTTCGAGCTTTAAGGTGGAGGGACGATCAAAATCAATCTATTATGCGGCTTCTGTTGCCAGAACCTATAGAAAAGCCATCGACGAGATGGAACTGGGGATTAAGCCGACTTTTGATTATGTTTCTGAACTTGCAAAAACAGCAAATCGCGGGTTTATTCCCGGATTTCTTGTTTCAAATCCAAAGGAAAAGGCTCAATGGTATGAAAAAAATGTCCAGTTGCAAACTCACGAATTTGTGGGCGTTGTAAGGGAATTGATGCCCGACGGATTGGCACGGGTTGAGGTTAGAAACAGATTTGAAAAAGGTGAGGAACTGGAAGTATTTTTTCCTTATTTTACGATGGATTTTAACCAGACCGTTGGACTGATGAAAAACCCGCTCGGAGAGACGGTTGAAGTAGCACACGGTGGAGCCGGAGATATCTTCATTCAGCTTGATAAAGATGTATTCCCCGGCGTCCTGTTGAGAAAAAAAAGGTGATCCTTACCTTTTAATTACCTTAAATGCGATGCCTCTACCGTGTTTTTGGATGATTGCAAGATTAATTTGCTCCACCTGGAATTCCCATGAGTTTTCCAACTTCATAAAAACCGACCTCAAGATTGACTGAAAAATCCCTCCTGATGCAGGTTAGTCTTCTTCAAACAGGTTAACTCATTTTGCTGCGTCTATGCAAGCTTTTATTCCATTTCGGTACGAAGTTGGAGAGAACTCAAAAGCTTTTTTAAATTTGTCGCTGTTGAAAATATAGTCATACTTAAATTGGTAGGTCATTTCTATCATCGACATGATTGTGGGATTAAAAAGTCCCGCCATAAACAGCATTGCATCACCCAACACCTGGATTCTGGGTTCTACTCCGAGCAACTGAGATGCAATTTTAATCATTTCTTCACCTGTTACTGGGGTGGAAACAGATGGAGCATGCCATACCTGATTAAATGCTGATTCGGTGTTTCCGATTAGTGCGGTTGCGTACGCTGCATCGGGAGTATAAGTAAATGTATGGAGAGCTTTCGCATTGTTGAACCAGTTGGCTTTCTTCCCCTTCTTCAAATTTCCGATAACGAGGAGATTAAAAACCGAACTTGATATGCCGGGTCCGTAAAAATCTGCACCTCTTACGATGGCAGCCTGTATTTCCCCTTTTTTGTATTCATCCATAAGACGAATATTAAGCTGAGCCCTGATTTCACCTTTTTTACTGCACGGATTAAATGGCGTATTCTCAGTCATGGGACCCTCTACCCTGCCATACATGTAAACATTATCGAAGAAAACCAATTTTGCACCGGCTCGTTTGCATCCTTCAATCACATTTTCCATAACGAGGGGCCACTCTTTTTGCCAAACTTTCGTGGTATATTTTAGACCTGCAACGAGGTAAACAACCTTTGACCCTTTGATAGCCTGAATAACTTCCTCTTTGTTTCTAAGATCAGCATTCACAATCAAGTCTGAAGGGCTCACTTTTTTAGCATTTCTGCTGACAATTTTTATCTCATTGGTAAATTTTGATAACTCTTTTGCAAGGGGTACTCCAATGGCTCCACCGCCTCCAAGTATTGTTTGCATCGTCGATCTTTCTTTGTTTAGGTCTCAAAATATTCAAAAACAACATTCTAATTTGCCAATTATTTTTTTAATTTTTGCCCTGTTAAGGATGAATAACTATTTTGAGTTGATTGATGGTCATATTTTTATTTTTTTATCATTTCGAAGTGTTGTTAAAAGAATCAGTTTCTCTTTGACGAGGCAATACCCCTCATTTCCCTTTCAGGATAACAAAGCAAACCGTAAATTACACTTCCCAATAAATAAAATGTGAAATATGGAATCGATAAAAGAAATTTACCGGATAGGTTTTGGTCCTTCAAGCAGTCACACTATGGGTCCTCGCAAAGCAGCAGAGATTTTCCATGAGAAAAATGTGAATGCGGTCAAATTCAGAGTTACACTTCATGGCTCTTTGGCAGCTACCGGAAAAGGTCACTTAACAGACAAAGCCCTCTTGGATGTGCTGAATGCTGATAAGACAGAAATTGTCTGGAAACCGGAAGACATTCTTGCGAAACATCCTAACGCCCTTACTCTGGAAGCGAAAGATGGGGAGGATAATATTGTCGATTCATGGCGGGTTTACTCCGTTGGGGGCGGAAAGATTATTGACGATGATCATGACCCGGCGGAAGATTCCATTTATCCGCACAACACGATGAATGAAATTCTGAAATGGACTAAACAAACCGGCAAAACTTTTTGGGAATATGTGGATGAGGTTGAGGGGAAGGAAATCTACGATCACCTCGAGAATGTGTGGGAAGTGATGCAAACTTCAATTAAAAATGGATTGGAAGATGAGGGAGTCTTACCGGGTCCCCTTAATTTAAGAAGAAAAGCTTCCTCCTATTTTGTGAAGGCAAAAAATTATTCGGGAACACTAAAAGAAAAAACTTTAATTTTTGCGTATGCTCTCGCTGTTGGTGAGGAGAATGCTGCCGGTGGACAAATAGTAACGGCACCCACTTGTGGTTCATGCGGAACGATGCCTGCCGTTCTTAAAAGATTGAAAGACAGTTTTGAGTTTTCTGATCAGAAAATTTTAAGGGCTCTTGCAACAGCCGGACTTGTTGGCAATCTGGTAAAGCACAACGCATCAATTTCCGGGGCAAAAGTTGGTTGTCAGGGTGAAGTGGGTACTGCTTGTGCTATGGCGAGTGCTGCTGCCACGCAACTTTTGGGAGGCACACCACTTCAAATAGAGTACGCCGCCGAAATGGGGATTGAGCATCATCTTGGTCTTACTTGTGACCCGATTATGGGATTAGTGCAAGTGCCATGTATCGAACGGAATGCATTCGCTGCTGAGAGAGCTTTAAACACAGCTACATTTTCACTCCTTTCCGATGGACAACACCTTGTTTCTTTTGATAAAATTGTGAAAACAATGAAGCAGACGGGGCACGATATTCCCTCGATCTACAAGGAAACTTCTGAAGGAGGCATGGCTCTTTTTTATCCGTAATTTATTAGTAGATTTACGAACTTTTTTTTACTTTTTAGCAATGGAGATTCCTTCCTGAAAAACCTCACTCTTTTTTTAGTTTTTGGTCTTACAACAACCCTTTTTTCGCAGTTTAATGCGACAATAATGACATGGAATGTGCTTAATTACCCCGGTTCCACCGGTCCAACCCGTAATCCATATTTTAGAACTGTAATCACCGCTACCAACCCTGATATACTCGTTGTCGGAGAATTGGGAGCAGTGGCAGATTTTAATGCTTTCCGTGACTCGGTTATAAAAAAAGTTTCCCTCGATTATGCAGCCGGTGCTTTTGTTGATGGTCCCGATTCAGATCATGCGATTTTCTTCAAATCCGCAAAGTTCAAATTTATCTCCAATGTTCCGATCGCTACTGAACTTCGGGATATCAGTCAGTTCACCATGGCTTCAAACCTCACGAATGATACAATTATTATTTATGCCGTTCACCTGAAGGCGAGCAATACAACAGCCGACCGTGACCAAAGAGCAAGAGAAGTTGACAGTTTGAGAAAAGTTACCGATAGACTTCATCCAGGGGCAAATTTTATTGTTTTGGGAGATTTTAACTTTTACGGCTCTACTGAACCGGCTTATATCAAATTATTAAATACCGCGACTCCGGGTTACTTCATTGATCACCTAAAAGACTCAATGTCAGGAACCTGGAATAGTGCATCTTTTAGCAGATATCATACACAGTCTCCTCGTGTCAGGTCATTTGGTGGTGGAGCAACGGGTGGGATGGATGACAGATTTGACTTGATTCTTATGAGCCAGAATGTTAAGAATTCGGGCGGCATTTCATTTGTGCCTAACTCCTATATCGCCTATGGAAATGATGGCAACCACTTCAACGACTCGATAAACAGAGCCCCAAATACTGCTGTTGGACAAGTGATTGCAGACGCAATTCATTACGCATCCGACCACATCCCTGTTATTGCAACTTTTGAATTTGACACTCCTCTCCCGGTTGAACTTGTTTCATTTCTGGGAAAAAGAGTTGAGGGCAGTGTTGTTCTAAATTGGCAGACTGCTACCGAAGTGAACAATATGGGCTTCGATATTCAAAGATCTGAAAACAACAAAGACTGGATCAACATCGGGTTTGTTGAGGGGAACTTTAACAGTAATTCTCCCAAATTTTACACCTTCAGCGATCGTGTAAATTATTCAGGGAAGCTTTTCTACAGACTAAAACAAATTGACAATGACGGAACGACCAAATTTTCTAATTTGGTTGAAATCGGGTCAAACCTGCCAGGAGGGTTTTCACTGAAACAAAATTACCCCAACCCGTTTAATCCGGAAACCAATATTGACTTTGAAATTCCTTCTCCGGGAACCGTAACTCTCACTGTTTATGATGTCCTTGGTTCAGAGGTAACCACACTTCTAAATGGTTATATGAACGCAGGCAGCCACTCTGTTAAGTTTGATCCCGCAGGAATTCCGGCTGGGACATACTACTATAAACTTGGTTGGAATAATTTTACTTTAACTGGGAAAATGATATTCCTTCCATAGGGGAGGAAAACTAATCCCCCTTTACTAATTTAGCTTTATCTGTGAGTGTAGAGATATATTTTTCATATATCCTCTTCATTCCGATAAAGATATCGAGGTGCTCTCTGTAAACTTCTTCAAGTGTTGTAAGTGTGTATCCAAGATCGACAGGGCACATCTCCTTCGTTCTCACCAGGACTCCGGACATGCCTCCAAATTCTTTTTCATGCCTGGTCAGAAATGCATCCAGCCCTTCAACCACACCTGCAATTCTTTGTTTAAATTGCTCAATGTCGAAGAGCATTTTCTTTATTAAAAGTTCTTTTTTCTCTCCTTGCAGGTAGGCAAGTCTGTTGGTATCCAGTTCCAGATCATCAAACTTTGATATAAATTCTGAATCATATTCAGCCAATCGATTCCTCAAACCAAGGAGTTCGTCAACCGTTTTTTTTAAGTTGTCCTTCAAATCCCTTAGTTCTTCTATGCTCTCCGGCATCCCAAAACTCCTCAGTAAATTTGTTAAATTTTAACAAACCTAATTTAACACTGAAATTTCAATCTGCAAACAGATATTTGAATTGTAGTCTCCTTTTCAGTTGAATCTCTTTATTCGGACAACATAATACAGCCTCATACAGTCGCCGCAGAGGATAAAATATTTTTTTCATTGAGAATTCAGAAATTTTCATCATTTTTGATCATATATTTTTATATCTTAAGAAAAAAGAACATGCGAACAATAATAGAACCATTCAGAATAAAAGCTGTTGAACCCATTCGCTTTACAACAAAAGAGGAACGGACACAGATACTCAAAAATGCGGGTTTTAACCCATTTTCAATCCACGCAGATGATGTATTGATAGATCTGCTTACAGATAGCGGCACTTCGGCAATGAGTTCCGAACAATGGGCAGGAATAATGCTCGGAGATGAGTCTTATGCAGGCTCAAAGAGTTTTTACAAATTTGATTCGGCGGTAAAGAAGATTACCGGGCTGAAAAACATAATTCCAACTCACCAGGGGAGAGCTTCAGAGAAAATACTTTTTACAGTGCTTGGTGGGAAAGGAAAGTATTTCTGCAGCAATACCCACTTCGATACTACCCGTGCAAATGTTGAATACTCGGGTGCGGAAGCTGTCGATTTTATGACAGAGGTTGGAAAACACCCCGAAATGAGAGCAGACTTTAAAGGAAATATGGATATTGTTGCTCTCGAGCAGTTTATCGTTAAAACGGGTGCTGAAAATATTCCGCTGGTTTTAATGACAGTTACCAATAATTCGGGTGGTGGTCAACCTGTATCGATGCAAAACATTAAGGATACAAGAGCGATTTGTGATAAATATGGAATTCCTTTTTTCCTCGATGCCTGTCGTTTTGCCGAAAATGCCTACTTCATTAAAAGAAGAGAAAAAGGGTACGAAAACAAAACACCGCTTGAGATTGCCCAAGAGATGTTTTCTTATGTGGATGGCTGCACAATGAGTGCTAAAAAGGATGCCTTCGCAAATATCGGTGGATTCCTTGCAATGAACGATGACAATCTTGCGATGCAGTGCAGAAACCTTCTGATTGTTACCGAAGGGTTTACCACTTACGGTGGACTTGCCGGCAGAGACCTTGAAGCAATTGCTCAGGGATTGGTTGAAATTCTCGATGAACACTACCTCGAGTATAGAATTAGATGCGTGGAATATCTGGGTGAAAAATTGGTGAAAAATGATGTGCCGATACTTGAGCCACCCGGAGGACATGCAATCTACCTGGATGCAATCAGATTTGCACCCCACATTCCGCAGCACCAATTCCCCGGTCAGTCCATCGTCTGTGAACTCTATCTCGAAGGTGGAATCAGGGCTTGTGAAATTGGAAGTGTAATGTTCGGCAAGGAACTTCCTGATGGTACCCACATCTCTCCGCCCATGGAATTGGTGAGAATGGCAATCCCCAGGAGAGTTTATACTCAGAGCCACTTCGACTATATGATTGAGGTAATTATTGAAGTCTTTAACAATCGGAAAAATCTTCGCGGTATGAAAATAACCGAGGAAGCACCTATGTTGAGACACTTCACAGCGAAATTTGATTATGTGGATTAGCAAACAGCTTAAACTGCGACAAAAATTTGATTTTGATGCCCCTGTCTGGAGAGTAATTATCGCAGACAGGGACCTCCTGCTTGTTGAAGAAAGAGATTCCGACAAAAGAGAGGCTTTTTATCATGTGTTTGAACTGGCAACCGGACGAACACTGCTAAAAAAGTTCTCCACTTCCGATAAATTTTGGAGTGGGGTTGAGCTATTTAAGGATAATCAAATCTTTTTCCACGGCTACAGATCACAAGGACTGCCGTTCCATAAAGGGATTTTTTGCTTTGATCTAAATACACAAAAATTTCTTTGGGAAGAGCCTGAACTCTCTTATTTGATGTGTAACGAGCAAGGGGTTTTTGCTTTCAAACAAAAATTTGAATCGCAGGAATTTTTCCTTTTGGATAAAGCTACAGGCGAGGTTATTGGTGAGCCTAATGAAGATCACGAATCCGTAAACTTAATGCTCGCCCAAGAGAGACAAAAGGTCTCGTTTGAAGAGTTCGTTTATCCAGAAAATTACACACTTTCAAAGTTTAATGATGGTGGATTTCTTGAGAAATTGATGCCCGAAGGTGTTTTGATGGATGCCACGGAAGTATTTACGAAAAACGGACTGATTTTTTTGAACACACATCGCGGAAATAGACAATCAGGATTCTTAAATGAACTTTTGGCGATCGATGAGGTCAGCCAAAAGATAATTAAGAAAATGGTGCTCAATAAAAGAACTGAAAACCTGATAGCAGAGAGTTGTTTTATTTATAAAGATCTTCTTTTTTTGATAATTGACAAGAAAAGTATTGAGATTCGGGAGATAAAAAAATGACAAACGACGAGAAAAAACTCCTCTTAAGTTGTGCTAGGACGACTATCGAACGATCCCTCGGACTAACAAATGATTTGGTTACACTTCCCGTTGAAGGAGTTTTTGAAAGCTTAAGCGGATGTTTTGTAACTCTGCATAAACATGGTGACTTGAGGGGTTGCATCGGTTTTATCAAGGGTGTTGAACCTCTCAGGAAAACAATTAAGGAAGCCGCACTTCTTGCAGCAAAGGAAGATCCACGATTTCCCCCTGTTACAGCTCATGAATGGAAAAATATTACAATTGAAGTGTCGGTGCTTTCACCTCCTTTTGATATGCCTGATTATGATAGCATAGTGCTCGGCAAACATGGCGTGATAATTCGCGAGGGATTCAGAAGTGGTCTGTTCCTGCCCCAAGTGCCGATTGAACATGATATGGATAAAGATGAGTTTTTGACCGCCTTGTGCAAAAAAGCGGGACTCCCCCCCAAACTTTGGACACAAAAACAGCTAAAAATGGAAGCTTTTACAGCAGAAGTTTTCTCTGAGGAGGAATTTTATGGCTGAGATCAGAAAAGCTGCCGTCGCCGGAATGTTTTATCCGGCATCCCCTGAAAAACTTGAAAGACAACTCATTCGCCTTTTTAGTGAGGTACCCGAGCAGCCTGTGAAAGAAGAATTTATTCCGGGGATTGTAGCCCCCCACGCTGGATATATGTATTCCGGTCTGACTGCTGCATTTGCCTACAAAAATATCTCTGATAAAAAAACCACCAAGGTAATCATCCTCTCACCCAGCCATAGAGAATTTTTTGGCGGAATCTCGATTTTTGACGGTGATGCGTACGAAACTCCTTTTGGAAGAATAAATGTCGAACAAAATATCGCACAAAAAATGGTTGCCACTTCCCCAAGAATTATGAGAAGCAAAGCCGGACACAGGGATGAACATGGTATTGAAGTGCATCTGCCATTCTTACAACATCTGTATGGTAACGATTTTGAGTTTGTACCCGTGGTAATGGGTGACCAATCGCATGCTAATATCGTTGAACTCTCAAATGCTCTCCTCGAAGTAATGGATGACGATACTTTGGTTGTGGCTTCAAGCGATCTTTCACATTTTTATCCAAAATCGGTTGCTCATAAACTTGATTCTGTGATAGCAGAGCGCATCGTTGAATATGATCCCGTAGCACTTGAGAACGACCTCGAAATGCAACTGACCCACGCTTGCGGTGGTGGTCTGGTGGTTGCCCTGATGAAAGCTACAAAAAGAGCCGGTGTAAAACATTCTTTGCTCTTGCACAGATCAGATTCAGGTGATGTGTCGGGAGATAATTCATCTGTTGTTGGATATCTTTCAGCGTCCTTCTATAATTAAGAACCCGGAGTAATTTATTGGATTTTGATGCTGCAATAATCGGAACAGGAAGAGCTGCATGGTCGATAGCTGATGCCTTTGTTGATGTTGGTTGTTTTATCCGTTTTGCCTCCAACAGGTCGGAAGAACCTCTCAAGGAATTTGCCAAAGAATTTATGGTGAATGAATTCTCGACAAATATTAAGGATATTGCAAAGTTTGCTTCGAAATTTCAGGTGTGCGTAATTGCTGTTCCCGATTCTGCAATAAGAGAAGTGGCTGAAGCCCTCGCAGGGCTCCCGCTAAACTTCAAAAACACTCTTTTTATGCACCTTTCAGGATCAAAAACGACCTCAGAACTCATTTCTCTGAAGAAAAAGGGGGCGATGACGGGGTCATTTCATATCCCGCAAAGCTTCCCTTCAAGAAAAGCTATCCGTTTGTGGGATCTTCCCGTTTGCATTGAAGCATCCACCGTAAAGGCTGAAAAGATGATGTTGCAAATTGCCAGGAAGCTTGAACTAAAACCAATCTGTATAAAGCCCGAGTTAAAAATCTATTATCATCTTGCAGCAGTATTTGCATCCAATTTTTTCCCGGTAATAATTGCTGATTCCATGAAAATGTTCGAAATAGCCGGAGGGAAGAAGAAAGATTATTTTAAGATCTTTACTCCTATTATTGAAACCACAATCGAAAATATAATCGAAAATGGACCGGAAAACTCGGTATCAGGTGTTATCGCCCGCAAAGATTTTGAAACTGTTCAATATCACCTGAACGCTCTTGACTATGATCAGCTTACTCGTGAACAATTATTAACCTACATCCGGCTCTCCGAATCGACCGCAAAAATGCTTGGAATCAAACTCAAAATTTCCTTTGCCAACAACGAAGAAGCTGGTAAGTGAGAGGGAGTTGTCCTAATGTTAAAATTATCTTCGGAAACGGTCTCCCGTATGGAGGTGCTTCTACAAAAAGATGTTTACATATAGCAAAAGGACTTCAGGAATATGGTTTTACCGTCGAAATTGTAGTTTACAGAGGTACTGAGACGGATGAACACACTGAGAATAAATTCACATCGGGTGTTTTTGATGGAGTAAAATTTTATTATGTACATGATTCAACCGAATGGCCCAAATCGAAACCTAAAAAATTTATAAATCTTTTCTCAGGTATTTTCAAACTTTTGGCTTACCTCCACCGAGAAAATTCCAAGAATAAAATTGATGCCATGCTGTTATACGGTACTTACCTGAATTCACTTAACCTTCTACTCGCTGCAATATCAAAATTTCGAAATACTATTTATGTTTTTTCACTTGATGAATATCCTGATCATATTATCTATCCTGAGGCAAAGCGATTTTATTCCAGGGTTCTATTCGAAAAAGTATTTATTCGCAGGTTTGATTTTATTTTGGTAATAAGTAAAGTATTAGTTGAATATTGTACTTCAATCGGGATGCATAAAGAGAAGATTTTGTTCTTTCCTTTAACCGCTACGGAATGGACAGGAAAAGTTACTCTATCTCGAACACACAACTACTTTTTCTATTCCGGATTCAACAGAACGAGAAGGGGACATCATTCTTACGAAAAAGATGATCCTAAGACATTGTTTAAGGCTTTCGCCGGGCTATCTGAAATATTTCCAAATGTAAAGCTTGTAATAGCCGGACAATTAGATCCGTTGCTTCAAAAGCTTGCTGACGATTGCAATCTTTTGGATAAAATCACATTTACAGGGAAAATTCCTGATGAAGAATACCATGGTTATATTAATAATGCACTTGCCTTGGTAATTCCGCGTCCAGGTAATCCTAAATCAGACGCCAGTATACCTTTTCGATTGGGGGAGTATCTTCTTACAGGGAATCCGGTAATTGTTGCACAAACTCGGGAGTTGAATTCAATCCTGAACGACGGTGAACACTTGTTTTTTTATACGCCCGGAGATGTTTCCGATCTTCAAAAAAAAATAGAATTGATCCTTGAAGATCAATTCCTTGCGAAAACAATAGGCAGAAACGGCAAATTGATAGCTTCAGAGATTTTTAATCTGAAATCTGTGAACTATGAACTTGTGGAAAAAATAAAAAAAAGATTGAGGGAAATTGAATGAGAATTCTTCTTGTCACCAATTTCCCTGCACCATACCGGCTGCCGTTTTATAATGAAATGGGAAACAAACTTGGAGAGAAGTTTTTCGTGATTTATACCGACACAGAAGTAGAAGGACATCACTGGCAAATCCCTCATCTAAACCATCCGCACCATTTTATTAAAAAAGGTGAAAATATCATCGAGATTGCGAAAAGGTTTTCAGCCAATCTGGTAATCCTTGGCGGAGTTAATAAACATACTCTCAAGCTATTTCTCTTTGCGAAACGGAACAAAATCAAAATTTCGATATTCACTGACATGTGGCAACTTCCTGTTTCGAAACTAAGCAAGTCTTCGCAAGTCCTAAGAAAATTTCTTTATCGCCGTTCTGATCATTTTATTGTACCCGGGATAAAATCCGCAAAACATGTTGAAGAAATAATTGACGAACACCGATCGAAAAAAATATCTGTGTTGCCATTTATTCCGCAAAATTCTAACTTTCCTTTTACATTATCTACTGAAAAAGATAAAGAATTTGATTTGCTCTTTTCGGGTCAAATTATAGCTCGAAAACTCCCTTTATTTTTTGTGGAAGTTGCTGCTAAAGTTAATAGGATCAGAAAAATAAAGGTGCTGATTTTGGGGGAAGGTCCTCTTAAAGTAGAAATGCAAAAGCAACTAACAGAATCTGGCATAAATCATACCTTCGCCGGGTATATTTCACAAGATAGATTGCAATCGCTTTATCATACAGGGAGAGTGCTGCTTTTCCCGACAGAAAATGACCCTTGGGGAATTGTAGCCAACGAAGCACTTTCTGCAGGCGTGCCTGTAATTATTTCTCCCCATGCAGGTGCAGCAGACGACCTGATTATCTCGGGGAAAAATGGATTTGTTCTTGAAAATGATGTAGATCTTTGGGCAGAGAAAGCAATTGAAATCTTGGAAGGAAAGCATAAATTTGAGTTTGATACCCCACCAAATATAGAGAGGGTTGTTGATGATCTTTTAAAGTCTTTAAGTTGCTTGGTGAATTAATGGTCTGTAGATTGTTTAGAATATTCTTAATACGACAAAAAGAGCCTGCCATTTTCCGCCCTATCCGTGTTCTATCGTCATTCCGTGATAATTCAATAATTCTGCCTAAACCGTGTTCGATTTTCGAAGTCTGACTCAATGAAAAAACTCCTCCTTTTGCTAAAATTGCCACCTCCGGTCACCGGGGTCACAAAAATGTGTAGTGCTGTCCTCCAGAACAGAGAGTTAAATCATAAATTCACCACAAAGGTAATCGGTCTAAGCTATGCCAAAGATGTAAAAAATACCGGAGAATTTAGCCCGCTAAAAATATTTAAGCTCTTTATAAATTTGGCAAAAACAAAATTTACAATATTAACTTTCCGACCTGATTTAGTCTATTTTGTGCCATCTTTAACCGGAGCACCCTTTCTAAGAGATTTTCTCTTCAATCTAATTTTGAAGTTTTTCAGAAGAAAAGTCATTTTCCACCTGCATGGAACGGGATTAAAAGACGCAGCGTTAAACTCCAAACTATACAAAACCCTCTATTCAATTTCGTTCAATAACAGCGAAATAATAATCCTGTCAGAAAAATTAAAAAATGACATTGATTTTCTTAACCCCGCAAGAATTTATATCCTGCCTAATGGGATTGCTGATTTTCCGGTCTCCCTCCCTGCCACCGCCCCCCCACCCCCCCTCCTTGTGAAGGTGGGGGGAGAAGAGCGTCGGAATTTGTTGTTTGTGAGTAATTTTTATGCCTATAAGGGGATTCCAGAACTGATTGAATTGTTATCTGAGGTTCATGGGCTTGGATTCAAATTTTCGTGTAAGATTGCCGGCGAGGAGAATCATATAACGGAGACTGAACTTCGACAACTTATTGAAAAGAATGGACTAACGGAAAATGTATTTTATGTGGGTAGTGTTCAAAATGATGACCTTAACAGTCTTTATGATGAGGCAGATATATTCATCTACCCTACAAAAAAAGATGCGATGCCACTTGTAATTCTCGAAGCTATGAGATCGGGGCTTGCGATTCTTGCCAATCCTGTTGGTGCCATTCCTGACATGATCGGAAACAATCCTGAAACTTTACCAACTATCGATAATCTCGTCTCGTTGTTAACCAACCCCGGTAAAACCCGTAAATTAGGAGAGCAAAACCGTAAAATCTTTGAGCAAAAATTCACAATTGAAAAATTCCATTCCCGGTTATTGCAGATAATATTAAGATGAAATCACTGAGCAGACAGAGAGCACAGAGTGAGGTATTAACTATTAAGTATCAGGTATGCGAACTACATACCCCTCATGGAAAATCTTCTTCATTAGCGTTCTACATCTCAACCCTGAAATCTCCTGCACCCCTCTGTGCACTCTGTGTGCTCTGTGGTTTATTTGGCCTTTTAAATCCATTTAGTCCCTATGCTGAATAAAATCAACTTCCACGGACTTGCAATTTCCGACTTCACTGAAGATGAACTGTGGGGTGAGATAGACCTTACCATTCGTAATCGGGGTCAAAGAATCGTTCATTGGAAGTCACTTGGTACTCCATATCTGGTAAAGAGAAACCCCGGACTCCTTGAAATCATAAATCGGTTTGATATAATTCTTGTCGATGGCAGAAGCCTCTTCCTTTTTCTAAAATTGATGGGTTTTAAGCCACGAACAGAGCTCTACACCTCATGGTTTACAATAGAACTCCTAAAAAGGGCAGCGGTGAGCAACTATTCTGTAATGATTCTGGGTGCTACCGAGGAAGTCAACCGTATCGCCACCGAAAAAATACGCCATGAATTCGGTGTAAAAGCCGTACATCCCGGAATTAATGGATACTTCACACCCGAAGACGAAGACCGGATTGTGGGACAGATCAATCAATACGCCCCCGACATTCTTCTTGTAGGTATCTCAACTCCCAAAAAAGAACTTTTTGCACACAAACACAGGCACCACCTCAATGTCAGAGTCATACACCTTTGCGGCGGGATGGTCGATGTAATCGCCGGAAAAACCAAAATTACCCCAAAATGGATCAAAAAACTCGGTTTTGCCTGGTTATACCGTATCTCGCAAGAACCACGAAGATTGCTTCTTCCTGTCGTTTCAATGGTTTGGGAGGGAGTCAAGTTTGCAATGAGAATTATTTTCAGCAAAAAATAATAAAATAAGCAAATATACTATTGTCATTATAACACATTTTCTTAAATTTGGATCATGGTTTAGGTGATGTTGGTCTCACATTTCAATTCTACCAATAACACATTAAAAACATGAAAAACTACAATTTTAAGGCTGCTTACTGCACAATATTTTTACTCTTATTTAACTTAACTTCTTTTTCGCAGGATAACTGGACATGGCTAAACCCCAAGCCTATGGGGTATACTGTCTTTGGTTCTGCGGTAGTTCCTTCTTCAACCACTTTGTTTTCAGTTGGGACGAAGGGAGTGATTGCCAAAACCACAGACCGGGGTACCTCTTGGGTGCTGGTTCGAACTGATTCCAACTCAATTCTGCACTCAATCCATTTCCCTTCTCCAGCAATCGGATATGCTTGTGGTACCAATTCTACAGTTCTCAAATCCACAGATGCAGGAGCAACTTGGACTACGCTCTCTTATTCACCATCCGGAAATTCTTACACACAGATACAATTTGTTGATGCAGAAACAGGTTTTCTCCTTGATAAACTGAACGCACGCCGTTACAAAACTGTCAACGGTGGTGTTTCATGGACCGAATATGTTTTTGTAGATAATTATGGATTTTTCAACTCTTTTTACATGCTTGATGCCAATAATGGTTACATTGCTACCGGTAACGGGAGTGTCATCAGAATATTTGCCGGTATTCAATCATTCACAAATATCACATCAACTCCACTCTATGTTATTCGTTTCTTTAATTCTCAATCGGGAGTAGTTTTGGGTCAAAATTTTGCGAATAAAACGACCAATGGAGGAGTAACTTGGACATCGGTCAATATTCCACCCAACATCACACCCAATACCATGGTCTATTCATCTGAACAAAAACTAATAGCAGTCTCATCGAATGAAGCTATAGCACATTCTTCAGATGGAGGTAATACCTGGACTACACCAGATCCGCAGGGCTCGTTGCCACTTTATACCGTAAGTTTTTTCAACGAAACTGATGGAGTTATTCTGGGTCATATGGGTAATCAATACTCAACAATAGATGGTGGTGCTAATTGGAGTAAAATTATGGAATCTGTCCCTTCTGCTCTTGTATCGATGAATGTAGTTTCGAGAACCGATGGATTAAGTATATGGTCTGCTGGAAGTGAAGGGAAGATCATTAGGTCATTAGATGCCGGGCTTACTTGGAGTTATGTGAACTCTCCATCACCTCTACCGACACCTTCTACAATTAATGACATAGAATTTGTTTCAGACTCAAGGGGGTGGTTGGTCTTTTCAACAAATCTTTATGTTACAACCGACGGTGGGTCGAATTGGACCATTTCTTTGTCAACTGCAACAGGCTCACAAGAAGTGAAGTTTTCTACCTATACCAGAGGATATTTCTGTGGATCACAAGGATTAGTCAGGTATTCACCAGATGGTTCGGGTTGGGTCACTCCTACATCATTACCTTCTGGTGCATATTATGCAATCGGCACTACACCGGATACGACAATCGCTTTTATTTGTGGAAGATATAATAGTAAAAGTAGAGTTATTAAGACCACAAACGGAGGCAAGGATTGGGTGGCTCAAACAAGTGCAGAGATTACTGATGTCACTTTTTATTCTGTAAATTTTCCTACGACGACAACAGGTTGGGTAGTCGGTACTGGAGGAAATATTTACAAGACAACAAACGGTGGCACAACTTGGACAAGGCAAATTTCCAACACATCTTCTACACTCCAATCAGTTCGTTTCTTCGATGAGAACTACGGAATAGCTGTTGGTAATGACGGTTCAATAGTCAGAACCGTTAACGGAGGGAGTGAATGGGTTAGAGGTAAGGAAATCACAGAACAAACACTGATGTCTGCTCTGATCCTGAATGAATCAACGACCATTTCAGTCGGTCAATCAGGAACAATAATCAAATCTTATAACGCTCCTCTTCCCGTGGAACTAACATCCTTCTCGGCAGCAGTAAGAAACAATATGGTACACCTCAACTGGGTAACAACGACAGAAGTTGACAACTACGGATTTGAAATCGAGAGGAAGGACAAACATTCTGATTGGTCAAAAATCGGTTTCGTCGAGGGGTACTCCATATCCAACTCCCCAAAGTACTACTCGTTTTCCGACAAACCAACCGGCACATCAAAGTTTACCTATCGCTTAAAACAGATTGACAACGATGGCAAATTTGAGTACAGTGACGAAGTGGAAGTCCTTATCGATAATCTCCCGAATGGATATTTACTCGAACAAAATTACCCTAACCCTTTCAATCCTGAAACATCAATCAGGTTTGTATTGAGAGAAGAAACAAAAGCAACTCTGAAAGTTTACAATTTACTTGGTGCAGAAGTTGAAACTCTTTTTGACGGAATTGCCGATGCGGGAAGGTTATATGACCTCAAATTCAAAGGGAATAAACTTGCATCAGGTTTCTACATTTATACACTCGGTGCCGGTAAATATCGCCAATCCCGAAAAATGATGCTTATGAAATGATAACCTCATCCCTTGCCATTTAGGATATCATGGGTAAGGTGTCATGTATTAATAATCATGACTGTGAACTCGTCAAGTCACGAGCCGGGAATTTTGAAGAGGTATTACATTTATTTTATGTTAATCCCTCCCCACCTTCTCCCCCTTCCCAACAGAAATAAAAACCTGTTAATCTCTAAAAAATATTTTAAGGCTGTAAATTCCTCTTCCCCACTCCCGAGAGAATATTCCAACTCTATTTTAAAGAAGTAACAATTTACTCTTAAAAGCTGGACATTTGACTTCCTTTAGACAATAGGAAATGTTAGAGTCTTCGAGAGAGCCTGAATAAATATTTCAAATTGTAAAATTTCCTCTTTGCAAAGACTTCTACCGTAATTAATCCTTCATCTTTTCACAAAACATAATTGCTAATTATAGTATGTAGTCTAACTATACTTTCAAATTTAGCTTTGTAATTCTCTTTTAATTCACAAACCTTGAAAATACTGAAATATTATGATCTCTGAACATGAAATTCTTAATGTTTTCGCCCAAAATGTCCTCTTCTTTCGGCATAGACTAAAAATCTCACAAGAAGAACTGGCTTTCCGTGCCGGTGTGCATAGAACATATGTTGGCATGATCGAGCGTGCAGAAAAAAATATTACTCTTGTAAACATTGAAAAGTTTGCAAAAGCTCTTGATGTGTCGATATCTGACCTTGTGGAAAAAGTAACAGAGAGAGAACTTTAGTATGAACATACTCCTCTGCCCTAAGGTGGGCTAAAATGATTGATATGATTCAGCATCAGATGAATAAATCGCAAGAAATGATTATGAAAAAGAAAAGAGTTGAAGTTGTAAATAATTATGATGGTGTTAGCGAACCATTTCAGGTTTATGAACAATTGTTTGATGACATAAGAAGTGTACCCTTCCCACCTCCGTTAAGTCCAAAATTCAAATTTATTGATTTGTTTGCCGGCATTGGTGGAATCCGATTGGCATTCCAAAATATTGGTGGTAAATGTGTTTTCAGTTCAGAGTGGGATCGGTTTTCACAATTCACTTACAAAGAAAACTTTGGCGAAATACCACATGGTGATATTACAAAAATTCCGGAGGAATCAATTCCTGATCATGATATTCTTACTGCGGGCTTTCCCTGCCAGCCTTTCTCGATAGCCGGTGTTTCAAAGAAAAACAGCCTGGGACGAAGTCATGGATTTCTCGACGAGACACAAGGAACATTATTCTTCGATATAGCCAGAATCTTGCAGTACAAGCGACCAAAAGCATTCCTTTTGGAAAATGTAAAAAATCTCGTTAGCCATGATAAAAAGAGAACATTCCAGGTTATCTTAAACACTCTTACTGAACTCAATTATTCTGTATTTTATAGAGTTATTGATGGGAAACACTTTGTCCCTCAGCATAGAGAAAGGATTATGATTGTGGGATTTAACAGGGATTATTATCAGGATGTAAATAGCTTTGAATTTCCGCTTTTACCCGTAGCAAATAAGAAACTGAGTGATATCCTCGACAAAGAACTTGACCCCAAATATACGCTGTCCGACAAACTGTGGAATTATCTCCAGGATTATTCGGCGAAACATAAACTTAAAGGAAACGGGTTTGGTTTTGGTATTGCTGATTTGGATGGAATATCAAGAACTCTTAGTGCACGGTATTACAAAGATGGATCTGAAATATTGATCCCTCAACCCGGCAATAATCCCAGAAGATTAACTCCACGAGAATGTGCCAGATTGCAGGGATTTCCGGATGATTTTTTAATCCCGGTTTCAGATAATCAGGCATACAAACAGTTTGGTAATTCGGTTGTAATGCCTCTGATTCAGGCTGTCGCTCAACAAATTATTAAGTATTTATAGAAATTTTCTAATGAAGGAAACGACATCTAAAGCTATTAAATGCACAATAGAGAGTGAAAAAACATTCTGTCGCTACATAACGGCAAATGATACAGGAGCAAATGGTGCCCATCAAGCCGGATATTACATGCCGAAAAGTGCTTGGCCGGTGTTTTTTACAGAACCGGGGGTCCGGGGATCGAATAAAGACACTACCATCTCCATCCTGTGGCAAGAGGATTTTAAAACTGAAAGCCGGTTCATCTACTATGGCACCGGTACAAGGAATGAATACCGTTTGACTAGATTTGGTAGAGGATTTCCTTTTCTTTCTGACGACAGAGTTGGAGACCTGCTTGTGATCTGTAAAATGTCGGAGAATGATTACAAGGCTTTCGTTATTTCAGGCGATGAAGAGATTGATGAATTTTTCAATGCAGCCGGTATCTCGAGTACTGAGACAAATAAAATTATACCAAAAATGGAGCCCCGGACTCCAACCGAAGAATTAACCAATCTGTTTGATTCCTACATCAAAGATCTAACGGTTGACTTTCCGGGGACGAGCGAAGTAGCTCATACTGCTGAAATATTTTACAACAGAGTCTTCAGGATATCAACAAATAAGATTCTCAATAATCCTGATAATATTTTCCTTTCCTGGTTATCTGCTGAGTATGATTTATTCAGGCAACTTGAAGTTTATCGTTATACAACTCGAATATCGACTCCTTTTTCATCAGTTCAAGAATTAATAGAATTTGCTAACACAGTTCTAAATCGTAGAAAGAGTCGTGCTGGCAAATCCCTTGAACATCACCTTTCAAAAATATTTGACATCCATAACATCCGTTATTGTGCACAATGTACTACCGAAGGTAACAGCAAACCTGACTTTATTTTCCCGGCAATAGAACTCTACCGGAACTCTACAACAGGAAGCAACAATATTGCATTCCTTGCAGCAAAAACCACATGCAAAGACAGATGGCGTCAGATTCTTGGAGAGGCTGAGAAAATTCCCGTAAAACATCTTTTTACACTTCAACAGGGGATATCCTCCAATCAATTGGAAGAAATGGAGCGAGCCAAAGTGCAATTGGTGGTTCCAAAACAATATATCAGTAGTTTTCCAAGACAATATCAGGACAAAATTTGGACTCTTTCAAAGTTTATCGATTTTTTAACTGAAATGGTTAATTGATCAGGTTTTGCTGTACCCTGTTTGATTCATGTAAAATGTCCAGAAACATTTTAAGGTTTGAGTAAACTATGGACATCTGGAATGCTCAAAAAAGAAGCTCATGCATGAGCAAAATAAAGGGTTCAAACACGAAACCCGAGATAGCACTTCGCTCCGCACTCCATCGTGCAGGTTTCAGATTCCGGACTAATGTTAAAAAACTTCCAGGCAAACCGGATATAGTACTTAAAAAGTATAACCTAATAATTTTCGTCCACGGTTGTTTTTGGCACCATCATGAGGGGTGTAAAAATGCAAATTTCCCTAAATCAAACAGAGAATTTTGGTATGCCAAGATTTCAATAACCATGGAGCGGGATCACCTAAAGACGGAACAACTTCAAACTGCCGGATGGAAGGTTCGGATAGTCTGGGAGTGTGAAATTGAAAAGAATTTGCCATTAGTTGTAGAGCGAATAAAATCAATAACAGCAGCCTTTTAACAAGCACAAAGTAGTTACTCCTTCCCTTTACTAATGATGGGGGTTCTGATCAACAAAGAGAGTGATATTTTTCAAACATTTTTAATAAACAAATCTCCCCCTTCCCAAGGGAACAAATAAAAATTCCCGAAGTGTAACTACTTTAATAAACAATCATTTACTTAAAGGAACTGAAAAATGAGAAACAATTCCAACTTTTTTTCGGCAACAATTCCATTATTTATTTTCTTTGCCCTCCTCTCTGCAAATATTTTTGGTCAACCTCTGATATCTCCCAAAGATATTGAATTGCAGGGAATAAAACTTGACATGTCGCAGGATAATGTAACTAAGATTCTTGGAAAACCGAATTCTAAATCATCAGAAGCACTGGGACTCCTCTGGCTATATGAAAAACCCGCACTAAATATCTATTTCGATAAAAAAGGGAAGGTTACTCTCATCAGTTCCAAAGACCCCAAAGTAAAAATCAATATAAAAGGGAAAACTCTCAAAATTTCTGATTCTATCACCGATGTTAAAAAAATTCTCGGTGAACCGTATCAACAAGAAAATTTTGGCGATAATGTCGAACTCTATTATATCGATCAGGGACTAAATATAACAGTCTATAAAAATAAAGTTTCTAATGTTATGCTGTCAGAATAAGCTCTGCGATTGACTCCATCAGTTGCCATCCTCCCGAATATTTCACACGCAAAAATGAAATGAGTAGATTGAATAATTTGTTGATAATTGGTACACTTCTTTGTAAGTTTGAGAACAAGAAAATTGGTCGAATATTTGAGTGCTGAAGACTCAATTTTTAAGTATTAAACCCAATAGCCACCGATTTCAATCGGAGGAAAATAAGAAGACACATGGGAAGAAATCAAACTAATAGCTTGGGGATTTCAACCTCATGATTTGTGGCGATATATGGACAAAAGTTCGAAGGCTGATGGCTGAAAGAATGAAACACAAAAAAGCGAAAACATAATAATTTGTGTTTATAAACGCATTTTGTCACATTACCGGGTATGGGCTATTTCTTATTTCCGGGGTTGAATCCCCGGGCTCTTGGTTCCCCGCACCAACTGAAGTTCCGAAGTTCTGAGATTCTGATATTCCGAGGTTCTGAAGTTCGGCAGTTCTGAGGTTCCGTAGTCCTGAAGTTCCGAAGTTCTTTTTTGTACTCTCCTGTTAAATTGATATTTTGCAAATTCAGTTTTTATTTTTTCCCCAACTAATATGTAAAAGGACTATGGCTGATACATCAGATCTCAGAAATGGACTAATAATTAAATTTAAGAATGACTTATTTACAGTTGTAGAGTTTCAGCATGTGAAACCCGGCAAGGGAGGGGCATTTGTTCGTACCTCTTTAAAAAGTCTAACCACCGGTAGAGTTTTGGACAATACATTCCGTTCAGGTGAAGGGATTGATATTGTGAAGGTGGAGCGAAGAAAATTCCAATATCTTTATGCAGATGGTGAATCACTTGTCTGTATGGATAACGAGACCTATGATCAGATGAATGTTCCTTTGGCAGCTTTTGGTGATGGGATCAAGTTTGTAAAAGAGGGCACCGAACTTGATATGTTGATGGACGGTGAAAAGATTATTAGCGTCGAGCTTCCTGTTCATGTTGCTCTAAGGGTTATTGAAACGGAACCGGGATTCAGAGGCGATACTGCAACAAATGCGTTAAAACCTGCGAAAATGGAAACAGGAGCCACAGTAATGGTTCCACTTTTCATTAACGAAGATGATCTTCTGAAGATAGATACCCGCACGGGTGACTATATGGAAAGAGTTAAATCTTAATTTTTTTAATATAAAAACAGGTTAAACATGGATATTAATTTAATCCGTCGTCTTGTTAAACTGGTAGAAACAAGTGGAATCTCTGAATTAGAGATCGAAGAGAGCGAATCAAGAATTTACATTTCCAAGTATGGAAGTACCGCTCCCGGAGCTGTTAACTACACAGTCAGTGCTCCACAGCATATCCCTGCTCAACAAGTGGCTCCCCAGCCGGTTACAACCCCGACACCCGAGGCTACACCGGCAGCTACAAACGAGAAACTTCACGAAATTAAATCACCAATTGTTGGTACCTTTTATCGTTCTCCTGCTCCTGATGCCGATTCCTATGTAAAAGTAGGCGACAGAGTAGAGCAAGGTTCCGTTCTCTGCATCGTTGAGGCGATGAAGTTGATGAACGAAATAGAGTGCGACATTTCAGGAACAGTTGCCAAAATAATGGTTGACAACGGAAAGCCCGTTGAATATGGACAATTACTTTTCCTTGTAAAACCAGATTAAGCACGGTAAACGATTCATTTGAGGTAACGATTGTTCAAGAAAATATTAATAGCCAACCGTGGTGAAATAGCTCTGAGGATTATCAGAGCTTGCAAAGAGCTTGGTATTAAAACCGTTGCAATTTACTCGGAAGCTGACAAGAATTCACTCCATGTTACTTTTGCTGACGAAGCAGTTTGCATAGGCCCTGCAGAGAGCCGAAACAGTTATCTAAAAGTGCCCGTGATAATGTCTGCTGCCAATGTAACGGGAGCAGATGCCATTCATCCCGGATACGGATTTTTGGCTGAAAACGCCAATTTTTCCGAAATATGTGCCGAATCGGGGATCAAATTTATTGGTCCTACCGCCGAAATGATCCGTACGATGGGTGACAAGGCGGTTGCAAAAGACACGATGAAAAAGCACAATGTCCCTGTGATACCGGGAAGTGACGGAATTATCGACGATCCTGCAGAAGCCCAAAAAATCGCTGTTGCGATGGGTTTCCCTGTCATTATAAAAGCCTCCGCCGGTGGTGGTGGTAAGGGTATGCGGGTCGTAAGGGAAGAGTCAGAATTTAATCTTGCATTTGTTACCGCAAGGGCAGAGGCAGAGGCAGCATTTGGAAATGGTGATGTTTACATCGAAAAACTTGTGTTAAACCCAAGACATGTTGAAGTTCAGGTAATTGGAGACCAACACGGCAACCACTACCATTTTGGTGAAAGAGATTGCTCTGTTCAGAGAAGACACCAAAAACTTATTGAAGAATCACCCTCACCCGCTTTGGATCAGGAACTTAGGGACAGAATGGGTGCCGCTGCTGTAAAAGCCGCAAAATCAATAAATTATGAGAGTGTTGGTACTATTGAGTTTCTACTCGATAAAGATAAAAATTTCTATTTTATGGAGATGAATACCCGTATTCAGGTTGAGCATCCCGTAACAGAAATGGTTTATGAAACCGATCTCGTGAAGCAGCAAATCCTCGCTGCCGCCGGTTTTGTGATAGAACCACCAAACAACCGACCAAAAGGTCACGCATTTGAATTCAGAATAAATGCCGAAGACCCTGACAACAATTTCAGACCGTCACCCGGTAGAATTGAATCACTCAATTTCCCCGGCGGGCTTGGTGTCAGGATCGATTCCCACATCTACCAGTCGTACACCATACCCCCTTATTACGATTCGATGGTTGCCAAACTGATAGTATGGGATAAAGATAGAGCTTCCGCAATCCAAAAAGCCAATAGGGCTTTGGGTGAATTCATTATTGAAGGGATAAAGACAACAATTCCCTTCCATCTTGATGTTTTAGAAGACGAAAGGTTTATTTCGGGAGACTTTGATACATCGTTCCTCGAAGATTTTAAGCCTAAAAACAAAAATTAACCCCCGGGAGAAGAGATGAATATTCCATCTGAATTAAAATATACTAAAGAACATGAATGGATCCGTGTTGAAGGCAACATCGGAGTAATCGGAATTACCGAATATGCTCAAGGTGAGCTTGGAGATGTGGTTTTTGTTGATATCACCAAATCTGTAGGAGATACACTTTCCGTTGATGAAAACTTCGGAACCATTGAAGCTGTAAAAACTGTGAGTGAACTTTATGCACCATGCGGTGGTAAAATAGTTGAGATCAACTCCTCTTTAGGTGATTCACCTGAAAACATTAATCAAGACCCCTATAATGGCGGGTGGATGATTAAAGTTGAGATAGCAAATCCTGCGGAGCTTGATGTATTGCTCGACTCGGCAGCCTACAGCGAACTAATCGGAGTATAATCTCCTTAAAATGTTTTTCCAAAGGCTGTTTCAGAGATTGAGACAGCCTCTTTTTTAATTTACCCAAACTTTAAACCAGGTTTAATACTCTATGACCGGCTCATCGATTCTGATAATCGACTTTGGTTCTCAGTACACTCAACTGATCGCCCGAAAGGTCAGGGAGTTATCTGTTTTTTCTCTGATCCACCCCCACACCATTTCACCCGAGACAATTAAGGAGATTAATCCAAAAGGTATAATCCTTTCGGGAGGTCCAATGTCCGTAAAAGATGAGGGTGCACCGATGATCGATGAAGAAATTTTTTCGATGGACATCCCTGTACTCGGCATTTGTTACGGGTTACAATTAATCTCCTACACATTAGGTGGAATAGTTGAAAAGGCTGAAAAAAGGGAGTACGGCAAAGCAACATTTAATGTGCACGATGAAAATCCACTTTTTGAAGGGATTCCCTCCGAATCTACCGTTTGGATGAGTCACGGCGACCATGTGAAGACACTTCCTTACGGCTTCAGAAGAATTGGATCATCCCCCAACACAGAAAACTGTGCCATAGTTTCTGATGACAAGCCCGTTTTTGGAGTACAATTCCATCCTGAAGTTTATCATACAAGCTATGGGAAAGAGATATTATCAAATTTCATTTTTTCTATTTGCAAGTGTAAACCCGATTGGAATCCGGGTGCATTCATCGAAGAAAGCATAGAAAAGATAAGACGGGAAGCCGGCACTTCAACTGCTATCTGTGCACTCAGCGGAGGTGTAGATTCAACTGTGGCTGCCGTTCTTGTTCACAGGGCTCTCGGTGAAAACCTTGTGTGTGTCCACATCGACAACGGTCTTATGCGAAAGAATGAGTCGGCAAAAGTTGTGAAATTATTAAGGGAGCGAACCGGACTAAAGATTATTCATGTGGATGCAGCCCGACTTTTTATTGACAGGCTCGCCGGTGTTTCTTCGCCTGAAGAAAAGCGGAAAATAATCGGTCACACATTTATAGAAGTATTTGAAGAAGAGGCAAAAAAGATAAAGAATGCTTCATTTTTAGTGCAGGGTACGCTTTATCCGGATGTAATTGAATCAGTTCCCGTAAAAGGTGCATCGGTTACCATAAAGTCGCATCATAATGTTGGTGGTCTGCCTGAAAAAATGGACTTAAAACTAATAGAGCCACTTCGTGAATTATTCAAGGATGAGGTTCGGAAAATCGGGTTTTCACTCGATATTCCCGAAGATCTTATCAAGCGGCACCCGTTCCCGGGACCCGGTCTTGCAGTAAGAGTACTCGGTGATATTCAAGAGGAGAGATTGGAAATTCTTCGAGAAGCCGATGAACTTTACATCGCAAAAATTAAAGAATACGATCTTTACGATAAAATTTGGCAGGCATTTACTGTCCTTCTCCCCGTTCAGACTGTGGGTGTAATGGGCGACCAAAGAACTTATGAAAATGTGCTTGCACTCAGGGCTGTCACTTCTGTTGATGGTATGACAGCCGACTGGTACAGATTTGACCACGATTTTCTGGCAGATGTCTCCAACTCAATAATTAACCATGTAAGAGGCGTAAACAGGGTCGTCTATGATATCAGTTCAAAGCCACCGGCAACCATAGAGTGGGAATGAAAAACGAAAAACAATTTGAGCTTACCCATCGTTTAAAGAGGGCACAAGAATTTGAAGGCGGGGGCAAAATCCTCCACGCCATCCAGCTTTATCAGGCAATTATAGACGATTTCCCCGATGATACCACTGCATGGTTCAGACTGATAGAAATTTATGAGAATATGGGGAAAATGGACTCCGTTCTCGGTGTGATGGAAGAATTGATTGAACATCTTCCTGATGAGCTGGAAGTGAAGCTTTTTACAGGTCACTTCTACTTTAAATATCAGAAGTGGGAAGAATCGATTGCTGTATTAAATGGTGTTGATATTGAATCGGAACCGATAGCTTTTTTTATTCTTGGGCTTGCATTCTTCCATACCGGAAATTTTAAGGATGCGGCTACACATCTTGTAAGTTTTGTAAATTTTGAGAAAAACTCATCATTTCTTGGTGAATCTTATCTTTATATTGCGAGGTGCCATTTGGAGTTAAATCAGAAGCATGTGGCTCTGCCGTATCTTGAAGAAGCGACCAAACTTGCACCAACAAATCCGGAAGTCTATTTTTACCAGGCAGTTTATTATTTTTCGATTGGGATGTATGCTCATGCTTCAACTCAAATTTCAGTTGCTATTGAGTTGGGAACAGAGAATCGTCAAATATTTGAACTTGCAGTTGAAATCTATGAAAAAAATGGTGAATTTAATAGAATAGAAGCTCTTTGTAATAAATACATTGAACAAGGTGAGCCATCTCCAAAGATATATACCTATTTTGCAAAGGTGTTTTTGATGAAAAATAAATACAGAGATGCATCAGTTTATCTTGAAACGGCATTAAAATTGAATCCGAACTACCAACAAGCCAAAGATGTTCTAAAAGAACTTACGGAAAGAAGGGACAATGATCTGGTCAAGGATATCTAAACTTTTATTGATTCTTATATTAGGAAGTGTAGTTACTCCGGCTCAGGCTGATCCTGCCCCCGGGGAGAAAACATATAATATCGCTGTTCTTCTGCCGCTTACAGACAAAGGAAAACCTTTTTTAGAGAGAAGATCATACCAGGTTCTCGAAGGAATAAAGTATGCGGTTCATCTATTTAATAAAGAGAGTACTGTTAAAATTGGATTGATAATCCGCGACACTCACAGCGACAGTAGTGAAATTGCTTCCTTAAAAAAGGAGATACCGGGATATAAAAATCTTTGTGGAATTATTGGTTCCACATCTTCAAAAGATTCGCGGGATGTAATTTCAGTTTTTTCTGATATGGGGCTGCCGATTATCTCGCCAACTGCAACTGATGAAGCTTTACCTCAACTTTCAGATCTGGTTATTCAGGCAAACCCTACTTTCACCACCCGCGGAAAAATTATGGCGAGTTTTGCCCGTAATTTCCACGGTCTTTCAAAGATCGGCATAGTATATCTAAAAGAAGGCTACTCAGCTCAGCTTGCAGAGAGTTTTAAAGGAGAGTTTGAGAGACTTGGTGGCAAGGTGACACTTTCACTCACTTATAATATGAAAGATACCCGCTTTGAATCCATAATTGATGAGATTCAGAAAGCAGATTCTAAAATAGAGGGGATTTATTTTCCTGTAAGTGATGTAAAAAATGCCACACTTCTTAACGAGAGAATGAGGGACCTTGCATTTGCTAAAAATGTATATGGTAATCAAGACTGGTTATTGAGTGATGTTTTTAGCGACCCCGCTCCGTTTTTGTCAGCAATGTTTATCGATTCAGACTATTTTCTCGACATGACCCAACCTGATTACCAAAAAATGAATCAGGAGTTTTATGATCTGACGGGATATCTCTTCGACAGAAATGCACTTTATGGCTTTGATGCCACTTCAATGTTTTTGAAATTTCTCGTTAAAAATAATTTTTCGCATCAGGCGTTCTTGAATGAGGTGCAAACAGGTATTGACTATGATGGAATTAAAGGGAAAGTGGTTTTAGATGCAAAAAGAACCAATCTTTCACTGAATATTTTGCAATATAACTTTGGAAAATTTAGCCTTTTCCTTAAACTAAAGATTTGACCGGTTAAGATGTCGATTAAAGATCATCCAAAGGATGAACAACCCCGAGAGAAAGCAAAAAGCAAAGGAATTGCGGCTCTATCAGATTCGGAGTTGCTCGCAATAATCCTTAGAACAGGCACCAGGGGGAAAACCGTACTTCAACTTTCGCGTGAAATAATTGAAGCTTCGGGGGGATTAAATGAACTTTCATCTAAATCCGCCGGTTACTTAAAAAATAACTTTTCAGGAATTGGAAATGATAAAGCGATTACACTTTCTGCCATTTTTGAAATCGCTAAAAGAGTACAGACCACAGAAAAAGATTATGTCAGTGGTAAAATTACAAGTCCTGATCTTATAGCAGAGCATTTTATCAGATATCTTAAAAATGAACCCGTCGAAAAGTTTATGGTGGCGTTCATTTCAACGAGCGGTAAAGTTATCAAAATTGAGGAATTATTCAAAGGGACTCTTGATTTTAGTCTCGTTGATATAAGAGAAATCATTAAACGATGCCTCGATCATAACGCAAAATCGATTATAATAAGTCATAACCACCCGAGCGGTTCCCCGGATGTAAGTGTGGAAGACAGAAGAATAACAAAACGAATAAAAGAGGCGTGCATCCTCTTCGATATTAAACTTCTCGACCATATCATCGTAGCCGGAACTAAATTTGTCAGTTTTTCTAATCTTGGAATATTAAATTCCGATTAAGATTAGCTGTTATTCCGTTTAATTTACTATTTTTATTGTTCAAAGTGTAATTTTTTCGTACCTTTGCTATATTTGATTTTTCAACAAATAACAATCAACTCAAACAAAAGGAGAGAAGCCTATGAAGCTAAGTAAAATGTTAGCTATAGTCGGTTTATCGACAGTATTCTTTGCCGGTTGCTGCAGTGTAAGCGACCAGGAATACGCAGCTTTAGATGCTCTTCAGAACTCTGTTAATCAAAAGCAATCCACTATTTCACAATTGAATAGTAAAAAAGCTGACATTAACAAACAGATCGCAGCCAAGCAGAAAAAGCTTGAAGAATGCAATCAGCTGAAGAATACAGTTAACCAAAATTTAAACAAAATCAAAAAGTAACAGGAGAGAAAAAGAATGAAATTTTCGATGAAAATTGCTGCTTTCGCTTTAGTGCTTCTCTCAGGATCACTTTTTGCCCAGAGAGATCTTAGCTGCGATCAATACAAAGCCAAGATGGATTCATTAAAAGCAGTTGAAATGAATCTCAGCTCAACCGTAGATCAGCTCAATAAAGATGTCGCCAATGTTCAAAAACAACTTGATGGTATCCAGAGCTACGAAGATTGTATGGACGACCTTTACAAATCACTCGGCTCCAACGCTGGTGATGTATCGGTTTTCGCAATGAAAGTTAACGAACTCAAGAGCAAAATTGAGAAAAGACAAGAGCCATATTCAGCAAGAGAAGCTGAACTTAAAGAACTCCAGTCAAATAAACTCTCAGCTCTTCCTGAGTTCTATAACACTCTGCATGTCTATTTGCCTGACTTAATGGCTAAATGGAAAAAAGATCTCGATGTTATCGTGGTCCCGGATGTGAAGAAATATACAGTTGTAAAAGGTGACTGCCTGTGGTGCATCGCTTCAAAAGGCGAATACTACGGTAAAGGTGCTGCCTGGCCTGCAATTTGGAGAGCCAATCAGGAAGTTATCGGAAACAACCCTGACTTGATTTTCCCAAATCAGGTTTATACCATTCCGAACCTTACTGCTGATGAGATCAATACAGTTTCCAAAATGGGAAGAAACTACAAACCGGCTCCTTAGTCGTCGCTTTGTCGCTTAATTCTTATTTTGTGACGATTATTCTAAAAAAGCCCTTGATGCTCAGGCATTAAGGGCTTTTTATATTTTAAACTTAATACAGGAATCCATGTCAGAATTTGAAAAAAAACTCTCCCTGGAAGGTGTGGATGTACAAAAACTTCTGGGACCAAATGATATCCACCTCGAGATTCTCGAAGAATATTTCCACTCTGCTATAATAGTTCGAGGCGATCAGTTAATTCTAAAAGGAAGTCAGAGTGAAGTTGAAAAAATAGAAAAAATTATCAAAGAGATGATTTATGCTATCAACACTTCCGGCAGACTTAAAGAACAGGATGTAAAACTGATTTTGGAGCTTACAAAAAACGGGAAGCAGGCGAAAGGTGATGAAGACTTTGACAAGATCATCCTCTACACAAAGGATGATGTTATCAAGGCACGCACTCCCGGTCAGCTTGTTTACCTTAAGACTGCAATGACAAACGATATCTGTTTTGCTATCGGACCAGCCGGTACGGGTAAAACTTACATGGCAGTGGCTCTCGCGGTCGCAGCACTAAAAAAGAATCTCGTAAAAAAAATAATTTTAACCCGTCCTGCGGTTGAAGCGGGCGAAAAACTTGGTTATCTTCCCGGAGATCTTAGAGAAAAAATTGACCCTTATCTGCGTCCGCTTTACGATGCTTTGGAGGATATGCTACCTGCTGAGAGAGTAAAAGCATATCTTGAAAAGGGGATCATAGAGATAATTCCACTCGCTTATATGCGCGGTAGAACTTTGAATAAAGCGTTTGTAATACTTGACGAAGCCCAAAATACCACAGATGTGCAGATGAAAATGTTTCTTACCCGCCTCGGTACAGAGTCGAAAGCGATCATTACCGGTGATATAACCCAGATAGATCTTCCGACAAAGACTGTAAGTGGTCTCGTAAAAGCACAAGAGATACTGAGCGGAATCGAGGGGGTAGGATTTTCATTCTTTGAAAAGGCAGATGTTGTAAGACATCGTCTTGTAAAAGATATAATAGAAGCATACGAAAAATATTACGATAATTAGAAGATTTCGAGGTGCCCGGTTGGAGCATCTCTTACGAATATAACCGGAGACAAAAGATATGAAAGATATAATTTTAGAAAAACAGTATCAGGCAATCGATATTCTTAAAGAAAAAGATATCGATATGTGGCTCACCTTCGTTCGCGAAAGTGCGTCAATTCACGATCCTGTTCTTGATACGATAGCCGGCGTAAATGTGACATGGCAATCGGCGTTTATTCTGACCAAACAGGGGCACAGGAAAGCCATACTCGGCTCGCTCGATATCCAAAATCTGAAAGATATGGGGTCGTTTGATGACATAACCGGATATGTAAAATCGATCAGGGAGCCGTTGCTTGAGTTTGTGAAATCGGTAGATCCAAAGAAAATTGCTGTAAATTTTTCAAAAAGCATGAATCTTGCAGATGGACTGACTTTTGGTCTTTATCAAGTTTTACTCGATCATTTTGCGGGTACACCTTACGGTGACAGACTGATATCCTCAGAAGACATTGTTTCTTCACTTAGGGGAAGAAAATCGGAAAAAGAGCTCAAAATAATGAGAGAAGCAGTCAGGATCACACTTGAAATCTTCGATGAAACAGGAAAGTTTATAACCAAAGGAAGAACCGAAAAAGAAATTGCGGCGTTCATGACCTCGAGAGCCAACGACAGAGGTTACCAGGTAGCGTGGGAAGCTGACAGTTGTCCTGCAGTCTTCACCGGGCCTGATACCGCCGGGGCACACGCCGGACCAACTGACCGCAAAGTGGAAGGTGGACACCTTATCAACATCGACTTTGGGATAAACTACAACGGTTACTGTTCTGATCTTCAACGCACTTGGTACATCCTTCGTGACGGCGAAACCGATGCACCCGAAGCAGTAAAAAAAGGATTTGATGTTCTCAAAACTTCAATCACCAAAGCATCAGAAACCCTTAAACCGGGAGTCACAGGCGTCGAAGTTGATGCTGCCGCTCGAGGTCACATCACCTCAAACGGATTTGATGAATATCCCCACGGTCTCGGACATCAGGTTGGCAGAGTGGCTCATGATGCGGGTCCGGGTCTCTTCCCTGCGTGGGAGAAATATGGAAACCTCCCATTCATTCCCCTCGAGAAAAATCAGGTATTCACCATCGAACCCCGACTTTATGTAGAAAATCACGGCATTGTAACCATCGAAGAAGAAGTAGTCGTAACCGACTCCGGAATCGACTGGCTAAGCGAAAGGCAACAAAAACTTTATTTAATCCAATAATGCATTAAAACAGGAGCATCCAAAGGACATAATCGAGGATGAGGATGAGTGCGGCGGAGAGGACAAAAGAGCGAATTGTGGCGTTACCGACGCCTTCGGCACCACCGGAGGTGCGTAACCCGTTATGTACTCCGATGAGGGCGGTGACAGCTCCAAAGAAGACGGTTTTTAGTAAGCCGGTGAAGAGGTCGTAGAGTTGAAAATATTGTTTTACGGATTGAAAAAATACTGCCTCTGAAACACCGAGGAAGTAGTTTGATACAAGAAAAGCCCCCAAAACGGCAATAAATGAAGCAAACAGTGCTAAAATGGGGAGCATTATAATTGATGCAAGAAACCGTGGCATTGCGAGAAATCGTATCGGATTAATAGCCATGCTCTCGAGGGCATCGATTTGTTCAGTAACTTTCATGGTGCCAATTTCGGCAGCGATTGAGGCACCAACTCTTCCGGCAATTACAATTCCCGTTAGGACAGGTCCCAATTCAGTTATTATTGCTCTGCTTGTGGCGGCTCCCAAAAAAGAGACGGGTGCAATTCCTTTTAACTGATATGCGGCTTGCCAGGCGGCGACGGCACCTGTAAATACGGCAATAATAAGCACCAACGGCAGGGAACCCACACCAATGTGTTCCATCTGAAAAAGTACCTGCTTTCTGTTCTTCACAACTTTTGGCAAGAAAAAGAATATTCTCATCAGAAGGAGAGAGATTTCTCCAATTTCTGCGACAAAATCCAAGGTTTTCTTCCCCAAAAGTTCAATCAGTCGTTTCATCAGGGTCTGCTATGGTTCCGAATTATGGTGCAATTCAATACTGTTTTTGAAAAATGTATTAATATTTGTAGTTTTGAATGTTAGAAAATAATAACTAACATACGCGGAAGATTAACTAATATTTATTAATTATCGTAAATAGAGCGTAAAAATAACTATAAACGATAAAATAATGAAACAATTTGAGGCATTTATATGACGACAAACAAAAAGCTGTTGAAATGGGTTGAGGAAATGGCTGCACTCTGCAAGCCTGATAGTGTTTATTGGTGTAATGGGTCAGAGGCAGAATATGATGCGATGGCAAAAGCACTCGTTGAGAATGGTACTTTCCTGAGATTAAATGACGAAAAAAGACCCAATAGTTACATTTGCATGTCAGATCCAAGTGATGTTGCAAGGGTTGAAGACAGAACTTTTATTTGTTCGGAGAAAAAGGAAGACGCCGGACCTACCAATAATTGGATGGCTCCTGCTGAGATGAAGACTATTTTAACCGGTTTGTTCGATGGTTGCATGAAGGGAAGAACGATGTTCGTAATCCCTTTTAGCATGGGACCCCTCGGTAGCAACATTGCTCATATCGGAATTGAACTTACTGACTCTCCCTATGTTGTCTGCAATATGAAAATTATGACGAGAATGGGACAAAAAGTTCTCGATCAGCTTGGCGATGGAGAATTTGTACCATGCCTCCACTCTGTAGGAAAACCTTTGGCAGAAGGAGAAAAAGATGTTCCATGGCCTTGCAACTCCACTAAATACATCGTTCACTTCCCTGAAGAAAGATCTATTTGGTCATTTGGAAGTGGTTATGGCGGAAATGCACTTCTTGGTAAAAAATGTTTTGCCCTTAGAATTGCATCCGTGATGGCAAGAGATGAAGGATGGCTTGCCGAACACATGCTCATCGTAGGAATTACCAATCCACAAGGCGAGAAAAAATATGTGGCAGCCGCATTTCCAAGTGCCTGTGGTAAAACCAATCTCGCAATGCTCACCCCTTCACTTCCCGGTTGGAAAGTAGAATGCGTCGGTGATGATATTGCATGGATGAAATTTGGACCGGATGGAAGATTGTATGCTGTAAATCCTGAATATGGATTTTTTGGTGTAGCACCGGGAACATCAAATAAAACAAATGCAAATGCACTGCTCTCCGCTACAAAAAATTCGATTTTTACAAATGTCGCTCTCACACCTGACGGCGATGTTTGGTGGGAAGGCATGACCGATGAAAAGCCGGCAAAACTTACCGATTGGAAACACAGAGAATGGACACCTGAATCGAGTGAGCCTTCTTCACATCCAAATTCACGATTCACAGCTCCTGCAGGTCAGTGCCCTGTTATCGATCCACAGTGGGAAAATCCCGCCGGTGTTCCGATTTCTGCGATACTGTTTGGCGGAAGAAGAGCAAAAGTTGTTCCGCTTGTAGCCGAAGCATTCGACTGGGATCATGGAACATTTCTTGGCTCAACTGTTTCTTCTGAAACAACTGCAGCCGCAGTTGGTGCTGTTGGTCAGATCAGAAGAGATCCGTTTGCCATGCTTCCGTTCTGCGGCTACAACATGGGCGACTACTTCAAACATTGGATAGAGACAGGACAAAAAGCCGACAAGACAAAACTTCCAAAAGTCTTTTATGTGAATTGGTTCAGAAAAGATGAAAACGGCAAGTTTATTTGGCCTGGATACGGTGAGAATATTCGGGTTCTCGAGTGGATTTTTAACAGAGTTGACGGTGCAGATATTGCAGTTGAAACCCCCAAAGGCTTCCTCCCAAAACCCGGCACAATAAATGTTGAGGGACTCGATCTTTCAGAAGAAAGAGTTGCAAAACTGTTTGAAATCCATAAAGATGACGGACTCGAAGAGATGGAGAGCATTCGAAAATACTTCGACTCATTCGAGGGACATGTTCCAAAAGAGCTTTATGCCGTTCTCGAAAAAGTTGAAGGAATGTATTCCAAACTTTAATTGAACCGTTAAAATTTCGCGAAGCTGCCTTCTAAATCGGAGGCAGCTTTTTTTTTATGCTAAATTCACAGGTGTTTCTTTAATTCAAAGCCCATACAGCCCCATTAAGCAGCGAGGCGAATGTCACCCAGAGGATATAGGGGATCTGCAGAAGTGCGGCTTTTTTATTGACGGGGTAGAATGTATAAATCATCGCTGCGACTGAGATCCAAACAAGAAGTATCTCGATAAAAGCAACACCGATAAGTCTGAATTCAAAGAATATAAAGCTCCAGGCAAAATTGAAAGCCAATTGGACAAAAAATACAATAAGTGCCCTTCTTCGCAAATCACTTTTTTCCGATTCCCAAATCATATACAAACCTACACCCATAAGGATGTACAGCAGAGACCACATTGGACCAAAAATCCAGTTTGGCGGGCTAAAAACGGGCTTTTGCAGATAAGCATACCACGATTTGATATTCGGGGAGGTTGCGAGTCCGGCTATACTTCCAACCAAAAGGGGAAGAGATACTGCGACGAGAATTTTGAGGAACTTATTCATTTTCATTTTTTCGTATTTTTTATCTATTAACATTCAAATTATGGCTGTGAAGGAACCATCGATTTTACTGCAAGTATAAAATTAAGGAATTGCAGGGAATATATTGTTGACTTATAAATGAACAACCATTTTTTTATAATTCAAGTTCATTTGCTAAATAAGCCGGAATTATAGCCTAAAAACTCAGAAAGAAATACGGGTATTCACCTCTTTTTTCGAATATAATAAGGTAAATTGCGTAACGATTTTAATTCACTTTTGCTCAAAAGGAGCTATAAATGAAAAACATTAAAAGGATATCTATCCTTATCCTCCTCTTAACCGGAATTATCTTCTCACAAACTTTGAAGTGGTACACACCGGTCGAAGGATTTGCCAAAGCGGCAACAGAGAACAAGACTGTGTTGCTTGATGCTTACACTGAATGGTGCGGGTGGTGCAAGGTAATGGATACCGCCACTTACGGTAAGCAAGCGGTAATTGATCTTCTCAACAAAGATTTTGTGTGTGTTAAATATAATCCTGAATTGGATGGTAATATAACGATAGGTGGAAAGTCGATAACACCCGAGGAGTTTGGCAAGATTTACAAAATATCGGGATATCCCGCCACAGCTTTTTACACTTCCAAAGGGGAATTTATTCAAACAATCACGGGATATATAGAGCAGGAAGAATTTGCGACTAAGATACTTCCTTTCATACTCAGCGGTGAAGGTTCAAAAACAAATTACGGCTCTATGAAATATATAAAGGCTCTTGACGAATTCGCCAAACAAGGAATGAACTCATCCCTGAAACTCGCCTATGCACTTGTCTATTTTGAAGTTGAGGGAGATGACGCAAAAGCCATTGCTGCCGTAAAGGAAATTGAGAAAACTGACAGCCTGTTTTGGCTTGCCGGTGAAATTCTCGCCTACTTTAACGACCGTGAAAACACCGAATTGAGCCCAAAGGGGCAGGAAAAGATTCAGGAAATAGTTCAGCAATATCTCAGAATCGAATAAATAACCGTTTTTCAAGTTTTAGACTCGCACTAAATCAAAAAAGAAAGAAAATATGGAAAATAATCCGATAATTGCAGTCGTACCACTAAGTTTTCAATGGCCCGTTCTTGATCCGTTTATTTTTTGTGCCCATCATAACGACCATTATCCGCGAGGAAATGGTGAAATGGGGCCTCCTGCGGCTATGCTCGAGGGGAGGAGAATCGGGGAGGATTTCGAGCTAAAAGACGGATGGAGGATGTACCATGGCGAAACTATTCCCGGCTTCCCTTCACATCCACACAGAGGGTTTGAGACTGTTACTGTGGTTCTGCAAGGATTTGTTGATCACTCCGACTCCCACAAACAGGCGGGCAGATATGGTAACGGCGATGTGCAGTGGATGACGGCAGGGAGTGGACTACAGCATTCAGAAATGTTTCCGCTCATAAATGAGGATGCTGATAACCCTCTCGAACTTTTTCAAGTGTGGTTAAATCTTCCACGGGAAAAGAAAATGGCTGCTCCTCACTTTAAAATGTTGTGGGCTGAAGAAATTCCCGAGGTTACCGTTAACGATGAAAAAGGTCTTAAAACAAAAATAAATTTGATAGCGGGCAGAATTGGCGATGTTCATGCACCCGCGCCAGCTCCCGATTCCTGGGCTTCCAATCCGGAAAATGAAGTTGCAATTTGGACAATTAAAATGGAGCCCGGAGCGGTTTGGGAACTCCCCACAGCCTCAGAAGAAGTATTCAGAGTCATTTTCTTTTACAGGGGCTCATCCATTCTTGTGAATGACACAGTTGTAAATGAATATACTGCGGTTCAGCTCAAAGCCGATTCGTCAGTTAAAATTACGGCGGGAGAAACTGATTGTTTCATTTTTCTACTTCAAGGTATGCCGATAAATGAACCCGTGTATCAGTATGGTCCGTTCGTAATGAATACAAAAGCCGAAATCACGAAAGCTTTTGTCGATTTTGATCAGACCCAGTTTGGTGGCTGGCCCTGGGAGAGACGCGACAATGTATTCCCCAAAGATGCCGGACGGTTTGCCGAGCATATTGATGGAAGAAAAGAAATAAAATAAGAAACAAATTTAGACAGGGAAAGAGGGAACGAACTCCCTCTTTCTCTGTTCGGTTAATTACTATTTCATCAATACCATTTTCTTGACCTCGCGGAAGTTTTTCCCGCCCGATTCAGCAGATGCATCTATAACATAAAAATAGATGCCTGAAGCGAGTCCGGTAGAAGAGACCGTGATATCGTGGTATCCCGCCGATTCATTTCCGTTGAATAATTCTCTTATCATCTCCCCGGCAAGATTGTAAACTTTCACAGTGACCCTTGATTGTGAGGGCAAAGCGTATTTGATAATAGTTGATGGATTAAATGGATTGGGATAATTTTGATAAAGAGCATATTGTTTAGGTGTTAAATCGACCTCAACAGACACTTCACGCGAAAAAGAAACTGTGCCATCGTTATCAATCTGTTTTAGCCGATAAAACATTTTACCATTAAAGTTGATAAAACGGAGATTATCGGAAAAGGTGTAGGGGGTTGTGATGGTTACTGTTCCGACACCTTTCACAAATCCCGCTGACTGCCACTCTTTGCCTGATTTTCTCTCAATTTCATAACCATGGTTATTCGTCTCGGTTGCTGTTTCCCAACACAAAACAACCTTTTCTCCGTTGAAATCGGCACTAAAAGAGGTTAATTCGACCGGGACCAGAGTTACAACTTGAGCCTGGTTACTGTAGTCGGAATAGGAATCGGTGTTTAGCATTTTAACTCGATAAGTGTAACCTGTGCTTCCTGATACAGTTGAATCGAGGTACGCCACACTATTTGCAGGAAGTGTTGCTACCACGGAATAGTTATTCGCCGAAGTGGAGTCGCCCGATTTTCTTTCAAGAACCACACCGGTCTCGGAAGCTGAGTTATCATTCCAGGTAAGAGTTACCCTGTTATACTGGTTTGAAATGGCAGCAAGGTTTGAAGGTTGATTCAGTTTAACATTCATTGCCGAGGGGGTGGAAAAACCGGTGAAGAAATTCTTTTCAGTGACCCCAACCCTCCAAAACCTCCTCGACCCTTCGGGTGTTCCGGTTACAGTAAAGAAGGTATCAGTCGCAGAATATGCCACCGGTGAAGTGAAAAGAGAGTCAGAAGATACCTGTAGATTATATGTTGTGGGTGCACCATCTCGATCAAGTTTGCCACCTTCTTTTTGCTCAAGAACAGGGATCAGGAAGTTTACTTTCGACCAGTTAAGGGTAACTGTGCTGTTAACAAATTGGTTATTCGTTGGAGAAATTGGCACAGGAGCAATAAACTGTGCATCAACAAGACTGTAAAAACCTCCTGTTGTCAGTCCTGCCGTTGATATATAACCAGGTATCTTGGTAGAGTTGCCGGTCAGATACCATTTATCAGTAAAAGTAACTGCTTTTAGTGAATTTGTGTCACCGGCACCAACCGAGTTTGGTAACAATCGGGTGCGGAAGGTATAGTTGTAGTCAGCACCACCGGTCGGTACCAATTTCCATTTACCGTAGAAATATTTTATCCCCTCAGTCAGTTGAGGGTCCTCACTGTAAAAAGCCAGAGCCATGTTTGAGGGGAGGGTGCCAGTGTTTCCCCATTGAATCTGTGCGATTATAATTCCGTTGAGTGTATAGGTTGAGAGACCACCCGGAGCCGGGGGTGGATTTGGCTGAACAAGAGGTGGCTCCACATCGAGGTTGTATTCGTAAGCTCCCAGGTCAACAGGTCCACTTGCAATCGCTGTGCTTCTTGGGTTACCAAGAAAATCTACAGCAACGCCTGTCGGATAACCAAAACCATCCGTATTCGCAGCTTCGGGGTTAATATTGTCAATCTCGAGAGTAAGGGTATCCAGAAATGCCGGTTGATTCACGAATGTGTAGTTACCCTTTCCTGTGATGGTGAAGATGCTGTCACGGTTGTTTACGAACGAACCTGCGAGATACATCAACCTTCCGGAGTTTGGTGCTACATCCAAAAGATTGAAGTTGTAAATCGAAAAGTTAGCCGCAGTAGCCGACCAGACGGCGAAATGTGTACCGTTAATTCCTGCGGGGTTGCTTAATCTGTTTGAGAGGATATTATTCATTACTGTGATGGAGGTTGAACCTGTACTCAGAATAACGATGCAACCTGAATATGAAGCACTTGTCTGAGTGTAGGTTATTTCACCGCTTAGTCTGATTGAGTTGTTTACAATGGCGATGTTACCCCCATTTTGAACATATATGCCTCTCGTGCTCGAAAATATACTGTTTCGTGCTCCCGTAAAGATATCGGAGATTACATTATTCGTTACAGACAGTTGCGAATTTGAGTTGTTTGTTGCAAGCCATATACCCGTTGCTGCAAAAGCTGAATTGTCTTGGCCAAGGTGTTTGATGCTGTAAATATGATTTCTGTCGATATCACCTTTAACGGGATTTGAGCCTGCCGTAGAATTCACAATGTTAATTCCGTTTACTGCCGATGAGCCATTTGATCTGATTCCGAAGATTTTGTTCTCCGAAATTGTGTAATTGGTACTTTCAGAAATGTAAATTCCATCAATACTGATTCTTGAACCGGGGGAGTTACTACCGATCTCATTTTTTGTTACAAGAATTGAGTCGGAATAATTCTGAATAATAACACCTTTTGTTGCAGATTTGAAACTGTTGTTCATCAGAGAAGAGCTCTTTACACTGTCGAGAATAACCCCAAAACCTACAGATGAGTCTGCACATGAGATGTACAGATTACTGAAATTATACTCTCTTCCTCTTGCATAAATTCCACCTGAGTTTGAGTTTGTACCAAGGTTTTTAATGCTCAGGTTTCTGGTTGTGCCGTTAGGGGTGTTTGAGCCGTTTATTTCTATGAATGAATTTCGCAAAACAAATACAGGGTCAGTTGAATTGGTTCTGATCGTGGTAGAAACTCCTGCACCCGGCGTAATTTTCAGTTTTGCGTTCGCATTTGGCACATAATCTGAAATAGTGGAAAGTGTAAGTGATGAATTTATTATATATCCGGTATCCAACAGAATAAAATTTGTATTTCCGGAGATGCCTCTCACATTAAAATCATTAACTGCCTGCGAAAGTGTGGCATAGACAGCTTCAGTAGGTGATGTTGCAAACAATGCCCCGGAATAGGGTGAGCCTCCCTCCATTAGAAGTTGATCACCCGATTTGGAAGATGAAAAATAGAGATTTTTACCGGTGATTCGGTTAAATGCACTCAAACCAATTGTGTAATTTCCTGAGAGGGGACTCCCCTGAATTGGTACTTCAAAGAGTGTTTGAGGTGGTGTGCTCCCCGGAGGATTAACACCACTACCACCATAAGGGTACGATCCACCATTTGGAGTGGAATTGTTGTCTTGTGCAGCGACATAAACAACCAGAGTATCACTCGCCCCCGCGTTTACCAAAGTAGGATCGATTGTGAATGAAAGAGAATCAGGAGAGCTCACCACACCGGATTGGGTCAGGTAGGTTTGACTTTTTGTAGTTCTGTAATACGCTTTTGGTGCGTTACCTGAGCTTGCAACTCCATTTCTATCACGAAAAGCAGCTTTAAAGGTGAGCATTTGTCCCATTGGCAGTAGAGCAGGCAATTTTGTGACAGAAATATAGGGGGAAGTTTTATCATCATCCACGCCGTTAAATTCAAAAGCACCGATATCGGGTGTGGTTAAACTTCTGCTGTTACCGTCGAGATCGGTTGTTACGCCGGCTACGCTGACGCCTGCATTACTCGCTTGAGTTGGGGTTGAAGTACTCACCCTTAGATTAAAAGGAGAGGTTGTTGGGTTAACAAAGGGAACGGTTGCAAAGATTGCATTATAGTCGATTGCACCAGACTTTTTAAATTTATAAAGAGAAATTATATGGTCGGTGAGTGTCTTGTTAATCACATTTGCTACAACTGAAATACCTCTGTTAAGATCAGGAATTGTGTAGTTATAGAGGTTATTATTTGACTCTTCAGTTAAAGAAAGGAAATTCGAGACCAGATCAGCCCTTATTGCAGTTGCCAACCCGGCACCACCGTATCCCACATTTGAATTATTGATAAAAATATTGTTTTTCAGATCAATTTTCCCCGTGCCCATATTCCCAATCATGAGGCATGAAGAGTGTATTGCAGTTGCAAATGGAGCAGGATAGTGGTTCAAAAAGGAGGTATTATTTGCTACCGTCACATTGCTGATTCCATTGCTGTTGGTTGAGGTTTTCAACTCCAAGCCCCAAATAGTAATACTTGGGCTGGCAGATGTTGAAACTTTAAGATCACTAATAACATTGTTTGCAATTGTTCCGGGAATGATTTCACCTGGATAACCGGCATTATATATGATACCTTGAATTCTGTTTTGGTTGGAGGGGAGATTTGATTCAAGATTAAATATTTCATTCCCAACGATTTGGACATTTGAACCCGGTTTAACTCTGTTTATTAAAATTCCCGCCATAATTCCCCCTGCAGTATTAGGAGAAGTCTCGCTTGGGTTTACTTTTAGATTAAAAATACGATTGTTTTTTAGGACAATATTGCCCTGGTTTGCAAAAGTTGTATCATCGATGTTATTCAAGTTAATACCGTAACATGAACCCCCATTGAAGGTAGAAATGAGGATATTGCTTATGTCAGTTTTTTCGATGGTAAGATCTTTTTGCTTATAGACAAAAAACCCATAAGCTGAAAGAATCCCTGTTGTTGCGGTGAGTGAGAGGTCACCGATGTAGTTTCGTCCTGAAGTGGCGGTAAACTTATTTGCTATATCGGGAGCCGATTGATGAGAGCCTATCATATAAACGCCGATGCTACCAAAATCACGAATTTCAAAGTTCTGAAAGGTGTTGTAGCTGCAGGCGGCTGTCGAATCGGGAGTATTTGAAGAAAAGCCACCCATCATTATTCCGGTCGTATTTGAATTAGTAGTCGGAACAAGGGAGATTTTCATATCGATGTTGAAATTCTTGAATGTATTACACTTCGAACCGGTAAGAAAGGTAACTCCGGAAAGTGCTATACTCGAAGAAGTGACGCAGAGACCATTTTCATATCTTGTGGTGGCGTTCAAATTTAACGGGTTTTGAACCATATTTAAGCCATCGATTGTAACCCAATTTATGCCTGAACATCTGATAATGCTCTCACCGGTAAATGGACCAATTTGATTGGTCGAAAAACTTCCATTAGCAGGGGAAAGAATAACATTAGCCCCGGTTGCCGGTTTTATTGTAACCGTATTTGTTTGTGAAGTGCCTGAAATTAATGATAGGTGCAAAAAGTCATCGTAGGTGCCATCCTGAATTAAAAAAGTTAGGGGTCCTGCCACACCCCTCGAGTTGAGAGCCGTCGCCATACTACTTATCGTCTTAAAATTTCCGGTCGCCCCAACGGTATAGGTACCGGGAGCAATTGGGGTGTTGTTTTGTGTAAACCTTAGAAGCGTACCGGGTAAAGGTAACTTTGAGATATTGTCATAACTAAGCGTCATGCTTTGCATATAAGATGGATTGAGTGAATCTGCCCCGAGATTGATAGAGAGGAAAGAGTTGGTGCCTGTCGCACTTCCGGATGAAGTTACGGGTTGGTTGCTGCTGATTCCAATAGTCAACGAAACTGTTGTGCCGGGGTTCATGGTGCCATAAATAAACTCTATAACATTAGTTGATTCATATAACTTTATCATAAAACTTGAGAATCCGGTGGCGGTGCTCCATTTTACAGTTCTGAAATCGACCGAGAGAACTCTATTTGGTGCTGTTCCGGTGGTTAGATATTGGATGCTGTTTGTATCTTGGGCAAGAATATCATCCCATAGAGGTGCGATAAGTCTTCTTGTCAACCTGTTAAGCGAATTGGGATTCCCTGCATCTGTGAGTCCCGATCCCATTCTAATAAATCCATTGGTAGTGACTTGAAATGTATCAAAAACCTGATTGTTATAGTTGAACGAAAAACCGACAGGCGTAGCCTGGGAGATATTATCGTTCAGGAACGCCGGATTGCCAATGTACTTAAAATTTTTACCACCCGTAAGTGGTATGTAAGTACCTGTTGTTTTTTCCATTTCGTAGTTCATTTGTCCATAGCCAACTGAACCAAGGAGAAGAATAATAAAAAGTGAGAGCCGGATCGTAGCACGCATAAAAGCACCATAAGGGATTAAAATTGATTAAAAATTGAGGTCAAGCAGTAAAATGAAAACAGACCTCAGGAATTGTTGTGAGAACGAGGGCAAATTACTATAATCATTCAGTATAATACTTAAAGAGTATGATAAAATTGGGCAATTTTATCATAATAGTTTCGTTTGAACAAACAAAATGAATCTTATTACCTGAATTTGCATTAAATGGTGATAATATTGTAACTTGCAATAGAGAATTGTGATCATTTAATCGACGACTTTGAATGTTAAAAACCCTTTTAATTTTACTCGTTTTTACAATATTTATCTCTCCACAGACGAATAAAACTGCGGACAGCATCCTTGCACTGCATAGAATATCTGATGATTCAGAAGCAAAGCAACGGCTCGAAGAATCATTGATCTTCCTAATGTACACTGCCACAAACGATGATGCCCGGCAGTTAAGTGACAAATTGCTTAAGT